>NZ_LIGG01000001.1:1882507-1891614 GCF_001273925.1 Bacillus sp. FJAT-27251 | reverse complement strand
ACCGTGTTTGCCCGTATTGTGCACTCTACTATTAAAAAATGCATCCCTCCGGATGCACTAAAATGACATATCCAATTCTTCCAGCGGCCAATACCTGAGATTTACTTTCCCCACAACTTCCTTAACAGGAATATAGCCAAAGTGGCGGCTGTCCCAGCTGCCATGGCGATTATCGCCCATCACAAAAAGCTGTCCTTCCGGAACCTTTTTCTTTCCCGTGATCTCTTCGAGGGTAAAGTTGCCTGTCAGAGAACCATTAAAGACTTTGGCCCGGTATTTTTCCAGGAACGGCTCATCTACTTTCTTGCCGTTAATGAACAGCTCATCGTCCCGATATTCAATCTGGTCACCGGGAAGGCCTATGACTCTTTTAACATAATCTTCTTTTTTATTTGCGTGAAAGACAATTACATCGAACCGCTCCAGCTCTTCCGGGTGAAAGCCAATCTTATAGACAACCAGCTTATTGCCTTCCTCCAGCGTAGGCATCATGGATTCCCCTTCAACAATATAACTGGTGAAAAAGAATGTCCTAATAAACGCGAAAAGGATGACACCTGCCGCCGCAGCCTTCAGCCACTGTGCACCTTCACTTTTCAATCCATCGTTCAACCAAACCACCGCCTCTTTATTCGACCTTGTCCTTTTCGTTTGCGGGCTATTCAGCATGGTCCTTATCAACACTCATATTCATTCTTACTTCAATTAACTTGCCTACATACCACAGAGCAAATATAATCAGGCCAACAATGGCTGTCCTGACAGGCTGCGTGATAAGTGAACGAATATCATGGCCCACGAAACTGATGGTAAATATCATCACCATTTTGCCGGCCATAACGGCGAGCATATATTGGTGCAGGCTTATCTTGGAAAGGCCTGCCACTATATTTACAAGTGCAGAGGGAGTGAAAGGGAAGCAGAGCAGCAGAAATAACGGGCCAAATCCATGGCGCTCCACCCAGCTCATCCCTTTTCGTACCTGCTTGTGCCTCTGCAGGAATTGCAGCATCCTCCTCTGTCCATATTTACGGACGAGCCAGAAAACCAGCATGGCTCCTGTACAGGCCCCTATCCAGGAAAAAAGGAACCCCAGCCATAGACCAAAAGCGTTGGCATTGGCCATGACGAACAAAAAGAGAGGCAGAAACGGCAGGAACGCTTCCAGCAGCGGCAGAAGGATTCCCGCAAAAGGGCCCAGAGCCCGGTATTGACCGATTAAATCCATTAAATTTTCTAGTGTGATCCATTCCTTCAGAAGTTCGAAATCCATTGAATTCTCCTTTATTGCAAAGAGGGTATGTATGCCTCATACCCATTGTACACCTTTTTTGATTCCTTAAAAAAGCAGATGGCAAATTATTCATATAAAAATTGCTTCAAGGCCTCGCGGTTTTGCTCCAGGTCGATGGACAGGACAAGGCCGGCCCCGCTTACCCGCATATCCTGGAAAGAATCTTTTACCGGGATTCTAAGTGTCTCAACATTCCGGCTTTCTTTGGACAGAAACCCTTTGCCGATTGAAATCATATCCCTTGTGCTTAGATTTGTATTGACGAAGGGAGTAACAACTCCGACGAGCTTGGGAAGCTTGGGCACTGTTTGGAAGGTTGCAAACTGGTTTCCAACTTCCTTGATGACCTTTTGCTGCCTCTCAACCCTGCCAAAGTCTCCTATCGCATCCTGCCTGAACCGGACATACCCAAGCAGATGCTCTCCATCCAGCCTTTGAACGCCGGGTTCAAGCGTTACGCCAATATTGTCCGACATCTGTTTTTCAACTTCCACTTCGACACCGTTGGGGAAAGCGGTATCAATCACATTGACAAATCCTTTAAAATCCACAATTGCATAGTATTGAAATTCCACATCAAAATTCTCTTTAATGGTCTGGCGCMCCAGTTCCGGCCCGCCATAGGCAAATGCCGCATTGATTTTATTTTCCCCATGCCCCGGAATGCTTACGTACGTATCACGCATGATGGAAGCGAGCTTATAGGTTCCTTTATCAGGATTGTAGCTGGCAATCATGATCGTATCCGTCCGCGCCTTTTCCCCTTTCCTGGAATCACTGCCCAGAAGGAGGATATTCGCCAAGCCATTTTCATCCCTTCTTCCTTCAAAAGGATACTCCTCGGGTTTTTCCCCAGCAACTTGCTGGGATGCTGCGACTCCGGACCGATATTGGAGATAGGCATATAGGCTGACTCCTCCAGCCAGGAGGAAAAGAACAACCAAAACAGATGCCCATCTGATTCTCCGCCGGCCCTTCCGCTTTTTTCTCTCATGGCGCTCTGCTCTCATCAAATCTCCTCCAACCATTTTGTCAGATATATATGTTGACATTAAAACCCTTTCAAAGGTTTCATTTCCTGTTGCTCTTATTTTCCTTCTTTTTTCCCTTGCTTAACCTGTTTTGCGCATTTTTTTTTGCCCTCCTAAAAAAAACGCAAAGCGGTCAGCTTTGCGGAATCCTTTCTTATTTTAAATTCTCTTCGAACCAGCTTGCTATATATTCCAGCCGCTGCAGCCTAAACTCAGGCTTGCCGCTGCGCGAAAGTTCGTGGTTCGATTCGGGGAACCGGACCAGCCTCGCCTTTTTGCCTTGCCTTTTAAGGGCAATAAAAAGCTGTTCAGCCTGTTCGATGGGACAGCGGTAATCTTTTTCGCTGTGCAGAATCAGAAGCGGAGTTTGGATTTTATCCGCGTAGGCAAGAGGAGAATGCTTCCACAATTTGTCCAGGTTCTTGAAATCAGCCTTTATCTGCCATTCTGTAAAATAATATCCGATGTCGCTGACACCGTAAAAACTGATCCAGTTTGAGATCGACCGCTGGGTAACAGCCGCCTTGAAGCGGGTCGAATGCCCGACAATCCAGTTCGTCATGAAGCCGCCGTAGCTGCCTCCCGTGACACCCAGACGATTTCCATCCAGGAAGGAGTACGTTTGAAGCGCATAATCGACTGCAGCCATGATATCTTCGTAATCCCCGCCGCCGTAATCGCCTCTTACCGCATCAACGAAATCCTGTCCATACCCGTGGCTTCCTCTGGGGTTTATATACAAAACCGCATAGCCCTTCGCCGCAAGGACCTGAAGTTCATGAAAATAGGTGTTGCCATACATGGCGTGCGGCCCTCCGTGGATTTCAACCACTAGAGGATATTTCTCCCCTTCCCGGAACAGGGTCGGCCTGAGCAGCCAGCCATGAAGGTTCAGGCCGTCACTTGAGTTGAATTGGATTCTTTCCGGTTCACTAATCTTTAGAGTACGGGCATAAGCTTCATTGACTGCCGTCAGCTGTTTTAGCTGCCCTGTCGTCACCTCGAGTTTGAATAATTCGCCCGGGAGTGCCGGCCTGCTGATGGCCGCCACAATCTCCTGCTTCCGGGGGTCAAGCGACATGCCGTACACATGCTGGTCATCCAGCAAGGCAGGATAAACCTCCCCATTGACATTCCCATAATAAATCACCGTATTCCCATTATCGGAAGCCAGGAAGTAAAAGCTTCCCTCCCTGCCCCACAGGATTCCCGGCACCTTGGCTCCMTGCTGGAAATCACCGGCCATGGCATCGCCGACATGGATGTCAAGCCCATCCGTCACACAAGTGGTAATTCCAGTTTCCAGTTCATAAAGCCACAGTTTTACAAGGGTTGCATTTTCATATTCACGTTCATGTCCAAGATAGCCAAGATACTTTCCATCCGGAGAAAAGGCCGCATCCCCAAAATATCCCCTGCCATTTGTAATTACCGTTTCATTCCCCGTCTGAATATGAATAAGGCGTACATCACGGTGGAAAGAGAAATCCTGGTCTGTATTCGGATTCCCTGACACCGCCACCCATTCTCCATCCGGTGACCAGCTATCAGCCTGGCTGTCACTCTCTCCTTTAGTAAGAAGCACTGTTTTGCGGGTTTGTACATCAACAACCGCTGCCTGCTTGTAGGTTCCATCCCAGAATCCGGCACTATCTGACTTATACTTCATTTTATCCACAACGAGAGGTTTGGCCTGCTTCTTTTCTTTATCCTCCTCTTTCTCTGAAATCAACTCTTCCCCCGGTTTCAGAAGTGCTGAAAAAGCAATTTTTCTGCTGTCGGGCGACCAGATGGGTCCGCTTGCGCCATGAGGGCAGGAAGTCAGTTTCCTTGCTTCTCCTCCTCCAGCTTCAAGGACAAAAATCTGGGCTTTTCCTTCCCTTGTTGAAACAAATGCCAGCTTTGTGCCATCCGGAGACCACTTCGGCGAATGGTTGCGGACGTTCCCAAACGTCCATTGTTTTGGTTCTGAGTTTCCGGCAAGGTCCAATATGTATAAATTAGAGGCATAGTCGTTTTTCCCTTTGACAATTTCTGTCTGAACATAGGCACATTTCTTCCCGTCCGGCGATATTTGCGGGTCAGTGACCGATTTTAACTCCAGCAAATCCTCCGGTTGGGCAAGTTGTTTAGATTGCATGATTGTTTCCTCCTTTGCCGGTTTCCTGCTCTTTATATTTCAATAACAGAAATAATTTCCCTTCTATGAAAAAGATTTTGTTTGGTGAATTTTTTTAAGTGAGGTGGAAAAACGTAAATTAGATAGCTCTTAATTTAAAATCACTTGAAAACAATCCTGTCCATACAGTACGATATAATAACAGAACATATGTTCCGAAATTTAAAAGGAGCAAACACAGATGACAAGGATACCTGAAAAAGACCGTGATATCATGGAGCAGGCCATTTACCTGCCAATGGTGCTGACCATTCTTGACCGTGATCTTATCGTTGTTGAAAAGAGTGGCTTCAAGCTAAAAAAACCTTATCTTGAATTGATTGAAGAAACGATGAAAGCCATCCAGCAGGAATTGGCCGTGGTTAAAAGCTACATGAAGCAAAACAGCCTGCGCGTTGAAAAGGTCAAGCAGGATGAGGCTTTTACCATGTACCTGTTCCTTTACAGGGGGTATGAAGAACATCATAATTATTTTAACCCGAGAATACGCAATAAAGTACAGGAGCTGATGATCCATTATCTGTTCAAAAGGCACAGGCAAACATCCAATTTAATTAAATAAGACCCTAAAACAGGGTCTCTGCCATTTATTCATTTTGGTCAAACAGATACCTTTCATTTATGAGGACTGGCTGCCTTTCTTCCTGGGCTTTCCGGCCGCTTATCAGATAGCTTGCCCTTCTTTCATTTTCCTTCATTCTCTGTAAAGTCCTCGTCCTTAGGAGCGAAGTTCTAAGCAGCTGTTTTTCAAAGGAACTATAGGAGACGGGAAGAATGAAGGCCTTTTTATTCCTGAAGATAACCCGTGTGCTATGCGGGTCATGGCGTCTGTGATCGAGAACATGCTCGTGCGAAACCCAGATGCAGCCTGTTTTGGTTGGCGATATGGTTGGCAAAAAATAAACGGAGCTAAAGGGGTCTATGGCGATGGGGATTTTATGTGTGATCCCAGTCAGCGTTCTGGTTGCTTTTTTCCTGGCTTCGTAATCCGAAAGATTGTACTCGCACCCTCTTTTTACCAGGTCAAGCGGCTTTAAKGGCGAAATGTATTCATCTTCCATTTCGACTACCTTTGAAAAAACTCTGCTTCCGTAAAGGAATGGGAAAATAATCATTGTAAGCGGGTTGATCTCATACTCATCCATGTGGTTATGCTCTCTATTCATGCCATCCTCTCCTTAATCGGGACTAATTACCCAATATACATCATATCATTGTTTCCAGGCAGATTTACCCATCAAAACCAAAAGTTCTAAATTTATACACAATTTCCCGAATAAAAGTTTTCTAAAAATTAAAATAATTTAGTTGATTATTCGCCTCCAACTCCATATAATAAAAAAAAGGTATAAGAGGTGAAGATCAGTGAAAGAGAAGTCGTATTCTGAAATCATGAAGGCCAGCGTTATGAAGCGGATCAAGGCAAAAGAAACATTTGTACTGGAATTATATGTTGATATGCTCCTCTCTGAAATTCAGCTCACCCATCGGAAGAAACAGCTGCTTGCTAAAATCGACAAAGCGATTGATGAACGAAATCAGCCTCTCTTCTTGACTTTGACAGATGAATTAAAGGATCTGGACCGACAGTTCGGCACATAGGAAAAACGAAATCCCCCGCTGCTGCGGGGGAATCTTTATTTTTAAGCGGCGGATATTCAAGGAAAACTGGACAAGCACTGGAACTGGCAGTTACTGAACGCAAAGAGCCCATTCTCATGGGCTCTCAGCTTCCCTGTTCCGCTTCTGGATTTCGTATTCCTCGAGCCTTGAGATCCGCTCCAGCATGGTGGGATGCCCATACCGGAATATTTTCACGAGCAGAGGCGGATTGACCTGGCTTAAGCCGGCCTGCGAAAGTTCCTGGAACGATGTGATGGCGGCTTCAGGGTGATCGGTCATTTCTATCGCATAGCGGTCCGCCCTTGTCTCCTGATATCTTGATACAAAATTGGATAATGGGCTGGCGGCAAAGGCCAGCATTGAAATGATCATCAAAAATAAGGGCAATGAACGAATGTCCCCGATATCGCCAACTTTCAAATCCTTACCATAGCCTTCAATTGCCCAGTTCATCACCCTCGCAGTAAGATACAGCCCCGCAAGCGACAAAAGCAGGTAGCCAGCAATGCCAATGTATAAATGCTTCTCAACGTAGTGGGCCATTTCATGGGCCATGATGAACAGGATCTGGTCGTCGTTCAGCCTGTTAAGCGTTGTGTCCCAGAGAACGATTCGGGAGTTCGTCCCAATTCCCGTGACATACGCATTCAGAGCATTGGTTTTTTCGGCCATATTGACTTCAAAGACATGCTCCGCCGGAATGTCCGCCCTGCTGGCAAGATCAAGAATCTTGGCTTCAAGTTCCTTGTTTTTTAACGGGTAAAAATCATTATAAAGCGGGTCAATCACTACCGGCTGGAAAAACATGATGAACAGAGTGAACGGAATGGAAAGCAGCCAGGCGAACAGCCACCAAAACTTCCTGCTTTTATTGATCAGCCAGTATAATACAAAGACAATGACAAGCATCATTCCATAACTGACCCAAAAGTCGATCAGTTCATCCTTCATCCAGGACGGAAAACTCTGCGTTGAGATATTATACGTCCTGGACAGGTTATAGCTCAGATAGCTTAATGGGAATGTAAGCAAAAATGTAAAAAAGGACAGCCAGATTACATAAATTGCAGCCTGGCCAAATTTGTTCTTTGTTGACTCCTGTCCCCATTTTTTGAACGCCCTGGAAAGGCCCAGCAGCAAAATCAGCAAATAAATCAGCCACTCCAAAGGAGCGGAGAGGAAAAACATCAGATTGCGGATCTTCGAATACTCTTCGCTTAGCATCAGTTCCCGTGCATTCATAAAGGTAGCAGGGTCTGCCCTCGAACCTTGATATTCAAATGGCAAGCTTGTATCGGCGAAATAAAATAGATACCCGTAAACAAGAAAGCCATAAACCACATAGGCAAGCATCGCATAAAAGCCAATCTTTCTTGCCACAGCTATTCCCCCTTTTCGTGCAACCCTATATGACTAGTTTAAGCGGATAAGCCTAAAATAGAACAAGAAAGACAGCTTTTCTTATTTTGTTCCTATTGCCAAAAAGGCATCAAGAATAATTCCCGATGCCTTTTCATTTTGAATTTACTAGAAGAAAAACGAGCAGGCGCTAAGGACGGCAATGGAGCCAATCACCACGACAATCACATTGGCCCCTAAAAAAGCGGCGGCAAATGCCGCGGCCGCACCGACAATACCATACCAAATATCTTCCTGGATATACAGCACTGCGGGAAAAATCAACGCCCCAAGCGTTGCATAGGGAACATTTTTCAGGATTCCCTGGATAAATGGCGGCAATTCTTTCCCCCTGAACATAATGAATGGCAGCATGCGGGGAATATAGGTTACCAGGCCCATCCCAATAATCATCAGCACAATTTCCTTATTCACGGCCATCTACCTTCTTTCCAGATTTCATCGTTTCGACGGCTTCCACAATGATGGCCGATAGGAGAGTTGCGGAAACGATGGCCCATCCTGTGGACATCAATTCGCCTAGTGTAAAGACCGTATTAAAAGAGGCAGCAAGCGCAGCCAGATAAACGACCTTGATGCTTTTTTTCATGGAAGGAACGAGCAGGCCGATAAACATCGCGTACAAAGCAATGGACATGCTTTCCTGCAGCGTCTTGGGCAAGCCCGCCCCAATTAAAAATCCAACGCCTGAAAAAACCACCCAGCTTGAGTAGGAGATAAGGGTCAAGCCAAACATATATCCTGTGGACACAGTGCCCGGTTGTGTGGCGGCAACAGAAAATGTTTCATCCGTAATGCCGAATGAATACAACATCCTTTTCCCGGGCGTATCATCTTCAGCCTTTTCATTCAGGGAGGCCGCCATTAAAAAGTGACGGATATTGACGATGAAGGTTGTCAGGACAATTTCAACCATGCCTATTCCCTGGGCAAGAAGACTAAGGGATATGTATTGGGCCGCTCCGGCAAACACAAGCAAACTCATCATAAGGGTCTCGCCCAATGTCAAACCGGTCGTTTTAGCAATCAGTCCAAAGGTAAGCGCAACCGGCATATACCCAATGGCAATACTGATGCCACCCTGCAGGCCCTTTTTAAATTCTGAAACCCGGCCAATGGCCATGACATTTTCCATAAGGAATCACACCCCTCTTGTTGATATTTGTTTGCATTCTAGTAATGAATATATTAATAAAACGAACAATTAAGCTATATTATACATAGTTCTGCCATATTTTTGAACGGCTGTTTTTCTCCTCTTCGGGTAATTGGGGATCTGGGTACTGCTTGTCAGTGACTCTTTTTCTTCTGTTCTGCCGGTTTTGGGTGCTGAGGCTGCCTATCAGTGACTTTTTTTCTTCTGTTCTGCCGAGTTTGGGTACTGACGCGGCCTGTCAGTGACTTTTTTTCTTCTGTTCTGTCGATTTTGGGTACTGAGGCTGCCTGTCAGTGACTTTTTTTCTTCTGTTCTGCCGAGTTCGGGTACTGGCCTGTCAGTGACTTTTTTTCTTCTGTTCTGCCGAGTTCGGGTACTGACACGGCCTCTCAGTACCTCTTTTTT
>NZ_LIGG01000001.1:1866652-1882023 GCF_001273925.1 Bacillus sp. FJAT-27251 | reverse complement strand
ACCAATTTCGGGCACTGACACGTGACACAACCTGTCAGTGTTTCAAACCCCAACCCAAAAAACTCCTTTTTCCACACAGGAAAAGCACATGGATCACCATGTGCCTTTTCTCTAAATCAGTACAGCGCGGTCGCTGTTCATTTTCTCCCCGCGAATCCGCTGGAATTCATTCAGGAGCTTATCAACTGTAAGCGCCTTTTTCTCGTTTGGCTGTGCTTCAAAAATAATCTGTCCCTGGTCCATCATGATCAGCCTGTTGCCCAGCTCGAGCGCCTGCTGCATATTATGGGTGACCATCAAGGTTGTCAGCTGGTACTGGCTGACAATTTCCTTGGTCAGCCGGGTGACCAGTTCTGCCCTGGATGGGTCAAGGGCGGCCGTATGCTCATCCAGCAACAGGATTTTAGGCTCTGTAAAAGTTGCCATTAAGAGGGACAGCGCCTGCCTTTCCCCTCCTGACAGCAGGCCAACTTTTGCTTCGAGGCGATTTTCCAGCCCCAGGTGAAGGCTTTCAAGCTTTTCCTTAAAAAACTCGCGCCGCTTGCGATTGACTCCCAATCCCAGACCGCGGCGTTTCATCCGCGAATAGGCGATTCCAAGGTTTTCCTCAATCGTCATTGACGGAGCGGTGCCGGCCATCGGATCCTGGAAGACCCGGCCAACATAAGCGGCCCGCTTATGTTCAGCCATTTCGGTAACTTCCTTTCCGTTGATCAGCACGTTGCCAACATCCGGAGAAAGCTTCCCTGATATGACGCTCATTAGCGTCGATTTCCCGGCACCGTTGCTCCCGATTACGGTAACAAAGTCTCCAGGAGCCAGATGAAGGTTTACATGGTTGATGGCCACTTTTTCATCTGCTGTTCCTTCGTTAAACACTTTATAAATCTGATTCAACTGCAGCAAGGCTCTGCCCCCTTCCGCCGGTTTCACTGTTGAGGTTTTGCTCCTGCATGGCTTTTAGGCGTTTCCGCTTCCGCTGCTTTTCCTTTTGCCTGTCTATGGCTTTTGGAAGGACCAATGCACCGACGACAATCAAGGCCGTAATCAATTTCATATCGCCTGTTTCAAGGAATTCGACCCTTAAAGCCATCGTAACGATAATCCGGTAGAGGATGGCACCGCCAATCACTGCTGCGGTAGCTCTGACGATATTCTTTGCCCCAAATACGGCCTCGCCGATAATGACAGACGCCAGCCCGATCACAATCATCCCGATGCCCATCCCTACATCGCTGAAGCCGTTGTACTGGGCAATCAATGCTCCCGAAAAGGCCACAAGGGCATTGGAAAGGCCCAAGCCGAAAATTTTATAAAAGTCGGTGTCCACCGAAAAGCTGCGCACCATGGTTTCATTATCCCCGGTTGCCCTGATCGCAAGGCCAAACTCTGTCTTCAGGAACCAGTCCATTACTGTTTTTACAGCGAAGGCCAGCAGGACCATGAAAAATAGGATGGCCCAGGTCTTTGGTATAAAACCAATCGAAGAGAGAGCCTCGTCAATTCCAAGTCCTTTCCAGAAATTCGAGAGCTTCGTCATCACCGTTTCCTCTGCAAGCAATGGGACATTGGATTTGCCCATGATTCGCAGATTAATTGAATATAAGGCAATCATCATAAGGATTCCGGACAAGAGGGGATTGATTTTCCCCTTCGTATGCAAAAGCCCCGTAATGCACCCTGCAAGGAAGCCGGCCACGATGGCAGCTGCCGTTGCAAGAAACGGATTGGCTCCTCCTACTATTAAAATCGCGGCAACCGCACCGCCCGTAACGAAGCTTCCGTCGACGGTCAGGTCAGGAAAATCCAGGATCCTGAATGACAGGTACACTCCCAAAGCCATAAGTGCGTAAATGGCGCCAGCTTCAAGCGACCCAAAAATAGCTGTAGGCATCATCAACTTCCTTTCTTTGATGCTTCTTTCCCTGTCCGGTTGGGATACCTCTGGCTGAATTCAGACAGGGAAGGTCATCATCACTTATTCAAGGTATTCAGCCTGGCTGTCCCACTCGCTTTTTATTTCAATATTCATTTCTTCAGCAGCCTTTTTATTAATAACCAGTTTCAGGTTCTGTGGATACTGCACTGGCAGTTCGGAAGGCTTTTTTTCGCCGTCGAGGATTTGGGCTGCCATGAGTCCGGCTTCATAGCCGATATCCTTATAATCGAAACCGTAAGCGGCAAACCCGCCTTTCGCCACGGAATCCAGTTCGCCAACAAACAGCGGGAGGTCATTGTCATTAGCGACCATAATGACCGATTCCAGCCCGGAAACCACTGTATTATCAGTAATGATGTAAATCATGTCCACCTTGCCGACCAGGGACTCTGCTGCCTGTTTTACTTCTGCTGTCGTTGATACTGTGGCTTCGACAAATTTGAGGTCAGTGCCCTCTCCTGCCTTTTTTACGAGGTCGATTTGGGCAATGGAATTCTGCTCGCCGGAATTGTAGATTAGGCCGACTTTGCTGCCTTCAAACTGTTCATCCATAAACTTCACAGTATTCGGAATCGCTTCGGGATGGGTATCGGTTGTGCCAGTTACATTTCCTTCAGTGTTTTCCATCGATTTCACAAGGCCGGCCCCCAGCGGGTCAGTAACGGATGTAAAAACGATTGGAATGTCTTTTGTCGCGTTAAGCGCGCTCAGGGCACTCGGCGTAGAGTTTGCAAAGATCAAATCCACCTTGTCGCCGACAAAGTTATTGGCAATTGATGCATTGTTGTTGGCATCTCCCTGTGCATTTTGGACATCGTATTCAACTTCAAGACCCTTTTCCTCCAATGCCTCCTTGAACCCTTCGAATGCAGCATCAAGGGATGGATGTTCAGCGATCTGAGTAACCCCAACTTTAAGGGTTTTGCTGCCTTCCTTTTCAGCTTCTGTTCCCTGGCTGCTTCCAGCTTCATCACTGCCGCAGCCTGCGAGCAACAAGGCTCCCGTAATCCCTGCTGCCGCCATTACCTTCATTTTTTTCAGCATAGTATTTTCCCCCTATTTATCCTTGTACTTCAACGCTTTTATGCTTTTATTTGTTAAACTATTATAATATTATTTCAATTTAGTTATCAAGTGATTTTTATTAATTTTTAGAAAATTGGAACTCGTCTTGTAAATGACTGGCAGATTAAAAGGTGCCCTGCGGTTCTTTACAGAAAAAAGCCTGGCATAAATTCCTGTATGCCGGGCTCCAAAGTACATTATTTGCTTTGCATTAACTGGTCTTTGAGGGAACGTCGCAAGATTTTCCCTGTTGTATTTTTAGGAAGCTCTTCAAGGAAATTTATTGAACTTGGAACTTTATATTTTGCCAGGTGTTCCTTGCAGAATTCGATCAATTCCTCCTCCCGCAATCCGGGATTTTTGCTGACGGCGAAAGCGCGTACCGCTTCTCCAAAATTGGGGTCGGGGACACCGACTACAGCGACCTCAATGATATCTTCGTGGCTGTAAAGGACCTCTTCCACCTCGCGAGGGTACACATTATAGCCGCCAACCAGGACAAGGTCCTTTTTACGGTCGACAATATAGAAGTATCCTTCTTCGTCCACTCTCGCAAGGTCCCCTGTATAAAGCCAGCCATCCTTAATGGCGGCCGCTGTTTCTTCGGGCATTTTATAATAGCCTTTCATTACATTCGGGCCCTTAACAATCAGTTCTCCCACCTGGCCCGCCGGAACTTCCTCTCCCAATTCATTGACCACTTTATTTTCCACATTGACAATCGACATGCCGATTGAGCCGGCCTTGCGCGGACGGTCCAGCGGGTTGAAGCATGTGACTGGGGAAGCCTCGGACAATCCATACCCTTCCGAAACCCGGACATGGAATTTTCTCTCAAAGTTCTCTAAAAGCGCAACAGGCATGGAAGCTCCTCCTGATATGCACAGGCGCAGGGATTGAAGGTCTTCTGCCCTTCCTTCAGGATATTGCAGAAGGAAGTTATACATCGTTGGCACACCGGCAAATACAGTTGCCTGATAGTCCCTGGCTATTTGGAAAATCTCCCCTGGTGAAAACCTTGGTACAATCAGGAGTGTTCCGCCATTCATCAAAGGAGCATTGAGGGCAACAGTCAGGCAGAAAACATGGAACATCGGCAATGTCGTAATGACACGGTCCTCTTTCGCGATCCTTAAGTAATCGCTTACATCTTTTGCATTGCTGTAAAGATTTCCATGCGTAAGCATTGCTCCCTTTGGCTTGCCTGTCGTTCCGGACGTATAAAGGATGACGGCTGTATCGTCCTTATCCAGCTCCGGCCCTTTGAAACTGGCTTCACCAGAAGCGATCACTGTTGTAAACGATTTCATTTTTGGGTGGATTGACAGATTTGAATCATCAAGATCAGTCGCTCCAATCTGCCCGGACTCACAAATGATATAGTGTGCAATGTTCGGCAGTTTTTCATGCATTTTCTCCGCCAGCGGCACCATCAGATCTAGGCCGACCACGGCCTTGACATCTCCGTTATGAAGAATATAGCCAATTTCGTCTGCCGTATAGATTGGGTTTACCGGAATGACTGTAGCTCCCAGCCTTAACGCGCCATATAAGCTAATGACAAAATGAGCCGAGTTCCCCAAAAGCAGGGCAATATGATCCCCTTTTCTTATTCCCAGCTGCTCAAGTCCCGATGCGAACTTTGAGACTGCAGCATCGAGTTCCGCATATGTACTTGTCTGCCCCATAAAGTGATAGGCAGGTTTTTCCCCAAGCTCCACCGCTGTTTCATGCAATCGTGACGTAATATTCAATTCTCCATCCCCCTTTGATGGTGAAATATTCACCATATTTTAAAAATTTTCTAAATATATTATATTGAAAGAAGTTTATGTATACAAGAGAAATATCGGGCTTTGCTCATAAAAATAAAAACACGGCACCAGGCTTGGCACCGTGTTTTTGCACTAATAAATTAGTTTGATAAAATCTTCCTTGGAAATATTTCCGAAATAATGTTCGGTCTTGACGCCTGCCAGGGCTGCCTCCAAACTGGACTTTTCATATTTGACTCCTGTAAGCAGTTCTTCAATCTCCTTGACATCGCCAACCCCGAAAAAGTCACCATAAATTTTGCAGTTGGCAATGATCCCTTTGTTGACTTCGAACCGGGCATCAATCTGCCCAGCCGGAAAGCGGTGGGAATGCTGCAAATTAAATTTTGGGGATCTGCCATAGTTCCAATCCCAATTTTGGTACCTTTCCTTCGAGAGTTTTTCGATTTCTTCCCAGTCTTTCGGTGTCAAAGTGTATTCCGGTATTTCATCGGCACCGGCGAAAATATATTTAAGCAACAGGCTTCTAAACTCTTCTATCGTCATGTCTTCAGCCAAAAACTCGGATATGTTGGCAACACGGCTGCGGACAGACTTAATTCCTTTGGACTCAATCTTGTCTTTTTTCACATTCAGTGCTGATACGACATTGTCGATTTTAGAATCGAACATTAAAGTACCATGGCTGAACATTCTTCCTTTCGTTGAAAACTGTGCGTTTCCTGATATCTTTCTTCCTTCTGCCAGCAGATCATTCCGTCCGCTCAGCTCGGCATTGACGCCAATTTTTTTCAAGGCTTCCACGACAGGTTCCGTAAACTTTCTAAAGTTGTGAAAGCTTTCTCCGTCATCCTTCGTGATAAAACTGAAGTTCAAGTTTCCGAGATCATGATAGACGGCACCTCCTCCTGACAGCCGTCTCACTACGTGAATCCCGTTTTTCTCGACATTCTCTGTATTAATTTCTTCTATTGTATTTTGGTTCTTGCCGATGATGATGGAGGGCTCATTGATATAAAACAATAGATAGGTTTCATTGATATCCAGGTTCTTAACGGCATATTCCTCAATCGCCAGGTTTATGCGCGGGTCGGTAATGCCCTGATTATCGATAAATAACATAATGTGTCTCCTTTCTTAAAGCCAGTGTTGTTAAACTGCAATTTTATAGAACTATCGAGAGGCCTTCCTCTGCGAGGCGGACTTCCCCACTATATTTTTCAGCGGCTTCCTCCGAAAGCTGCTGAAGCTTTCCATAATGGGGCAGGTGTGTCAGGATAAGCTGTTTCACCTGGGCCGCTGCTGCAAGGCTGCCAGCATCAAAGCTGTTCATATGGCCTGCACCCTTGCCATTTTGGTTCCCATAGAAATTACATTCGCATAAAAGCAGGTCGGCGTTTTCCGCAAACGGGATGAATTCTTCTTTATAGGAAGTATCGGCGGTGTAAACCAAGACCTTTCCCCCTGCCTCAATCCGCATTGCAAAGCAGGGTACCGGATGAACAGTCTGGAGAAAACTGATTTTAAAAGGTCCTGTCTCAAGGATTTGCTCCGGATTGTAGGCAACTCCCCTAGTGATTTTTTTATATGTAAGTTTGGCAAATTCTTTCTGGTCGAGGCTATGCCCGTAAATAGGCAACTCCGGCGGCTTCGTACCAAGGAAGCCTTGGATCAGCCTTGCATGGTAAAGAACCCCGATATCTGCATTGTGGTCCGGATGATAGTGCGACAGCACCACGGCATCAATCTGTTCCGGCTGTATAAAATTCTGCAGTTTTGAAAGCACCCCGCTGCCGCAGTCTATAAGCAACTTGAATCCTTCGTGCTCCAAAAGATAACCTGAACTTGCTTCATTCCTCTTCGGATAGCCGCCCCAGCAGCCGATCACTGTCAGCTTCATGTCCATTCCTCCTAGTTCAATTTCCACATTCACTATACTCCATTTTGCCCATCTTTTCATTTAATTAAGTTTGTTATAAAACAATGGTTGACACCGCTAACACTGTTATAATACAATAAAACCAACTTAATAACTGTACCAAAACAATAAATCATTTGGAGGTCTTCAACATGCTTGAAAATGTCGTCGAATTTTTTCGGAATCTTCCAGCAAAGCAATGCACAGAATGCGGAGAGAAAATGAACGAGCAGCACGAATGCTACGGAAGCAAATGCGACAGCTGCATGGATCCCGGAAAATATTAAACTGTAACTCTTCGCCCATCATTATCTGAAATTTCACACTTGTGTTACATCCCTTTAAATAATGCCCATGGAAAAGCCAGCTGCATGTCGCAGCTGGCTTCTTTTTTATCTGGATGTTATCGTTTTAAAAAATCCAATACCTGTTGTACAGCGTTTTCCCCCTGGTCGATGCAGTCGGGGATGCCCAGGCCTTCATAGGAACTGCCCGCGACAAACACACCCGGGAGCTGCGTTCGCAGTCCTGAATTCAACTCTTCGACCCTTTGTTTATGCCCCACCAGATATTGCGGCATAGCTTCTTTCCAGCGGCTGATAACAGAAAACTCCGGCTCTGCCGATATATTCATCGTCTTGTTCAAATCCTCAAGAACAATTTTTACAAGGTCGGCATCTGTCTGTTCAACAATTCCTTCATCCCCGGGCCTGCCCACATAACAGCGGAGCAGGACTTTCCCTTTAGGAGTGGAATGCGGCCATTTTTTATGTGTCCAGGTACAAGCGGTTATTCGATGGTCACTGTTGCGTGAAACGACAAATCCCGTACCGTCGATATCCTGTTTGATTGCTTCAGCCGGAAAGGCCAGCGATACCGTGGCAACCGAGGTGGACGGCATATTCCTGAATCCGTCAAAGAGGGATTCGTACTGCGAAAACATGTGCAAAGCCGCCTCATGGGGGGCAGTCACCAAAACGCAATCTGCTTCCCATTGCTCTCCGTTGCTGAGACGCAGGGAATAGCTTCCGCCTTCCTTCACTACCTTATCCACCCTCGTGCTTTTAAGGACCGACCCTTGTTCAAGCTGTGCCTCGATTGCGTCCGCAAAAGACTCCAATCCAGTCGAGACTGTAAGGAAAATCCCTTTTTTCTTAGCGGGTGCCGGCTCGGATGGCTTCTTTGTCTTAGGAGCCGTTTTTCTCATCCCGCGCACCAGGCTGCCATATCTTTGTTCTACCTGGTAAAACTGGGGAAAGGTTGCCATCAGGCTCATTTGGTCGATATCACCTGCATAGATACCAGATAATAAGGGTTCAACCAGGTTTTCAACTACTTCATCTCCAAGCCTGCGGCGAAAGAAAGTCCCCAACGGCTGGTCTGCCTGTGCCTCGGAAGGCGGCAGAAAAAAGTCGGCCGCTGCCCTTATTTTTCCTGGCCATGAGAATAAGCCTGTTGTGACAAACGGGCCGATTTCGGTCGGTATTCCCATCACGGAGCCCCCTGGCATGGGATGCAGCTGCTCCCTGACCAGGACATAGGACTTGCCTGCCGAGTTGTTGACAAGCTTGTCCCCGAGGCCCACCTCCCTTGCAAGCCTGGCTGCGCTTTGCTTTCGTTCCAGGAAGGAGTCGGGCCCCCGTTCAATAGTGAAACCATCCTTTGTTACGGTTTGCATCTTCCCGCCAATCCGGCTAGATGCTTCCACCAATTTTACTTCCAAAGGCAGCTGATGCTCACGGGCGTATTTTTGCAGATAATATGCGGCTGTCAGCCCAGTGATTCCCCCACCAGCTATGACAACCTTTTTCTTGTCTACTGCCAAGGTTATCGCCTACTTTTCTTCTGAAATAGTCCTCTTTAAGCCAATTTTTTCAGGATTATGGCTGCAAGTGCATCAATGAATTCCTTCTGGGCATTTGGCATTTCCGGCCGGTAATAGGCTGCCCCTACATCATCGGTGACTACTTTGCATTCATAATCATTGTCGTAGAGAACTTCAAGATGGTCCGCCACGAAGCCAGCAGGGACATAGACAAATGCTTTATATCCATGCTCATTGTAAAGGTCTCTTGTAAGGTCCTGCACATCCGGGCCCAGCCATGGTTCCGGTGTGTTTCCGGCACTTTGCCAGCCTACAGCAAAGTCCTTCACCCCGGCACCTTCGGCAATAAGCTCCGCCGTCTCCTGCAGCTGTTGCGGGTAAGGATCTCCGGACTGGAGAATTTTCTCTGGAAGGCTGTGAGCCGATACAATCAGAACAGAATTTTCCCTTTCATCCACAGGCATGGAGTCATATGTTTCTTTTACACGCTCTGACCAATATTGAATGAATTTAGGCTCATCATACCAGCTTTCAACGCAGATAATTCCCGGTCCCCCAAGCTTTTCCGCTTCCGCTTTGGCACGGCCATTATAGGATTTCACACTGAAAGTGGAAAAATGCGGCGCGAGAACAATGCTGACAGCCTGTTGAATTCCGTCTTCATGCATTTGCTTAACCGCATCCTCGACAAATGGTTCGATATGCTTTAGGCCCAAATACATTTTAAATTCATATTCATCCTGGATTTCATTCAGGTAGCCAGCCAGCCCCTCCGCCTGCTCCCGGGTGATTTTAGCCAGCGGGGAAATACCTCCAATTGCTTCATAGCGCTGTTTCAGGTCTTCCAGCATCTCGTCGGTTGGCTTTCGGCCATGGCGGATATGAGTATAGTATCTTTCAATATCTTCTTCTTTATATGGAGTGCCGTATGCCATTACGAGCAAACCCATTTTTTTCTTTGCCATTATTGCACCTCTTTTTACAGTCTCAATACTGAAAAGCATGAGCACCTCGGTCTGGACGGTAACAGACACAAACACCGGGGGAGCAATCTTTCCCCGGTGCATGGTCAACTATCGCCCAAGCCTGGCGCTAAGCCCGATACAAATCTATTTTGCCAAATAAAGTGCCGATGTGCCAACAGAAAAGCGCAAGCGCCTTTATACATTAATTTAGCAGATAGAATTAACGGCCCAGTTTGGAAGCGGAATATTCATGGATGAAGCTTGTCAGCCTTTTCAGCGTTTCCGGATTGACGGAAGGAAATACACCATGGCCAAGATTGAAGATATATCCTGGCTGTGCCATTCCCTGGTCCAGGATGGCCTTCGCCCTTTCTTCGATCACTTCCCAAGGAGACAGCAAGATTGCCGGGTCAAGGTTGCCCTGCACGGTTTTATGGATGCCCATTTCCCGGGCTTCACTAATTGGCAGGCGCCAGTCCAGGCCGACGACATCGATTGGGAGATCGTGCCACTCCCTTGCCAGGTGGCTTGCTCCGACTCCAAACATAATAAGGGGAACATTTTCTTCCTTAAGCTGCGTGAAAATCCGATGCATGACCGGCTTGATATAATAACGGTAATCCTGAACATTCAAGGCACCGACCCATGAATCAAAAATCTGGATGGCCCTGGATCCGGCCTTTATCTGTGACTTTACATATGTAACAATCACTTCAGAAAGTTTGTCCATCAAGGCAAACCAAGCTTTCGGTTCTGCATACATGAAAGCTTTGGTTTTATTGTAATTCTTTGAAGGGCCGCCTTCGATCATATAGCTGGCAAGCGTAAACGGCGCGCCGGAGAATCCGATCAGGGGCACGGAAAGCTGTTCCTCTGTAAGAATTTTAATGGTTTCAAGCACATAGGCAACATCCTGCTCGGGATTGAGTTCTCCAAGCTTTTCCACATCGGCAAGCGAAGTGATTGGATTCGAAATCACCGGGCCGATCCCGCTCTTTATTTCCACGTCGACACCAATGGCCGGAAGCGGTGTCATGATATCCTTGTAAAGGATGGCAGCATCAACATTGTACTGTTCAACAGGCAATCTGGTTACATAAGCACAAAGTTCAGGCTGATGCGTAATTTCAAATAAGGAATACTTTTCTTTAATGGCCCGGTATTCCGGCTGCGAACGGCCTGCCTGGCGCATATACCAAACAGGAACATGGTCCGTCCTTTCTCCCCTTGCTGCTTTTAAAAACGTATCATTCAGTATTCTGCTCATCCGAGGTGATCCACCTTTCAACTATATCTCTTTAATCTGTTATTTTTAAAATTGTTAACATGCTTCATTATGCTATTTACACTATATCCTTTTTAACGGTCCTATTCCTAGCAGGAAGGAGCAAATGTCATAAAAATGACGTTTTTCCGGGTGAAGGCCTTTTATGGGCACCGCCTGAAGGGAAGAGCTATAATAGACTTAAAATTATTACCCAGAGGTGATTTTTTTGAAAATCTATTTAACTTCCGGTACCAGTGAATTTTTAAGAAAGCTCCGTGATAGACATCCAAGCGAAAAAATGCTGCTGATGGGTGATGATGAGTCATCCGTACTTCTGCATGAAACAGAAGGAAACACCGTTTTCAGCAGTCCAAGAAAATACGAAGTGCTTGATTCGGCTGGAAGCTTTAACAAGGCGGAGTTCATTGTGATGAACAATATTCCCGTTACGGACGAAGGCAGGCCGGTGTTTGAGTACCGGTTTAAAAATCGCCAGGGCAAAATTGAAAATCAGCCTGGCTTTGCTGCCCTTAGAGTCCTTCGTCCCCTTTCTTCCAACACTTATGTAATATTGACGGCGTGGGAAGACAGGATGGCATTTGAGCGGTGGAAAGAATCCGATTCCTTCCAAAATGCCCATCAAAAGCCGGGCGGGAACTCAGGGGCACACCCTCAGACCATTTTTTCAGGTGCCTCCTATATCACCACGTATAGTATAGCCGAAGAAGAATAGGTATTCAAAGGAGAGGCCGTGCTGGTCCTCCTTTATTCATTTTTCCCGATTTGGATTTACTTTCTGCTGCCATGGAACCCACTTTCCAATGCGCACATATTCTGTAATACCATCATTCAGGCCTTCCGCCTAATGTCGGAATTACAGAAAAAAGGAAGGATACCATGGCCGTAGAGTTAACTGCCCTTCATTGGATTTATGTTTGCTTCATTTTCCTTATTATTGGATTCATGGTTATGAGAAGAGACACTTCAATCATCTCAATTGTTGGCATTTTTCTGATTGCGATTGTGGCAAAAGGCTCCCTGAGCTCCTCCATTAGTTCCGTATTCAATAGCTTCATTTATGCGATTACCGAACTCCTCCCTACCATTCTGATCATATCGATCATTGTCGCCATGAGCAAAACCCTAACTGTCACAGGCATTAATGATGTCATGATTTCTCCTTTCGCAAAACTGATTCGGACTCCCGCACTTGCCTACTGGGTCATCGGTCTGCTTATGATGGTCATTTCATGGTTTTTCTGGCCGTCTCCTGCTGTTGCCCTTATGGGTGCGGTCTTGCTGCCAGTTGCGCTTCGGGTTGGCCTCCCTGCTCTTGGAGTAGCCATGGCGATGAACCTTTTTGGACATGGAATTGCGCTTTCAGGAGACTTCGTCATCCAGGCTGCACCTAAACTGACAGCAGATGCAGCGGGCCTTCCTGTTGGAGAGGTCGTTCAGGCCAGCATTCCGCTTATAATTGTTATGGGAATTGTCACCACTGTCACTGCCTTTTACTTTTTAAAAAGGGATATGAAAAATGGAAGGCTGATCTCCGGAAACGCTATGGAAAGCAAGAGCCTGGAAGGCACTGGGACACATGGCTATTTGCTGACATTAAAGCAGAAAAGAGCATTTGCCTTGCTGATTCCGGTTTTATTTGCCTCCAATGTTGCTGCAATGTTCACCCTTAATTTAACAGGCGGGGATGCCACAGCTTTGGTAGGAGGCACGGCCATTTTCATCCTCCTCGTCATTGCCCTAACCTCGCATAAAGGGAAGGGACTTGAGGAAACAACCAATTACTTAATCGAAGGTTTTCAGTTTGGCTTTAAGGTGTTCGGTCCTGTGATTCCCATTGCAGCTTTCTTTTACCTTGGGGACTCGGGCTTCACAAAAATCATCGGCAATTCCCTGCCTGAAAGCTCAAACGGCATTGTCAATGACCTTGGAATCGCCCTGGCAACTGTCGTGCCGTTAAGCAAAGAAGTTGGAGCTGTAACCTTGACCGCGGTAGGCGCGATAACCGGACTGGATGGTTCCGGTTTTTCCGGCATCTCCCTTGCCGGTTCGGTAGCCGGCATTTTTGCCAGCGCCATCGGAGCGGGAGCAGCTACACTGACGGCATTAGGTCAAATTGCTGCCATTTGGGTGGGAGGAGGCACTCTGGTACCATGGGCTCTTATTCCCGCTGCCGCCATCTGTGGTGTCGACCCTTTCGAACTGGCAAGGCGCAATCTGCTGCCAGTCGCCATCGGGCTGGGTGTAACAACTATAGTCGCCATGTTCCTGATTTAAAGTGTTCTGGCCGATTTTAAAACTTTAGCAAGCCTGGTTTTCTCACCAGGCTTTTTTTGTCTTGTATTCCCGCTTTGTACTGAGGCTGGCAGCAATTCTTTCCCTGCACATCGGGCAGAAATGTTATAATTGTCTAAATAGTTTTGCCGCCTTGAAAGGAGTGCTCCAATTTGAAAGAAAGTTTATTTGGAAAACTGGACAACTTATATGAAGAAATGGTCGATATCCGCAGGTATCTGCATCAGCATCCCGAATTATCCTTCCAGGAAGTCAATACTGCCGCCTATATCAGATCCTACTATGAAAAACTTGGAATTGAGGTAAGGGGGGATGTCGGCGGCAACGGGGTAGTCGCTAAAATCCATGGAGGAAAACCTGGAAAGACCGTAGCCTTAAGGGCTGATTTTGATGCCCTTCCAATCCAGGACGAAAAAAAAGTCCCATACAAATCACAGGTGCCCGGTATCATGCACGCATGCGGGCATGATGGCCATACCGCCACCCTGCTGGTGCTCGCAAAGGCACTGAATGAAATAAAGGGAAGCCTGGCAGGTACATACGTGATGATTCATCAGCATGCAGAAGAATATGCTCCAGGAGGGGCAATCGCCATGATTGAGGATGGCTGTCTCGAGGGAGTCGATGTGATTTTCGGAACACATCTTTGGGCCAGCGAGCCTACGGGCACAGTCCAGTATCGAATCGGTCCGATCATGGCAGCGGCCGACAGGTTTGAAATCACCATTCAGGGAAAAGGCGGGCATGGTGCACAGCCTCATAAAACCAACGATGCGATTGTCACGGCTTCCCAGCTTGTTATAAACCTGCAGCAAATCGTCAGCCGGAGAGTGAATCCAACTGAACCGGCCGTCCTGTCAGTCGGTTCATTCATGGCCGAGAACGCATTCAATGTCATTGCCGACAAAGCAAAACTTATCGGGACAGTCCGGACCTTCAGCGAAGAAGCACGGAGCTTTATAGAGAATCAGCTTGAAAAGGTGATTCAAGGTACATGCCTGGCAAATGAATGCACTTATGATTATACCTTTTTCCGCGGATATCCGGCTGTTGTGAACCATGGTCCGGAAACGGAATTCCTGATTGAATCTGTTTCCCATGTGCCCCAGGTAACCAAGATAGAAGAAAGCGAACTTCAAATGGGAGGCGAAGACTTCGCTTATTATTTGCAGCATGTAAAAGGAAGCTTCTTCTTTACAGGTGCCAATCCCAATGGAACAGGAACAGCCTATCCGCACCACCACCCTAAATTTGATTTTGACGAAAAAGCCATGCTTATTGCCGCCAAATCACTTGGCGCTGCCGCAATCCATTATCAGAACCGTGACACCTCAGAGGCCGAGCTTCAGGGAAATCTCGCCTAAGAGAGCGAAATCAATTTTAAATAAAAAAACGCCTCCGGCTACTGAGCTGCCGGGGGCGTTTTCAGTATTCTCAGCCTGCAGGCGTTCATGGCGGTTTCACCCAATTGATCCAGGAGGTTGTAATTTGCGTACGCTCCTACCACCGCGCCGATGCCTGGCAGCATTTGGGCCATTTTAACCAAATCGATATAATCCCTATATTCCTGCTGGAATTCTTTCCAGTCCATCTCGAGAAGACCGTTTTTACGATCTTCCCATTCACGGATAAGTTCGTAAGTCTCCCTGCGTGTCTCTTCTCCCGAAAACGCAAGCTGGAATACGTATAGCAAAAATAGCCTTTCTTCATACTTCGACGTATCAAAACCATAGATGGATGCTGCCTCAAATAAAAATTTCATTTTTATCGACAGCAGCAAAGGGAAATCGGCCAATCCAAGGAGTATCCCACCTGCCCCGGTGCCGGCTCCCTCTATGGCGGCAGTTTTGCGGTATGTCTCAAGCTTTTTCCGGAATAAATCGTCCTTCTCTTTTAACCCTAAGCCCGTTCCCTGCTGCTTTTTCGTAGTCAGCCCTGAACCCGAAAGCGTGGCTTTCACCATGTTTTTAATGCTTTCGGTCATGAAAGTATGCACCCTCTCCGGAATCATGCCATTGATCCTCGTTTGCACCTTTTTTGACGCCCTTGTAAGCAGACTTGATTTTTTTCGCATTTTACGCTGCCACTCCATGAGCTCATCATAGACTTTCAGCTCATACTCGTTCATAGAATCACCCCTTCTTCTAACTATACGCGCCATCCCGGGCCAGATTCCTGAAGGGGGCAGTTTTCAAAGGCATTTTGGACGGCTCCGCCGAGGGCGACTGCGAGTCAGTGACCTTTTTGCAGTTTGACCGGTTTTTTGGGTATTGAGAGCTGCTGTCAGTTACCTTTTTGCCGGCT
>NZ_LIGG01000001.1:1801047-1866233 GCF_001273925.1 Bacillus sp. FJAT-27251 | reverse complement strand
CCTGTCAGTTACCTTTTTTCCAGCTTCACTGGTTTTTTGGCACTGAGAGCTCCCGTCAGTGGCTTTGGATCAAGCCTGCCTTCTTTTTTTACTGTATACGTTAGTAAAAAACATGGCGAACAAGAAGCCGAGGACTGCGGTCGTGAATGCTGCCGCCCAATCTTGTTTAAACACAGGCACTAGACTGAAGATACCGGTTTGCAAATACAGTATGGCCAAAAGAAGCCTGGCAAATGCCTTTTCCCTGGAAGCCTCTGCCACCGGATACAAACTTGTCCATAGCTTGTTTTCGTGGTGGCCCCAGAGCGGCATCAGCTGGAAACCGGTTAAATACAGGAAGATGACTGCAAGGAAAATCTGGCCCGCCCCATCTATGAGATAAATGCCCACTGCTCCAATGATGGTCAGCCTGGCAAATAGTCCGAAATAATCGCCCGATCTGATAAAGGTGATTCGGTAGATATGGTCAAACGTCTGGTTTTGCCCGTATTTCGCAGCAAGCAGGAAGTCGAGCCATTTGCGCCTCTTTACCCGGTCTTTCAGCTTGGGTACATCAGTAAATAAATTGGCGATACGGTAGAAAGCACCCATCCTCTTTTCCTCAAGCTCTATTAGCTGTTCCCACTTAAGCCCCTTCTCCCTGGTTTGCATCTGATAATACACATACAGCAGGACAAGGAGAAGCGCTGGAGCGAGAACAATAGGGCCTGCACTGGAGAAAAGCAGGTAAAGAACAACAGCATTGACCGCGAACCTGACAGCAGTATCCATCCGCCAAACACTTAAGTCAATATAATATTGAACCCTCCAGCGAATGAGCATATTGAGTGCCTTTAAGGCGACCAGGACAAGCAAAAAGAATAAGAATGAGCGATACCCTTCACCTGAAACCTGTGCATGGATGGGCATTAAAAGCGCCAGAAGAATGAGAAGCAGGTATGCCTGCAAGAAAAGGCTGAAGATGCCCGAACGCTTAAAATAATCCCCCAGTCTTTCCTCAAGTGGAATCAAAAAGACCTTATCCGCTTCTGTCAAAAAGGTCGCAACCGGGCTATAGGTTACAGCCCACGCCAGAATAAGGGCCATGATCCATGCAGACGGAAAGTCCGGTGCCAGTGTTTTTACCCATCCCTGATAATAAAAGCCTGCCGTCCCGATTAAAAACATGAATACGATGACCAGATGCCCATTAAAAATGTAGCGCAAATACCGGCTTGTCTCTTTCAAAAACAGAGTAAACCGTTCTTTCCATAAAGTTTCGGAATTAAACATAATCTTCTTCCCTTGTCAGCTGAATGTACAGGTCGTCCAGCGTAGCACCGGGCATGTTGAATTGCGACTGAAGCTCCTTCAGGGTTCCTTTTGCACGGATTTTCCCTTCGTGGAGGATGACAAATCGGTCGCAATACCTTTCGGCCGTTGCAAGAATATGGGTTGACATCAAAATCCCCGCACCATTTGCTTTCATTTTGTCCATGAGGTCCAACAGGGACTGGATGCCAAGAGGATCGAGCCCTACAAAAGGTTCATCGACGATGTACAGAGCTGGCTGGACAAGAAAAGCGCACATAATCATCACCTTTTGCTTCATTCCTTTAGAGAAATGGGCAGGAAACCACTTTAGGCGCTTTTCCATCCGGAACTCTTTCAGCAGTTCGCCTACGCGTGCCTTATATTCTGCTTCTTCCAGACCATAGGCCATCGCGGTCATCCTAAGGTGTTCTTCCAGTGTCAGTTCATCGTAGAGGATCGGTGTTTCGGGCACAAAAGTGAATTGCCTCCGGTACTCCTCCCGTCCAGCCTTAAAGCTTTTGCCGCTGATAGTGATTTCTCCCTTGTGTGGCTCCATCAGCCCAATTACATGCTTGATAGTTGTACTTTTTCCGGCGCCATTCAACCCAATGAGCCCAACGATTTCATTAGATTTGACCGTAAAGCTTATCTCCTTAAGGACTGGATTACGGGTATAGCCTCCAGTAAGGTTGTTGATTTCCAATAAAGCCATGGGCAACGTCCTTCCAACTAATTTTTCTTTTATCCATTTTATCAAATTCAGACATAGATAAAAACAGAAACTCCCCTCCGGCCGTTCGGTCCTAAAAAAACGGCAGGAAAATTGGGATATATTTTTTAAAAAGGGGCATTCTAAGTTTTGAAGGGGAAAGCAGTTGACCAATCGAAATGAGGTGTCTGTTAAAGACAAGTTTTTCGAGGTAACGCTTCACCAATAAACCGTTTTAGAAAACACTCCAATAAATGAGGTGTTTGCCGAAGACAATCATCCGCTTTATTCGTTGTCACATAAACAATAAAGGTCAGGAGATGGTTCGATTGAACACAGGTCCGTTTGTTGACACATTTCATTAAAAATGAGGTGTTTATCAAAGGTAACCGTGCAAAAGGCAGATAAAATGGAAATTATTCAGGCATGAAGCACGCTTTTCCCTTCAGGGCAGGATCCATCCCGGATCCTGCCTTTTTAAGGTTTCCTGATTGGCTTCTTTATATTTATTAGACAATTATGATAAAATACCTTAAAAGCTTTGAAAAAAGAAAGGGTGGAGTAAATGTCGGACTGCATTTTTTGCAAAATCGTAAACGGGGAAATCCCGGCTTCCAAGGTATACGAAAATGAACATGTCCTCGCTTTCCTGGATATCAGCCAGGTAACAAAGGGACATACTCTGGTTATTCCAAAAGTACATAAAGAAAACGTCTATGAATTGACAGATGAGGTTGCTGCCAATCTTTTCAGGGAAGTACCAAAGCTGGCGAATGCCCTCAAAAAAGCCTATGACCCGATTGGCATGAACATCCTGAATAATAATGGCGAACATGCCGGGCAATCAGTCTTTCATTACCATATCCACTTAATTCCGCGTTACGGGGAAGGGGACGGCTTTGGGGCTGTGTGGAAAACGCATAACAGCGAATACACTCCGGAAGAACTGAAAAAAATGGCTTCTTATATCCACAGTACACTATAAGCTTCTGCACTCGCAGAAGTTTTTTATTTTTTTCTCAGAAAAATAGCAATTTTCCTTGTTATCTGGTAGCATGGATTTAAAAAATCCACTCCTTTACTGTAATGCAATAAAGGAATCCGGGGGGAATATGATGAAACGTGCTTACAATTTTAATGCTGGTCCTGCTTCTTTGCCAGAATCCGTTTTGAAGAAAGCAGAACAGGAATGGCTCAATTATAAAGGAACTGGCATGAATGTAATGGAGATGAGCCATCGCAGCAAGCCGTATGAAGAAATCCACCAGCAAGCAAAAAACCTGTTAAAGAAGCTGCTTCAGATTCCCGACAGCTATGAAATCCTCTTTTTGCAGGGAGGCGCAAGCCTGCAATTTACAATGGTTCCCATGAACCTGATGGAAGAAGGGAAAAAGGGTCAGTATGTATTGACAGGGGCATGGTCGGAAAAAGCGCTGAAGGAAGCAAAAAAAATTGGCCATGCCGAAGCGATTGCCACAGGCAAGGACAATCAATACAGGGAAATCCCTCCCGTGTCTTCGCTAAAAATCGCCGAGGACGGGGCTTATCTGCATATCACGTCCAATAACACGATATTTGGCACGCAGTGGCACGAGACTCCAAAAGCAGGCATCCCGCTTGTCGCCGACATGTCCAGTGATATTTTATGCCGACCGATTGATGTAGCTTCCTATGGGCTGATTTATGCAGGAGCCCAGAAGAATCTGGGCCCTTCAGGGGTTACTGTGGTGATTCTTAGGAAGGACTTGCTGGAACGCTCAAATGATTCCCTGCCGACGATGCTGGATTACAGGACGCACGCCAAAAATGATTCCCTTTATAATACTCCGCCTACAATGGCCATTTATTTGCTGAAACTGGTGCTTGAGTGGGCTGATTCGCTGGGGGGAACGGAAGCGCTGGAAAAAATCAACAGGGAAAAAGCGGCCCTTCTGTATAACGCGATAGATGATAGCGACGGCTTCTATAAAGGCCATGCCGAAGCGTCCAGCCGCTCGCTTATGAATGTTACATTTACGCTTGAAAACCAGGAACTCACAGAAGCTTTTCTCGCTGAGGCAAAAGAACGCGGCTTCACTGGACTGAATGGGCATCGTTCAGTTGGCGGCTGCCGCGCTTCGATCTACAATGCCGTTCCGCTTGAACATGTGGAGGTCCTGGCCCAGTTCATGAAGGAATTCAAAAGCCGTTAACAGAAAATTAACACTTTACGCCAATTCAATATATGCTATAATGATAGCAAGCTTTTCGCTGCAGGCGAGAGACGCACTGCAGGAGAAGCAATAGTTAGCTAGAATAGTGGAGGAGAGTTGAGAAATGAATACAAAGAATCTTGTTGCGCTTGCACTGCTTGTGGGGATGGGTGCTGTTTTGCACACCATCGTACCGCCCTTTATCCTTGGAATGAAGCCGGATATGATGCTTACCATGATGTTTTTGGGAATTATTCTTTTCCCGGACAAGAAAAGCGTCTTGCTCGTTGCCCTCGTTACCGGGATATTATCGGCAATGACCACAGGTTTTCCTGGAGGACAGATTCCAAATATCATTGACAAGCTGGTTACAGCGTTTGTTTTTTACGGCCTGCTGACTGCATTCAGGAAATTCCATGGATCTGTCATTAATGCAGCTGTCCTTACAGCTGTAGGAACGATTGTATCAGGAACCGTATTCCTTGGATCAGCTTATTTGATTGTTGGACTTCCAGGCGCTTTCGTCGGACTCTTCGCTGGTGCGGTACTTCCGGCCGTTGTTTTCAACGCAGCATTCATGGCCATCCTGTTTCCGGTTGCCTTGAATATCTTCAAAAGGGCAAAGCTGGCAGACGCCAACTAATGATTGATGCAAAGAACCCGCGTGCGGGTTCTTTTTTTTCTGATTTTCATATAAGCAAGCTGAGAAGGAACCCCATGAGAAGCAGGACTGCCCCGGCTGCTCCGTATGCTTCCGCCTTTTTTCTTAAACGCTTTTTCGGCGGATATACTCCTGGCATACGCAACGCCAGCAGATTTTTGAACATGGCGAAAAAAAGAAACGTACTGCATATAAACATAATAAAAATAAATTTCCCCATCTCTTCCCCCTCTTTGCCAATAATGACACTCAATCACAGTGTGCATCTTCAACTAAGGCATTATGGTTTAATTCATGTATATTAGGAAAATAAATATGGTATACAGCAATCTTGAAGTGCGCAAAAAAAAGGAAATTCAATCCTTATTGCAGAAATATATTTAAAAGAATAATGAGGTGGTTGCATATGAAGGCAAAATCATTGTTATTGGGATTCCTCGCAGGCAGTGCTGCAGCAGGAATAGCGACCTTGTTGTCCGCCCCGTCTTCAGGGGAGGAAACGCGCAGGAAGGTGGCGGCAAATAAAAACGCGTTCGCCGCTGAATTAAAGGAATTGAAAGAAAGCCTGGCTGAAATCAAGGATTCCGTTTCATCTGTATCAAAAGAGGGAAAATCGGCCCTCAATGATTTTATCAAAGATGTAAAGCTTGCGTTATATGAATGGCAATTAAGTACAGAACAAAACAAAACGGCGCTGCAAAAGGATATAAAAGAAATTGAGCAGACCATTCAGGAATTGGAACAAGACATCGCTCAAAAATAAGCTCTCTGCCGTTTGGGCTGCCGAGGAGGCTTTTTCACAGGGTAAAGAGGAAGTTATTACTGTATGAATTAGGATTCCACTCTTTCTTGGTACATTTCCTCCCCTTCTCTTCTGGCAGCCCATCCGGTTGGAAGGGTTTTTTTAGGTAACAAAATAGGCTGTTTTCAATGAAAACTGCCAGTTTTACATAAAAAGACAAAAAAGTTTCTAAAAATTTAGAAATTAATCTTTATTATTTATTGTTTTATTGGCATAATGTTAATAGAAACATTAAAGTAGGTGAAAATGGGGATGACAGAGAAACAATATTCAATGAAAGAAGCGTTGATATTCAGCCAGCGGATTGCCCAATTGAGCAAAGCCCTTTGGAAGTCGATTGAAAAAGATTGGCAGCAATGGATTAAGCCGTTTGACCTGAACATCAATGAACACCATATCTTATGGATTGCCTATCACTTGAATGGTGCTTCCATATCGGATGTAGCCAAGTTTGGTGTTATGCATGTTTCAACAGCTTTCAATTTCTCCAAGAAGCTGGAGGAAAGGGGACTGCTGCAATTCTCAAAAAAGGAAAGCGACAAACGGAACACATATGTCCAGATAACAGAAAAAGGGGAAGCTATTTTATTGGGTTTGATGGAAACATATGAACCAGACAAAAATGCTGTCTTTTCCGGAGCCGCGCCCTTAAGGGATTTGTACGGGAAATTCCCTGAGATCATTGAGATGATGGCAATTGTCCGCAATATTTATGGTGATGATTTTATGGAGATTTTCGAAAAGTCCTTCAACAATATTGACAGCAAATTTGTCGATGATGACGGGGTCATCCGCAAAAAAGACACTGCGGAAAAAGAGCTTGTTTAATTCAGCAGTATTTTTTCATTTCCAGCATAAGCGGGAGGAACAGCCCTTGTTCAACGCAGGCTTCAATGACTTCCCTGGCCTCCAGCTTGGGCTGCAATCCTGCCTGGAGTTCATGGAAAAGCGGGTGGAAGTGAACAAATCCTTCCGCTTTCTGTTTTTTCATATCCTTGCTCAATTTTTCACATAACGCTAAAATATCGCCTGCTTCTTTCTGGCTTAGTAATTTTTCGACAATGAGGAAGTCAAACTTCAAGTTTGTTCCCTTCACCATTTTTAGAAGCAGTTTTTGGTGGTATTCAAGTATTTTAATTTTTTCGGCTATATCGTTATTCGTCATGAAAAAAGTTCCCTTCTTGCTTTTCTTTGGCCCCGCACCAGCCTCCATTTTCCATCCTGGATGCCGCACACGGCGCGTCTGCATTCTTTAGTGCATATTTTACCATTTATTCAGGAAAATCTTTTGGAATTTACCTGATACGCTAAAAAACTATCTTTTTTAAAGATTTTTTGATATTGTATTTAACATAATAAGTATGTAAAAGGAGGGATTCTAGGATGATCTCCATTTTTATTGTGTTTATTTTATTCGCTGTCTTCATCCTATTCTTTATAAACAAATTAACAGACTCCCTCTGTATACAAAAAGAGATTCCTGAAGAACGGCAATCAGGTGTTTTCAGGACGATCAATGTCCTTATAACCATTCTTTTAATCTCTTCATTTGTGGAAATTTTATATTCAACATGAAAAGCGGTGAAGGAATAGCTTCACCGCTTTTACGCATGCACTTGGCACTTTTTGACTTTTCCTTGTTACCTTTTACACTTGAAGGCTTTGTTAGACTGCAAGCCCGCCATTACAGCCAAGCCGCACCTACAATAATCAACAGGATGAACAACACGACGATCAACGCAAATCCTGCACCGTATCCTCCGCCCATTCTAACACCTCCTTCCAGTAGCGATAAACTATCTTATTCAGCCCATACACTGTCCGCATAGGCGTATATCATGAGTATCCCAATTTTTCATTGAATCACGGCGGCAGCCCGCCATATTCAGCAGAATGCCGAACCTACAATAATCAGCAAAATGAACAGGACAACAATTAACGCGAATCCTGCATTATATTGGCCCATAGACATTTACCTCCTTTTTTCTCTTCGCCATATCCTATGTAAGCTGGACCCCATTCGGTTGGATGTTTGCCCATCGGCCTGCTGGTAAAATTTATTAAAATATTTTTGTCAGGAGAGCACTTTGTGTTATAGTAAATCTTGTGGACTTACAAGGAACCACCAGAATTAATATTTAGGAGTTGTTCAACATGAATAAATGGGTCCTCCCTCTGACCCTTGCCGGGGTTTTAACTTTATCTGCCTGCAATGGCAATGAGACATCTGAAGCTGTCGTCGAGTCTGACGCTGGAAATATCACCAAGGATGAATTGTACGAAGCGATGAAGGAGAAAGTTGGCGAGCAGACGCTTCAGGAACTTTTGTACAGTAAAGTGCTTGGTGACAAGTACGAAGTGTCAGACGATGAAGTCAACAAAAGAGTCGAAGAATTAAAGACCCAGCTTGGAGACAATTTTGAACTTGTCCTGCAGCAGAACCAGCTGGAGGATGAAGATGCCCTGAGAGAATTCCTGAGGGAACAGATGCTGATTGAAAAGGCAGCCTTGAAGGATGTAGAAGTATCAGAAGAAGAAGTAAAGCAGCGTTATGAAGAATATCAGCCAGAAATCAGGGCAAGCCACATCCTGGTTGAAGATGAGGCAAAAGCAAAGGAATTAAAGAGTAAGCTTGACGGAGGAGCGGATTTTGCTGAATTGGCGAAGGAGAATTCAACGGACCCTGGCTCAGCTGAAAAAGGCGGAGACCTTGGATTCTTTGGCCCTGGTGCGATGGTTTCTGAATTCGAGGAAGCAGCCTATGCCCTTGATGTCAACGAAATCAGTGATCCTGTTCAATCCCAGCATGGCTGGCATATTATTAAAGTGACCGAGAAAAAGGAAAAAGGGTCCTACGAGGATATGAAAGAGGAGCTTGAGTACGAGCTTAAGCTAACCAAAGTGGATGCCACTCAGCTTCAAGCCACTCTTCAAGACGAGCTGAAAGAAGCCAATGTGAAAATTAAGGACAAGGACCTCCAGGGAGTCATGGAAACCCCGGAGACGCCGAAGCAATAAAAAAAACTCGCCTATGGCGAGTTTTTTTATGCTTCAAGGGAACCCTCCCTTTTTTCCTTTTCCCTTTCCAGCCGTTTCATATAAATTTCCCCTTCCCGTTCAATGCTTTCCATTTCCTGCTTTCGTTCCTCTTTGCCAGTTCTGATTGCCATGAAAGCACTTATGAGAATGCCAGCACCCACGAAATACACCCAAATGGGAATGACCATGGTTCCACCTCCTCTTGAAGGGTTGTCCTATAATATACTTCATACATATGAGCAAAAGATGGGATTATGACAGGAAGGCAGTGAATTTTTTATCATCTGGCATTCTTTTAATTTAGCATTCTATTATTTATGGAAAGCTGGTTTATAGAATGACCGGTTATCGAGGGCAAAATTTCTTTCAGTGAACTCGCCTGGTTTTACGCGGCTCAATGCCCGATCAAGCATATTCATTTTGGCATCCAGATTATCAATATAATGAAGGATCTCTGCTTCTTTGATTAAAGGCGGTTTCGGGCTCCCCCATTCAGCCTTGCCATGATGACTTAAGACCAAATGCTGAAGAACGATAACCTCTTCTCCTGATATCCCCAGTTCTTCGGCTGCTTTGCCGATTTCATTCACCATTATGGAGATGTGCCCCAGCAAGTTCCCTTCAACTGTATAGGTTGCAGCGACAGGGCCTGAAAGTTCATGGACTTTTCCAAGGTCATGAAGGATGACCCCAGCAAAAAGCAGGTCTTTATCAAGACTGGGATAAAGACTGGATATCGCTTTGGCAAGGTCCAGCATCGAAACGACGTGGTAGGCAAGGCCTGAAACAAACTCATGATGATTCTTGGTCGCAGCCGGATAATTCAGGAATGCCTGTTGATGCTTTTTCAATAGATGGCGGGTAATACGCTGGATATTCGGATTTTTCATTTCAAAGATATACTGGGTGATTTTCGATACCATCTCTTCCTTATCCAGCGGGGCTGTTTCGAGAAAATCAGACAGCTTTACATGATCTGCGGGGCCAGCTGCCCGTATTTGGCGGATTTTCAGCTGCATTCGTCCCCTGTAATTTTGGATATCTCCCAATACTTTCACAATTCCTTCGGGGCTGTATGTGTTTTCCTCGCTATCCGACACATCCCACAGCTTTGCTTCAATCTCCCCGCTTTGATCCTGGAGGATCAGGGTTAAAAATGGCTTGCCATTGCTGGCAATTCCCTTTGTCGCGTTTTTGATCAATAGGAACTTTTCTACCTGCTCCCCAACTTCATAGTCAAGTATTCCTTTATTCATGTCTTTTCCTCCTAAAGTGAGTTCTGCACCAATTGACCTAATGGCAGGATCTCTTCATTTTTAAACTGGTCCAGCAAGTGCCTGTGGCAGGKGAAAAACAACACCTGGTTCTGAGGCATTCCACGCAGCAGCTTGAACATCATCTGCGTTCTTTCCTCATCAAAGTTGACAAAGCTGTCGTCAATAATAATCGGATGTGGAAAACGGGAATACAAAGCAGAAGCAAGTGCAAGTCTTAAAGAAACATAAACCTGCTCGGCGGTTGCCTGGCTTAGCTCATTGGCTTCAAATAATGTATGGTCTTGCCTTTCAACAAGAAAGCCGCTTCCAGATTGCTGGGGGAGTATACGTATATACTGGCCGCTGGTTAAGCATTGCAAGTACTCCTCCGCTTTCGCAAGGAGCTTAGGCAGCCTCTCCCGTCTATACCTTTCCACCGTCCCTCTAAGCAGCTCCCTGGCCACAGCCAGTCCAGCCCACTCCTTCGCTTCTTCCCGGAATTCATATTTCAACTGGTTATATTTATGCAGCAGGTCAGGATACAGCCCCTCTTCCAGTACGGACATCCTATGCCTTATTTCAGCCAGGGAATTTAAAATTCCGTTCTGTTCCCTTTTATATGATTCCAATTGCAGCAGGGCCTTTTCGAGCCGTTCGGCAGGAAGGTTTCCCTCGCTTGCCTCTGAAGGACGTGAATCTGTAATGCCTGAACTTTCCAGCTGAATCGCGAGCTCCTCGAGCCTGCTTTTCCATTCCCTCTCCTGCAATGCTTTTAAGCCTATTTCCCTGAAGGATTCTTCATCCAGGACGTCTGCAAGCTTCAGGAGCTTCTCCTTTTCCTGCTTCAAGTGCTTTTGCTCGTTTGCAAGCCGGGAAAACTCATCCTTCACCTCCGCCAACTTGGATGTAACTTCGCGGTGCCTTGCCTGCTTGTCGTACTCCTCGCGAATCCTCTTCTTCAACAGAGCTGCTGCCTCCTGGATGGCGAGGTTCTCATTATGAAGGAACATGGCCGCGAGTTCCCTGAAGGCCGAATGGACGTCTTTCTGCTGTGCCTCCAAGAACGCGAGCCTGTCTTCCAGCCGCTTTTTTTCCCTGAACAGGAGCTTTTGCTTTTCCACAAGCAGGAAAGCATCAAAAATCTTAATGGTGCCGGGCCTTTGATTTAGATGCAGCTGTTCCACAACTTCTTCCTGCCGGGAGTTCGTTTCTGCCCCTTCCCTTTCCCAGGCCTCATAAAGCTGGATGACCTTTTCATAGCGGGTATTTTGCATTTCAAGCCGGCCAGAATAGTCAAGGTACATCCTCCGATTTTCCTCATCCTGTGCAAGCATGCTCCTAAGACTTGCAGCATCAAGATTATCGCTGCCCTGAAGTCGGGCTTTCAGTTCTTTTTCCTGTGCCTTTGCCCAGGAAAGATCTTCCTGTTCGCCTCCTCCGTGGCCAGTTACGTTTTTTACCAGGCGCAAATACATGGAAAGAACCGGAATAAACCCGGCGGCACCAGCAGCTGTAACGACCCATTGCCTGTTCCAGATGCCCCACAATGCAAGCAGCAGAAAAATCAGCCCAAAAAACAGGAGTGTATTTCCCTGGCGCTTTTGCTCCGCTTTGCTCTTCCTAAGGGAGGAGGCTTGATTGGATTCAAACGAGGCAATCCGTTCCTGGACTCTATGAAGTTCCGATTTTAGCTTTTCTTGCTCTTCCAAGGTTCGAAGCTGGCTTCCAATCCTGTCTTTTGTCTTTTCATCCAGCAGTTTCCCTTTGTAAAAAGCTGTTTGGGACTCCAGTTCTTCCAATACCGTTTTTTCCTCTTGAAAATCAGCGTCCAGCCTTCGTTTGCGATCTTTCAGCTGTTGCTGCTTCATCTGTATATCCTCTGCCACTTCTTTCATCACCGAACTGACATTTGCCTGTCCAATGGTTTGCTCATCAAAGCGGACGTGCAGCTGGTCATTTACACGCTCTATATCTTCCATAACCTCATCGATCATTCTCCGTTGATTTTCCGCTTCCGCCCTTGTCTGCTCAAAAACCGGCAAAGTATCCAAAACAGATGTTATCTCCGCCTCCCTTGCAAGCAATTTCCTATCAGGCTCACAAACTGCCGATTCCTCAGCCAGTGTCTTGTTTCGCTCTGAAAGCCATGCCAGGCGGGCTTCAATTGGCTGCAGCCTCTCCTCAATGCGCTCAAGGCGGCGAAGCCCATCTGCCGGGAATGCCACCTCGCCCAGGCGGGCCAAATTTGCTTCGAGCTTTTCCATCTCTATAAGAAGAGGATACACCCTTTCCAATTCTTTGAGATAAAAAACCTGCTTTTCCGTTTCCGCAATCTCCGACTGATTTCGGAGAAGCTTTTCCTCTGTCGCTGCCTTTCTTGTGAGAAGCATGCTGTACTCGTCCGCTTCCGACTCTGCCTGTTTCAGCATCTCGTAGGTTTCGCGCAGCTGTTTCAGCTTTTCGTTAAGCCGGGGCTTTTTCCCGCCCGGTTTAAAACGTTGTTCCAGCTCCTTTTGCAGGCTGTCTTCCGCACGCAGCAGCCTGTCGCTTCCCATAGTGCCGGCAGAAAACAAAAATGGGCCAAGGTCATCGCCTTTTAGCTGCTGGATATTCTGCAAGCCTTGCAGGCTGAAGGAAAATATGGACTGGTATGTCCCTCTGTCCATACCTCCGAGCAGTTCGTCCAATAATTCCTGGCCGCCTAGCCTTCCATCCTGAAGAGTTACAGTAACATCCCCTGTAGCCTTTCCTTTTACCCGTTCAATCACGGCTATTCCGTAAGAGGGGAACTCTGCCTTTAGGTAGCCGCCGTATTTGGAGTGCAGCTTCGGTTCATACCGGAGTTCCGATTGCTGCCTGGTAGGGAAACCAAACAAAACGCCATGAATGAAAGCCATAATGGTTGATTTCCCGGCTTCATTTTCCCCATAGAAAACCTGCAGGTTCTGCAGATTTTGAATTCGCACATCCTCAAGCTTGCCATAACCATAAATATGTAATTCATGCAAATACATGCAGTTTGCCCCTTCCTCAGTCCTGTGCCAGAAGATGGAGCAACCTTGTCTCCGCTTCCAGCAAAACCTGCTTCCTCTCTTCTTCATTCAGGCCCTCAAGATGCCTTCTCGCCCCGTTGTGGCTGAATAGAGGCATCAGTCCTTCATGCCAGCGGTCAAAACCGTCAATTTCGGAAAAAAGGTCTTCGAAGAAGTCTCCTTTCGCTGCAGCCACGCTTCGGTCAATCCCAGCCATATCGCCTATGGTCAAATCACGCACCCATACAAATGAATTCTCGTCTTTTTCTTCCTCCTGAAGAATCTCCAGCAATTCACCGCTTTGGAGCATCGTTTCGGAATCAGGGTCAAGCATGTGGGCTTGTTCGATTTCCAGCGAAAGAATTACGCCTTTTCCCTCGCTGCGAACTTCGCTGACCGCCTGCCTGCAGGCATCAAACAGGCTTCCGGGACTGGCTGCCTGCGAAACATCCAATTTCATTTCAAGCCACTGGACATCATGGGAGGGCAGAAACTCGTACCATGTTCCCCGCTCGGTCAGCGAAACAGTGTAGAACCCCTTTTCGCCTTGTTCTTTCGGATTTCTCCCCTGCGGATTCCCAGGGTAAATGACCGGAGGTTCTTCGGATAAAACTTGTCTTTTATGGATATGCCCCAGAGCCCAGTAGTCAAATTGTTTTTCATAAAGATCTCCAAGGCGGAAAGGGGCATATTTGCCATGGTCACTGGCTCCCTCAAAATGTCCGTGAAGGATTCCAATATGAAAGTCTGCTCCCTCTCTTTTCTTGTATCGGTCAATCCAGCGGTCTGTCAAATGCCGTTCCGGATAGCTAAAGCCATATAGATGGACGGTTGTTCCGTCTTGTTTGGCAAATTGCTTTATCTCCACTTCGCCTGCAAAGACATGAACATTTTCCGGCATCTCCAGCTTCATCCATGTCCCCCCCAGATGGTCATGGTTGCCGTGGATTATATATGCAGGAATTCCTTTCTCGGCCAGCTTAGCCATTTCTCCGCGGAATCTCGCCTGGGCGCGAAGGCTCCGATTTTCGCCATCAAAAACGTCACCAGCAATAATAACAAAATCAACTGCTTTTTGGATAGCTTCGTCCGTCATATTGGCAAGTGCCTTGAAGGTGCTTTCCTGAAGCCTTTTAAATATCTTCTCTGGAAGATGCTTAAGACCTTTGAATGGGCTGTCCAGGTGAAGGTCAGCCCAATGCATGAATGTGACTTGTTTCATATAAATTTCCTTTCACCGCTTTTTACCCATTTTACCATCTCCCAAAAGCGAATGCACGTTCTCAGAAAAGCGGAAGCGCCTGGTCAGACCCGACCAGCATAAGACGCGCCAGGATAGAAGGCGTTCTTTGCCTTCAATTCTGGAGTGGCTTATGACTCGAGGGTCTAGGCGCTGGAGCTGGACAAAGAAAAGCGGAAGCGCCTGGTCAGACCCGACCAGCATAAGACGCGCCAGAATAGAAGGCGTTCTTTGCCTTCAATTCTGGAGTGGCTTATGACTCGAGGGTCTAGGCGCTGGAGCTGGACAAGGAAAAGCGGAAGCGCCTTGGTCAGACCCGACCAGCGCCGGGCTGGAAAGTCAATAAATAAAAGCCGGACCACAGGTTGTGAATCCGGCTTGCTTGTTTATTTCTTCTTTGTCAGCTGCAAGGCTGTTTTAATATCCTTAAAGGAATTGGACTTTCCATACATCAGCACTCCGCCCCGATAAACCCGCGCTCCAAAAGCGGCCAGGAGGATGATGGTTCCTGTCAGGATGGCAATTGCCAGACTTGTTTCCCATAGTGGGATATTCAGCATCCCTACCCTTAGGAACATAATCATCGGGGTAAAAAATGGGATAAACGAAGTAATCGTAATAAACGGTGCCTCCGGCTGGCCCAGACCGAACATCGCAATCATAAACCCGGCGACAACCAGCAGGGTCATGGGGGTGATCATTTGCTGGACATCCTCAATCCTGCTGACCAACGATCCAAGAAAAGCGGCAAGAGTGGCATAAAGAAAATAGCCTAGGAGAAAGAAAATGACAGCATACGCGATTGTTGCCCCAGGTATATTGCTGAAACCAAAAAATTCGAAAAAGCCGCCTTCCATACTTTCAACATTTGTCTTTACCGAAAAGTACCCTACGATAAGGAACACGGCTAGCTGTGTCAGTGACAGCAGCCCAATTCCAAGTATTTTTGCAAACATCTGCTTAATCGGCGATACGCTTGATATCAGGATTTCCATTACCCTGGAGGATTTTTCGGTTGCCACCTCTGTAGCGATCATGCTCGCATACATAATGACGGAGAAATAAATAATGAACAGCAGCACATACACGAGCCCCCTGGCCTGGCTCAGTTCTTCCTCGGTTTTGGCATCCTCGGCAAGCGCGGAACGTTCAAATTCAACAGGTTCATAAAGATCGGCCAGCTGCTCCGGGCTCAGGTTGAGCGAAGCAGATGCCATCATTGTTTTAAGCTGCTGGAGGCTGCCCTCAATTTCGGAAACCAAGCTTGAATCCGCCATGCTCATTGACTTAAAGGAAGCTGCAGGCAAATTTTCACCAGTCATCCTTAGCTGAAGCAAACCCGAGTAATCTCCTGCCTCGACCTTTTCCTCTGCTTCGCCCACACTGCCGGTGAACTCAACCAGTTCCACATCTGTATCCCCTGCCAGCATTTGCTGTTCAAGAGGGGCAAACAGCTGTCCGGATTCGTCGATCACGGCAATTTTCTCGGCTTCCCCACCCTTTTCAAAGAAATCGATGATTCTGGGAATGTTGGTCAATGCAATTAAAATCAGCGCTGTCAGGACCGTTGTAACCAAAAAGGATTTTGTTTTCAGTTTGCTTAAATATGTATGGAACAAGATGATAAAAAAGTTATTCATAGGAAGCACCCGCCTTTTCAATAAAAATATCATTCAGTGAGGGTTCTTCTAACACAAACTTGCGGATAAAGCCTTTTCCCACTATACTCTTCAGGATTTCCTCCGCAATATTTTCACCCGTCACCTGGAGATGGATTCCTTCCGGTGTGTGCTTTGCTTTTGTTACACCACCGTGATTTTCAAGAGAACTGATATCAAAGTCCGCATGGATCACCAGGTTCTTCTTTCCGAATGAACGCTTTATTTCTTTCAAGGCCCCATGGACAACAGGCCTGCCTCTTTGCATAATGCAAAGATGCTCGCACATTTCCTCCACATGCTCCATCCTGTGGCTGGAAAACACGATGGTGGTACCCGCCTCCTTCAAGTCAATGACGGCCTGCTTCAATAATTCCACATTAACCGGATCAAGACCGCTAAATGGCTCATCCAGGATAAGAAGCCTTGGCTTATGTATGACAGCTGCAAGAAACTGTATTTTTTGCTGATTCCCCTTTGAAAGCTCCTCTACCTTTTTATCCATATACTCGGGAACTTTAAATCTATCGAGCCAGTATGCCAACTCCCTCACTGCATCCTGTTTCTGCATCCCTCGCAATCTCGCAAGATAGACGATTTGCTCTTTCACTTTCAGCTTGGGGTACAAGCCCCTCTCTTCAGGCAGATAGCCAATGATTGGGCTTGTGGAATAGTCAATTTTCTTTCCGTCCAGCGTGATGCTTCCTTTGGTAGGGTCCAAGAGCCCAAGAATCATCCGGAAGGTGGTTGTCTTTCCCGCACCATTGGCTCCCAGGAAACCAAACATTTCTTTTTCAGGTATTTCGAGTGACAGGTCGTCTACAGCTGTAAACTCCCCAAAATTTTTCGTGACTTTTTCTAGTTTAAGTGCCATTACCTTCTCCTCCTTAGCATTATATTACTACGAAACGGTCGGAAAAAAGTTCCATTTAATTGTTTTTATTATATTTGAACTTTTTATAAGATTGTGTAAAAATAAAATTAATAAAGCTCATAAAAAGGGGTAAACGATATGGATACATACAAATTGACAGCATTTAAGCCTGATGGGGAAAAGCTGCTGGACGAGTCCTTTCAAGCGGGAAATGACGAAGAGGCAAAAGAAGTCGGCAGGAGACTTCTTGCAGAGAAAAATCTTGAAGACAATACCCATCGCTGCACATCTCCGAGAGGGAAGTTGGTACTTTTCCACCCATAACCCCAGGTATGTATTTGAATAATAAAAAAGCAAAGAGGCTCCTCTTTGCTTTTTTTATGCCTATTTCCCTATGAAATTAGGTTTTCGTTTCTCAAGGAATGCCTGGATGCCTTCCTTATGGTCCTCTGTCTGCCGCATTTTATATTGTGCAAACTTCTCGAGCTCAAGAAATTTCAGAAKGGAAGCCCGATTCTCTTCTGCATAAATCTTCTTTGTTTTGATCATGGCCTGAAGCGGTTTTTGCTGCAACTCTTCCAGCTTGATGGCTATCGCTTCATTGAGGTCTCCTTCGATGACTTCATCAATCAGCCCTATTTCCAGGGCTTGCGCTGCCGTCATTGGCTTGCCTTCCCAGATGTGATGCTTTGCCTTTGTTTCGCCGAGACGCTGCTTCATAAAGAAATGTCCGCCTCCATCAGGAATCAGCCCGATGCCGATGAAGTTCATCGCAAGCTTGCTTCCCGGGTCAGCCATGATATAATCCGTGGCCAAAGCCAGGCTGAAGCCAAGCCCCGCAGCCGCACCGTTAATAGCGCTGATTGTCAGCTTTGGCATGCTGTATAGCGTCGTGACGAGTTCATTGATGCTTTCCATGATTCCGTAGAAATCGCTTTCATTACTGCCCGCAAGCATTGTCTTAATATCGCCGCCTGAGGAAAAGGCACGTCCGGCCCCTTTCAATAACACAATTTCCACTTCATCCGAAATGCATAACTCCTTCAAATTCCATGCCAATCCTCTGATCATTTCCAAATCGAGTGCATTTAAAGATTCTGGCCTGTTCAACTCGACTGTGGCCACCTTGCCTTCTACACTTACCTTGACAGTATCCGTTTTAAATTCGGTAGTCAAAAGAGCTCCCCCTCCTTTATGTTCAATTCTATTATAATGAAAACCCTTGAACATGGACACTACTTTTCAGAATTGTCCAAACGCCATTTTCCACTAACATCGGCCCAAAGAAAAAAGCTCCTATAGGGAAGAGGAGCTTTTTGAGAATAGTTCATTTAAGATGGTGATTTTTTGGTCCGTATAGTCTTCAAAACCGTCATTGTATGATTTAGGGTCCTTCGGATTGGCGAAGTGGGTGATCTTACCGGTTTCCGGATGGATGAATTTGCTGGAAGCACCACAGCCGAGCCCGATAATGGTTTGTTGTTCTTCCATAATAATGATATTGTATAAGCTTTCCTGGCCAGGCATGGAGTAGCCGACATTTTCCAGGTTGCCAAGGATGTTTTTCTGGCGATAGAGGTAATAAGGGACATAACCGTGGCTTCCCGTCCACTCCTCGGCCATGTTCATCATTTTCTCCACTTCCCCCCGGTCGGCGACTTTATATTTCTCCTTGTTCCTGGTCATTTCCGATGCACGCTTGAAAGATAAAGTATGGACCGTCAGCGATTCAGGCATCAGCTTTTCGGTTTCTTTCAGTGAGTGGCCGAATTCCCCGGTTCCTTCACCAGGAAGGCCGATAATCAAATCCATATTGATATTATTCATGCCCGCTTCTCTGGCAAGATGATATTTGTCCACCGTTTCTTCCACTGTATGATGACGTCCAATCGCCTTCAGCGTTTCCTGGATATAGGATTGGGGATTAATAGAAATACGGTCGATGTTCCATTTGTTTAGAACATCCAATTTCTCCGGGGTTATCGTATCCGGACGGCCAGCCTCAACGGTGATTTCCCTGATGTTTTCAACATCTGGAAAAGAAGTGTACATTTCTTCGTAAAGCATATCCATTTCTTCAGCACTTATCGAGGTTGGGGTGCCGCCGCCATAATATAAGGTGGTAATTTTAATTCCGTTATCCTTCAGCCACTCGCCAATCTTCCGCATTTCATAATGAAGGCCTCCAAGGAAACTGTTGACAGACCCTTGCCGGCCATTGATGGCATAGGCAGGGAAAGTGCAATAGGCACATTTTGTCGGACAGAAAGGAATCCCGATATAAATGCTCACTTCGCGCTGCAAATCGTATAGGTCTGGCATGACAGAAAGCTGCCGGTCAACGATTTGCTGCATGAGCCTGATTTTTTCCGGGGTAATCATATATTCTTCCTCAAGCTCAGCATGGGCCTGTCCAGGGTCTATACCTTCCCGGAGCTTATTGTGAAGAAGCTTTGTAGGCCTCACGCCTGTAAGGATGCCCCATTTTTGCATAATCCCGGTCCAATCCTGCAGGACGGTTAAAAAAGCATGGGAAACGGCATTTCTAATTGCGCGGAACCTCTCTTTTTCAGTTAGGTCCTCCTGAAGACCTTTTTCATAGGCAGCCCGGTGCTGTTCCCCATTCCCCGCTGTTAATTTTGCGTCAACCTGGATGCCGTCTTCCGCTGACACCGCCAGTTCAATAACAGCATCGCTATCACGGTCCGGTTTGGAGAAAGCGAGTTCGGCCTCCTCAAAAAACAGGTTGGCAATCAGCTGCAATGGCCTTTCAAGCCTGTCATCTTCTATTCCTTTTATATATATAAACAAAAATATCACCTTTTCAATTTATGCTTCCTATAGTGTACTGAATCCCCCTGGCAAGGTCAATACAGGGGAAAACCAAAAAAAGCCTGCACATGCATGCAGGCTGAATGTCTATTTTTTCAGTATATTCATCTTCCTTAAAAAAGAAATAGGATGCTGTTTACGGAAATGCTCCTTGACCATGTAGGCAACCCCGTTCTGATTGTTGGACCTGGTGACCCAGTCTGAAGCCCTCTTTACCTCGGGGGACGCATTTCCCATTGCCACGCCCAATCCGCATGCTTTCAATATTTCTATGTCGTCCTGCCCATCGCCTATTACAACCATCTCTTTCAAAGCAATGCCCAACTGTTCTCCCAAAGAAATCATTCCGTTCAGCTTTGAAACCCCCTGCGGCAGAATATCCAGCCTCAGGTCATTAAGCTGGGTCATATTGATTTCGGAAAACATCGACATCAAAGCTTCCCGTGCATCAGTCAAGTCATCCTCATATTCAAAGTACACCTCAATTTTAGGCGCTGTAGCGGGATCGTCTTTTAAGGTGTCGCTGATGGAATCTACAAACTGCTGGGAGTAAAACATTGGATCCCCAGTAGTAAATACTGTTTTGGCCAATAGGTTGTGATTCAGCTTATACTTGTTGGCCAGCGAATATTCATCGTGGACAATCCTGATTTGGCAGGGGAATCCTTCCAGGAAGCGGATAATTTCATAGGTGATGTCTTCCGGAATCAATTTGGCCATAACAGGCTTCCCCAATTGCTGGGCTATATAGGCACCCTGGTGGGTAACGAGCATGGAATTATTAATTTTCAGGGCCTTTGCCACCTTTCTGGCAGATGGGAAGCTTCTTGAAGTAAGAAGCGTGACATATACTCCTTTCTGCTGGACGTAGGCAATGGCCTCCTTTGTAGATTTATGGATCCTTCCGTTATCCTGGATAACCGTCCCATCCACATTCAAGGCAAGAAGACGATAGATCATAATGTGGCCCCCATTTCTGTGATGTTTCTACCCTTATATGAACATTATGAAAAGGAAGGACAAAATAGAACTGAGGGAACCTTTGCGAAAAAGCAAAAAAACTCCCGGAACTTTGTTCCGGGAGTACATGATCTTATTGGTTTTCCTGGACGCCGTAAAGCTCCTCAAGCGGCTTCATGATGACCTTGTTGATTTCAGCGATGACCGTGCTCATCCTTTGCTCCGCTTCCATCAATCTCGAGATGGTTTCATGCTGCTGCACTAAAGCCACTGTCTTTTGAGCCTGTTCCACTTCCTCCTGGGAAATTTCCTGCCCCATCATCTGCTTTTGCTGAAGCTGCATTTGAATATTGCGGAAGTTCTCAAACATCCTGCGGGCTGATTCATCATTATTGACTTCATCATATATTTTTCTCAAGTTTACATATTCGTCACTGGTGCGAATTGCTTTTTCCATTTCATATGCAGAATCATAAAGGTTTACTGCCATTTTAAAACACTCCTTCTCCGTTTCGGAATCCCCTACACTATATCAGACTATGGCTTCAATTGCGAGAAGTTCACAATTTCCTCTCGTAAAGGCTGCTGCTGGCACATTATATCAGCCCGGAACATACGATACGGTATCAGATTATCGCCCAATTTCAATCTTTTTAATCCAAATGGGATAAAAGAGGAGAATATATGGACCAATTGCCCACTGTACAACCCCATTCCCCCATTATGGCCGTTCTTACTGAAATAGAATACGAATCAGGGATGGAGCCTTCATTTGGCAGCATTCACGACTTTTGCCTCGAATTGCAGGAGCTGTTCACCAGCTCCGGCTGGTTCTTTTATGTTTTTTCATTAAAAGGGGTCACAAAGGACGGCATAACCGGGTTATATCGCGACGGCAGCCGCTGGACGAAGTCAAAGATGCCATTTCCGGATATTGTCTACAACCGGATTCATTCAAGGCGGAGTGAGTCCAGCCAAATCTTCATTGATTTTGTAGAAAAGATGAATGAAGCCAGCATCCCTGTGTTCAACAGGCGCTTTCTCAATAAATGGGAAGTCCACCAATGGCTGAATTCCCGTAAAAATCTTCAGCGCTTCCTACCCGAGAGCTGCGTTTACTCCCGGAATTCACTTCAAAGGATGGCTGCGTCCCATGAAGTTCTCTTCCTAAAGCCCGTAAATGGGAGCCGGGGCCGGGATATCATGCGCATCCAAAGTCAGGACAGCACATGTGATGTTTCACTATCTTCCCGAAATGGAATCGAAAGTCTGAATACCTGCCAAAAGGAAGACCTGCCCGCGATTTTGAAGCGATACCTGAAAAAGCAGCTGTACCTCCTCCAGCAAGGCCTTCCACTATTGAAGATGGATAACAGGAGTGTGGATTTCAGAATTTTATGCAACCGGAGTTCAAAGTATGATTGGAGGGTGACATCCACCGTCGCCCGATTGTCTGCTCAAGGACATTTTGCCGCTAATTTGGCTGCCGGAGGGGATACAATTCACCCCCTTCGGGTACTGCGCCATTTTTTTGGGGAAGCGCAAAGCACATCCAAGCTGGATATGATCAGGGAATTAGCTTTGGAAGCGGCAAATTGTACGGCGGATAGCAGCGAAGAATTGTTTGGAGAACTGGGAATAGATGTCGGGGTTGACGATAATGGGCATCCATGGATCATTGAGGTCAACTCGAAACCATCGAAGAACGACCATATCGGAAAAAGTTCCTGCCGCCCTTCTGCAAAAGCGATTTTGGAGTATGCCCAAATTCTTTTAAGCGAAACCAATCCCCCGGAGAAAGGAGGCTCCAGATGAAAAGTCTTGGAATCCTTACGTTAAACCTTAACAGTGAAAATGAATATTTTACGGAAATAGCCATGCGCTCACTAAGATACGGAATTGGGTGCTGCCGTTTCAAGCCATCGGGTATCCATCCTGTCACCCATCTTGTTACCGGCGAGAAGTACAGCCACGAAACAGGGAAATGGATTGCCTGCGAGTTTCCTGTCCCTCCCATCCTGTACGACCGCTGCTTTTACGGGGAGGACTCCGTTTCAAAGACTTCAAAAGCAATTGTCCAATGGCTCAAACAACGGAAGGACATCACTTTTCTCGGCTACGGCCTGCCGGATAAATGGACCCTTTACCAGGCTCTTGCAGATTCCCCTTTAAAGGCTTATCTAATTCACACAAAAAAAGCGGAAACTCCCGAACAGGTCCTTGAGCTTCTGGAGAAGAAAAAACAGCTTCTCTTAAAACCGGCCTTTGGCTCGGGAGGAATGGGCACTGTCCAGCTGGGGACCGACAGCGGGGATTTTACAATCAGGGTGGAAACCCAACAGGAAGTCCTTTCTACCGTAATAACCAGTAAACAGGATGCACTCAATTGGATCCATAAGCTTCTATTAAAAAGAGACTATCTGATTCAGCCATTTCTCGACCTTACGGATGACAATCAGCGTCCGTTTGATATACGCATCCTCCTCCAAAAGGATGGAAGCGGGAGCTGGACGGAAAGAGGAAAGGGCATCAGAGCAGGCTGGCAGGGTGGCATTTTGTCCAATTTGCGTACTGGAGGGGAAGTTCTCCCTGTAACCCACTATCTTAATGGGCTCAGGCTTGACGTGCAGGCATATATCCTGGATGAATTAAACGATATCGTATCCAGGCTGCCCGTCATTTTGGAAGAAAAGTTCCCTCCATTATTTGAAGTTGGAGTGGATATTGGCATCTCCAAGGACCATGCTATATGGATCATGGATGTGAATTCCAAACCTGGCCGTAAAGTGATGCTAAAGACCGGCCAGGAAATAAAAGAGCAGCTTTATTCAGCTCCACTTGAATACGGCCAAATGCTTTTGATGAACATCGAGAAAGGAAGGTATAGCCGTGAGAAAACGCTATCGGATTGAAATCAGCCAAAACAGACAGGACCAGCATGTTTATTTGCCGGCGGAACTCATGCACACCATGCCCCTCAGCCGGCTGTCCTTTGGCAGCAGGGTCATTGAAGCAGACTGCATTCCTCATGACAAAGAAAAAATCATAGTCGGAGAGTCTGTGTACAACAGTTTAGCCATACCTGGAAACGAAGCAATTCTCCATGCTTTTTCCGAGCAGGACACTTTGTTCATTGGCCCGCTGATTGGTGTCCTCACCTCAGGGTTCACTTCCTTCCCTTTACGCCCACTGGGCGACAGAACCAATATTTTCGCCAAGCTTTTGTCTGTCAATAAAAGTGTCGGCGTTATGACCTTCCTGTTTGGGGAAGAACATATTGATTGGGAAAAAGGGCTGATTAAAGGGTTGTTCTTTGAAGGACAACAGTGGAAAACATATGAGGTCCCTTTCCCAAATGTCATCTATGACCGGCTTCCGAACAGGCGGTCGGAGAAAAAGGCCAACATTAAAAAAGTGAAAGAAAGGATGCAAACGGACTACCTTATTCCAAGCTATAACCCTGGCTTCTTCAGCAAATTGGATATATTTGAAAGGCTTTACCAGGATGAGCTAGCATGCACTTTCCTGCCCGAGACCCATCCTTTCACCTCATTTACTGTCATAGAACGAATGCTTGCCGACTATGGCCATGTGTATGTAAAACCAGCCAATGGCAGCCTTGGGCTCGGCATTCACCAGATCCTTTTTGACCGCAGAAACAGCACCTACTATTGCCGGTACCAGGATAATGACGGACAGAAAAAGCTGACAAAATTCAACAGCCTGGAAACCCTGTTTAAAAAGGTCTTTCATAAGCGGAAGCTATCAAACATGATTGTCCAGCAGGGCATTCATCTGATCCGGGAAGAGGGGCGTCTTATCGACTTCAGGATCCACACCAACAAGGATGAAGATGGACTATGGCAAATTACAGCGATGGCGGCAAAAGTTGGCGGTCAAGGGAGCCCGACCACCCATATTCGAACTGGTGGAAAAGTCATGACTATTGAAGAGGTTTTCAGAAACAGGGATGACCAGGAGAAGTTTGCCCTGGCATTAAGCAGCGCTGCCCTATATTTGAGCAAGGCGCTCGAAAGCCAGGTTGAGGGGATTATCGGTGAGATAGGCTTCGACCTTGGGATTGATAAAGAAGGCAGGGTCTGGCTGTTTGAGGCTAATTCCAAGCCTGGGCGTTCCATCTTCTCCCACCCGAACTTAAAGGAATCCGACCTCTTGACAAGAAAACTGACACTTGGCTTCGGGATTTTCCTGGCGGAGAAAGCCATTAAATCGCCAGAGGCTCTTTTCACATGAAACTTTGGTACGATCCCTGGCAGGAATTGTGGCATCAGGATGAAACCCGGGAGCTGGTCACATTCGGGTCAAACAGGGTCAGGCTGCCTTCCAGACAGGGGGAAGGAGGGTTTTCAGCAGAGGTAAAGGTGAAGGATGGGAATGCCGGCCCGCTTATCGGCATTCTTGCCTCAATGTCTCCCCAAGGGACCATTGTGGGCAACACCTCCCTCTTCACTACCCTTCAAAAGCAGGCAATCGAACGCAGCGGCCTTACCATCGTGTTTCCGCCAGAAGGAACGGAAAACGGCAGTATAACCGGGTGCATGTTTGATCTTAAAAGGAACAAATGGCTCCCGGTTTGTGCGCCACTCCCCCATGTTGTCTATAACCGCGTCCCTTTAAGAAAAACAGAGAAATCAATGGCTTTCCAGGAAGCCACTGCCTTGTTTGAAGAGTGGCAGATTCCCTTTTTCAATCCTTCTTTCATTGATAAGTACGACCTTTATAAAATATTTTCCAGAAACCCCTTTTTGGAATTGCTGCTGCCAGAAACAATAAGAGTAGATGAGCCGAAAACACTGAAAGATTTTCTGGATCATCATGAAGGGGTCTATTTAAAACCTTCCCTCTCCTCCCGGGGCAGCGGTCTTTACCTCCTAAGGCGCCATTCAGGCAGCTCAATAGAACTGGAAAGCCCTGCCGCCAAATGGACCTACCCCTCATTCGACCATTTTTGGGATTCCAGAAAAGAAGGTTTATTGAAGCGAAGCTATATTGCACAGGCCGAGATTACTCCAGCCAAGATTGATGGAAAGCGGTTTGATTTCCGGATCCACATCCATGACAGCCCAGAGGGCTACAAGGTGACAGGAGTCGGAATCCGTCGCGCCCAAACCCAGAATCTAACCACACATGTTCCAAAAGGCGGTATCATCCTCCCGTATGAAAAGGTCCGAACAAAGGAGCATGACCTCTTTATCAAAAGACTGGCAAGGGAAGCAGGCAGCCTGCTGTCCAGGCATATGGGCTATTTCGGGGAATTCTCCATTGATGCCGGCATTACCGAATCAGGCAATTATGTATTATATGAAGTGAACTCCAAACCAATGGCCTTCGACGAAACAGATATCGAAAATGCCAGGATCGAAAAATTACTGGATTTGCTGTTTCGCAAAAGCGGATTTTGACCTTCATATTGGCACCCTCCTTTCCCGGGAGTTAAAATGAAAGAAAAGCGAAAGCACCTTGAACAGCTCCGACAAGCTTAAGACGCTCCAGATTAGAAGGCTCCTTCAAATCTGGGTGGCTTATGGTTCGAAGAGCTAGGCGCTGGAGCTGGACAAGAAAAAGGGGGGAGGAGAAAGCATGCTGCAGCACTTTCAGTACAAACCGCTATTCACCAATACAGAAATACCAGGCTGGCATATTTCTTTCTACTATAAAAAGCAAAAACATAATGCCATCTACCACCAGAACGGAAGCATCGAGTGGAAAGACAGCGCACCTGCAGAGGAAGAAAAAACGCAGCTAGAAGCACAAATCCACGAACTAATGCTATATCATGTTTATGATAAATAGAAAAGCGGAGGTGCCTGTTCAGCCCCGACAGGCGCTGGAGGGCCAGGAGAAGAAGTCGCCCTTTGACTTCATCTCCTGGACCGAAGCGTCCCGAGGGGCTAGGCACCGCAGCTGGACAATAGAAAAGCGGAGCCGATTGTTCAGGCCCGACAGGCATAAGACGCGCCTGAATAGTAGGCGCTCTTTGCCTACAATTCAGGAGTGGCTTATGTCCCGAGGGGCTAGGAGGCGCAGCTGGACAATAGAAAAGCGGAGCCGACTGCCCAGGCCCGACAGGCATAAAACGCGCCTGAATAGTCGGCGCTCTTTGCCTACAATTCAGGAGTGGCTTATGTCCCGAGGGGCTAGGAGGCGGAGTTTAAAGCTTCTTTTGATATCAACTAATTAAACGAGGAAGAATTCATGACATGCTGAAAAAATTACAGACTTTATTTCCCGCATCAATCACTGCCCAGACCCCGCCTGATACAGAAGCTGGCGATTACTACTGGTTTAAGGATGAAGCAGAACCGGCATTATGGCTCGGGATACCTAAGGATGACATCACCGCGGAACAGCTCGCCGTCTTGAAGACTTTATTTAATATTGTCGACGGTGAAAGCCCCTTCCAGGTTGGAGAATCCTCCAAAAAGTGGAGAGACTTCTTGAATGGTAAAAAAGATGCCCCTTTGCTTCCCGAGAGTGGCGTCCGCATCATCCAGTATCATCTGAAAGGTTCGGATGGGGTCCAGCAAGAGCTGGAAGAGGCGCTGATGGAGTTTTTCCATGAGGCTCTGGCCTTTATCCCAACTGACCAGTATTATGGAATCATTATTGAAGATGGCGCGGACACAGGATATCACGAAGACGATTTCCACTCGATTGCCGCAACTCTGGAGAACGACTTTTTTATCAGAACAACCTTCTATATTGGCAAAGTGAGGCAGGAGCCCGAGACAATCCGTTCATCCTTTCAGCTCGAACAAGAGCTCTTCTTCAGAGCCCAAGCTTTGCTTTTTACAGACAGAGTCTTTTCCTTTGAAAAAGTGTTTCCTTCCCTAGTGGCTGCACAGCTTCCAAAAGAAGCTGGGACCCTCCTTAAGCAGGACATGGTCCGCATTTTTCAGGAAGACCGGGAACTGCTTGAGACAATGAAGATATTCCTCGAGAATAATTCCAATGTGTCCATGGCAGCAAAGAAGCTTTATATCCACCGCAACACGCTACAATACAGGCTCGAAAAATTTACGGAAAAGACCGGGATCAGCCTCAAAAGTTTCAACAGTACCGTGACTGTCTATGTTGCCTGCCTAATGGCGGATTTTCCCGACTAGCCCTTTTCTGCAATCTGCCTAAAAGGCTTCCCATATTTTGTGCATGTTGCCGATGCCTTCAAATACAAAGGCTGGTACACTAGCATTGTAAACACTTACACAGGGAGGCTTTTACAGATGGCCGAATTAAAATTAGAAAACATTTATAAAATCTACGATAATAATGTAACCGCTGTAACCGATTTCAACCTTCATATCCAGGATAAGGAATTTATCGTCTTTGTTGGTCCTTCAGGCTGCGGTAAGTCGACAACTCTTCGAATGATTGCCGGTTTGGAGGAAATATCCAAAGGGGACTTCTCCATCGATGGAAAACGTGTAAACGATGTTCCTCCTAAAGACCGCGATATCGCAATGGTGTTCCAGAACTATGCCCTTTATCCGCACATGACTGTTTATGACAACATGGCTTTCGGACTTAAGCTGCGCAAATTCCCGAAAGATGAAATCGACCGCCGTGTTAAGGATGCGGCAAGGATTCTCGGCCTTGAGCCTTATCTTGACCGCAAACCAAAGGCGCTCTCCGGCGGTCAGCGCCAGCGTGTTGCCCTGGGCCGCGCAATTGTACGTGATGCAAAGGTCTTCCTGATGGACGAGCCTTTATCCAACCTTGATGCAAAACTTCGTGTACAGATGCGCGCTGAAATTGCCAAGCTTCACCGCCGCCTGAATACGACTACGATCTATGTGACACACGACCAGACAGAAGCGATGACAATGGCGACACGCCTTGTTGTCATGAAAGACGGGGTCATCCAGCAGGTTGGTTCTCCAAAGGACGTATATGAAAAGCCGGAAAACGTATTTGTCGGCGGCTTTATCGGATCTCCGTCCATGAACTTCCTGACTGGAAAGCTTTTGGATGGCAAGTTTGTTGCCGAAAACACTACAATCGCCGTTCCAGAAGGCAAAATGAAGGTTCTTCGCGACCAGGGCTATGTCGGAAAAGACATCATCCTTGGAATCAGGCCGGAAGATCTGCATGATGAGCAAGTGTTCATCGATGCATCCCCTGGTTCAACTGTGAAAGCACACGTTGATGTGGCCGAGCTTACAGGTGCTGAAACGATGATCTACTCTTCATTTGAAGGCCAGGATTTTGTTGCCCGTGTGGATTCCCGTACAGACATTCAGCCAGGCCAGACAATTGAACTTGCTTTTGATATGAACAAAGTGCATTTCTTCGATACAGAAACCGAAAGCAGAATCCGTCCTTAACCGCGCCTAGCCCGGTTATCCTCGTTCGACGGCGGTACCATAATTTCAAAAGCTCCAGCACTTTTTCCAGTGCTGGAGCTTTTTCACTCTTTTATCATGATGACTTGATCGCTGCCACATTTTTGGCAGGCAAAAACATGAGGGCACTCCCCGTTTTTATAGTCGCTTGGGTAGCCATCCTCCAGCTTCATTTGGTCAATTGGCATATATGGACTATAATCATCGTAATACTCTGCTTCTCGCCCTTTGTTCTCCATTTCCGTCCCGCAATTGGGACACTGGACATCCACATCGCGAAAATTGTTGCACAGCGGGCACATTCCCATTTTTATTCCCCCCTGGTAAAAGCGTTGTATTCCTAGTTTGCGTCGCAGGCAGAGTTCTCTATTCAACCCCCTCCTTCAGGAAACAATTCCCTTTAAAAACATAAGAATAAACCTTAAAAATAAATCCATACTATGCTTAACAACAAAACAAAACAAGCTTTATCAAGGGACAGCAAGCCTTCATACTTCGGGTTAGGCAGGAGCAATGGCGAGTTAGTCATTTAATGGTTCAAATCCATTCTGACCCACCAAAATACAACAAGTGAAAACACAAAGGAGGAAACATTAATGCCGAACAACAATTCAAATCAATTATTGGTTCCTGGTGTTGAGCAAGCTCTTGAACAAATGAAGTATGAAATCGCTACAGAATTTGGAGTAAATCTTGGTGCTGAGACTACTTCCCGCGCTAACGGTTCTGTTGGTGGAGAAATCACTAAGCGTCTTGTAAGCATGGCTCAACAACAGCTTAGCGGCTTCCAGCGCTAATTAGGTAACTAAAAAAATTAAATTATACAATGGCTAAGCCCCCTTCTTTTGAAGGGGGCTTTCAATCGTCAAATCATTTTCTCAGGCTTCACCCATTCGGAATATTCCTCTTCTGTCACATACCCAGTCTTTAAAGCCGCTTCCTTCAGGCTCAGGTTTTCGTTAAAAGCGAGCTTCGCGATTTCTGCCGCTTTTTCATACCCAATATGGGGATTCAGAGCGGTAACGAGCATGAGTGACCGGTCAAGATGGGCTGAGATTGCTTCCAGGTCCGGTTCCAGTCCTACTATGCATTTCTCATCAAAGCTCCTCATGCCATCTGCAAGCAGCCTGACACTTTGAAGGAAATTATAGATAATCACCGGTTTAAACACATTCAATTCAAAGTTTCCCTGGCTTGCTGCGAAGCCAATTGTGGCATCATTTCCAAAGACCTGGCAGGCAACCATCGTCAGGGCTTCACTTTGAGTCGGATTCACCTTTCCAGGCATAATGGAGCTCCCTGGTTCATTGGCTGGGATTTTCAACTCGCCAATCCCGCTTCTGGGTCCGCTTGCCAGCCAGCGGACATCATTGGCGATTTTCATCAAGTCAGCCCCCAGCGCCTTCAAGGCACCATGCATGTGGACAAGTTCATCATGCGATGTGAGCGCTTGGAATTTGTTTGGCGCGGAATGGAACTCCAGGTTTGTCTGCCTGGAAATTTCGCTGGCGACCAGATTGCCAAATTCCTTGTCTGCATTGATTCCAGTTCCAACCGCAGTCCCGCCGATGGCAAGGTCCTGAAGATAAGCCAGTGCATCGGCGATCATTTTGGTGTCTTTCTCAAGCATGGCCCTCCAGCCGCTGATTTCCTGCCCGAGCGTCAGCGGCGTGGCATCCTGAAGATGGGTGCGGCCAATTTTTATGATTTCCGAGTACGACTCTTCTTTTAATTTAAGCGTGCTTTTCAGCTGCTGCAAGGCTGGCAGCAATCTGCCTGTAAGTTCCTGTACAGCCGCGATGTGCATCGCTGTCGGAAAAGTATCATTCGAACTTTGGGACATGTTCACATCGTCATTCGGATGGACTTGTTCACTTGCTTTTCCCAGAATTTCATTAGCCCTCCGAGCAACGACTTCATTCACGTTCATATTGGATTGGGTGCCGCTTCCGGTCTGCCACACTACGAGCGGAAAATGGCTGTCAAATTTGCCTTCCAGGATTTCATCACATGCCTGTGAGATAGCATTCTTCTTTGCTTCGGAGAGCTTTCCAAGCTTGCCGTTCACAACGGCGGCCGCCTTTTTTATACGGGCGAACGCGTATACCAGTTCCAGCGGCATCGTTTCAGTGCCAATCCTGAAGTTTTCCCTGCTTCTTTGAGTCTGTGCTCCCCAGTACTTTTCTGCCGGAACCCTTACTTCTCCCAAGGTATCCCTCTCAACCCGAAAATCTGCCATTCATATCCCTCCTGGTTGTTTTTAGACTATTCCCATTAATTATGATAACGCCTTTTAACAGTCTTTCACAGCAAGACGACTTCAAAACCAGGAAGGGAGATTTTTGGAATGTGGTGGGAGAGCTTGGCTTGGAATTCGGACTTGATTTGGGATTGGAGGTGTTTCCTGTCCGAATGTAGCTTGCATTCGGACTCAATCTGCCTTGTCGGGCCTCGGCTTGTCCGAATCAAGCCAACATTCGGACTCCTTCTCGCTTGGCGCGCCCCAGCCTGTCCGAATCATGCTCTCATTCAGACTCGATCTGCCTTGGAGAGCCCCAGCCTGTCCGAATCATGCTCTCATTCGGACTCGATCTGCCTTGGCGCCCCCCGGCCTATCCGAATCAAGCTTCCATTCGGACTCCTTCACGCTTGCCGGGCCACGCCTTGTCCGAATCAGCCCCACACACAAAAACTCGCCAGTTATTTCATGCGCATCTAGCCCCAAAAGCAAAAAGAGCCGGGCTAAAAGTCGGCTCTTTCTAGGCGCGTTTGCCTATTGTATAGCTGATAAAGTAAATCAGGACCATCATGCTGGCGATACTGAGGGTTACAGTGAACTCTTCCATTTCCGTATCCTCCTTTTAAGTTATTTGCTGCCTTAAAAGTACCATAGGAAAACGGAGTCTGTATGAACAAAAACGAAACGTTGTGTGACAATTCCGTGAAATCACCCGGGAGTCAAAATGCGCTCACTATCTTATCCTGCCATCGATCCTTGCTGGAGCTGGTACATTTGAAAATACTTCCCTTTTTGCTCCATCAATTCGTCATGGCTTCCTTTTTCAACAATTTGTCCGCGGTCAAGTACAATGATTTGGTCGGCGGTGCGGATTGTGGACAATCGGTGCGCAATAATAAATGTCGTCCTGCCCTTTTTCAGAACCTCCATCGCCTCCTGGATGACTGTCTCTGTTTCCGTGTCAATACTGGAGGTTGCTTCATCAAGGATAAGGATTGCCGGGTCAAAAGCCAGCGCCCGGGCAAAGGAAATAAGCTGGCGCTGTCCGCTCGATAATGTGCTTCCTTTCTCGATAACGGGTTCATCGAAACCCTTTTCCAAATTTTCAAGTACCAAATCCCCTCCTACACTTTTCAATGCCTGTTCCATCTTCTCCCTCGAAATCGCGGGATCACCAAGGGTGATATTGGAGGCAATCGTGCCTGTGAACAAATAGGGGTCCTGAAGGACAATACCCATATGCTTTCTTAATGTCTGGCGGGGTATCTCCTTTATATTTTGGCCATCAATCAAGATGCAGCCTTCCTGGCATTCATAAAAGCGGAAAAGCAAGTTCATAATGGAACTTTTGCCGGAACCTGTGTGACCCACAAGGGCAACTGTCTCTCCCTTCTTCGCTTCAAATGTAATATCCTTTAGGATATAATCATTTTCTTTATAACCGAATGACACTCCCCTAAAGGATACATTTCCCTGGTAACGCGGCATTTCTTCCTGGCTGACGTCGATTCCTTTTTCGTCCATAAGCTTAAAAACCCGCTCTCCTGCAACAAGCGCCTGTTCCAGATTGGCAAACTGGTTGACGATTCCCTGAACAGGATTGAACAGACGATTAATATAGTCAACAAAAGCATAGAGCATTCCAATTGAAATGGCAGAAGAAGCTTCAATCGCCTCCCCGCCAAAATACCAGATAAAAGCGACGAAGACCAGATTCCTCAAGACCCCAACAAGATTGTGGGAAGTGAGGGAATTCAGGCTTAGCAATTTGTTTTGATAGCTGAAATGCTCCGTATTCAGCCTTTCGAATTCGTTCTTAGTTTCTTTTTCACGGGCAAAGGCCTGAATAATGCTCATCCCCTGGATGGATTCATTCATCATCGCATTAATGTCGCTTACCCTGGACCTGATAAAGTGATTGTATTTGGATGCATACCTTCGATATAGAATCATCCATAAATATAGAATAGGCAGGAGCAGCAGACACCCGACTGCAAGCTTGGGACTAAGGATGAATAACGCAATATAAATCCCCGTGATATAAATCGCGCTTGTAAAAAAAGTCGAAAGGACCGTTACATACAGCTCACGGATGGCCTCCGTATCATTTGTAATCCGGGCAACTACTTTTCCTGCAGGGAGATTGTCAAAGTACTGGATTGGAAGCCGCTGTATTTGGCGGAACACATCTTCCCGGAGCTGTTGAATAACCCGGTTGGCGGATTTTTTCAGCATGTAGCCTTGCCCATATTGGAAAAAGGACGCAAGCACAACCAATCCGAAATAAAGGGCCAGCAGCTTGAGGATGGCTGACATATCCGGGTCTTTTCCTCCGGCGATGATATAGTCATCGATTATTTTCTTGGCGACAAACGGGCCTGCCAAATCCGCTGTTACCGCAACAGCCAGCATCACAAGGGCACCTATAATGATTTTTTTATAGAGAAAAGCATATCCGAGCAATCTTCTTCCTGTACTCATAACAATACCTCCTCTCCCAATCCTTGTGCCTGCTGCCTGGCATGCTGTTCGTTGTACCATCCAGCAGCTGCGAGCAGTTGTTCATGCGTGCCTTCTTCGACAATCCGCCCGTTATCCAGCACAATGATATAATCGGCATGCCGAACGGCAGACATCCGGTGGGTAGTAATAATGGTTGTTTTTCCTTGCCGTTCACGGCGGATATTATCAATAATCATTTTCTCGGTTTTTGCATCAACAGCGGATAGCGAATCATCCAATATCAGGATTTCAGGGTTCTTGATTAAGGCGCGGGCAATCGATATCCTCTGCTTTTGGCCCCCGGACAGGGCAATCCCTTTTTCTCCAACCAGGGTATCAAGACCTTCCGGCAGACGCTCCAGATCGGTTCGTAAAGCAGCAAGGTCAATTGCTCTCTCCAGTTCTTCATTTGATGCCTGGCGATGACCGAACATAATATTTTCTTTTACCGACCTGGAGAACAAGATATTTTCCTGGGGTACATACCCTATCCACTGTCTTGTCTGCTGGAGCGGCTGCTTCTCCAGTTCTACTCCTGAAACAAGCAGTTTTCCATCCCCCTGAGGATATTCCCTTAGCAGCTGCCTTACAAAGGTGGTTTTGCCGCTTCCGGTCTTTCCAGTAATCCCTAAAGTCTCCCCCCGTTTTAGGTGAAGCTTTATCTTATCCAGGTTGACACTTTTGGACAATGGATACGAGAAGGTATAGCCCGCGAAATCAACCTGTTCTGGTGAATCAAGCTTCAGCGGAGTGGCTGGATCCCGAACATCCTCTTTATAGCTAAGTGTTTCCAGAAGGCGGTCGAGCGAGGCATTGCCCCGCTGCATGACATTGATTAATTCCCCGACAGCAAACATTGGCCATATAAGCATTCCGAGATAGACATTAAAGGATACGAGGCTTCCAATCGTGATCTGCTGCCCAAAAACCAGGTGGGCTCCATATCCAAGGCCAATCAAATAGCTCAATCCTACGAGGATTTTAATCGTCGGGTCAAATAAGGAATCTATGGCAGCAACTTTCAAATTCTTTTCAAAGACATCCTCTGTCATGTCATGAAAGCGGCGCTGGTCTGCCTCTTCCTGGACAAAAGCCCGGATGACCCTGACTCCAGCCACTGATTCCAGCACTTTATCATTCAATTCTCCAAAGGAATCCTGCGCCTGGATAAAACGGGCATGGATTCTTTTGCCGTAAAGGTTCATCAGCAAGGCCATGATGGGCAGGGGCAAGATGGCGGCAAGTGTTAGTTTCCAGCTGACCAGGAAACCCATGGTAAGGATGATGGTAAGCATAAAGACGCTTGAATCAATCAGGGTAAGAATTCCAAACCCCGCCGTAATGGATATGGCTTTTAAGTCATTGGTCGCAAGAGCCATTAAATCTCCGGTGCGATTCTTTTCAAAAAAAGTGGGCGTCATTTTCAGCAAATGCTTCATAAAGCGCGACCGCAGCTTCCGCTCAATCAGGAAAGCACCTCCAAATAGCTGATACATCCAAACATAGGTGATCACATAGGAAACGGCTGTTATAAGCAGCAGCCAGACCAGATAATTGAGAAGGCCCGATGATGATATTGTCCCATGATGCATTTCGTCGATTGCCATGCCAATCAGCTTGGGGGGCATAACATCCAGAATGCCCACGAAGACCAGCAAAAAAATGGCAACACTGTACCGCTTCCAATTTTCCTTAAAAAACCAACCCAGTTTTTTAACAACTGTTAACATCTATTTCACTCCTTTACTAAACATCGTGATGAATGCCTTGCATGCCCTTTCCTCTATCACAAAGACATGAGCGCAGAATGAACCTATCCAAATTCAGGGAACAAAAAAGACATACCGCAGGCGCGATATGTCTTTTACAGGCAAGAGAAAAGGCACACAGGCATGCTTAAATGCAGCCTATGCCCCCGAGATCAGCAAATGTTCATGCCGGACATTCAGGGCAGGCTACTGTAATGAAGTTGAATAAAAACGGCAGTGACAGAAGTCCAATCATTTTGCAGCCCTCCCTTGATTTGGTAATTTTTTCTTCGCTTAGATAGCTTAGCACCGTTCCCCCTGTCAGTCAATTGGTTTTTTAATAATTCCAAAGAGTATCATATTTCGACACTTTTCTGAAAATTAATAAAAAAGAGTGTGCCGCATCTTGGAAACGGCACACCTTTATAAGGCTAGTCTTTGGTCTGTTCATCTGTGTCATCATCCACCGGCTCTTCGGGTTGCTTACCATCATCGGGTGGATTTTCAGCTTCATCTTTTTTCTCCCCGTCGCCATGAGGCGGGGGGGTGTCTTCCTTTTGGGGCTCTTTCTTTTCTTTTTCTTTTACTGTTTTTTGATCACTGCTGCCTTGGCCGTCTTTTTGCTCTGGAGCGGCTTTCTGCTGTTCAGCTTTTTTGGGGGCTTTGGCTTCGCCATCCTGTCCATCGTTTGCTTCAGGTGTTTTTTCGGCGCCTTTCTCCGCGGGTTTCCCTGCCTTGTTATCAGGTTCTTTCTCTTTACCGGAATTCCCCTTTTTAACTGGTTCAGTTTTTTTGGAAGCCTCCGCTTTTTTTACCGGCTGTGCTTCCGCTTTATTAGATTTTTTCACCGGTTCGGCTGCTTCTTGTTTAGGTGCTGGTTCCGGTTTTTTTTGGTCTTGCTTCTTTGCCTGGCTCACAGTTTCCACTTTCTTTTCCTTTGCAGCGCGGCCGTTTTGTTCAGGTTCTTTTTTATCCTTATCCTTTAGTTTTTTTTTGGATTCTTGCTTTTCATACTCGTCTATGGAAGGAACATTAAAAGAAGCTGGTTCAACATCCTTCAAGGCCCCCGTCATGAAATCCTTGAATACTTTTGCTGCGCCTTCGCTGCTCGTAGTGGTCAGGTAGTGTTCGGAATCGGTCTTGTCATATCCTACCCATACGGCGCCAACCAGCTGGGGGGTGTAGCCGACAAACCACTGGTCCTTGGTTCCGCGTATACCTTCAATCGGAACCTGTGTGGATCCCGTTTTCCCGGCGAGTTCCCTGTCAGGGAAGCGTGCTCCTCTTCCTGTGCCTTCTTCTACCACATTCAGGAGCATGGAATTGATTTTGTCTGTCACTTCTTTGGAAATGACTTCTGTCTTCTCTTCCTTCCATTCAGCAATCACATTTCCTTGAGAATCTTCAATTCTAGTGATAGCATGCTGCTCCGGCCTGACTCCATTGTTGGCAAAAGCGGAGTAGGCGGAAGCCATCTGTAATGGAGATACACCCGTGCTGAACCCTCCCAGCGCAATTGCAAGATTCCGGTCCTCTTTTTGGAGTGGGATTCCGAACTTCTCGGTTGCCTCCATCCCTTTGGCTACCCCGATTTCATCCAGGAGCCAGACAAAAGGCACATTCAGGGAACGCTTCATCGCTTCATGCATCGGGACATCCCCGCCGAATTTTCCATTGTAGTTGTTTGGTTTATAACCGTTAAAGTCGGTTTCTTCGTCCTCGAGCAAGTCTGTGACATTCCACCCTTCCTCCAGGGCAGGTGCCGCGACGGTAATTGGTTTCATGATGGATCCAGGCTGGGCTTTCAGCTTTGTGGCGCGGTTATAGCCACGGAAAACCCGCTCTCCCCTGCCGCCGATAAGCGCCCTGACACCGCCTGTCTTTGGATCAAGCAACACAGCTCCGCTCTGGACTTGCTGTTTTTCCGTGCCTTCCGGAAACAATTCATCCTTGCTGTATGTATCTTCGAGGGCAGTCTGCATGTTCACATCAAGCTCAGTATAAATCCGGTAGCCTCCAGTAAGAACTTCGTCCTGTGTCAGCCCGTATTCCTGAATGGCTTCATCGATTACATGATTGACGTAGGAAGGATATTTCCCTCTTAACGGGTCTCCCCCCTGTTCATTAAGCTCGATTTCCTCTTCCAAAGCCGCATTTTTTTCTTCCTCTGTAATGAAGCCATGCTGGTGCATCATGTGCAGGACAACATCCCGGCGTTCCATTGCCCCATCATAGTTTTTAAAAGGATCCAGAGCGGATGGAGCTTTAATCAAACCAGCAAGCACGGCAGCCTCACTGATCGTTACATCCTTCAGATCCTTGCCAAAGTAACCCATTGCTGCCCGCTTGATGCCATAGGACCCATTCCCAAAATAAATCCTGTTCAGATACATCTGCAAAATTTCATCTTTCGTGTATTGTTTTTCAATTTCCCTGGCAAGGAAAAATTCCTCGAACTTGCGCTCAAACGTTTTTTCAGAAGTTAAAAGTGCGTTTTTCGTTAATTGCTGGGTTATCGTACTGCCTCCCTCCACGACACCGCCCGCTTTAATATTTTTATATAACGCGCGGGCAATCCCCTGGTAATCAACGCCGCCATGTTCATAAAAGCGGTGGTCTTCAATGGCGAGGACCGCATTTACGATATGTTCGGGGATATCGTCAAAGGGGACCCCTTCCTGTTTATTGGCTGAAATCTTACTGGCCACATCTCCTTTGTAATCATAGATGACAGTCGAGTGCGAAAGTTCATCATTTAAGGCACTGACGTCGGCCCCTTCCGAATACACATGAAAAAAACTTAAAAAAGCCAGTACTGCAGTGGAAATGGATAATACCAGCACCTGATTCATATGGAATCTTCTCCAGCCTCTGATAAATCTAGTGATGAATGAATGATTCAACTGCATCCCAACCTTTATTAAATACTTGTCTTGGCCAGACCTTTTCCTATACCCAACTTTTCTTCAGATAAAAACAGCAGCCAAGCAATCCAGTAAACCTCCATTGGGAATGGCTGCTATGCACTGCTTTATACGTTCACGGCAGCAAAATAAAAGACTGCCGGTTTTTCCGGCAGCCTGAATTAAGAGATACATTCTTTTATAATTTCCTTATCGCGAGTACCCGCTCGAGAGTTCCGCAAAGCGCTCCTTGCTTTCCTGCTCACTAAAACTGCTGTAAATCCTGAAGTGGTCATGATCAAGGATCCGATAGTGCTGGCTCAGCAAATTCTGCTGAAGGACATAACCGTTCTCCCTGGCCAGCTCCCGCCACCACATTCTTCCTCCCAATGTCTTTGCCTTCCGGTAATCCCCGCCTTCATGCGCGATTGTTTCCAGCACTTCGAGGGGATCATTCCCCAGTATGAACTGGATGGTTTCCGTTTCCCTGAACAGCGCACAAATGGCCACGACTGTAGACCAGCTTGCATAAATCCGCCCTTTTTCAATCTGTACCAGCGTCTTTTTCGAGACTCCGATGATATCAGCCATTTTGTCTTGTGTATAGCCTGCTTCCGTCCTGACCATCCTCACCTTTTCCGACACTTTGGCAATGACTTCTTCCCTCATCATCTTTCGTCAGTCCCTCGATCGTATTTTAGTGTAATATTACACCTTTTTTCCTGGTTTTTCAAACAATCCACCTATTTTGTCTAAAATATCTGCCTCGACTGAAAGAACAAAATTTTAAAACATTGCCAAAACCAAAAAGACCTGCCCCCACTTCGTTAACATAGTAAGGTGCAGGCTCCATTTAGTTCTTTAACACTCTACTGTAGTGGGGGTCAGGCACCGTTTAGTTTGTTAACACTTTACTGTATCGGGGTGAGGTGTCTATTCAATTTAATGCTAGTACTCGGTTTAAACATCGAAAGTTGGTCGATTTAATACTAGTACTGGCATTAAATTTGCTGCTATAAACCTGGTACTGGCATTATCTCTAAACTTACCAGCATTAAATCGTGTCTAACCAGCATTATATTAACCCTTACCAGCATTAAATGTATACTTAATGCTAGTACTCGCATTATTTGCAACCCCGCACAGGTATAACATGACAAAAAGCCACAAAATATCCAAGGATTATTAGCAAAATAACACGAGATTAAATCGTAATCATCGATTAAAGAGCGATATTCGCAAATTCATGGAGAATTTGACGACTTATTTCCATTTAACATTCATAGATGACATTTAGGAGGGGACTTTCCCCCTCCCTCCTGGTTATTTATCATTGATATCGCCAGATGGTCCACAAGCTTTGCCGCTGCATGAGTTCTCGATTGCACAGGCAGCACATTTTCCCTTGCCCGACTTTTTAATGAACCGGTATAGGGCCCAGCCCGCATACCCAAATATGGCTGCGCCGATAACGAGATTAGCCAGCATCCCTCAATTCTCCTTCCTATCCAAGTCCAATCAGCTTTCCTCCCTGGTAGATGGCAAATGCCAACAGATAGGCAATTGCCAGGGCATATCCCATCGAAAAGGCCGTCCATTTTTTTGACTGTGTTTCCTTATAGATTGTGGCCACTGTTGCCAGACATGGGATGTAAAGAAGAATGAATGCCATAAAGCTGTAGGCTGCAAGAGGTGTATAGTATTGTGACAGCAATCCTTGCAGAGTCGCTTCGTCTGGAACATAGTAAATGATATTCATCGTGGAGATGATAGCCTCTTTTGCCAGGAATCCTGTCAAAAGCGAGGCCCCTGCCTGCCAGGTACCAAAACCCACCGGGGCGAACAGCGGTGCGAAGAACCCGCCAATCACGGCGAGATAGCTGTCATCCATTGAAGCTCCAATCCCGCCGGGTCCCGTATAGGAAAGCAGCCAAATCAAAACCGATCCCGCAAAAATAAATGTTCCGGCCTTTTTGATGAATCCTTTTCCTTTATCCCAGGTACTTCGCCATAGAGCCTTCATGCGCGGCAGCCGATATGGAGGCAGTTCAATGACAAACAAGGATGTTTGCCCCCTTAGGATAGTTTTGGAAAGGAGTTTTGCAAGGATCAAAGCGATGGCTACTCCGAGAACATACAGACTCAAGACAACCAGCGCCTTATGTTCCAAAAAGAACATTCCTACAAACAAAGCGTAGACCGGAAGGCGTGCTGAACACGACATGAGCGGGGTCAGCAAAATTGTCAGCAGCCTTTCCTTGGCCGTTTCAATTGTCCTGGCAGCCATTACACCAGGAACGTTGCACCCGAACCCTATCATCATTGGAATGAAGGCTTTCCCGTTCAGGCCAACCAGTTCCATCAAGCGGTCCATTACAAGCGCAACCCTCGCCATATAGCCCGAATCCTCGAGGAGAGAGATAAAAAAGAATAAAATGAAAATTTGGGGAACAAAAACAAGCACTCCGCCAACTCCTGCTACAATGCCGTCAAGGACAAGGGAGCGAATGAATTCCGATACTCCGAATGCCGACAGGCCTGCGCTTAAAGCCGAGGTCACCGGGCCGGCAATGACCGCATCCAGTGCATCAGACAGCGGAAAGCCAAGCCAATCAAATGTAAGCATGAACATCAGGTACATCATCGTAAGGAAAATTGGGATTCCGAGCACCTTATTGGTCACAATCCGGTCAATCCGTTCGGATAGCGGCATCCTTGCTGTACCACCCGGTCCAATAGTCACAGCTTCCACGATTCCTTCAATATATTCATTCCGTATCCGGTATATATGCTGTTCCAATGAATCCCCACCCCCGCCGTCCTTCAGCCGGGAAGCAGCAGCCTCAATAAAGCCATCCAGCTCCCTTTCTCCCAGGAGGGGGGCAAGAACCGCTCTCACATCCTGATTTCCCTCAAACAGCTGCAAGGCAAGCCATCTTGCCGGCATTCCCGCATTCATGTCTCCCAAAAGGGACTCGAACTCGCAAATGGATTGTTCGACCACTCTGCCATAGTCGACCAGCAAATTGTGCGAGAGCTTGACATGCTGGCCAGTCATCAGTTCGGCAAGGGCTTCGCACCCTTTGCCTGTACGGGCTACAACCGGTACAACAGGAGATCCCAGCAACTTTGACAATTCAGGAAGGTCAATTTCTATCCCGCGCATTTGGGCGACATCCATCATATTGAGTCCAATCACCATTGGCGCGCCAAACTCCAGCAGCTGGATCGTTAAGTGGAGGTTCCTCCTCAGCTGTGAAGCATCCAGTATATTCAGAAGCGCATCGAAATGGTCTTGCAAAAGAAAACGGGTCACGACTCCCTCATCCCTTGACAGCGGATTCAGGGAATACACTCCGGGCAGATCAATCAATTGGGCACTTTTCTGTTTGACAATGCCTACCTTTTTTTCAACTGTCACTCCACTCCAGTTTCCGACATATTCATAAGAACCTGTCAAATGGTTAAACAAGGATGTTTTTCCTGTATTGGGATTCCCGATTAAGGCAATATCCATTATATTCTCTCCACTTCAATCCTGAGTGCTTCTTTCCTCCGGATGGCGATGCATTGTCCACAGGATTCCACCATCACCGGACCGCCAAACGGCATGGAACACTTTATGCAGACTTCGGATCCTACAGATATGCCCAAATCAAGAAGCCTTCTGCGAACAAGCCGGTCCGTTCCTGAAATATCCTTTATTCGGCCCTTTTCTCCAACATTCAATTGCCCAAGCATTTTAATCACCTTTCATGCTTTATAATTGAGAATGATTATCTTTATTTAACCAAATTTTAGGATTTACTCATGTGACTTTCATCACACTTTTCGGCCCTGAAAATGATAATACCCGCAATCTCCATTATTTTGACATAACCTCCAAGCTGCCCAATCAACTGTCAATTCGTTCATTATTCACGGGGAATTTGGGTATGAAGAAGAAATGAAAGGTGAAAAATAAACTCTATTGTTCTGATCGATGCATTTATGCAACGCTGTTTGCCCCATAAGACAGTGTTTGTGTAGGCCCACATAACTTTGCTTTGATAGGCTTGATATGTACATACAACTGATGGAGGAATCAATATGGATAGGAGCGAACAGATTAAAGCAGGGGAAAGAGGAGCCTGGCTAAGCATAGGCGCTTATTTAATTCTTGCTGCCGTAAAGCTCACAGCTGGAAGCGTATGGAATTCCGAAGGTCTTTGGGCTGACGGACTTAACAACTCAACTGATATTGTAGCTTCAGTGGCGGTTCTCATCGGCCTGAGGATATCCCGAAAGCCTGCTGACCAAAACCATTTATATGGGCACTACCGGGCAGAGTCGATTGCCTCGCTCGTTGCGGCCTTTATTATGGTTACCGTCGGATTACAAGTCATCCTGGAAGGAATCCGTTCGATTTTCAACTCCCACGGAGAAGCACCAGACATTGTGGCTGCGTGGGTGGCCATCGCCTGTTCAGCAGCCATGTATGGTGTCTACCGGTACAATTTAAATTTAGGCCGAAGGATAAACAGTTCAAGCATTAAAGCCGTTGCGTATGATAACCGGTCGGACGCCCTGGTAAGCATAGGGGCCTTTATTGGCATAATGGGTGCCCAGTTTGGCATTCCTTTCATCGATACGATTGCCGGCATCGTAGTCGGTATCATCATCTGCAAGACTGCCTGGCAGATTTTCCTGGAGGCTTCCCATACTCTTACAGATGGCTTTGATGTACATTCACTTGAAAATATAAAAAAGACTGTCACCGACATTCCCGGCGTCCACGAAGTTACCGACCTAAAAGCGAGGATGCACGGCAACCAAATTTGGGTGGAGGCAACCATACGGGTAGATCCGGATTTGACTGTTATTAAAAGCCATGAAATCAGTGAAAGAATTGAAGTAAGACTGGAGAAGGAATGCAGGGTACAGAATGCCACCATTCACATCGAACCCTTTTCCGTCGACAAAAACAATTAACTGCCAGGTAATTTTCCTGGCGGTTTTTTTATGATTCTACAGTTCTTCCCAAAATTCGACAAAGGATTTTTTGCAATTTGGAAGAATTAGAATAAGGACCGATTAGGCAAAGTGAGGGAAACCACAAATGCAAGCAGTAACCCAAAAAAGATTGTCCGATTTTCTTGAATCGCAAAAAGAGCTACTGGTAGCCGACTGGAACAGCAAAGTGATTGTCGCTGCTGATGATCCGTACAAACATAAAATAAATTCGAATGCCCAGGATATGATTAACATAATTTTGGAAATCTTTTCGAAAAGTGATGATGAACTGGAGCCGTTCATCAAAAGGCTCGCCATTCAGATTGGCGAAGAACGCCTGAAAGCCAACATTAATATTGGGGATTTTGTCTACAATGTCAATCTGGGCAGGTCCATCATTTATGCGAACCTGCAAAAACTGAGGCTTGACTGGGAGCAGCTGCAGGAGTCCATAAACAGGATCAATTACTGTTTTGACCAGTTTCTTTATCATGCCGTATCATATTACTCAGAGCACAAGGATAAGATCATCGAGGAAAAGACCGAATTCATCAACTCGACCCATAAAGACCGGCTAACCCTTCTTGGCCAAATGACCTCCAGTTTCATCCATGAATTCAGGAACCCGCTCACGTCCATTCAAGGCTTTATCCAGCTGCTGAGGGCGGACCACCCTGACATGAAATACCTAGATATTATTAAAAACGAACTGGACCAGCTTAACTTTCGCATTTCCCAATTCTTGCTTCTTTCAAAGAAGGAACTGATTGGAAAGGAGAAAACCCATTTTTCGCTTAACCAGATGATTGACGAAGTGCTCGCTTTCCTCTATCCAAGCATCCTTGATGCAAAAGTAAAGGTGATGAAGGATACTCCCGGGGAATTGGAGCTAAACGGATATGCCGATGAAATCAGGCAAGTGCTGATCAATATTGTCTTCAATGCCATCGATGTATTGAGCCAATACAGGGACGACCCAAGAATTGAAATCAAATCACGCAATGTCAACGACACACATATTAAATTGGAAATAGCCAATAACGGACCCGCCATCCCCGACCATATGCTTAAATCCATATTTGAACCGTTTGTGACAACGAAGAAACTTGGCACTGGGCTGGGCCTATTCGTCTGCAGGGAAATCATCGAGAAACATAAAGGCATCCTTGCCTGCTCCTCCAGGCATGACAGGACAGAGTTCATCATCCTTCTGCCGTTGGCCGAGGATGATGATTAAGACACAAGAAAAGCGCAAGCGCCTTCGGAACAATCTAAAAGCGGATTGTTCCTGTGGAGCTTATTCTTAGAAGCTTCCCTTAGTGCTCAGCCCCGACAAGCGCTGGAGCTAGACAGTTATCTAAGTGCAGAAACTTTATACTTTCTTATCCTGTAAAAAAGCCCTTGCGGAAATGGCAAGGGCTTTTGGAATGAAACTTAAGCCGGACCTGGAAATAAAATAAAAAAACAAAGGGTAATTAGGGGAGGAATTAAAATGTTTGCTTTAAGGGTCGACCATGAAATCGAGCTTCAGCTGTTTCAGCCCCACCATGCGGCCGAACTGTATTGGCTCATTGATACCAACCGAATTTATTTGCGTGAGTGGCTCCCTTGGGTAGACAATATGACCTCACCCGCGGACTACCAATCGATCATTCCGATGTGGCTCAAGCAGTTTGCCGACAATAATGGGTTTAATGCAGGCATCCGCTATAAAGGCCATCTTGCTGGCACAATTAGCTTGCATCAGATTGATTGGCGGAATTCACAGAGCAGCATTGGATATTACCTGGCTCTAAATGCACAAGGAAAAGGCATTATGACGCGCTCCGTCCAAGCTGTCCTGAATCACGCTTTTCATGACCTGAATTTGAACAGGGTGGAAATCCGCTGCGGGGCGGGCAATAAAAAAAGCAGGGCAATACCTGAACGCCTGGGCTTTATGCAAGAAGGCTGGATCAGGGACGGCGAAAACCTCTACGGCACTTTTCATGACCTCGTTGTATATGGAATGCTTTCACGTGAATGGGCCAACAGGGCTGTTTAATAGGAATGGAATTTTTTCCAGGCAAATTTTTCTCGAAAGCCTCATATACTATGTATCTTCTTCATAGGATATTATTAACTTAAATTACGTTCACTGTGATATAATTAAAGTTAAATTTGATAAGCTGAGGTGATATGATGGGGCAATCTATCGTATCGTTTTACTAACAGCCGCTGTTTGGGCGTCGTTTGTTTGCTTTATTGGATTTTAAGCGCTGGATTCAGAATGCTGTTTACCAATCTATAAAAATTTAAGAAACCAAAATTAGTGTTTGCGCGGCAAACTCAATTTTTAGTTTATCAGGAGGTGACTCCTTACCTGTAGAGATTTACAGGCTAAGGGAATCTATTTGGACATATTAAACTTGGTATGGATTGCCATTTTAATTGCTTTTACAGCATTTTTTGTTGTTTCAGAATTTGCGATTGTGAAAGTGAGAAGTTCCCGAATCGACCAGTTAATTGAAGAAGGCAGCAGAAGCGCTGTGGCGGCAAAAAAGGTCATTTCAAACCTGGATGAATACCTTTCGGCGTGCCAGCTTGGGATCACTGTTACCGCTTTGGGCATCGGCTGGCTGGGGGAATCGGCAGTCGCAAGCCTCTTAAGGCCCATATTCTCCAGATATGGGTTCCTTGAATCGGCAAGCACGGTCCTTTCTGTCGGCATTGCTTTCATCTTCATTACCTTTCTGCATGTCGTTGCCGGCGAGCTCGCTCCCAAGGCGCTCGCCATCCAAAAGGCAGAAACCGTTACACTGCTGGCTGCACGCCCGCTTCTCTGGTTTTATAAGCTCATGTTTCCTTTCATCTGGCTGCTGAATGGTTCAGCACGGATCCTCATCCGTTCCATTGGGCTGAAGCCTGTGTCGGAGCATGAACTTGCCCATTCGGAAGAAGAACTTCGCATCATTCTTTCTGAAAGCTTGAAAAGTGGCGAAATCAACCAATCAGAGTTTAAGTATGTGAATAAAATATTTGAATTTGATAACCGGATCGCGAAGGAAATCATGGTTCCGCGCACCGAGATTATTTCCATGTCCCAAGATGATACAATCGGAGCTTTTCTGGATATCGTCAAAGAAGAAAAGTTCACACGCTATCCTGTTATTGATGGAGATAAGGACCATATCATCGGGCTGGTCAACCTGAAAGAGGTAATGACCGATTTAATTGCCAACCCGGACATCAAAGGAAGGGCCCTTAAGGATTACAGCCGCCCGATTATACGAGTCATCGATACAATCGCCATCCATGACCTGCTTGTAAAAATGCAAAAAGACCGTATCCACATGGCGATTTTAATGGATGAGTACGGCGGCACCTCCGGACTAGTGACTGTAGAGGATATCCTTGAGGAAATTGTCGGAGAGATCCGCGACGAATTCGATATGGATGAGGTTCCAACCGTCCAAAAGATGAATGAAGGCCACTATATCATTGACGCCAAATACCTTGTCACCGAGCTCAATGAGCTTTTGGGAATCGAAGTGGAAGAAGGAGATTTCGATACAGTCGGGGGCTGGATCCTTACGGAAAACTTCGATGTAAAACAAGGCGACGTGATTGATTTTGCGAATTATTCATTTAAAATTCTGGAGATGGAAGAGCATCATATCAAATACCTCGAAGTAACGAAACAAGAACTTCCCGACCGGAACTTTGAACTGGCATCCCCGGAAAATCGCGACGAGACCTTTGCCATGACAAAAACGGAAGCCGTCTCATAAAAATACAGAAAAAAACACTGCACTTTATAGGATGCAGTGTTTTTTTCTTTGGGGATAAGCGGAGTGCCCCAATGATGAATGCCGCTTCAGGCATAGCTGGGACTGGATGCTAATTTAGGTTTTTGCTCACTTTCTTCTTGCCGATCCATTGCATCGACTCTTTATATTTCTGTTTGAGATTAACGGCAATATCGGTAGCAAGAAGCTCCAGGCCAATTGCTGTCAGGGAAAGGAAATTCGCATAATTTTTTTTCACTTCCCACTTCAGTTCATGCTTGCCGCAGATACTGTATTCATTCACATTTTCCATTTCCTCTTTGAGCATTAAGAGCCCAATTGCTTTTTCCTCTTCCGGAAGTTCCATGATCCGGTCTATTTTTTCAATATAAACAAGCGATTTTTCCATATTTTTATTAACTTCGTTATAGGTTTTTTTATCAATAAGGTTGTACTTCAGCTTAAAATCATTCAGGAGCTTTGCCGCATCATAGGTTGAATGGACGATTTCATCCCTGGTCATATAATCCGTCTCAAAGCTTAGCATGTATTTCCAGGAAGGCTGGGTAATTTGCCGGCGATGGTCTTCAATGGTATGGCATAGCTTCTTGTACCCATACTTTTCGGGATTCTCAAAGGCCGGGCTGGCTGGGTCAAGAAACGGGGCTAGCGGAGCAATGAAGTAAGAAAGCCGCTTGTCCTCCCCGCAAGCCAGATGGATTTGCTCACAGAAGTCGACATTCTTCAGAACACTGGGATAATCCTGATGGGGGATGCCGGACATAAAGAAAATATCAATTTTGGAACATTTATGCTTTAGTGCGGATTTCAGTGTTTCAATAACCTTATCGTTTGTACAATTGAATTTTCCGTTGTACCGGCGGATTTTTTCATCATGCGTTTCCAATGTCAGCTCAATGCTGTATTTGGGTACTACCCGGGAAATCTTTTCAAAAAAACTTTCATTGGCGTATTGAAAAAGTTCAAATACCAGTTCATTTTTAAGATTGATGGCGCCGAGCCTCTCAAGGAATTCATCCACATACTGTCTGCCTGCCTGGCGGATGTCATGAAGGATAAAGATCGGAGCCCTGCTGAAACGCTGTATGAATTGTATATCTTCCACCAATTTTTTCGGCGATCTCAGCGCCAGCCCCTTCCGGTTGCAATTATCCTTGTAGCTCTGCTTGGAACCTCCGCAAATCAGGCAGCTCTGCGTACACCCCTTTGCCGTGAGAATGGCTGTATTGGGGTACTGGAGCCACCCATTATAAGGAAGCGGGTCAAGAAAGTTCTTGTACTTGAAGACTGATTTTATCGCATACCGGTATCCCGGAATATCAAATTCATCGAGATTGTCAGGCACATGTGTCAGCGGATTGCAAACGGCCTGACCGTCCGCGTTCCTCCATGTGAGATTTGGGATGCCACCAAATTGGGAAGTGCCCGATTTCATCTGGTTCATTAATTGGAGCATCAATTTTTCAGTCGCATCCCCCCTCATGACAAAATCAATCTCAGGATACTGAATCAACTCCCGATGGTAATAGGTGGCCGATAGCCCGCCGAAAACAACTGGGGTTTCGGGATGAAGCTGTTTGACGATTCTTGCCACCTCAATGCTTCCGTGGGCATGCGGCAGCCAGTGCAAATCAATTCCAAAAGCCCTTGTTTTTATTTTCTTTAATTTTTTCTCTACATCGAAGTTTTCATCCATAAGCATCCGGTTCGCAAGATTAATGATCCTCACCCGCATTCCGTTCCGTTCCAAATATTCTGCTATGCTTGTCAGTCCGATAGGATACATTTCAAAGACAGGGGAAGACGGAACCACATCGCTGATTGGTCCGGCAAGCAATGGATTTTTCCGAAAGTCATAAACACTTGGGGCATGGAGCAATACTAAATCGTATTTCAAGGAAATCACCTCGGGATTATGTTTTATCAATAAATTCACTAAATAATTACACCCTAAATATAACTTCTTTTAAGTACATTTTTTCCAGGAATGACAACGATTTTGTGAACACCAGCCATATTTGAATTTTTTGTGTAACAGAAAAAGGATGAAAAAAAGGCTGCTGCAGCAGCCTTGTTCATCCTTTTTCTTCTTTTATCATTAACATTTCCTCTTCCACTCTGCCAAGCTTCACCAAATGCGAATCAAGCCTTTTATGAAGGTTTTTAAATTCATGCGTGTTTTTCTCATCGAGGTCTTTGACCACTTCTTTCAGGAAGTGTTCAATCTTGGCGCTTTGCATTTCTTCCATCCGTTCCAGCGCTTCCTTTATGTCGGTTATGTCAATTTGGTTGGAGGTCACCCGGTGCTCAATGCTGTCTACCTTCCMAAGCCTGTCCAGGCGTTTTTCAATCTTTTCCACTTTGGCCCCCATGACATCCATCATCTCTTTCAATTCCGCGAGTGATTCAACTAGCTGGTTTAATTTATTATCCATCGTTCGCTCCCCGTTTGCTTGTTTACGCTTATTTTAACACCACTCCCCTATTGTATATGTTACAAAAACAAGACAATATCCATCAAAGCATACCCTTTCGGAAAACTGTCACGTTTTCTCCACACTCGTACAAGACTCGAGCATTAATTTTGATTGAATTTTTGGACAATTAAACCGATGATGCTGTCATTGAGTTCATTTTTAAATTATAATGAAATTAGGAAAATAACTTGCCGGCCTTACGTGTAAGGCCGACTATAAGGAGGTAACAAACTGTGGATCCCCTCTTCGGCTTTCATCCTGCTTTTGCGCTGGCGGGGKTGTTGATTGGCGGATTGGTCATCTATATCATATTATTTAAATACCTTAGGCACTCCAATAAAGAAAAGGCGGTAAAAGCTGAAAAACCCATCAGGAAAAATTGTCCCCAGTCACAAACCTGGCCTATCATAGACCCATCAATCGAGGAGGTCGCCAAGGCCATCCGAACCTACTCTGAAAATCTACCTAAGGGCGTCTATCGAACCATCCTTGTCACAGAAGACAATCAAATTGACTTCCAGCAGCTCGCCCCCATTCTTGGGGGAATACCAGCCAAACCATTTTACATGTCGAAGGAAACCTACGAAGTATTCCCGGAACATGAAAAAGATATCCCTCCCATGATGGATATTGTACAAAGGGCCGTTGACTTATATGTTAAAGAGCAAAAGAAATACCCCATGCTTCCTTATGACCCGCTTCGAAGGGTGAATTATTACCAGCTCCTCCACGGACAATATCTTGATTCCATGCCTGAGATTGAATTGTACATCACCAGCTATGATGGCCTGGTCAGCCATCATAGGCCTTCCAGGAAACATGCAGGAGAATAAAAGCCCGTATACAGCAAAAAAGACAGTGATGCCAACCACTGTCTTTTTTCGGATGCAAAATCATTTGCCCTCTCTTAAGGCATCCTTAAGCGTATCCATAACGCTTGTCTCCGTAAGCTTCACGTTGGACCGGTAGGCACTGCGGCAAATAAGGTGCGCGGAAACAGGAGCAGTCAGGAAAACAAAGAAAATACCCAACAGCAGCCTGATACTAAATATTCCTTGAGTGATAACGAAAAAGAAAAGGGTGCCCACCAACGTAAATAACACGCCCAATGTCGCACTTTTGGAAGCCGCATGCGACCGCGTATACACATCGGGCAGCCTGACTAATCCAACGGCACTCAAAAAGCTCATGATTGTCCCTGCCAATATAAGTAAAGCTGGAATGATTTCACTTAGATCGTTTATGTTCAATGACAACACCCCTTTCCAGGAATCTGGCAAAAGCGATTGTTCCAATAAAAGAAAGGATCCCAATCAGCAAAATAACTTCAAAAAAGGCGGTTGTCCGAAGCAGGACCGAGGTGACGGCCACTCCTGAGATCAAGTTGATGCCGATTGAATCCAAAGCCTGCACACGATCCGACACTGACGGCCCCTTAACCAGGCGGTAAATGGTGGCCAGAATGGAAAGAGTCATAAAAACCAGCGCCGTAAACAATATTAACTTAAACACCCCGCGTCACCTTCTTTATCATCTTTTCAAATCTCTGTACTGATTTCTTCACAGACTCACTGGATTCAGGAATATCCATTGCATGGATAAAAAGCGTCTTTCCGTCCGGTGCGACTTCCACGACAACAGATCCCGGAGTCAAACTTAGCAATAGGGAGACCAGGGTGATTTCGAGGTCACCTTCCAAGTCGGTTTCCAATGTGAATATTCCTGGAGTAATGTTGATCCGGGGGCGTGTCACCTGACGGATCACAAGGATGCTGGAGCTGAACAATTCCTGAATGAAAACGAGGAAAAGCTGGAATATATTTAACACCGTTGTTAAATAGAACTTATCCGGAAGGAATCGGCGTATAACGAACAGGACAATGATCCCTACCAGATAGCCGCTTATGAAAGTCAATACACTCCAATCATCTTGGAGAAACATCCACAGCGTGGCAATTAACAGATTGATCAATACTTGCATGGGCAATGGAACCACCCCTTCCTACTATTTCCAAGACTGATTTATGCTAACGGGATTAAGAATTAGCCCCTTCCAAAAACAGCTTCGATGTACAGCAATGGATTCATCAAACTTTCGATCGCCAATTCTGCATAGGAATGAATCCCTTCCGCACCGACTCCGAGTCCGATTGTCAGAAGTGTAAGGAACGCAAGCGGGAACAGGATGCCTTTTGCCTCCCCCTTTTTTTCCTCATCTAGATAGGAATCACCCCAGAAGCCGTTCAGAAAAATCTTCATCACAGAGTAGAGCACCATCAGGCTTGTAAGAAGCCCAATGGCCCCAAGCCACAGAAAACCAGCTTCAAACGTTCCCTCCGTAATGAAAACCTTCCCGATGAAGCCGCTTAGCGGTGGAATCCCCGCGAGGGACAATGCCGCAATAAAAAACATCCACCCCAGGAATGGATAGGTCTGAATCAGTCCACTAATATCCTTCAGTTTTGAGGTACCGGCAAGAGTGATGACGGTCCCCCCTATGAGGAAGATAAGGGCTTTGATAATGATGTCATGAATAAGGTAGTACATGGAACCTGTAAGTCCTACTGAAGTGTTGGACGCAAGCCCCGCCAGGATCAACCCCACTCCCACAATTACATTGTAGGTGAGGATTTTCTTTATATCCCAGTATGCCACCGCACCAATTGCCCCCAATAACATCGTGGCTGCAGCCATGATGCCGATGATGAGATGGGTGATATCGGGTTCATGATAAAAGATGAGCGTGAAGACCCTTATAATGGAATAGATCCCCACCTTGGTTAACAGAGCCGCAAAGATAGCCGCGATCGCTGTCGGAGGCGCGCTGTAAGAGCCGGGCAGCCAAAAGAACAAAAATAATCCCGCTTTCAAACTGAATACAATCAGGAATAAAATCGCAATAGCTGTAAGGATGCCGTTTTGCCCTGCCTCAGCCACCCTTTCCGATAGGTGGGCCATATTCAATGTTCCCGTTGCAGCATATAAATAGGCAATGGCCACAAGGAAAAGGAAGGAGGATAAGATATTGATGAGCACATACTTAATCGACTCTCTCAATTGAATMCCCGTCCCGCCATGGGAAATCAGGACATAGGAGGAAATCAGCATTACTTCAAAGCAAACAAACAGGTTGAACATATCTCCTGTTAAAAAGGAGCCATTCACCCCGGTAATTAGGAATAAATACAAGGGGTAAAAGTAATGGGCTTCTCTCTCTTTCCCAATGGAGTAAAAGGCAAACACAAGGCATAAAAGTGATACAATGCTGGTTGTCAAAAGAAGCAGTCCGGAAAACATGTCAGCGACCATGCTCACCCCAAACGGAGCCTCCCAGCCCCCCAATTGGAGGGTCTGGATGCCATTGTTTTTTATTTGAACCATCAAGACAAGAGATACTGCTCCTGTTGCTCCAAGTGCGGCGACACTTAAAAAGCGCTGCACCACTGCTTTTCTCCTGAAAGCTACCATTAATAATCCTGTAATCAACGGGATTAAAATTGGCATTATAACTAAATTATTCATTTTCATTACCTCTCATTTGTTCCGTGTCATCCGTACCCAGAACTTTATAAGCACGGTAGCTCAGAACCAGGAATAGAGCTGTCGTAGCGAAACTTATTACAATCGCTGTAAGGATCAGTGCCTGGGGAAGGGCGTCCGTGAAGGATAAGGCATCGAGCCCCAGGAGGGGGGGCCCTCCTGTTTTTACCCCGCCCATTGTCAGGATCAGCAGGTTGACACCATGGCTGATGACCGAAGTGCCCAGGATAATCCTCAATAAACTCTTCGTCAAAACCAGATAAGTTCCAATGGCAAATAAGACTCCAATAAGAATAGACATAACCGTTTCCATCTCTTATCGGTCCTCACTTATGCTGCTGATAATGGTAATGGCCGTTCCTATGACCGCCATTGCGACGCCTATATCAAACAGAACAGCGGTGGCGAGTTCGGTTTTCCCAAAGAGCGGAAGTTGGAAATAATCGAAAGCCTGAGTCAGGAACGGTTTGTCAAACATAATTCCCCCGATTCCGGTAAAAACGGAAATGAGAACCCCCACTGCCGTTACCGCTTTGAAATCGACCGGTATATTTTCCCGGACCGTTTCGATGTCGTAACACAGGAATAGCAGCGTCAGAGCGGAAGCAAATGCCAGACCCCCAATAAACCCTCCACCCGGATTATGGTGACCCGAGAAAAAGAGGTTAATGGCGAACGTAAGAATAATGAGGACGGCCACCTTTGTCACACTCCGCAAGATGACATCATTCGGTTCTTTCATCCTATCCCCTCCCCTTTATTTCAAATTTTATTAGTAAATAGACGCCCAGAGCGGCAATGCACAGGACAAAAATCTCCAACATCGTATCAATTCCCCGAAAATCGACCAAAATTGCATTTACGATGTTTCTTGCCCCAGCAAGTTCGTACGAATTCTCATAATAGCCTGCAATTGGTTCAAACAGCCTGTTCCCGTCGGCCGACAGCGCAAACAATGTCACAACTGCCCCCACACCAACTGAAATCACTAAATTCAGCGGCTTAAACGGTACCCGGCCGTTGCCTTTGAAATATTTCGGCAAATGGTAAAAACACAATAAGAACAATGCCGTTGTCACGGTTTCCACGACCAGCTGGGTAAGCGCAAGGTCAGGCGCTCTAAAACTAACGAAGAGCATGGAAACAAGATAACCTAATCCTCCAAGGGCAATGATCGCGGTAAGCCTTGAACGTGACAGGACTATCGTAAAAGCCACTATGACCATTGCAACAATCAATGCCCACTCGTAAATGGTGATTGGCGCATCATTGGCAGGATTATACGATATAGCATTCAAGGATAGAAGACTTCCCCCCACCATGATAATTAAAAATCCAAAGATGTAGATGAGATAATCCCGTATATACCCGGTCATGTACCGGTTTGTCAGTGATCGGGATACCCCTTCTCCTCCCTCAAGGAAATTATTATAAAAGTGATTCAAGGTAAGGTTCTCCGGATAATACCTGTAAATCCCCTTCCACTTTTTCAAAGTGAGATACAGGACCAATCCCAGAAGTACTACGCCTATTGTCATGAACAACTCGGCATTAAAGCCGTGCCAGGCACTGATTTTTATATCTATCAGGCTGTCTTGTGCCAAAGAGGGCAGGACAGCGGCAACCGCAGGCTTTAATAAGTAATCGGAAAGGATATTCGGGAAAAAGAAAATCAATACCACAAGCGATGCCAGTATGGCCGGGGAAATCAGCATCCCAATCGGAGGTTCATGCGCGATTTTGTCCAGCCTGTCGGGCTTGTACTTCCCAAAAAACGTTTTAAAAACGAGAATCATGCTATATATGAAAGTGAACACACTCGCAATCCAGGCAATGACCGGAACCAATATACCCAAGGATTCCATATTGAACACAGACATGTTGGAAGCATTCAGAACAGCTGTGAAGAACATTTCCTTGCTTAAAAAGCCATTGAAAGGCGGCAGTCCAGCCATGGAAAAAGACCCAATGAGCGTCAATGTGAAGGATATCGGCATGAGATTGATCAATCCCCCCAGCCTTCTGATATCGCGGGTGCCTGTCTCATGGTCAATGATTCCGACGACCATGAACAGACTTCCTTTGAAAGTAGAGTGATTAACCAAATGAAAAATGGCCGCAAGAGTGGCAACAGAATATAATGCCGATTCTTCTCCTGCACCAAAATATATCGCAGAAGACCCGAGACCAAACAGACTCATAATCAGTCCTAATTGGCTAATGGTTGAAAAAGCGAGCAGCGCTTTTAGGTCCGTCTGTTTGACGGCATTTATCGATCCGTAAAGCAGAGTGATGATTCCTGCAGCCGAAACAAGCCAAAACCATTCTGCTGTCCCGCCAAATATCGGAGTAAAACGGGCAACCAGGTAGATTCCCGCTTTTACCATTGTGGCTGAATGCAAATAGGCACTGATTGGGGTAGGAGCTTCCATGGCATCCGGCAGCCAAATGCTGAATGGAAACTGGGCGGACTTTGTAAAGGCTCCGATAAGGATTAAAAACATAGCCGGCAGGAAGAAGGCATGGGAATGGATCAATTCGATTTGGCCGATCATTTCACGTATGCTGTACGTGTCTGTGATCATCGAGAGCATAATCAAGCCTGCAAGCATGGAAAGCCCGCCAAAGATGGTAATCAACATTGACTTCTGTGCCCCGTAGCGCGACCTTTCCCGCTGATACCAGTAGGCAATCAACAGGAATGAAGAAATGCTTGTCAATTCCCAGAATACATATAGAACCATTACATTATCCGAAAACACTACCCCAAGCATCGCCCCCATGAACAGAAGGATGTACACATAGAAATTATGCAGTGCTTCTCTGTGCTTCGATAAGTAATAGATCGAATAAAGAATAACCAGAGCCCCAATGCCGCTGATCAACAAACCGAATATCAGGCTTAGCCCATCAATATAGGTTGAATAGTTTATGCCAAAAGAAGGCATCCACGGAACGTCGACCTGGATGGTCCTTCCCTGGGATATTCCCGGAATGTACCTCAGCAAGTATAAAAATATGGTCAATGGAACGAACAGGACAAACCAACCGGTATGTATTCGGGGAGTGAACATCTTATATAAAAATGGGACCAGCAAAGCAAATGCAAAAGGGATTAAAATCATGATGTGCAGTACAGACATGCATGTCCCCTCCTTCTCTAAAATTTTTAGTTTTGGAATTTCTCCATCTCCAGCTTTTATAGGAATACCGGGAAATCTTCGCAACCGGGATTGACTCCAGTGGTGGCATAAGATATAGTCATACATAGTCTAATTTATCAACAGTTTTTATATAAATATGTGTTATATACTTCACATCTATTCCGAGGTGAACTTTACATGAAAAAAGTCAAAGGCCGTATGGATGAAAGCATACTCGTCTGTGTCTATTACGGACCGAATGGAGAACGACTTATTCAGCGCGGCTGCAAAATCGCCAGTATGCTTGACTGCCCTCTTTATATATTGACGATTGACCCAAAGCCTTTTAGTGAAATGGATGCCGAAAAATCCCATTATATTTCCACCTGGAAACAGCTTGCAGATGCCCATGGTGCCGATGCCTTCATTTTAAAGGATGATGAGAAAAGACCAATCTCAAAGGTCATCGCTGAAGTTGCAAGGGAAAAGCACATCACTCAAATCATTCTTGGCCAAACTGCACAAAGCAGGTGGGAACAAATTGCAAAAGGTTCCATCATTAACACTTTATTGCGTGAGATTCCGTTTGTGGATCTGCATATTATATCAGTAGCCCGCTCTCTCAGGGACCAGGAAGGCCAATTTGAAAAAGGTGTGCGCGCCTATCTTGTCCAGGACGGGGAGCAGTATCGAGTCATTTTCAAGCATACAAAGAATGTCCTATACGAAGGGATTTTTTTTAAGGACTTGGGAACAGATTTCAACACTGGGATTTTCAAATTCATGAAGGATAAGAAAACATTGCAGGTTCAAGTAATCGAGGACATTGTTACAGACTTGACCAATGTTGACATGCGTTCTGCATTTGATGAAGAGGATAACTAAATTCCAATGTCAGTACCCCTCCAGCCTTCCGCTGGAGGATTTTTTTATAGATTCACATCAACTTTGACAAGTTTTTTGTCTTCCTTGTCTATGCCGATATATCTAAGCGTATCACCTGGCGTATGGTGGTTATATATGAACATTAAAATGGAAATCGCTATTCCTTTTCGATAAGCATGGTATCCAAACGTTTTTCTCAGAGTATGGGTGCCAACTTTCCCCTCAACCCCCACTTTTCTTGCCGCATTATGAATGATTCTGTATGCCTGCTGACGAGAAATGGGCAGATTATCCTTTTTTGATTTGAATAAATAATCACTGTCCCTCAAGTCATGCTGGTGCAGGTAACTCTCCAGCTCTTGTTTAATATTTTCATTAAGAAAGAATGCTTTTGTTTCTTTACCCTTCCCATCCTTGATATACAGGAATTCCTTCACGGATTTTCCATCCCATACATCGGAAACTTTCAATGAAAGCAAATCACTGACCCTTATTCCAGTATTTATTCCAAAAACAAAAAGCAATACATCCCGCTGGGAATTTTTCCTTAATTCCTTTTTAATTGCATTAATGTTTTTAATGTCTTTAATGGGATCGACAAATTCCATGGGAATGCCCTCCTTGCAAGGCCCAATGATGTTACACAAATATATCCTAACAAACATTATGTAACGTTTCAACTCTGGCACATCTGATGGATTCATCAATTTCTTCCAGGTGTCCTGCCTTTATAAGCTAATTTGATAAAAAAAAGACATTGTGGCCGAAACCGCAATGTCCTATCCAATCCATCATTAATATTCTACATCCAGGCTGCCAATAGGAAAGGCGGAGGAACTCACCTGGCTTCCTACAAATATTTCCTGTGTACGCCTTTGCCATCGTAAGTGAACAGCATGGCTCTCCCCTCGACCATGGTTTCAATGTGGGCTTTTCTTCCCCAGAGCTGATGGATATACGGAAGCACTTTTTCAAGGTATTTAATATCCAGTTCGATGCCCTCAAAGCTGTGCTTAATGTACAGTTCCCCGTTCTTCTGATAATCGCCGTCCGTTACCATCAAATACGGGAAGCCTCCGTTGACCCTCATTCCGACAAGCTGGTCGCGGACTTCCTCCCAGTCTTTATCGACAATTTTATATTCCTTGCCCTGCTTTTGGAACAGGTACATATCTTCCCTGAAAACCAGATCCTTTGTCAAATAATTGCGGAGGAACGATATGTCTGATTCGATTTCCCTTACCTCGAACATTTTCTCACGGCCAGAGCCAGGGACGACTCCCCGCTTTTTCATTTCTTCCGTTGGATTGTTATACCGTTCTTCGATATCCTCAAAAATTTTCAGTCCAAGATAATATGGGTTGATTCCCGTTTTTGATGGCTGCACGACGCCCGCATTCAATTTGGCAAATTCAATGGCTTCGCCGGTGGTTAAATCCATTTCCCTCAATATTCGCTGATGCCAGTAGGAAGCCCAGCCTTCGTTCATGATTTTTGTTTCCAGCTGGGGCCAAAAATAAAGCATCTCTTCCCGCATCATCGTCAAAATATCACGCTGCCAGTCGGTAAGTTCCCGGCTGTACGATTCAATGAATAGCAGCAAGTCCTTCTCGGGCTGAGGCGGAAATTTCTTCATTTTCTTTTTCTTGTCCACAGGCTTTTTCGGTGCATCCAGATTCCATAAATCATCATAGGGACTTGCGGTTTGGTGTTCGTCCTCTTCATACTCAATATCTTCCATTGTCCAACTCAGTTTCGGCCGCATCAAGGATGGGTCAATATGCTCTTCAATAGCTAAAACGGCGTCAAGGAATGTCTCCACTTCCTGCTTCCCGTGTTCAATCTCATACCTTCTGATCCGCTCGGCTGTAGCTGCCATGCTTTCCACCATATCCCGTTTCGTATTTTGGAACCGGACATTGTTCTTGAAGAAGTCACAATGGGCCAGTACGTGGGCCACAATCAGCTTATTTTGAATCAAGGAGTTGGAATCAAGCAGAAAGGCATAACAAGGATTGGAGTTAATCACCAATTCATAAATTTTCGAGAGGCCTAAATCATAATGCAGCTTCATTTTGTAAAATTGCTTCCCAAAGCTCCAATGAGAAAATCGGGTCGGCATTCCATATGCACCAAAAGTGTAAATGATATCGGCAGGACAAATTTCATATCTCATCGGGKAAAAATCAAGCCCGAATCCCCGGGCAATGTCGGTTATGTCGGAAATGGCCTGCTGCAAAGCCTTATTTTCATCAAACACCCGTCTCTCCCCCTTCCTTTCTACAATGTATGAAATAAAAGCGGGATTGATGAGCAGGCTTTATACCTCAATATAAAAACTCCATTTAAATTATTTTATACAGGCAGAATTTGAAAAGCCTTCAATCACGGCACGACCAAGTTTTTCACAAACGATTTTGCAGGCGGCGTCATATACTATATTCAACTCCTCGATGGGCAAGGAGGAAAGAAAATGAATAAAGCGGATTATGATTGTGCGCTATACTATACGCACCGCTCCCAATGGGACAATTTATTGATCCTGATGGTAAGGACAGAGGACCATTTTTTGGCTAAGAAAATTGAGCATTTCCTGCACGCCTACAACTTCGAGAAAGATTATTCGGTCATAGAAAAACATCTGTATTCCCTGCTTCGGTATATCGACCATGCAAATGAAACACAGGATGCCGGCTTTCCGGAACCGTTAGCGAACAATCTGGAATAGCCCGGCACACCTTCCACCAATAATTGCACGGCACTTACTAAAGTGCCGTGTTTCTGTGAACATACACTGGAAAATCCCTGACGATAAAAAAATGGAGCTGGCCAGCCAGCTCCATTTTCCTCTTAATTATTCTTGCATGCTTCCATTTTTTGTTCGACAAGCTCCATAAAATCCTTCTCAATTCTTTGGAGTTTCTGTTTGCTGTCGGTAAGGCTTTTATCTTTGACACCGAAATAAAACTTGATTTTCGGTTCTGTTCCGGATGGACGCAGACACACCCAGGACCCGTCTTCAAGGAAATATTTAAGGACATTGGATTTTGGCAGCTCCATGCGTTCTTCAGTGCCGTCCGCAGTCTTTCTGATACCGGTCTGATAATCTTCAACTGCCGCAACCTTGACGGAACCAAGGCTGGTCAGAGGCTCTGAGCGGAAGGCAGCGAGCGTCTGCTGGATCAGCTCTGCCCCCTCCTTGCCCTTGAGGGTCAAGGAACGCAGGCCTTCCTGGAAATATCCATACTTCTCAAATACACTGAGGAGAGCTTCGTAGAGGGACATTCCTTGTTTCTTATAGTAAGCACATACTTCCACAGCGAGAACGGCCGCCTGGACAGCATCCTTGTCACGGGCAAAGTCTCCGATTAAATAGCCATAACTTTCTTCATAGCCAAACAGGAACTTACGCTCTCCTGTTTGGTCATAGCCATTGATCTTCTCAGCAATGAATTTAAAGCCCGTTAAAACATCAATTGTCTCAATGCCAAAGGATGCCGCGATCTCCCTGCCAAGCTCTGACGTTACAATGGTTTTCAAAACGATACCATTGGAAGGGAGCGTACCCTTCTGCTTTTTCTGGGTCAGGATGTAATCAAGCAGGAGCGAACCTGTTTGATTTCCCGTTAAAACGGTATATTTACCTTCATCATCCTTAACCGCAATCCCAAGCCGGTCGGCATCAGGGTCTGTCGCGATCAGGATATCGGCGTCTATTTTTTCCCCTTCTCCGATCGCCAGCTCAAATGCGGCATGTTCTTCCGGATTTGGGCTGGACACAGTGGAAAACTGGGGATCAGGCTGCTCCTGTTCCTTCACCACGGTCACATGCTGGTAGTTCATCGCTGCCAGGCCTTCGCGCACCGGCAGATTCGCAGTGCCGTGAAGGGGGGTGAAGACAACCTTGACATCAGTCTCCTCTGCAAGGTTCGGATTTTCCGAAATGGTCAGCAGGTTTTCGAGGTAAGCCTTGTCCACTTCTTCGCCGATCATTTTGATCAGGCCTTTTTCTTTCAGTTCATTCTCTGCTCCAGCATCAATGCTCAGCTCATTTTCGATTTGATTGACTTTGGCGATGACTTCATCCGCGCTCTCTGGAGGAAGCTGGCCACCGTCCGGCCCATACACTTTATATCCGTTATACTCGGGCGGATTATGGCTTGCCGTAACCACAATGCCGGCAAAAGCATTCAGATGGCGGACCGCGAAACTTAAGACCGGTGTCGGCCTTAACGACTCGAATACGTATGTAGTGATGCCTCTTGCTGCCAGCGTCCTTGCGGCTTCCATTGCGAATTCCGGCGACTTATGGCGGGAATCGTAAGCAATGGCCACGCCGCGCTGTTTTGCCGCATCCCCCTGCTCTTCAATAAAAGCTGCCAAACCGGCAGAAGCTTTTCGGACAGTATAAATGTTCATCCGGTTGGTCCCAGCTCCAATTTCTCCCCGCATCCCACCGGTTCCGAATTCCAAATCCTTATAGAAAGCTTCTTCTAGTTCCTTCTCGTTTCCTTTTAATTTTTCGAGTTCCATTTTCAGCTCGGAATCAAGCTCGCTGAATTTAAGCCATTTTTGTGCCTTGTTTTTCCACTCCATGATTAACCTCCATAATATATATATGTTTATCTGTCCATTATAATATAATCACAAGGTTTACGAGCCTTTACTTTCTGACATAATTCGAGTCCGTTGGACATAGAGCATCAAAGATTTCTTTTTTTATTTTTATATTCCACTTTAAACAGATCATGCCGGCGGTCAAGAAGCTGCCGGACAGTGCCTTCCATCCGCTGGCGGCGGAGAATTTCCAGGTCGACATCCCCTATCAGCACCATTTCAATATTGGCGTTGGTCTCTCCCACAATCCCGTCGCGGGCAAATTCGAAATCCGATGGTGCGAATATGCCCGATTGGGCGTATTGGATATCCATATTCTCCGTTTGCGGCAGGTTTCCGACCGTTCCTGAAATAACTGTATATACCTGATTTTCAACAGCACGTGCCTGAGCACAATAGCGCACGCGCAAATACCCTTGGCGGTCTTCCGTGCAGAATGGGGTGAATATAATCCTCGCCCCCATGTCGGTTGCGATCCTTGCCAGCTCAGGAAACTCAATGTCATAGCAGATTTGGATGGCTATTTTTCCGCAATCGGTATCAAAAACACGAATATCATTCCCAGGGCTTATCCCCCACCATGAGCGTTCATTGGGAGTGATATGAAGTTTATACTGCTTTTCAATCGTTCCATCCCTGCGGAAAAGATAGGCAATATTGTAGATTTCATCATTGTCTTCCTTAACAAAATGCGACCCGCCGATAATATTGACGTTATAGCGTACAGCCAGCATAGTAAACAGTTCAATATACTGCTCGGTAAAATCAGTCAGCTTCCTTACCGCAAGTGCAGGGGACTTTTCATTTAGGAAAGACATTAGCTGGGTGGTAAATATTTCCGGGAACACAGCAAAATCCGAACCAGCATCTGAGGCAACATCCGTAAAATACTCGACCTGGCTCGCGAAATCCTCAAAGGAGTTGATCTGCCGCATCATATATTGGACCACGCATATCCGCACAGGGTTGCTCGTTTTAAAGAACCGCTTCGATTTTGGAAGATAATCGACATTGTTCCATTCCATCAGCGTGGCATATTTATTGGACGATTTATCATCCGGCAGGTAGTTCCGGTTGATCCGCATAAGCGTAAAGCCATTTCTAAGCTGGAATGTCAATACAGGATCATAGAGCCGGTGGGTCGTAACCTGCTCAACATACTCCCTTGGGGACATTTGATCGGCAACCTGGTGGTAATTTGGGATGCGCCCTCCGATAATGATGCTTTTTAAGTTCATTTGCCTTGCCAGCTCTTTCCTGGCCTCATACAAACGCTGGCCTACTTTCATTTTTCGGTAGGCTGGGTGGACCATGACCTCGATGCCGTACAGGTTATACCCGTTGTGATTGTGGTTGGTTATATAGCCATTGTCGGTAACATCATCCCATGTATGCCTGTCATCATATTCATCAAAATTAATAATCAGGCTTGAACAGGATCCAATAACTTCTCCATCAAACTCGGCAACAAACTGGCCCTCCGGAAATATTTCGAGATGGCTCTCCAATTGGTCCCGTTCCCAAGGAATCATCCCGGGAAAACAGAACCTCTGCATATCAATGATACTGCCAATATCACCGGGCCGCATGTTGCGGATAATCATTTTTTTCTCAAATTTGCTCAAATCAAGTTCTGACATCCGTGCATCTCCTTTTGGACAATAATGGAATCTTTACATTTTAGATGTATAATCCCTTTATACCCAAAATTATGCTAAATAGTAACTTGGAGAATCAGGAAACTTATTGGCCTGAAAACAATAAAAAGGCACCTGCGGAATGCAAGTGCCTATGCAAGGATACTATTGGCTGCTTTTGTGTACATGCTGATATAATCTTCTTTAATGGATGCCGCGTCCAGGAAGTGCTGATATTGAAACGGAAAATAGATTCCAAACTCCCTGAGGACATCGGCATTTTTTTGGAACACGGTCCGGTACCGCTCTGATGCCTGACGTGTTTCCAAAATGGATATCAAGGTCTGCAGACTTGTGATGACCCGAAAGGCATCTCCAAGCGTGCTGAAGTTTTCAAAATGATGGCGGGTTGTATGTAACACCTCAAGCCGTTCAAACTCCCTGATATCTTCATCTGTAAAATATAATGGCAACACTTCGCAATAAAAATGCCGGGCAAGCTCTTCTACCTTCTCTTCCTGTCCTGGAGTTGATGCAAAAACAATTTTCAATGATGAACCCACCTTTTATCTAAACCTTTATTCACCTCTATATATATACCATTAGAATAACATAGAGTCGTGATGCTAAATGGTGGTAATTATGACCATGGCTGCGGTAAAAGTTGACAAGAAAGCCCTTCTCTCACAGACAGGATGGAAGGAATCATAAAAGTCCGCTACAATATGGAAATAACACTATCTTAAAGGAGAACACTTCATGATAAAAACCTCAAAAAAAGGGACATGGTATGAAATCATCGTCCCGGAACATTGGTCTTCCTTCAGCCTGGATCATTTATTTCGAAGTGTGTGGAAAGCTCCAAAAAAAACAATTCATTCTCTCAGGATCGGGAAGAATGTACTGCTGAATAGCGCGGCTCCGGATTGGACAAGACCCCTGTCTCCTGGTGACCGGCTGCAAATCAATGCATTCTGTCCTGAAGAGCCAAGTGCCATCCCTGCTTTTCATGAAATTGATGTTTTATATGAAGACGACCATCTCCTTATTTTAAATAAGCCTCCCGGCATGGCAACCCATCCTAATGAGCCTGGCCAAACCGACACCCTGGCCAATGCCGCTGCCTTCCATGTGCAGTCGGAAGGATTTTTACTGAATGTCCGTCACATCCACAGGCTGGACCGCGATACCTCGGGAGCCGTCCTGTTCGCGAAAACCTCTTTCGCAGGAGCCATACTGGACAAAATGCTTGAAGAGCGGAAAGTGAAAAGGACCTATCTTGCTTTGGTGGATGGACTTCTGAAAACCAGGAAAGGCACAATCAACCGGCCAATCGGCAGGGACCGGCATCATCCTGTCAGGAGGAGGGTTTCAAAAACGGGACAGACCGCCATAACTCACTTTGAAGCTGCAGCATGGCTAAAAAAAGAACAGCAGACACTTGTCCGCTGTTCACTTGAGACAGGGCGCACCCACCAAATCCGCGTCCACCTCAGCGACCTCGGATACCCGCTGGCTGGTGACAAGCTTTACGGCGGCAGCGGCATTTACAGCAGGCAGGCCCTCCATGCCGTAAAACTGGAGTTGATCCATCCCTTTACTCAAGAATTGATCGTCTGCCATGCCCCGTTTATGGATCAGCCCCCCATTTTTAACGGTGTGGACCCTTATTCTTTTTAAGGTTCATGAGAAAAGGTAAGTGCCTTTGGGCAAATTTGGATTATTTCTGTTAGGAGGTGCTTGGTCTCAGTGACCTTTTTGACGGGTGGCTGCGGATTTTGGGCACTGACACGAGCTCTCAGTG
>NZ_LIGG01000001.1:1775805-1800368 GCF_001273925.1 Bacillus sp. FJAT-27251 | reverse complement strand
ATCCTCCGTCTCTGCCTCCGAAATTTTCCATTTTATAAATCACAAAAAAATCCTTCCGTAAACGGAAGGATTTTTTTAGATTAGTCAGTTGACTTTCTCATACCTTTCATGACAAGGCTGACGATGAATACTAGTGCAATCGCACCAATTAGCGCAGGCAGGATAGCAAAGTCGGCAACTACCGGTCCCCAGTTTCCAAGAATAGCCTGTCCAAGCCAAGCGCCGATGAAACCTGCAATAATGTTTCCAATTACTCCGCCTGGAATATCTCTACCCATGATAAGGCCGGCTAACCAACCAATAATTCCTCCAATGATTAATGACCACAGAAAACTTAACATGTGACATCCTCCTTCTTGATGATAAATATTTAGTCCAGAATTTGCGGGGTTGCCCGCTTGTTTTTCCTGACGCTGAATATTCCCGGGATTCGCGTCCTTGCCTAAAGTGGCGATTCAACCACCATTTTCTAGCAAGCGCCTTGGGAGAAGCTTTTCTTGCCTCTTCCGGCTGCTTGTACAGGTTAATTACCACCTGCTTCAGCATTTAAAACATCACCTTAAAACAAGTATGCATTTTTTCTTTTTCTTTTACTCTCATTTTTCTCAGGATATTATTTCCTTCCGCCTTATTCGCAGAAAACGGCTGCTGGGGGGAGCAGCCGTTTGATCTATATGAACGGTTCGCACCGGAATTTTTTTGCTTGTGATGATGTTCTTCCCGCGAAAAATTTGTCCTAAACAGCAGACAGTCTCCTGAATAAAAAATGGGCTTGGACAGTTTTTCAAGCAAAAAAAAGAGCCGGCTTCACCGGCTTGCATCATACTTCCTTCAATTCATTGATTTCCACAATTGTACGTTCCTCCAGCGGACCTCTTAAATGAACAGTTGCTGTCCTTCCATCTTCATTCAACTGGTCAATCCAGACAGAGGTTCCATTATAGGTAACGGCAATGTCCGCGGATGACGAGAGGATTTGCCTGACTCGGTTTGCATCCATCCTTCTTCACTTCCTTTCCTGCTTATTTTTACCAAAACCTTCCCGCTCTTATTCGCAAATATTTTTTTCCTCTTGAAAAACTCCTAACAAACGAATAATATGTAATTTGTTAATAAAAATGTTCGTATTTCCGGAGGAACTGCCATGTTTAAACTGAAAGAAAACAAAACAAATGTCAAAACGGAAATGATTGCTGGAATTACAACCTTTTTCACCATGGTTTATATAATAGTGGTGAATCCTGTCATCCTTGCCGATGCAGGTGTTCCATTTGAGCAGGTTTTTTCCGCCACGATTATCTCTGCTGTAGTTGGAACACTTTGGATGGCACTTTTTGCCAACTATCCAATTGCCATTGCACCAGGAATGGGCTTGAATGCTTATTTCGCCTATACGGTTGTCGGCACAAACAATATCTCGTATGAAACAGCTTTTGCAGCAGTGTTCATCGCAGGAATCATCTTTGTCATCCTTAGCCTGACACCTTTTAGGGAAAAACTGATTGAAGCGATACCCGAAACGCTAAAACATGGGATAACTGCCGGAATTGGGCTGTTCATTGCTTTTATCGGCCTGCGTCTGACTGGCATTATCACTTCTCACCCATCCAATCTCGTAGGACTCGGAGACTTGCACTCTCCTTCAGCGCTGCTTGCTTTGACTGGCCTTGCAGTTACGCTTATTTTGATGGTGCTAAAGTTTAATGGGGCCTTGTTCACCGGCATGGTCATTACTGGCTTCATCGCCTTCCTGACCGGCCAGTTGTCCTTTGAGCAAGGGTTTGTTTCACTGCCTTCCCTCCCGGACGGCCTGATTGTGGCAAATCCTTTTGCTGCTTTAGGGGAAGTGGTTTCACACAGTCTTTATGCCGTTGTATTTTCTTTTATCCTGGTAACGATTTTCGATACAACCGGGACAATGATCGGGGTTGCCCATCAAGCAGGATTGATGAAGGGCAATACCATGCCGCGAGCCAAACAGGCGCTTCTATCCGATTCCATCGCCACAGCAGTGGGATCCATGTTTGGTACCTCTCCAACTACAGCCTATATTGAATCGTCTTCAGGGGTGGCGGCAGGTGGGCGAACGGGCCTGACATCTTTGACAGTTGCAGTGCTTTTTATCCTTGCAGCCTTCTTCAGCCCATTGGTTGGTGCCGTTTCCGGCCTCTCGGCGATTACTGCCCCTGCCCTGATCATTGTCGGGAGCCTGATGATGGGCAGCATTGCCCATGTCCGCTGGGATGAACTTGATGAAGCCTTCCCTGCCTTTTTAATCATCCTCAGCATGCCGCTGACTTCAAGCATTGCGACGGGGATTGCTCTTGGATTTATTTCTTATCCGCTGTTAAAGGTAGTGAAAGGAAAATGGAGAGAAGTGCATCCGCTGCTCTATATCTTCGCCGTTTTATTCTTTTATCAGCTTGCATTTCTGCCTCACTAGAAAAGCGGAAGCGCCTTGCTCAGCCCTGACCAGCATAAGACGCTCCGGAATAGAAGGTGTTCTTTACCTTCAATTCTGGAGTGGCTTATGACTCGAGCTGCTCAAAGCTCCGCTTCTCGCAAGATACTCGAGGAAGTTAATCCGAGGATGAAAACTGGCTAGGCGCTGGAGCTGGACAGTTATCTAAGTGTCGAAATTTATCCTTTTTCATCTCATAGAAGCGGAAGCGCCTCGCTCGAAACCCCAGACAATAGCCCGCCATTAGGCGGGTTTTTGTGTTGACCTGCCTTTTAATAGTCAGAAAATGTGGAATTTTACGCACTTTTTCTTGTGCTCGTTATTTTTCCTATTATAGAATAGAAATAAGGACGCGACCGGATTGGGGATTCATGATGACGCTGTTTAAAGATTTGCTATTTAATCTGCTATTTATTATTTCACTATCGCTGATTGTCCAATATATTCTGAGGGTTAAAATCAGTGGGTCAAAAAGAAAATATGATAAACTGATTTTCATTGCTTCTGCCATGATTCAGGTTGTATTTTGCATAAGCTATTCCTACAGCGACAGCAATGGGTTTTTATATGATCTAAGATTGATTCCTCTTGCAATTTCATGCCTTTATGGAGGGATTTCGGCAGGCATCGTCGTTTTTTTCTTTACGGTCCTGATCCGGATCCCTTTCGGGGGCAGCGGGGTCGAATTGAACATTTTTACAATCATGGCCATTACGGCCGTAATCTCTTTTATCTCCATAAAATTCCAGTCCCTGCGGCTTGGCGGCAAGCTGACCGCTGTGGCAGTGATTGGGATCACCTATTCCATTTTGTTTGCCTTTATAAAAGGAATCCTTTATCATGCCTATTTGGATTTGCCTCTTGCTGCCATTTATACCGCGACTCTCCTTGTCGGATTGCTTATCATCACCTACTCCATGGAAATTATTGAACAAAACAGCCTGCTCCGTGAAGCAATCGTCAAATCGGAAAAAATCGAGGTCATTTCCCACCTTGCCGCAAGTGTCAGCCATGAAGTACGGAATCCTCTTACCGTTACCAGAGGCTTTCTGCAAATGTTGAAAGACCCAGGCATCCCTGAGGATAAAAGACAGTACTATCTGGAAACAGCCATCGAGGAGCTCGACCGGGCAGAAATGATCATTAAGGAATATCTGTCTTTTTCAAAACCTAATGATGACCAGGCTGCCACTCTTGATGTCAAGGCGGAAATTGAGAAGGCCGTTGAGTTGCTTATGCCTTATGCCAATCATTCCTCAGTGAGCGTCAGCAGCCAGCTGGCTAAAGGCTTGTATATCAGGGGAGAAGCTTCAAAGTTTCAACAATGCCTGCTGAATATTGTGAAAAACGGCATTGAGGCAATGCCTGACGGAGGAGATCTGACCATCCAATCGTTTGCCTTATCCGACAGATTTGCTGTGATAAAAATTAAGGATAATGGAATGGGCATGACTCCGGCACAAATTGCCAAGCTAGGCGAACCCTATTTCTCCACAAAAAAGGAAAAGGGAACGGGCTTGGGGATGATGGTCGTCCTTAAGCTTATTCGAGAACTGGGCGGCACCCTTGAAGCATCCAGTACACCTATGCAGGGCACACTTTTCACCATAACCATCCCCTTGGCAACCTCCTCATAGCGATAGGATCGGCCGGTAATAATCAGGCTGGTTTCTTTATTGGAGCTACATTATCCCCACAATCAGTCTCTATTCACCTGAAATTGCCCATTTCAATCATATCTTCCATGATGAAAGGGTATAAGAAAGGTAAATAACGTCAAGCCACGGGAGGATTTATGCAACAAAATATCCCCCAGCCGCTGCCTCAACTTTTCTATGAAAAGCCTACATTGGAGCTGGCACAAGAACTTCTTGGCTGCCTGCTTGTAAAACAAAGTTCTGAAGGACTTGCGGCTGGTTATATCGTTGAAACCGAGGCCTATATTGGACCAGGTGATAAAGCCGCTCATAGCTACAACAGCCGAAGAACCAAAAGAACAGAAATCATGTACCACCAATCCGGGCTTGCCTATACCTATGTCATGCACACCCACTGTCTCTTCAATGTTGTCAGCGGAGGCAAGGATCATCCCGAAGCGGTTCTTGTAAGGGCGCTGGAGCCGGCAATCGGTCTGGAGCTGATGTCTTTAAGAAGGCCGGGGCATTCCGGAGTCAATTTGACTAATGGTCCTGGAAAGCTGACAAAAGCTATGGGAATCAGCATGCAAGACTATGGGCATGACCTTGGATTCCCTCCGCTATTCATTGCTGGGGGAAGAACTCCCGCCAGCATTTCAGCGGGAAAAAGAATTGGGATTGAGAACAGCGGGGAAGCCCGTGAATACCCCTGGCGTTTCTGGATTACCGGCAACCCATTTGTATCCAGGCATCAAAAAGGAAAAGAAATCAGGAAGTAAATTGCAGCCTGCTCCCTGCATGGGAAGGGCTGCGCATAAGGAAAAACCAGAAGGAGGACAAACATGAAACAGGCTGTTTTCCTTGACCGTGACGGAGTTCTCAATGAGGTGCTTTCCGCTCGTGTTAAGTTTGTGAACACACCGAAAGATTTATATTTGCTGGATGGAGCTGCAGAGGCTGTGGCTGAACTCGGCAAATCAGGCTATGACATTTTCGTTGTCACCAACCAGGGAGGAGTCGGCCTTGGATTCTTGAAAGAAAAAGACTTGAAGAAGATTCATGAACATTTGACGAAACTCGTGCAGGAACAAGGTGGCACCATCAAGGAGATTGCCTACTGCGCCCACAAACCAAAAGCAGGATGCGAATGCCGAAAACCAAATGCCGGGATGCTTTTTGACCTGGCCGTCAGGCATGATTTGGACCTTGCCCGAAGTGTAATGGTCGGGGACCACGAACGCGATATAGAAGCCGGAAAGAAGGCCGGATGCAAAACTGTTTTTATCGGCAGCGGCGAAACGGGAGCCGACTGTAGTGCGCCAACACTCCAGGCAGCTGTCCCCCATATTCTGGAACTGCTTCATTAAAAAACAGGCAATGTCTTCATTAACAAAAAACCACCTGTGAAGTGGTTTCTATTGCTGAGCGTTTTAAATTTTAAATTTCACTTGGATAACGTTGGCCTTTTTTAACGTTTCATAAATGATGACCACGATCGGTCCGGCGAATAAGCCGACGATTCCGAGCATCTTAAGGCCGATATACATACTGACAAACGAGGCAAGCGGCGTGATTCCCAGGCTCGTTGAGTATATCTTCGGCTCAATGGCCCTGCGGACAACTGTAATGACCAGAAACAAGACAATCAGTCCTATCCCCAAAAACAAGTTTCCCTGAAGAAGGACGACAATGGCCCACGGAACAAGGACGGAACCTGTTCCCAGTATCGGGAGGATATCGACGATCACAATAAGCAGCGACAGCAAACCTGGGTATGGGGCTTTCAGGATGGCAAGCCCTGCAAACGCCATGACGAAGGTAATAAAGCTGAAGATGATCTGTGCTTTGATGAACCCGACTCCAGCATGGGTCAACTGGCCTGAAATCATGAACACTTTTTGTTTCGTTTCATCTCTAAGGAAAGACTCGAATTTCTGTTTCAGCCGGGGCAGTTCAAGGCTGAAAAGGAACAAGCCGATCAGGTAGAACAAAATTTCAAATATAAACCCTGGTACGGCGGTGAGGAAATTCATTAAACCTGCAATGACTGTCTGCAGAAACATATCCAGGGAGTTGACGGCCCTCTCGATTGTATTATGAATGGAAACAGCTATTTCAGAAGGAAGGCCCTTGGAATAAAATTCCCATTTGCCAATGAGGGGCTGTATAACCGAGCTGTAAAAATCCCTTACAAAGGTGGGGGTCCTCTGAGAGAGGGAAACCGCCTGCCTGGCGATAATGGATATCAAATTGAAGATTAGGAAGCCCAGTACAGAAACATACCCAATAAAAATAGCCAGAACGGCCTGGAGCCTGTTAAACCGCAACCTGGCAATAAGCCCCTTCACCGCTCCTTCCAGCAGGATGGCCGTTAAAAATGCCAGGATTAACGGAATGCTGTACGGTACCACCAAGAAGGCTGCAGCCGTGATGACTGCCGGCCAAAACCACCTTTTCCACTTGCTCAACATTTATGCCAACTCTCCTTAACGATCACTCTTCCCTATATTTTATCATATGGAATTCCCCTAAGGGATAGCTAAAGAAATTGAATTAATAGACATTTCTGCCGTCTGTTGACCTGACTCTATTTTCTTGCTACTATCTCTATTATCATTCTAAAATCTAAAATTATTTTCCTTGTATATGTCCTGGGATATGGCCGGGACGTCTCTACCATGCTTCCGCAAAATGCATGTCTACAAGGGATGGAACACAAGCCCAAATGGCGGTGTTTATCCTTTGCAGCCCCGGAAGCCTGTAGCTTCCGGGCTTTTTTGCATGGGGATGCAGTGGTGACAAGGCATTGATTTCCATTTGGAGGACAACATGAAAAATTTTTTCCAATTCGCAGAACGAAATACAAATTACAGGACAGAAACACTGGCAGGCATCACTACGTTTTTATCCATTGCCTACATTCTGGTCGTAAATCCAATGGTTCTCAGCCAGGCCGGAATGGATAAGGGAGCTGTTTTTACGGCTACAGCTCTTTCAGCCATCATCGGTTCCCTGCTAATCGGCTTGCTTGCCAACTTTCCAATCGGCATTGCTCCGAGCATGGGCTTGAACTCATTTTTCACATTCAGCGTTGTAATTGGAATGGGAGTTGAGTGGGAAATTGCTCTTACGGGGGTATTCGTTGCCGGAATTCTTTTTATGATTCTAAGCATCCTGAAAATCCGCGAAAAAATCATTAACATGATTCCCCAGGATTTGAAGTATGCCATAGCGGCCGGAATTGGTTTTTTTGTTGCTTTTATCGGTCTTAAAAATGCGGGGATCATTGTTAAAAGTGATGCTACCTTTGTGGCAATTGGCGATTTGGCTTCACCAGCAACACTGCTGGCCTTGTTTGGATTTGCCCTGGCTGTCGTACTGATGGTGAGGGGAATATCAGGCGGGATTTTCTATGCTATGGTCATTTCAACAGTGCTTGGGATGATTATAGGCCAAATTGATAAACCAGAAGCCATCATAGGAACAGTCCCTGACTTATCCCCAACCTTTGGGGTGGTTTTCAGCCATTTGGGGGAAATCTTCACACCGGATGTGCTCGCAGTCATTTTCACGTTCCTATTTGTTGCCTTTTTTGATACAGCCGGGGCTTTGATTGCCATTGCCAGCCAGGCCGGCCTTATGAAGAATAATAAAATTCCCAACGGGGGGCGCGCCCTGCTGGCGGATGCAACGGCAGCGGCTGCCGGCAGTGTATTGGGAACTTCAACGACTGCCTGCGTTGTTGAATCCTCCGCAGGCATAGCTGTAGGGGGGAGAACAGGTTTTACTTCAATCATTATTGCAGCCTGTTTTGGTATTTCCCTTCTCTTCTCTCCTCTGCTGGCCATTGTGACACCCGCTGTGACAGCACCGGCCTTGATTATTGTTGGTGCCTTGATGGCCTCTGAGATTAGTAAAATCAACTGGAACAGCCTTCCGGTTGTCATTTCTTCCTTCGTTACGATTATAATGATGCCTCTTACTTTCAGCGTTGCGACTGGAATAGCCCTGGGATTCATTTTATACCCGCTCGCGATGGCTGCCTCAGGGAAAGCAAAAGAGGTACATCCTCTTATGTATGTCCTCGGACTGGTTTTTATTTTATACTTTGTTTTTGTCTAGCCAGGCAACGAAATCGATGCAAAAAAAAGCGACGGCAGATTTTTTGCCGTCGTTTTTCTCTACTTATTAATCCAGGCGAACCCAATTGTCCCCTGGCCTGTATGGGTGCCGGGCACCGGGCTGAACATCGTGGTTGTGAATGTGATGTGAGGGTACCTCAGTTGCAGCTCATTCCGCCATTCATCCGCTGTTTCCTGGATGTTGGCATGGATGATGCTTGCTTCTTCAATCAAATGGGAGGCTTCCTCAAAAATATGGTAAAGCCTTTCTTTTACTTTCCTGTCTGTTCTGATTTTCTCGGCAAGCACCACCTTGCCATCATCAAACTGGACGATCAGCTTCATTTTGAGAAGACCCCCAATCAGCGCCTGTGTGGCTGAAAGACGGCCTCCTTTTTGCAGCTGCTCAAGACTTCCCGGGGACATGACCAATCTCGCCTTGTCAGGAAGAGTCCGCAAATGGTGAATGATTTCTTGATAAGACTTCCCCTGTTTTTGTAATTCCACTCCGGTGTATACCATCTTTCCGAGAGGATAAGAACCAATTTTCGAGTCAATGATCTCTACATCGAATTCGGCGATGCTTGAGGCTGCAACCGAGGCCTGATAGGTACCGGTCAGGGCACTGGAGGCATGAATTGCGATTGCATGCTTATATTTTGTTTTCAATTCCTTGTATAGCTCAACAAAGTCCCCTATCGCAGGCTGGGAGGTTTTCGGAAGCACCTTTGAAGCCGACAGCTTTTGATAAAAGTCTTCCGCTGTGATATCTACGCCCTCAAGGTAGGATTCTTCGCCAAAAAGAATGCTCAGCGGTACCACATAAACGTTATTATTCTTGATAAAAGCCTCCGGCAGAGTCGCTGTACTGTCCGTTACCCAGGCGATTTCGTGTTTGTTTGTCATAATTACTCCTGTCCATAACAAAAATTCTGCTTCACTTATTTTTTATCTCTTTGGTGCTGTTTTAAACATGATTAGATTTTTTTCCGAAGCTACAATCATCATAGCGATTAATAAGTCTCAAATCTATGTATTTTTTAACAAACATATGAAAATTCCCATACAATATGGGACATTAAGATATGAATATATATTTTATAATAATGGGAACAGCCTTTTCATCCACGCTGTCCGTCTATGGAAAACATAAAGTCCTGATTTCTCGTTTTGCCATCCCATTCATATATACGTTCATGGAAACGGACGTTTTGGTCGTCCATCATCAGGACAGCCGAACTTCGGGTACCGTATCCTTCAGTTTTGATGAACAACGGGGATAGAATCCGCTCCCATTCCGCCGATACCCCGGTTTTGGGAAGAACTTCATCAGGCGCCGGCTCTCCGTTTTGAAGCAATGCAAGAAGGGATTCAACCATTTGGTCTTCATCAGCGCCAGCTTCAACTATTGATTTGAGGCCCTCTTTGCCGCGCTCGACCTTTGGCCATCCCGTATTCAACAGATGGTTGCTAAGGCCGTGGACGCCAGGCGGTACCTGATAGACTCCGCCTCCTCTATTGGAATAATAGAAGATTTCATCCTTTGTCCCGGCAAGCAAATTATACCCTGGATATAAAGCTCGCTTTTGGGCAGCGTCTTCCAGGAAATCCCGCGGAGTGGAATTTCCCTCCAGATAACTCCGTGGCAGCTCCCCTCGGGATCGCGGGCCTCCTTTATCGGCAGGATCGCGATAATTTGTCAGGGCTGAAAACCGGCCGCTTGTTGTTACCCCAAGCCAGGTTCCATGTTTCTCCAAATCCCTTCCTGCCAAAATATTGGGCTGATCACTCCAATAACCGGCTGGAGCAGTGGGACGTTGATAAAATTCATCCCGATTAGCGGCAACAATCAGCTTATAGGCGGGGTGTGACTTATATGCGAACAGTATTAAACACATGCTACTTTCACTCCTTTGCTTGGGACATATGGACAGGGCATATTACAAAATGTAATGATATATACCAGCCAAGCAGTTTGTACTTAGCTTAAACATGATATCCTTAATGGGACACTATCTACTTTACCATTAATTCAAAATCGTGATTATCAAAAGGGTGATTGCAGTGGACTTGCATCAATTATATGTTTTTACAAAGGTAGTTGAAAATAAAAGCTTTTCAAAGGCAGCCGAGGAAGTTTTTTTGAGCCAGTCAACAGTCAGTGCCCACATTCAGGCACTGGAGAAAATGCTTAATGTGAAATTATTCGACCGTGTTGGCAGAGAAAGCGTCCTAACACCCCATGGTGAACGCCTTTACCATTGGGCCCAGCAGCTGCTTCTCCTAAAAGACCGAGCTTTGCTKGACTTGAGCGAAAGCATGGCCGAATTGCGAGGGGTTATCAGAATGGCGGCGAGTTCAGTTCCAGGCCAGTTTTTGCTTCCCAAAATGATCAAGGAATTCAGGCGAGTTTACCCTTCTGTTACGTTTCACATTAGCGAGGCTTCCTCTAAAATTGTGGCCGAGAAAGTACTCAATGGAACCGTTGATATGGGCATCCTAGGTGAAAAATATGAAAATGAACGTGTGGAGTACATCCCCCTTTTAAAGGAACACCTTGTCCTGATTGCCGCCAATCATTTCAATTTCCCTCAAACCGTCAGCATTCATGAGCTTTTGGAGTTTCCATTTGTCATGAGGAGCCCGGATTCGGGGACAAACGCCCTTCTTGAAAGGCTTCTGAAGAAGAAACACATACCGAAAGACCAATTGAATATCATTGCCTATACAGATTCCGGACAGAGTCTGATACAATTCGTCAAAAATGGCATTGGCATTTCCATCATTTCCGAAATCGCTGCGGAGGAATATTGCCAAACAAACGTAATCAAAAAGTTTGAAATAGAGGATTTTGCCGAAGAACGATATTTTTATCTGGCCTATAACAAAAACAAGACCCTTCCATTGGTTGCAAAGCTGTTTATCAATGATGCAAGAAAACTGATTGAATAGAATGAATAAAAAAAGAGGCATCTTAAAAGGTCGGCACTACTGCCTTCCTTTTCTTAAGCCTCTAGCCATTAATAGTTCGAAGGAATTTTTGAAAAATCTATTTGCCCGTTCTCAACCAGGTGGCAGGCAGATTGGTGGCCTTCACCATCTACCCTGTAAAGCACAGGCTGTTCCGAGCGGCAGCGGTCAAACGCGAACGGACACCTTGTGTGGAAGCGGCAGCCCTGCGGAGGATCGATTGGGGAAGGTACATCCCCCTTCAAAATGATCCGCTCACGTTTTTTTCAAGATTGGTACTCGGAATGGCGGATAGCAGGGCAATCGTATATGGGTGCTGCGGATTCTTTTCAAACGAAGACAAAGCCAGTGTGACATTTGCACACTGGCTTTATTTTTCCAGAAAACCCTGGCAAGCTAAAATGACTTTTGCGGATCTTAGTTTTTAAGTGCTTTTTCCCAATCAGCCGCAAATTTTTCCATCCCCTGGTCAGTTAAAGGATGCTTGGAAATCTGCTCGATTACGGAAAATGGAATAGTGGCGATATGTGCTCCTGCCATAGCCACACGTGTAACATGGTCAGGATGACGAACAGAAGCAGCGATAATTTGCGCATCCAGGTTATGGACACGGAACAGCTCGGCCACTTTGGAAACCAACTGCACTCCGTCCTCGGAGATATCATCAAGACGTCCCAGGAACGGAGAAACATAAGTTGCTCCTGCTCGCGCTGCCAATAGAGCCTGGTTTACTGTGAAAATGAGGGTAACATTCGTTTTTACCCCTTTTTGCGACAAGTAGCGTGTTGCTTCAAGGCCAGCCAATGTCATTGGGAGCTTGATGGTGATATTTGGGTCTCCGCCATTAATTTTAATCAATTCCTCTGCCTGGGCAATCATTTCATCTGCCGTCAGTGCATCTGGAGTAACCTCCGCTGAGACAGATTCCACCTCAGGAACAGCCTGAAGGATTTCCTCAATACGGTCTTCAAATTTAACGCCTTCTTTGGCAACCAGGGAAGGATTTGTCGTTACACCTGAAAGGACTCCAATTTTATAAGCCTTTTTAATATCTTCCAAGTTTGCGGTATCAATGAAAAACTTCATGCTTACTCCTCCAATGTAGATAGATTATGGTTAATATCCTGATTAGTATGTTTACTAAACAAACTCTACTTCAATTCTATATTGTCCTGCTCCCTGCGTCAATGGCAGAAAATTATTTCCTGCTGGTTAAGGAAAATAATAGAGCATTCCTTATACCAAAGGAAAGGCTTACTTCCTCATATATTTTAACCCAGAAAGTGTAAGTCTACAATTAAAACTAAAAAAAGATTTAGAAAACTCATGAGATTACGGAGTTATTCGGACTTCGGGATAGGGTTTTGGTTGTGTTTTGTCGAATGGGAAGCTCTTTCGGACTTGAGGTCAGATTTTCTTTTCAATAATGTCCGAATGCATCTATCCCATCCCTTTTTTCTACCAAAACAGCAGACTGCTGCATTAGTTCACCGTAAAAAAAAAATCACATGGAGTCAAACAGATTACTGTTCTCCCCATGCGATTTATTTTCGGCTAATAGGCCTTCATCCTCTAAACTTCTATTAAAACTGAAAATATTCCTTCGCATTGCGATAGCAAATGCCTTCGACAATCCCGCCAAGCAGTTCCATGTCATATGGAACTTCCCCGTTCTCGACCCAGGTTCCAATAAGGTCACATACGAGCCTCCTGAAATACTCGTGCCTGGTATAAGAGAGAAAGCTTCTTGAATCTGTCAGCATCCCAATGAACCGGCTGAGGAGGCCAAGATTGGCCAATGCCTTCATCTGTTCAAGCATGCCGTCTTTTTGGTCATTGAACCACCAGGCTGTTCCAAACTGGATCTTTCCTGCAGTCCCGCCGCCCTGGAAGTTGCCGATCATAGTCCCAATGACATAATTGTCGTTTGGATTTAAAGAGTAAAGAATGGTTTTCGGCAGTGCATCTTCCCTATCCAATGAATCCAGAAGCCTGCTTAATGGTTTGGCGATCTGGCCATCGTTAATGCTGTCAAAGCCAGTGTCCGGCCCCAGCTGGTTGAACATTCTTGTATTGTTGTTTCTCAAGGCATGGATATGGAACTGCATGGCCCAGCCAAGACGGGCATACTGCTTTCCAAGGAAAGTCAGGGTATAGGATTTATATTTCCTTTCTTCTTCCAGAGAAACCTTTTCCCCATTTAACCCCTTCGCAAATACAGCCTTAGCCTCTTCTAATGTGGCTTCCTCGTACATCATGCTATCAAGCGCATGGTCGGAAACCCGTCCGCCCAGAGAATGGAAGAACTCAATCCTGGACTCCAGCGCAGAAAGAAAGTCACCATAGTCAGCAATTTCAACTCCTGACACTTCGGCGAGCTTTTTTACCCACTCCACATAGCCATCACGGTTGATCTCAATCCCTTTATCTGGCCGGAAGCTTGGCAGTACTTTCACATCAAAATCAGATTCAGCCAGCTTCTGGTGATATTCAAGCGAATCAACAGGGTCGTCCGTTGTACATACGACTTCGACCTTTGACTTTCGAATCAAATCTCTTGCCCCAAAACCGTCGCCAGCCAATTTTTCATTTACTTTTTCCCAAATCATCGGGGCGGATTTTTCATTGAGGATATCGTGGATGCCGAAGAAGCGCTGCAGCTCAAGGTGAGTCCAGTTATAGAGCGGATTCCCAACCGACATCGGCACAGTCCTGGCCCATGCTAAAAACTTGTCGTAGTCAGAGGCACTCCCGGTAATGAAATCTTCCTCTATTCCATTCGATCTCATGGCTCTCCACTTATAGTGGTCTCCGTATAGCCAGGCCTCTGCAATATTCTTAAAGGTTTTATTTTCGTAGATTTCCTTAGGACTCAAGTGGCAATGGTAATCAATGATCGGCATTTCTTTTGCAAACCTATTATAGAGCTCAATGGCTGTGTCATTTGATAATAGAAATGTTTCATCCATAAAGTTTTTCATCTTTTAACACCTGCTTTTCAAAATTTATTAATCCAGCATTACACTAGGCAAATAGAGTGACAGTTGTGGTACGAAGGTAATCAGCAACAAGACAACAATCATGGCTCCATAAAATGGAAGCATGTTTTTAGCTGACTTTTCTATCGGGATTTTGCCTATCGCACAGCCGACAAACATCGCGGTTCCAACCGGCGGTGTAACCAGTCCAATCGCAAGGTTCAAAATTAGCACAACACCGAACTGGACAGGGTCCATTCCTGCCGCCGTTGCGACCGGAAGAAGGATTGGAGTAGCGATCAGGATCAGCGGAGCCATATCCATGAACATGCCCAGCACCAGCAGAATCAAGTTAATGAGCAACAAAGTAACAATGTCATTAGGGGAGAACGCGAGCAAGCCCTCGGTGACCATTGCCGGGACACGAAGCAAGGCCAGCAGCCACCCGAATGCTGAAGACGCTGAAATAAGGAACAGCACCATCGACAGAGTTTTAAACGTACGATAGAAAATAACGCTCATTCTTGACAGCGGGATATCCCGGTACACGAAGAAGGTAATGATAAAGGCGTAAACAACGCCGATGGCAGCGGATTCAGTTGCAGTAAAGATTCCGCTTACGATTCCTCCGATGATGATGACGGCAGTCAGGAGTCCCAGCAATCCTTCACGGACAATTTTAGGAATCTCTTCCTTCTTGACAGGTTCACCTTTCGGATAATTTCTTTTGATTGCAATGGCGTAGGTAATGACCATGAGCGCCAACCCGAGCAGGAGTCCCGGAAGAATGCCGCCCATAAACAAGGCTCCAACAGAAACTCCGCCGGCTGCAGTTGAATAAATGATCATATTATGGCTGGGAGGGATCATGACCCCCTGTGCCGCACTCGAAATGGTCACATTGACAGCATAGTCCGAATCATATTTTTGCTTTTTCATCATTGGAATAAGCACAGACCCAATGGAGGAAACATCCGCTACGGCCGAACCGGAAATCCCGCCAAAAAATGTACTGGCCAACACGTTTACCATTGCCAGTCCGCCACGCACTTTTCCAATGAGAACATTGGCAAGGTTAATCAACCGGCGTGAAATTCCTCCCTCATTCATAATCTCCCCTGCCAGTATGAAAAACGGAATAGCAAGGAGCGAAAAGGATTTTAGCCCGTTAACCATTCTTTGCACCAAGGCTGCCAGGTCAATATCCATATAAATTCCTGTGAGAAAGGACGAAACCACAAGACATAATGCGACAGGAACACGCATCAGCAGGAGCAGAACAAAACTGCCCATTAAAATCCATACTTCCACTTCAATCACTCCTCAACGTTCTCATCAAGAACTTGGTGCATTCCCTTTTTAAACAATAACTCAATGCCGTAAATGAGCATGATTACTCCAGTAAACGGGACAACAATATACTGGACACTGTTTGGAAGTCCTGTTCCTGGCATGGTCGAACCACCCATCAGTACGGTGAACTGGTATCCGTAAATAATAAAGATTATTGATACGGCAATAACCAGGAATTTCGCTATATAATCGAAAAAAGTCTGTGCTTTTTCCGGCATCATGCCGACAAACAGGCCAACTCCAATATGAAGCTTTTCCCTGAATCCAACCGCAATTCCAAGAAATCCAATCCAGATAAAGAGCAGCAGGGAAACCTCTTCCGACCATTTAGGAGTGTAGCTGAAGAAATACCTAGTAAATACCGTAGCGGAAACAATGATTGTTGTAATTGCTATAAATAAAATTCCAATAAAGTCTACAACGCGGTCCAAGCCATTTTTTAGTTTCTTGATTCCATTCATGGAAAAGCCTCCTATTTTAGAAAAGCGCAAGCGCCTTGCCCAGCTTCGGCAAGCCCTGGAACGTCACCTTACAAAATGAAAGGGATTAGGCAGCCATTCCTCCTTCGGATACCGCTGAAAAGGTAAAGAAGGGGGGGCTGCCCAATTATTCAACATTAGCTCTAATTTGTATTATTGGTTCTCGATTTTTTCAATCCATTGGCTATAGTCTTTGCCATACTTGTCATAAAGCGGCTGTACAGCTTCGCGCCATGGAGCTACATCTGTAATTTCAACGATTTCACTGCCCGCAGCCTCTACTTCCTTCTTGGACTTTTCAACAAGTTCTTTCCATGCTTCACGCTGAACATCCTGGGACTCTCTCGCTGCCTCTTTGAAGGCTTTCTTGTCTTCATCGCTTAAACTATCCCATAATTTCTTCGAGCCAATGACCACTTCCGGTACCCTTGAATGTCCATCCAAAGTGAAATGCTTGGCAACTTCAAAATGGTTGGAAGAATAATAGCTTGGGAAGTTGTTTTCTGCACCATCGATTACTCCCGTTTGAAGAGCGGAATACACTTCACCATAAGCCATTGGTGTTGGGGATGCTCCCAATGCCTCAATCATGTCAATAAAGAGCGCGGATTCCTGAACACGGATTTTAAGCCCTTTCAAGTCCTCAGGCTTTTCCACCTTGCGTTTTGTATTGTAGAAGCTCCGATCCCCTGAATCATAATAGGTTAACCCTACAAGGCTTGCAGATTCCAGGGTACCCAATAGTTCTTCTCCTGTTTCTCCATTCAGGACATCCCATTGGTGCGTTTCATCTTTAAAAAGGTATGGCATGGACAGCACGCCAAGGTCCTTGGAAAACTCGGCAAGCGGGCTGCCGTTCACACGTGCCAAATCAATTGTTCCTAGTTGTACCTGCTCTATTACACTCTTCTCATCGCCAAGCTGTCCGCCTGAATACACTTCAACTTTATAGCGCCCATCCGTCTTTTCTTCTACCAATTTAGCAAACTCTTTGTCGCCAATCGTTGTTGGATAATCATCAGGCTGGTTTTCAGCAAGTTTCAAAACCACTGGTTCGGCTTTTTCGGATCCTCCACTCTCACCAGAGCTGGATTCCGAGTTTCCGCAGCCAGCCAGGAAAACTGAACCAGCAAGTACTGCCGATAGTGACAGCATAGATAATGTCTTTCTTTTCATGAAACTTCCCCCTCTTTTTTATCAGTTTTTCACATCCAAACTAACTGCATAAAGGGCAGCGCTTACAGCAAACGCTTACAAAAGAGTGCTGAATAGACAGCTGACTCCACTTAGTTTTGATGTTATCTGTAATAACAACGTTGTTATTACTCTTTTATAGTAATAGATGTTTTGCTAGTTTTCAAGATAATTCTTTTCAAAAAAGAGGGACTTTTTAAAAATGTAAGCGTTGACATTTACCTATTCAACAATGAAAATAGAAAAGAACCACTCTTTATTGACGAATTTATTACAACGTTGTTAAACTTTATTCTTCCATACAAACTAAAATGCTGGGTGAGAATCATGCCAATTACGATAAAAGATATTGCCAGCCTTGCAGGAGTCAGCTACTCGACGGTTTCAAAAGCCTTGAATGACAGCCCTCTTGTCAGGCCTGAAACAAAACAAAAAATCCTGAAAATAGCCAACGAGGTGGGCTATGAACCTAATTATGCAGCTCAACAGCTGGTTTCAAAGCAATCAAAAGTGATTGGATTGATTTGGCCAACTGTCGAGCGCGTTGCTCCATCCACGCTGCTGGCCAAGATAAATGAGGAAATCAGCAGGCATTCCTATTCCATGATTTTATCCATTAGTCCGCTTAAAACCTCTCTTGATATGTTTAAACGGTTTAATGTCGATGGAGTGATTGTCTTTGATGAACAGAATTATGAGAGATTGGACGCTTCCTCCATCCCGATGGTGACATATGGGGTTGCAAAAAATAAAAATATTCCCGTCATCGATGTCAACTATCAGGAAGCCATGCATACTGCCGTAGATTACCTTTATAGCCTGGGCCACCGGAAAATCACCTTCGTCGGCGACTTTTCTTTGGATGATGAACGTCAAACAGAGAAATATTATGGCTTCAACCGCGCCATGAAAAAACATGGCCTTCCGATCAGCAGCAACCATCTTGTGAATACGGCCGGTTTGGACTGGTATGACGGCTACACAGCAACAAGCAAATTATTAAAATCCGGATTTTGTTCGACAGCGATCATCGGAGGAAGCTATGATATCAGCGCAGGAATTGTCCGGGCATTGCGGGAAGCCAATTATGTCATTCCCAAAGATGTTTCAGTCATCAGCTATGACAATATTCCACAAATGGCCAATCTTGAGGTGCCCTTAACCAGTTTCGGTGTTCCCGTGGACCAAATCGCCAAATATATCGTTACAACATTAATGGACTTTATCAAGGACAAGGACTCGGTGCCATATGTGCAAACCTTGCAGCCTGCCATCAATGAATTGAATTCATGCGCCCATGCCGCTGTAAGTTCCATTGAATAGAAAAAGGCCCTCTGCGATTGAGGGCCTTATCCTTTTAGCACACTGTCAATTTTTCTGTTCAACGCCTTCATGGTAAGATTTCCATACTTCCTCATAGACCATTTTCAAAGGGATTTGATAATGCTCCGCAATTTTGCGGCACTCTTCAAATTCGGGTGATTTTTGCATGACCTCTCCCTCATGCATGCCGATTTTGACCGTCACCACACCCCACTTTGTATGTACCTTTTGAAACACCCGTTCCAAACGGTGCACGGTTAGGGGATAATAACGGATACCAAGGGTCGTTGTTTCTCTAAAGAGGATTTGCTTCATGGCATCCACTTTGCTGCCCCGGCATAATAATTGGAGAAGTACGGCAGGACGATTCTTTTTCATATAAATAGGGGTATAAAAAACATCATTAGCTCCCTCATCAAACAATAAGTCCATTACATAGCCAAGCCATTCTCCCGAAATATTATCCAGGTTGACTTCCATCTTGATCATTTGATCATCAGTATGTTCATGATTCGGCGGATGTTTTGCCATATGCGCCACTCCTTTCACGCCAGGCTGCACTTATTCTCCAAGGATGACACGCAAGACATTGGGATGCTCCCTGAATGTTTTCGTGCCTGCTCCGTATCCGATTGAATTCACTTTCATGGACGGAAGGGAACAAAATTCCTCGGCAAGCACTGAAACAATCGCAGCTCCTGTAGGCGTAGCCAGTTCTCCGCGGACGTCTCCCCCAGACACAGGAACGCCTTTTAAAATTTCAAGGGTGGCCGGAGCGGGAACAGGATAGATTCCATGGTCAATCCTGATTTTCCCTGTTCCCACCGGGACAGGTGAGGATTTAACTGCAGTGACACCGAGTTGGTCAATCAGTATTGCAGTACCAATAATGTCGATTATGGAGTCAACAGCTCCGACCTCGTGAAAATGGACCGTTTCAAGAGGCACACCATGAATCCTTCCCTCTGCCTCACCAATCTTCCTAAAAATCCTTAAAGCCATGTCCCTGACTGAATCAGTGAATCCGGCAGATTCTATCATTTGTACAATTTGCTTATAATTGCGCTGACCGTGGTGATCGTGTGAATGACTATGGTCATGGCTGTGTCCATGGCTGTGGTCATGGCTATGGTCATGACTATGGTCATGGCTGTGGTCATGGCTGTGATCATGGCTGTGATCATGGCTATGGTCATGGCTGTGTCCATGGCTGTGTTCATGACCGTCCTTCAGCAGAACGTCAAACTTCACAGCCGATATGCCATTTTTAATTACATTTGTCCACTTTAGCTCATATTCCTCAAGGATATTTAGTTTTTTCAATTCCTCTTCCATCAGGACCGGATCGGCACCGGCGTGAATTAAGGCGCCGATCACCATGTCCCCGCTGATGCCTGAAAAGCAGTCAAAGTACAAAATGCTCAATTCGTTTCAGCTCCCTTATAAGCCAGTTGATTGATAAGCACCGCGTTATAGGCGGCTCCGAACCCGTTGTCAATGTTTACGACACTTATTCCGGAAGCGCAGGAATTCAACATGGTCAGCAATGCTGACAAACCGTTAAAGTTAGCACCATAGCCAACACTTGTCGGAACAGCAATGATAGGATTTCCAATCAGTCCGCCAACTACGCTTGGAAGAGCACCTTCCATGCCGGCAACAACAACGGTCGCCGTAGCTCCCTGGATGGTCTCGATATTGTCAAGCAGACGATGGAGGCCGGCCACCCCAACATCGTAAACCCTTTTCACATTGCATCCCAATGTTTCCGCGGTGACTGCCGCCTCTTCGGCGACAGGCAAATCGGAGGTGCCAGCACAGACAACTGCAATATATCCCTTATTAACAGCAGCATTGGATTCTTCATTTCTCCAGGCCAGGATCCTCGCAGCTTCATGGTATTGCATTTCAGGATATTGCTCCCGGATAAATTGCGCCTTCTCCTGTGAAATCCGTGTAACGAGTACTGATTCATTCCTTTGCCTTAAGGATTGGACAATGGCCAAAATTTGTCCGGAAGTTTTCCCCTCTCCGAAAACAATTTCCGCAAATCCCACTCTTTTTTTGCGATGGTGGTCAATTTTAACAAACCCGAGGTTCTCATATGTGGCCAATTTTTCCTTTGCTTCTGCGGCTGTTAAAGTCCCATCCTGGACTTCCTGTAATATTTTGTCAATCATATTTATCCACCTCGTTTTTAGCAAATTTGCAGGTTATCCCTATCAAATAGCACATCATATTATCATCCCATTCTTCGTGTTCTAAAACAAAACATGAAGTTGGACTGTTTTTTCCTAATTCTATCTTCAAGTTTGCCACGATTCCGAAGAACCGTACCGGATTATTATACACAATTATGGCATCCTCCGCTCTTAAAGAGCGCTGGACATAAAAAATTTGGCGGAATTGGTCCCATCACCCAAACCACTTAAAAATTTTACTGAATAAAACCTTATATTGCTACGCTTCCCTCACATTGATATTTGCAGCAGTATCGCCTATAATAGTGTAAACCCTTTCAAAAAACAACTAATTGATTTGTTTACTAAACTTATAAAAATAAGATTTAATTTAACATTTTTTTGTCAAAACGTCAATAATGCTCTCAATATGTAAGATTCTTTCTATTTCAGCTGTTATACTAATACTAAACCATTCCAGAAGCCCGCACTAGAATCAGGAGGATAATATGGCTACAGGCGACGCAGCATTTATCAAGAAAATTAATCGGTCCATTATTATTAAACAGATCATAGAGCAAGGCATGATCTCAAGAGCAGACTTATCAAAAATCACAAACCTTACACGAGCAACCATTTCAGCCCAGGTGGCCGACTTGATTGAAGATGGACTTCTCCTTGAAACAGACCAGGAACATTTATCGGTAGGGAGAAAGCCTATCATGCTTTCATTGAATAGCGAAGCAGGGTATGCACTCGGTATTGATTTGGACTACGGGGAAATCAACTTTACCTTATCCGATTTGCTTGGTATAAAGGAACACTCCGAGACAATCAAAATTGACACCATTGATTACCATGAAGTCCTGGATATCCTTATATCGCAAATTAATAAATACATCGACGCCTGCCAGGATCGGCGGTATGGKATTGTAGGGATTGTTATCGCGATCCACGGACTTGTTTCCAAAGATGAAATCATTAAATTTGTGCCACGTTTCAAATGGCACGATATAAGATTGAAAGAGGATTTGCAAAGAGCCATTAACATTGATATTTTCGTTGAGAACAATGCAAATCTTTCATCGTTTGCAGAGCGTGTATTTATTTACCATCAGGCGGATAACCTGGTCAGTACCAGCTTCCTGTCCGGCATTGGATTGGGAGTAATGGTGGATAATGAGTTCTTCCGCGGCAATGAAGGGTTTGCAGGTGAAATTGGCCATATGATTGTCATGCCAGGCGGAAAGCCCTGCAATTGCGGAAACTTTGGATGCTGGGAGCAATATGCATCCGAGACTAGCTTTTTCAACGAACTTTCCAAAAAGAAAGGCATGGAAAGCATCACCTACACGCAGGTTCACAACTGGCTAAAAGAGGGCGATGAGACGGTCCACCAGCAAATGGAGCAGTTTATTTACTTTTTGACCATCGGGTTAAACAACATGATAAACATTTATAACCCTGACGTTATTGTCCTGGACAGCGAGCTGCTTCGCCAAAATCCTGCCTTCATTGACGAAATCAAAAAAAACCTGGTATCCTCCATCAGCCACTACCGGGAGTTATCCGTCTCACGGATCGGAAAGCGATCAAGTGTCATGGGAGCCTGTGCACTGGCAATAAAGCATTTTCTTGAAGTCCCTGTGCTGGACTTGAGCTTTGAAGAACATAAACGGAAAGTAAAGATGAAAATTTAGCTACTCCTTCCATTGCCAGGCGGGTTAGTGGGCTGCTTGCTTCAAGCCCGGCTTTTATTTATCCACTCTAATACTTAATGGGATATAATTGGTTTTGGAAGAATAACAACGATTTGCAAAGGAGAGAATGCAAGATGGAAAATACAAAAGATTTCACCTCTGGCTGGATGGATCATCGCAAGGCCTTGCTCGAATTGCTCGACACCTTTAATGACGGCCAGCTTAACTACAAGCCATGGGAAAACGGAATGACGCTCTCAGAACTGGTCCTGCATACCACCGGCGCAACTGCCATGTTTGCACAGACAGTGAAAAACGGCGAGTTCACTCCCCCATCCGGGCCGAGTACTGTTGAGAGCATCCAGGAGCTAAAGGAAATTGTCCGGGAACAAACAGAACAAACCCAGGCAGCCTTGGAGTCCCTGACTGGCGAACAACTTGGTAAACTTATTGATTTCAGTGGGATGAAAATGACAGGAAGCGCAATGCTGGAGATGGCCAGAGACCATGAAATCCACCATAAAGGCCAGCTGTTTACCTATGCGCGCATGCTTGGAATTGAAGAATTACCGTTCTTTATCAGCCGCGCTTAAGCCAAAGCTGCATGATCAACCACAAGACCGGCATCGTGATACCTTGTTAATAAGGCCTCGGCAGTGCACCAGTCTGCCGAGGGCTTTAATTCAAAAAATACAAACATGAGCATTTACGATTACGAAGATCAGGAACAAAAGTGCCTGACCCCCACTATGTTAGAATAGTGAGGGGCAGGCATAGTTTTTATGCTATTACTCGGTTTAAACGCCGATACCTGGTCCATTTAATGCTACTAATAGCATTAAGTTCGCCGCTATAAACCTAGTACTCGCATTATCTCTACTCTTACCAGCATTAAAACCCGACTTACCAGCATTATATTAACCCTTACTAGTATTAAATGAATGTTTAATCGTAGTACTCGTATTATACGATACACAGGTGGGTATACCTTTAGCAAAATAGCTCCTTTTCGATGTAGGATTGGCTTAAATCGAATTAGGAGGGCTCATTTTTGAATATAAACTCGCCCAGTTCCTCTTTTTAACCACGCACTTTCGCAAGATTGCCCCCACAATCAACCCAATATTCCACAATTAGAAAACGATATTTGCGATTTCATGGCAGGGTATCGCAACATTTTAGCGAACAATTATCCACAAGTATGGAATTTTATAATTTCCTAAACAACAAAAAAAAACGCCTCCTACCGAAGTAGAAGGCGTTTGTCACTTTAACTAATTCAATTTGGAATCTATAATCTATTGATACCGGTGGTCGGGGTCGAACCGACACTCCTTGCGGAACACGATTTTGAGTCGTGCGCGTCTGCCAATTCCGCCACACCGGCATAAGAATAATTAATTTTATGGCGGAGAGCAAGGGATTCGAACCCTTGAGACAGCGGTAACCGTCTACACGATTTCCAATCGTGCTCCTTCGACCTCTCGGACAGCTCTCCAATATTAAACAGAATCTTTTTAATTAAAAACAGTTAGCAGTTGTTAAAAAATGGCGCGCCCGAAAGGAGTCGAACCCATAACCTTCTGATCCGTAGTCAGACGCTCTATCCAATTGAGCTACGGGCGCATTTCTTGGTGCGGGTGAAGGGAGTCGAACCCCCACGCCTTGCGGCGCCAGATCCTAAGTCTGGTGCGTCTGCCAATTCCGCCACACCCGCAAATGTTTAACTGCTGTTTTCCTTTCAAGTAGAAAGGCCAATCTGAATATTCATGGTGGAGGATGACGGGATCGAACCGCCGACCCTCTGCTTGTAAGGCAGATGCTCTCCCAGCTGAGCTAATCCTCCGAATAAAAAAAGACAGAGAAAAATTCTTTGTCTTTTCGCCTGGCAGCGTCCTACTCTCACAGGGGGAAACCCCCAACTACCATCGGCGCTGAGAAGCTTAACTTCCGTGTTCGGCATKGGAACGGGTGTGACCTTCTCGCCATCGCCGCCAGACTATTTTATTCAAATGAGGGTTGTTCCCTCAAAACTGGATAATGTATTTCAGAAGGACTTGCATTCGAGTATCAACCTATTGTCCAGCTCCGGCTCCTAGCCTCTCGAGTCGCTTCGGTCCATCATTTGAAGTCAAAGAGCGACTTCAATTGCTGGCCCTCCAGCGCT
>NZ_LIGG01000001.1:1744086-1766410 GCF_001273925.1 Bacillus sp. FJAT-27251 | reverse complement strand
ACCGTCGGGAGCAAGCTCCCTCAAGTCCGCTCGACTTGCATGTATTAGGCACGCCGCCAGCGTTCGTCCTGAGCCAGGATCAAACTCTCCAATAAGAAGTGAGTGATTAGCTCATAAAATAAAACGTTGGCTCGTGAATCTCTATTATATAGAAGAAACACGATATTATTGTTTGTTGACGCTTGTTTGTTTAGTTTTCAAAGAGCAATTCGCCGCCTGTTTCAGCGACAACTTTTATAGTATATCAGGCGCTCTCTTTCGTGTCAATCATTTTTTCAAAAAAATGATAACCTCGATTGAGCTGCTTTTAAATAATAATACTTTTCCCATGACTCGTCAATTATTTTTTTGAGTCGCATACCTTTGCTGGCTTAGCAGCCAAATTAATATACCATGGTCATACGCGGCTACGCAATGTATATTAATTCCACTTAAGATGAAAGTGCCATAGAAGTCCGGGGAGTTAGCCTAATCAATTTGCATTATTAAGAATATGTAAATGTACTTGCATCAATTGGCGAATAATATTAGTATGGTAATGGATTCCCGATATCGAAATTCGATATTGATTTTCGATATCGGGACATAATATCTGGTTACAATAGTATGAACGTGAAATGGAGGAGGAAATTTGGAGGAGAAGGTGCTCAGAAAGTTATTCCTTGGATTCATTCAAATTCACATTCTGCACCATGCAAAAGAGGATCCCATTTATGGAGCATGGATGCTTGAAGAACTGAGAGAGCATGGCTACAACATCAGTGCAGGCACTCTTTATCCTATCCTTCACACCATGGAGGCTGATGGACTCCTTGTAAAAGAAGAAAAAAATGTGGAAGGAAAAATCAGAAAGTATTATACGGCCACAGAAAAAGGGAACGTCATTCTGATTGAAGCAAGGAACAAAGCTTACGAACTTTTTAAGGAAATTCGGGACTGACAGAAAGGGGAAGAAGATGAAAAAAAATAGTGAGAGTAGAGGTTTCAAGTCTCTTTTAGAAATCCTGATCGTTTCAACGAGACTTGGCCTGACTTCTTTTGGAGGGCCAGTTGCCCACTTGGGTTACTTCCATAATGAATATGTGCAAAGGAGAAAGTGGCTGGACGAAAAGACTTATGCGGATTTAGTCGCACTATGCCAATTCCTCCCGGGTCCGGCGAGCAGCCAAGTCGGCATCGGCATTGGAGTCATGAGGGCAGGAGTTATTGGCGGGATTGTTTCCTTTATTGGATTTACCCTCCCGTCCGTGTTGGCACTAATTATCTTTGCACTGATACTCCAAGGGCTGGATGTGGGAGACGCCGGCTGGATTCACGGATTGAAAATCGTGGCGGTGGCTGTCGTTGCCCACGCGATATTGGGGATGGCCCAAAAACTGACTCCGGACCTTAACCGAAAAGCCCTTGCGCTGTTTGCCTTGATTGTGACACTGCTTTGGCAAACCGCCTTTACTCAAGTTGGTGTCATATTAGTGTCAGCCTTTATAGGATATCTTGTTTATAAACAGCATTCGGAATCCGAGGAGGCGCATTTACAGTTTCCTGTTTCCCGACGATTAGGAGCTATATGCCTGTCTCTCTTTTTTGGGTTGCTTATTCTCCTGCCGTTCATGAGAGAGGTGACTTCATTAAACTGGATTGCAATGTTTGACAGTTTTTACCGCTCTGGTTCCTTAGTGTTCGGCGGGGGCCATGTCGTCTTGCCTTTACTTGAGAGGGAATTTGTTCCTACGGGATGGTTAAGCGAAGAAGCCTTTTTAGCTGGATACGGTGCCGCACAGGCCGTACCAGGGCCATTGTTTACTTTTGCTGCCTACCTTGGCGCTGTTATCAATGGATGGCAAGGGGGCCTTCTGGCTACAATCGGCATTTTCCTGCCTGCGTTCCTGCTCGTACTTGGAACCCTTCCTTTCTGGGATGCCTTACGGAAAAACCCTAAAGTCAAAGGCGCATTGATGGGAGTGAATGCCGCCGTTGTCGGAATTCTCATTTCCGCTTTCTACCATCCGATATGGACTAGCACCATTTTAGCGCCCATCGACTTTGCGTTTGCAGCTGTTTTGTTTAGCATGCTGGTTTATTGGAAGCTTCCGCCTTGGGTGATCGTGGCCACCGGAGCGGTTGGCGGGGCACTCATGACTCTGATTTAAATATTACTGTTATGCGAAATTAATTTATAGAAAGATAAATGACTGGAGAATTCCAGTCATCTTCTGTTTTTATCCAAAAATGGTTTTTGCTTTATCTCTATTTTTACACTTCCCTATTGTGTTATATTAATCTTTTATTCTTATTTAAATAAGTCAGCAAGCCAATTGGGATATTATTTGGAAGGAAGAAAAAACATGGATAAACGTATATATTTTTTAATGGTCATAGCATTTGTGGTCGGTAGTGTTGAACTGATCATCAGCGGCATATTAGACCTGATTGCAGAGGATTTAAATGTCAGTATTGGGCAAGCCGGTTTGCTGATTACTATTTTCGCTTTGATTTTTGCTGTGGCATCCCCAATTTTGTTAGTCATAACAGCAAAAATAGAAAGGAAAGCACTAACTTTAGGCTGCTTGTACGTATTTTTCATTGGTTGTATCGTAACCGTGTTTTCACCTACTTTTTCTGTTTTGTTTATAGGAAGAATTATATTGGCTTTAAGCGGAGCGCTGCTGATCATCCTATGCTTAGTGATGGCTCCCAGCCTTGCAGGAGATCAGTATAAAGGCAGGGCCATTGGAATTGTCTCCATGGGGGTGAGCGCTTCACTGGTTTTAGGGGTGCCGCTTGGGCTTATCATAGGAAACAGCTTTGGCTGGCGGGCACCATTCGTTCTTATAACTATAATGACGGCATTATCCATTATTGGCGTTCATGCTTTTATGGGGCGGATAGAACCAAAATCGCAAATTCCGTTGAGGCATCAGCTTGCCGCATTTAAAAATCCAAAAATCACACTCGGATTGACGACAACATTCCTGTATATGACAGGTCATTCTATTATGTATTCCTATTTTAAACCCTATTTAGAAGCAACCACGGCCTTTAATGGCAATTGGGTAAGCCTCATTTATTTAATTTTTGGTTTTGCTGCTGTATTTGGCGGAGGAATTGGCGGTGTAATGGCAGATTTATTGGGCACAAGGAAGACAATGGTTATTGCCCTAGCCATTTTTAGCTCCCTATTCTTTATATTGCCATATACAACCGGCTTCTTTCCGATATTTTTCATCATTATTATCGCATGGGGGATTCTCAGTTGGGCAATTTCGCCGGCAATGCAATCTTATTTGATTGAGTCAGCGCCTGAATCCTCGGAGATCCAGCAGAGTTTGAATAATTCTGCGCTTCATTTGGGCGTTGCTGGAGGTTCGGTTATTGGAGCCGGAATCGTCGATACACTGTCTGTGGAAGTAAATCCATTTGCTGGCGGAATTTTAATCACCCTGTCATTAATTACTGTAGTCATTTCTGTTAACAGCAAGAAAAAGACTTCTTATGCAGCTAAGAGCGCAATTTGAGTGGTCTCGACATAATAAATCCTTCCCATCTTCATGATAAGCCTCATTGTCCCCTGCTCTGAAAGACGCAAAAAATCGACAGACCTTATGGGCCTGTCGATTTTTTTTACAAATACGTTTATTAATACTCCTCAATAGGCTTGAGTTTTTCTTCAATTTCACCTCTGCGGTCTTCTAAAAATGGAGGTAAAACTAATTTTTCACCAAGTGTTTCGAGATCATCTCCATCGGCGGTAAACCCAGGTCCATCTGTCGCAATTTCAAACAGGATCCCGTTTGATTCACGGAAATATAGGCTCTTAAAATAGAAACGATCCACTATGCCGGATGAATGGAAACCGCGCGCTCGAACTTGTTCATCCCAAAAGCTGAGCTCTGTATCATTTTTTACACGGATGGCTAAATGGTGGATACTGCCACGGCCTGGTTTTTCAGAGGGACCATCCAAATATTTCACGATGATTTCTCCAAAGACCTCACCACTGATCGATTGGAAAATCGCTTCGTCATCACTTCGGCTGACCTCTGTATAGCCAAACATGCCGGTAAGTGTGCTTGCTAGTTTATCAAGCCTGCGTACCGTCATTTCGACAGAACCCATTCCTTGAATTTGATGCTCGGCCGGAACCTCTGATTTTCCCCAAGTTTCCCAGTGTTCTACCTTTGCACCATTTGAAACGAGAAGGACCAGTCGCAAACCTTCAGGATCCTCAAAGTGTAAGGCCGGATGATTGGCATACGTTGTAACCTCACCATGCTTTACACCGTATTCCTCAAAACGTGCTTTCCAATACAATAAGCTTGCTTCTGACGGTACAAGTAAACCAATTTTTGTAATGGCATTTGTACCACGGTGTGTATGGCCAACTAGGGGAATTTCAAAAAATGATAGTTCCGTACCTGGGCTGCCTGTTTTATCTCCGTAAAACAAGTGATACATCGATGGATCATCCTGGTTCACGGTTATTTTCACACGGCGCAAACCAAGCACATCCCGATAAAAACGATTATTTTGGCTTACGTTTTTGGTAATCATTGAAATATGATGATGACCGGGAATTTTATACATGAATGGTTCCTCCAATCATTGACTAGGTCTTGGCAGAATATATAATCTTTTATCTTTAAGTAATTTATTTTTAATTCGAGATAAATTTACTATAAGAAACACCAGGAGTCAAGACCCTCAAATGACAGAACCGTCATGGCTATCGTAAAAATGGCCTCATAAATGCTTAAAACTCGACAGGCAATCCTTCCCTGTCGAGTTTTGTTTTAGTTCATGCAAACATTTTATCTTCTTGTTCCTTTTTGAAGAAGCTCTTCATGGCATGGAAGACATCGGCTTTTTGCTTGAGGATATAATAGCGGAACTTCTCGTCTTTGACGTTTTTATACGCGGACATTAGGGTTGAATGGCGGTTGTACTGATTTACTTCACCGTAGCCGAACATATTGGACACTTTCATCAGTTCTTCAACAAGCTTGACGCAGCGGGCGTTATCGGACGTCAGGTTATCTCCATCCGAGAAGTGGAACGGATAAATGTTGAACTTTTGCGGGTCGTATTTCGTATTGATCAATTCCAGCGATTTACGGTAGGCGGATGAACAAATCGTTCCGCCGCTTTCCCCTTTCGAGAAAAAGTCTTCCTCGGAAACAACTTTTGCCTCGGTGTGGTGGGCAATGAATTCAATTTCAACTGTTTCGTATTTGGACCGCAGGAACCTGGTCATCCAGAAAAAGAAGCTTCGTGCCATATACTTTTCCCAAAGGCCCATACTCCCGCTCGTATCCATCATGGCGAGGACAACTGCTTTTGAATCTGGTTTGATCACTTCATTCCAGGTTTTGAACTTTAAGTCTTCCTTATAGATAGGGTGGAAGCTCGGCTTGCCTGTCATCGCATTTCGTTTATAGGCAGACATCATGGTCCTCTTCTTATCAATATTGCCCATTAGCCCTGTTTTGCGGATGTCATTGAACTCAATGTGTTCAACGGTATGTTCCTGGTTCTGCTTTCGCTGCAGGTTCGGCAGCTCCAGCTGCTTAAACAGTGCTTCCTCAAGCTCCAACATGGAGACTTCTGCTTCATAATAATCCTCGCCAGCCTGGTCCCCTGCTCCCTGGCCTTTCCCAGGTGCCGGCTGCCCGGAACCATCTCTGGCTACAACATCGCCAACCTTGCTGTCTCCTTTCCCCTGACCGACATGTTTATTTTTATCATAGTTGTAACGGATCTTATATTCATCAAGAGAACGGATTGGAATCTTTACAACCTCCCTGCCGTTCGACATCACGATGCTCTCTTCAGTAATCAGGTCAGGAAGATTGTTTTTGATTGCTTCCTGGACTTTCTCCTGATGTCTTTGCTGGTCATCATGGCCTTTACGGTGGAGGGACCAATCTTCCTGGGAAATCACAAACTGGCCGCTGTTTTCTTCGGTCATTTTAAACCCCTCCTGTTCAATTTTAAATGGGTCAAACGCCTTTTGCCTTGGTGCCTGAGAGATAACCAAGGTTTTTTGCGCTTCCCTTGCACACAATTCACTGTCGTTTCATACTATAATGCGGAATACAAAAGATTAGGAATGTGATTACTCTATCTTATGCAGAGAACGAAAATAATTTACAAATAATTTAGACAATTCCTCTTCATATTTTAGCATTGGACAAGCCTATTTTTTATAGCTGTTTTCACCTGCTTTATGACCGAATGGTTATAAAAGCAGCAAAAAATAACTCCGCGGCCGCCCGCGAAGTTATTTTTGCTTCTCTTGATATTGAACTGGATCTGGCATCTTATCGTAATCCTCTTTTAGCACTTCCCCTGTCCGGCGGTGCTCCATTTGCTTGCCCAGATTTTTGACTTCTTCTTCATTAACAGCCATTGAACTGTTATCAGGTACATGGTTTTTTGGCAATTCTTTCTTCGCCATTGTAATCACCTCTTGCCATTTTATACCCTGGACAAACCCTTTTTAAACAGAAGGGACCTGCCAATGACTGGCAGGCCTGTGATTCATTAACGGTTTAACAAGCTTCCTACATAGCGAAGCAATTCGTTTGCGGAAGTAGAGTTATAGCCATGCTCGTCAATCAATCTCGCAACGACTTCATTAACTTTCTTTAGCTGGGTCTCATCCGGCGTTTTCGTAGAGGTTGTAATCTTAACGACATCCTTCAGGTCGGCAAACAGCTTCTTCTGGATCGCTTCCCTGAGACGGTCATGCGAATTGTAGTCAAACCTTTTACCCTTGCGCGCATAGGCGGAAATGCGGATCAGGATTTCTTCACGGAAGGCTTTCTTCGCATTTTCCGAAATGCCAATCTGCTCCTCAATCGAACGCATCAGCTTTTCATCCGGGTTAATCTCTTCACCAGTAAGCTGGTCTCGCATCTTTGCCTTATTGCAATAGGCCTCAACATTATCAAGGTAATTGTCCATAAGGGTCTTGGCTGATTCTTCATATGAGTAGACAAAGGCCTTTTGAACTTCTTTTTTGGCAATATCATCGTACTCTTTCCTTGCTACGGAAATAAAATTCAGGTACCTTTCACGCTGCTCCTGTGTGATGGATGGATGCTGGTCAAGTCCTTCCTTCAGTGAACGGAGGACATCCAAAGCATTGATGGATTGCATATCCTTCCTGATAATGGTAGAGGAAATCCGGTTGATGACGTAGCGCGGGTCTATTCCGCTCATGCCTTCATCCTGGTATTCCTTTTTCAGTTCCTCGACATCCGCTGCATTGAACCCTTCCACATTTTCTCCATCATAAAGGCGCATCTTCTTAACGAGGTCAATATCGCCTTTCTTTGGCTCCTTCAACCGTGTCAGGATTGTAAACATGGATGCGACTCTGAGCGTGTGCGGGGCGATATGGACATCGCCCACATCACTTTCCCGGATCATTTTGTCATAAATCTTCTCTTCATCCGAAACCTTTAGGTTATAAGGAATCGGCATGACGATAATCCTGGAATGGAGGGCCTCATTCTTTTTATTTGAAATGAAGGAACGGTACTCCGTTTCATTCGTGTGGGCTACAATAAGCTCATCTGCTGAGATGAGCGCAAACCGGCCCGCCTTGAAATTCCCTTCCTGCGTCAGCGACAGGAGATGCCAAAGGAACTTTTCATCACATTTGAGCATTTCCTGGAACTCCATCATCCCCCGGTTTGCTTTGTTAAGTTCCCCATCGAATCGGTAGGCACGCGGATCTGATTCGGAACCATACTCCGCAATCGTCGAGAAGTCGATGCTTCCTGTCAAGTCGGCAATATCCTGGGATTTAGGGTCGGACGGACTGAAGGTACCGATGCCGGTACGCTTATCCTCAGAGAAAAAGATCCGTTCTACGATAACATCCTCAATTCTGCCTCCATACTCCTCTTCAAGCCTCATCATGTTAAGCGGAGACAGATTCCCTTCAATCCGGATGCCGTATTCATCGTAAAAGTCCTTCCGGAGGTGGTGCGGAATCAAGTGAAGCGGATCTTCGTGCATTGGGCAGCCTTTTATGGCATAAATCGCTCCCCTGTCTGTCAAGGAATAGGCTTCCAGCCCTCTTTTGAGCATCGTGACCAGAGTCGACTTCCCTCCGCTCACTGGGCCCATCAACAGCAAAATCCGTTTTCGGACATCCAGCCTTTTCGCTGCAGGATGAAAATATTCTTCAACAAGCCTCTCAAGAGGTTCTTCAAGTCCAAACAGCTGGGAATTAAAGAAGCTGTACTTCTTTTTGCCTTTGACCTCTTCAATCCCTGCGTCTTTGACCATATTATAAACCCGCGAATGTGCTGATTGAGCGACCCATGGCTGTTCCTTTATGATCTCCAGATATTCCCTGAACGTCCCTTCCCATCTAAGCTTCTCCTCTTCCTCGCGATACATCTCAATTTTCTTTAAAATATCCATAAGGACCTCCCTGTCTAGCGATTATCAAGAGACGATTAATATACTCTATGCAGCGAGGAAATCGAACATGCAAACAACTCAAAACAAGGTCACCGTTGCTGACAAAAATAAAGCCTTTTCTTCACAGTGGGACCTCTTTAGGCTATAATAATTTTATATGGGTAAAATTAGGTACATAAGGGGGCGTCCAAACATGAATTTGCTACTGATTATTGGTGTTTCTGTTGCATTTCTGGCGGCCATTTTTACAGCTGGCTATGATGATAAGCCAGGAATGAACAAAAAATAGTTTACCAAAGAAAAGAAGCTGCCCGCAGGCAGCTTCTTTTTTTTAGCGGATGTTCATCTTTATTTTTGCCACAAACTCTTTCATGTACATCCGTGCTTTCTTTTCAAACATGGAAGCCATCTGGCCTGTCCATGTATCACGGCGCTTTCCGCCCGTTCTTTCTGCATAGTATCCGGCAACAATTTCGTTATATTCTTCAAGCTGCTTTTTGTATAGCTGCTCATCCTGCTGATATTCGTTCTCCATATAAACATGCCTCAAAGGCAGCCTTGGCTTCCTGTCATTCAGGCTGGCAGGATAGCCTACCGCCATACCGAACACCGGCAAAACATGGTCCGGTGTTTTAAGAATCTGCTGAACAGCTTCCAGGTTATTCCTGACTCCCCCTATATAGCAGATGCCCAGGCCCATTGATTCTGCAGCCGCCGCGGCATTCTGGGCTGCCAGGGAAGCATCGACTACTGCGACCATAAACTTCTCTGTACTTTCAATCGGGGATGTTACATCAACATTCTCCATTTCGCCAACGACCGCGTGGCGATGCAAATCCGCGCAAAAAACAAAAAAATGACCATTTTTCGCCACGTAAGGCTGATTCCCAACCACTTCTGCCAGTTTTTCTTTTTTATCCCGGTCGGTCACCCCGATAATGGAATAAGCTTGTACAAAACTTGAAGTGGAGGCAGCCTGGGCACTTGCCACAATGGTTTCAACCTGCTCCAATGTCAACGGTTTGTCCTCAAAATCCCTTACAGATCGATGATTTAAGAGTGTTTCAATAACCTGGTTCAATTTTAGCCATCCTTTCAAGTTTAATATGTATTGCAAAAGAAAAGGGCCAGTAACAGCACAGGCCCTTTTCCTTTACAGCAAATTCGGATAATCCTGCTGACGAAGCGCTTCATAGACGAGAATGGCTGCCGTGTTGGACAGGTTTAAAGAACGAATATGATCATTCATTGGAATCCGCAGGCATCGCTCCATGTTGTCCTGGATCAGTTCCATTGGAAGACCGGTTGTTTCCTTTCCAAAGATAAAATAATAATCCTTTTCGCTGTTGCTGTAATCAAACGTAGTATGGGGCTGTTTTCCATGTTTAGTCAAATAGAAAAATTCGCCGCCCTCATTGTCCGCAAAAAAATCCTCCAGGGAATCATGATAAACCACCTTCACATGTTCCCAATAATCAAGCCCGGCCCGCTTGAGCGCTTTATCATCCGTAGAAAAGCCCAGCGGCCTAATTAAGTGCAGTGTCGTGCCTGTTCCTGCACAGGTCCTGGCGATGTTCCCTGTATTGGCCGGAATAAGGGGCTGGTATAGTACAATATGCAATGCCACAATGTTCACCTCTATCAAAACTCTAGTTGTTATTATACCACTATCGCCAAGTTAAAGCCGTTTTATTGGTCATCCACAATGGACAAGAATTTGTATTTTATCCGTGGGGTGTAGGCAGTCGAGTCTTCATATGCCCAGTAGCGATTCCGGCTGTTGTGCGTATGGGCATTCACAAGCGGCATGCCGTTAGCATCCTTCGCGGTGACGATGGTTGTATGGTCAAACCTTCCATCTCCCTCAAAATCATAACAAATGACATCCCCCAGGTTCAGCTGGCTTGCACTTGCTGCTTCCTTGGCCCTTAGCCCGCTTTTTGAACTGGGCAGGTGCAAACGCATTGAGTTGGCCACCGTCCAGCTAAAGCTCCAATTCGAATTCATCATCCACCAGCCATTGGCCCTTTGAGGGTACCCCCGCATTGGAGCTCCTCCTGCATGCAGGCATTGTGAAATAAAGTTGGTGCAATCCACATCAAACTTTTTATAGGCAGGATTGTAGTCATTCCACCATCTCTCGGCATACTGGACAGCTTTGAGGCGGTCATAACGATACATGATCTGTTTCGCTTTTTGTGCTCTCTCTTCGGAATCTCCGCCGGTCTCCCCGAGGCCTGAATCCGGTTCCTGCTCCTGCCCGAAAAGGATAATCTCTTCATCGTCCACAAGAATCCCTTTGTAAAACTCTGCCTTCCGATGTTCTACTCCTTCTTCAAGGAAGAAGATGTCTTTTTGCTTGATCAAATATTTCATATGGACCCTGTAAAATACCTCTGAGCTTGCATTTCCTTTTTTCTCATCCGTGATTTTACCCTCTGCTTTCGCCCTGACAATTTCAGCCCCCCGCCTGGCGCAGCTCTCCTTCTTTTTCTCGATTGCTTCGCTATCATTAATGATGCTTCTCGTATGCGATACATATTGTTTCAGCCTCTGCTCAAGCCGCTTTTGCAATTGTTCCCTCAACATCCATCTCTCCTTTCCCAACATATGTATGAAAGGAGTGCGGCTTTAAAACGGGATTTTTTATTGTCGTTTATTCTTTTAAAAAAGAAAAAAGGCCTTCCACCGAAGCATGAAAGACCTTACTAACCTATTTTTATTTTGTGACTGGCCGTGATTCTCTGCAGAAGTCCAGTCCTTTCTTGATTTCCACTAGTACATCTTCATCCTTCTCCTGCACAAGTGCGTTCTCCAATGCTGTTTTTGCTTCGTCGCCCCCGATTTTTCCAAGTGACCACGCTGCGGTTCCTCGGATAACCGGACGCGGGTCTTCCTTCATCACCTTTATCAGGTCAGGCACAGCTGAATCATCCTTAAAATGGGCAAGGGCAAGAATCGCATTGCGCTGGATGGGCTTCTTGCCTCTCCACGAACCAGAGACGGGACCGAATTTCTCTTTAAAACCTTTATTGCTGATATGCAAAATAGGTTTTAATAGCGGCTTGGCCACCTCTGGATCAGGCTCGGTTTCCGGATGAAAATGAAAATCCTTTCCTTTATTGACAGGGCAAGCTGTCTGGCAGGAATCGCAGCCATAAAGGCGATTCCCGAGCTTGTCACGAAATTCATCAGGCAGAAACCCTTTTGTCTGAGTCAGGAATGCAATGCAGCGCTGGCTGTCAAGCTGCCCTCCCTGGACAAGAGCACCGGTTGGACAGGCCTCCAGACATTTTGTACAGCTGCCGCACTGGTCCTCCATCGGAGCATCCGGTATAAAAGGGAGGTTGGTGATCATTTCGCCCAGATAGACGTAGGAACCGAATTCCGGAGTAAGAATGGAGCAGTTTTTACCGCTCCAGCCAATTCCGGCCCTTTCCGCAACAGCGCGGTCCACCAACTCGCCCGTGTCGACCATGGACTTGAACCGTGCGTCGGGCACCTTGGACAAGATAAACTCCTCCAACTTTTCCAGCTTATTCCTCAGCACATGATGATAATCGATTCCCCAGGATGCCCGGCAAAAGATTCCTCGTCTTTGGCCTTTTTTGCTAACTACCCTGACTTTCATTTTAGAAGGATAAGCAACAGCGATGGCAATAATGGATTGAGGCTGATTGAAAATCAGGTCGGGCCGGACCCGTTTTTCAACATCCTTTTCCTCGAAGCCGGATTGGTAGCCCAATTCCTGCTGGCGCAGCAGCCTTGATTTCATTTCAGTAAATGGCGAAGGCGATGCGAACCCGATTTTATCGATTCCGATGGTTTTGCTGTATGCTATGACATCTTCCTGCAATTGGCGGATATCCATTTCCGGCACTCTCCTTTCCCTACTGGTATCTATAGTAAAGACAATAATTTTCAAATGCACATACGTTATATGATAAACTAATTCATAACAATTTTGGAGGTGGAAACAATGGAAATTCAGGTTTCCAGTGAGCTAAGCACACGTGTTCCGGATTTTATGGCTGGCGTCATTCAATATCGCAATATAGAAGTTGGCCCCTCACCGCAAATGTTAAAAGGAAGGCTGCAGCTGTTTCAGGAATCGATTTTTTTCGAGCTGGATGAAAAAAATGTTACCGATTTCGAAGGCATACGAGAGTGGCGCGAGATTTTCAAAAAGGCCGGCAAGGACCCGAACAGGTACCGCCACTCGGCTGAAGCCCTTTACCGCAGAATCAAGAAGCAAAACTATTTGCAAAGTGTACATAGCGCAACGGATGTGAATAATTTTTTCTCTCTGGAGTATGAAGTGCCAATCGGCATTTATGACGCAGACAAACTCGAGGGCGGTATCCGGATCGGCATCGGGAGCGAGAGCGAGGAATATGAAGGTTTGAACGGGAGGCGAAATTCCCTCCATAACCTTATCATTTCCTGTGACAGCATCGGCCCGTTTGGGAGCCCATTTGTTGATTCAACCCGCACGGCCGTGACGGAAGAGACCAGGAACGCTCTGCAGATCATCTATCTGCGCCCTTCCCTTGGGATGGAAAGAAACACAAAACTAACAAGCTCACTGATGAATATGTTCCTTCAAATTCATGGCGGGGACGGCGAGTTTTTTATTCTGGGTGACAAAAACACATTTTTATAGCAATGCCAAAACCAAAAGTGCCTGCCCCCACTTCGAAAGTGGGGGGGCAGGCACCGTTTAGTTCGCTAATACTTTACTGTGGCGGGGGTCAGGCACCGTTTAGTTCGTTAACACTTTAGCGCGGTGGGGGTCAGGCACCGTTTAGTTTGTTAACACTTTAGCGCGGTGGGGGTCAGGCACCCAATTACTTGTTTATTCGATTTAATGCCAGTACTGAGTTTAAACGCCGAGATTGGGTCATTTTAATGCTGGTACTCGCATTAAGTTCACGGCTATAAACCTAGTACGCGCATTATCCCTGTGCTTACCAGCATTAAATCCCATATCCAAGGTGCATTAGCAAAATAACTCATTTTTGATTATAAAACCTCGGCCAATCCCTCTAAAAGTTGTTTGAACCTTGTACTAATCGTAAGATTGAACCCCAAACATCCTAATAATTCCACCATTAGAAAGCATTATTTGCAAATTCATGGGAGGGTATCCCGGATAAATCACGACTGACTTCCATTTAATAAAAAAACGCAATACTTCGTTCCTCGTTTGAACGAAATACTGCGTTAGCTATGTATGGAGCGGGTGATGGGAATCGAACCCACTACATCAGCTTGGAAGGCTGAGGTTTTACCAGTAAACTACACCCGCAATTCAATAGTGTCGTATTCCCTTGACCTAATTTATGATACCTACTATTTTTATATTCGTCAATATAAAAATGTAGTTTTTTGTCGAAAAAAGTTTAGATTCGAAGCATATAGGGTAAGATAATATCTTTTTCAATTCATACAGCAAAGACCCGCCTTCCTCTCTTTTTTATTGTTCTAGAGAAGCAGATTACTAATAGAAATATAGCAGGGAGGTGCAGCTTAAAAAGATGGAAAAGGCCAACCCTAATCTGACAACAAGAAAACTCCATCCCGAGAACCTGGAATCACCCATCCATTTTCTTCGCGGCTTCAGCACTCCGGCCAATTACTTTTACCGGCGCAACCATTTTTCCTACCCAGAGCTAAGCCAATCCAGCTTATGGATTCAAATCGGCGGCCTGGTTTCAAGTCCGGCCTTCCTTCATTTCAATGACCTGCTGGCCATGCCTGCGAAATCTTTGCTGGTTCCTCTTGAATGTGCGGGAAACAAGCGCGCCCATTTCTCTCCTAAGGTCCCTGGCGAACAATGGGAGGAAGGTGCCATCAGCCAGGGCAAATGGACGGGAGTGCCCTTAAGATACATCCTGGAAAGAGCGGGTGTCCTGCAGAATGGAAAGGAGGTCGTTTTTGAGGGGGCAGACTTTGGGAAAAAGGAAGACATTGATGAAGTGATTTCCTTCAAAAGGAGCCTTCCGCTGGAGAAAGCGATGCATCCGGACACATTGATTGCCTACCAATACAATGACCAGCCTCTTTCCCTTAAGCATGGATATCCATACAGGCTCATAGTGCCAGGCTGGTATGCGATGGCCTCCATAAAATGGCTGCGAAAAATCAAGGTGATTTCCAATACATTTGAGGGACCCTTCCAGACAAATGACTATGTCTATTATCCCCGCAAAAGGGATGATATCGGAAAAAGGCCAGTAACTATATTAAACGTAAACTCTACAATTCAGCAGCCTCTCGATTATTCCATCCTGGACACAGGAACATATAAAATTGAAGGCATTGCCTGGACAGGAGAAGAAAACATCACCAGCATTCAGCTAAGTTTCGATAATGGAGAAACTTGGGTGAAGGCAAATGCAGACCAAAGCGGCAATCATCCCTACTCCTGGGTGAACTGGTCCTATGACTGGAAGGCTGACAAAAAAGGCGAATACACAATCCAGTCAAAGGCGACCGATTCAGCCGGGAGAACCCAGCCTCTCAAAGCCTACTGGAATCGGAAAGGCTATGGGTATAATGCCGTTTCGAAAATCCATGTGAAAATTGAATAAGGTTGGGATAATAAATCCGCTCCCTTTCACCTGGAGCGGATCTTTTTATAGTTCAATTACTCGATCGCAAAGTCTGTTCATCAGCTTTGCGTCATGGCTGACAACCAGGATGCCCATCTTCCGTTTTTCAGCGAGGTGAAGAACGGCCTGCCATATTTGGGCCTGGGTGATGGCATCAAGCATGGTCGTCATTTCATCTGCTATCAGGAAGCGCGTTCCCGGGCCTAGTGCCCTTGCAACGCAAAAGCGCTGCAGCTCCCCGCCTGAAAGCTCATTTGGCCAGCGTTCCAGCCACTCTTGCTGTATTCCGAGCCGGGCAAGAAGGTCTTCATCCGGGCGCCCCCCTTCCTTAAGCGTTTTACCCATTTTCCAGCGCGGGTTGACAGCTTTTTCGGGATGCTGAAAGACCATCTGTACGGGATGGTAGCCGGTTTCCGAAAGACCTTTTCCGTCCAGTGTTACCTTCCCTTCCAATGGCTTCTCGTACCCTGCCAGTATTCTGCACAAAGTCGTTTTACCCGTGCCACTTGGGCCTTTAAGTCCAACAACCTCGCCTGGCTGCATGGAGAAATTTATCCCCTTGAATAGCCAGGGCGATTTTCCATAGCGGAATCCGATGTTGGTTGCATCAAGTTGCATGGATGCACCTCACCTTCCCATTGCGCAATTCACGTAAATCGGGCTGCGCCTGGTGACATTCCTTCGTTGCTTTTTCACACCTTGATGCAAAGAGACACCCATTTGGAAGGTCCGTCGAATGAGGCTGTGAACCGGGAATCGGCGTGAAGCCATTCTGCGGCAATGCCCCCCACAAAGCCTTGCTGTAAGGATGCCGCAAACGCTCCCCATCACCGGTAAAATCCTTGGCGGGAGCAATCTCGACTGTGGTGCCTGCATAAAAAACGGCTATTTTATCAGCAATCCTAAGGGCCGAATCAATGTCGTGGGTAATAAGCATAACAGCACACCCCTGATCTCCAAGCTCCCTTAAGTTCAGCAACGCTTCATTCAAGGCTTCAGGGTCGAGTCCTGGTGTCGGTTCATCGGCAATGATGACTTTAGCGCCACTGACCATTGCAGTGGAGAGCAGGACCCTTCTCGCCATTCCGCCTGACAGTTCAAATGGAAACATTTTTTCCACGAAACTTTTTAGCTTGTAACGCTTGAACACTTTACGCTGTTCCTGGGCAGGTTTTCCGTTCCTTACAGCTGTCCGGACTTGGTTTCCTACACGCATGAGCGGGTCCAGATAGCCGACAGATTGCGGGACAAGCGCAATCTCCCCGCCGCGCAAAGACTCCGTTCTTTTAGCGGTAAGAGTCTCGCCGCAATATTTAATATTGCCAGCGGTATCTGCATTTGCCGGCAGGATTCCCAGAATGGCATGTGCCAGGAGGCTTTTCCCGGAGCCGCTAGCGCCGACTACGGCGAGGACCTCGCCCTGCTCCAGGGTAACACTCAGATTGGAAATAGCCCTGATTTTCCTCTCCTTAAGGCCCGAGGTGTATTGGCTGAATGTGACAGACAAATTTTCAACTTCAAGAATTGGCATAACATGCTCCTCTAATTTGTGTCTTCCAGTCTGGTCAGAACCTTGCAGGGTCCATTAGCATCCTGAGGCGCTCACCGGCCGCATCAAAAGAACGGACAACCAGGAGAAGGCTCAAGCCAGGGAAAAACGCAAGCCACCATAGCCCGGAAGACAGGTATTTCATTGATTCCGAAAGAATGATCCCAATTGCTGGCTCATGCGGGGACAGGCCCAGCCCCAGGAAGGTAACAGCTGCCTCATGAAGGATGGCATGAGGGAACATCAACAGGAATCCAATAAGGAATTGGGGAATCAAATGGGGAATAATGTGATGAATCGCAATCCAGGTGCGGGTTTTCCCCATTTTTCTTGAGATATGGACATAGTCTGCAGAACGGACCTGCATCACTTCCGCCCTGATGACCCTGGCAAGGCTTGGCCAATGTGTCAAAGCAATCCCGAACACTATTCCTTTAAACCCTCCGCCCAGTGCAAATGAAATCAGGATAAGGGTAACGAGGTGCGGGACGCTTAAAAACAAGTCAATCAGCCAGGATATGATCATGTCCGCCGTTTTTCCCAGCGTGGCAGCCGCCAGGCCGAGCAACAAGGCAATGGCCGCACTGGAAACAGCTCCAGCCAGGCCCACACCCATACTTAAAGACAACCCCATGATGGTCCTGGCGAACATATCCCTCCCAAGCCAGTCTGTCCCGAAAAAGTGCTCGAAAGAAGGAGGAAGATTCCGCTCACTTAAGTTTGTGCCAATGCTGCCCTCATCCAGCATAAATCTGCCTATGACAATTGCCATAATGAAACCTAACGCAGCGCCTATTTCCAAAATCGTGCGCTGCCTTCGATTCAGAGAGAGTTTCCCTTTGGGACTAAGAATCATAGGTCCGCCCCTCCCTCGTCCTGGGATCAACCACATAATAAATCAGATCCGCAATCAAATTTCCCGTAAAAACAAATAAAGCACTGAATAATACCAACCCCAGCAATAATGGAACATCTCCCCGCAGGCCTGCCTCCACCGTTGCCTGTCCCAGGCCAGGATAGGAAAATACCTGTTCTGTCAGGACGGCGCCGCCAAATAATTCACTAAAGGCGGCAAATTGAAGGGAGATGGCCGGCAAAGCCACATTTCGGAGACCATGCCGCCAGAAGAGGATGAAACCTCTCTCTCCGCGCGCCCGGGCAAACAATATATAATCACTTGCAAGAACATCAATCATTTTTTGGCGGGTGTGCAGTGCTATGTTCGCAACACCGACAATGCTAAGCGTAATAGCTGGCAACACCAAATGTTGGACTTTGTCAATGAATGTGACGTCATCCGAAAGAATTCCGGCAGGAACGCCAAGTCCTACGGGAAACCATCCCAGCCAGACAGCAAAAACCATGACCATCAGCAGTCCCATCCAAAACGCCGGAGTAGAGGCTAACGTATAGCAGTACCATTTGATAATCCTGTCTATTGCCGTATCTTTTTTAAAAGCGGCGAATACCCCCATTGCGAATCCAATAACCCCGGATAACACCCAGGCAGTAAGCATAAGGACAATGGAATGAAAAAACTTTTCCTTGATTACTTCTGCCACAGGCTCCCGATAGATCATCGAAGTCCCCAGATCACCGCTCAGCAATGAGGAAGCCCAATTGACATATTGCTTAAACACAGGGTCATCAAGTCCCCAGTGCCGGGCGATTTTTTCCCGCTGCTCGGGGCCTACATTCAGCATATCCGCCCCTATATAGGCTTGAATTGGATCAATAGGGGAATTCTTGACAAGAAGAAAGGAAATGATGCTGATTCCGGCCAGCAGGGTAAAAGCCCTAATTGACCTCCAGAGCAGGAAGCGACCCAGGTTCTTTGCCCTGGCCACCCTACTCACCCCATTTCCATTCTGTGATGTTATCTGTTACCGGCCAGCCATGCCCATGTGGGTGGATGCTTTGTTCCCCAATATCCAGTCCTTCTTTAACAAGGTAAAGATGGTCGATGTTCMCCAGCCACACCCACGGGGCGTCTCCACGCGCGCTTAGCCCGGTTTCCCCATCCCACTGGGACTCTTTCCAGTATTCATTCGCCTCATTTTCATCCGTGGCGGAAAGAGCCTCTTTAAAATATTCATCCACTTTTTCATTCCTATAAAACCCTGTATTATAATACTCTATACCTGCGTTTTCACTGCTATAAATATTGTACATTTCATATGGATTATGGCTGCCCCATCCCATCATCACGGCGCTGGAATGCATGTTTTGTTCAATCTTGTCCCAGCTGCCGCCTTCCACGATTATGCTGATCCCAAGCGGCTTTAGCATATCCGCTGCCGCAATGGACAGGGACTGGCGAATATTGTCTCCGGCAGGATAGTACAAGGAAAACTCGGCTTTCTGCCCGTCCTTCTCCAGGATTCCATCCCCATCTGTATCTATCCAGCCTGCCTTCTTCAGGAGCTTGCCGGCTCCCTCCATATCGGCATCCCTGAACTTCGTTTCCGGATTCCACCACGGCAGTCCGTCCACCGAAGTATAGGCCGGTGAACCATAGCCTTCAAGCACACCCTCAATAAGAGCCTTCCTGTCAATGGCGAGATTGATGGCCTGCCGGATCGCACGGTCTGAGGTTACATCATTTCCAACCGGAAGACCGGAATCCGTTTTGCCTCCTGACGGAATATACGGAAAAACCATCCCCCTGTTATCAACGGTTTTTACTGCCTCCAGAAACATTCCTGGCACTTCCTGCGTGCTGAAAGACGGAGGTATCGCAGCCACATCAACCGTTCCCGATTTTGCTGCTGCAAATGCCGCATCTTCCTCCAGAAACAGGAATGTCACTTTTTGAAAGAACGGCTTTTTATCATAGTAATTTGGATTTGCTTCAATAATAAGCTGCTGGCCCTTATCCCATTGAACAAGCTGATAAGGCCCCGAACCAACCGGATTTTCCGCATAGTTCTCATTATAAGCATGCTTTGGGACAATCCCCGTTGTAGCCAGAGTATGGATAAAAGTAGACTGGGCCTTTTTTAATGTGAAAACAACTGTCGTGCCATCAAGCGCTTCCACCTTTTCAAGTATGGAAAGATCCACAACCGAAGCCTTGTCCGCAGCCGTATTAAAAGTGAATTCCACATCTTCTGCCGTCAGCTGCTGCCCATCGGAGAAATGGACATCGTTTCGGAGGGTGACCGTCCATACCCTGCCGTCATCGCTGATTTGATATCCTTGGGCCAAATCCTCCACAATTTTTAATTCCTGGTTCCTTTTAAAAAGAGTGCTTTGGAACAAAGGTGAACCATAGCGGCCCCACCCTGTCGTTGGATCAAAACCCGTTTCCGGTTCGCCGCCCACCGCCAGGACGAGCTCATCCTTGTTCATATTCTTGCTTGAACTGTTCCCGGATGGACTTGAATCGGATGAAATGCAGCCTGATAAAACTAGTGCTCCTGTAATGATTATCAATAAACTGGCTAATATACGCTTTTTCATTATTCCCCCTAATATCTCCTCGCTGTTTTATCCAGACAGTAAGGCTTGGCTATAATTGAAGCTTTATGTAGCGATTCACTGGCTTAAGCACATACATAAAGAATATATGTTAACAAAAAGAATTCATCAATAGTTTTTTTCTATATAAAAAAATTGCCAACTGAAAGTGAAACAGGTTTTTATGTAGCATTTTGTAAAAGAAATATAGGGTGCTTTCATCAGCCTGTGACGGTGGCACGTTAGTTTTACTGCGTCTGAAAAAATAAACGGAAAAATTTCGCTTAAACCGGGAAATTTTGATATTGCCCTCAATATAAGGGAGGTTTTTCCGCCTAAATGCATTTAATCCGCACATTTAGCTCTTTATAGAGCAGGTAATCGGAATAAATCCGCTTATTTCTGCTTCTTAAGCCCCTGCTACATACATTAACCGGAATCTCTCCGCCTAAAAGGAATCGGAAAGCACAAAAAAAAGCCTTGCAGCGTATGTGCAAAGCTTTTATGGCAGTTGGCAAGCTGCCTGTGATACCGGTGGTCGGGGTCGAACCGACACTCCTCACGGAACACGATTTTGAGTCGTGCGCGTCTGCCAATTCCGCCACACCGGCCTAATGTAAAAATGGAGGCGGCAACCGGATTCGAACCGGTGAATAAAGGTTTTGCAGACCTTTGCCTTACCACTTGGCTATGCCGCCTTATTATAATGGAGCGGAAGACGGGATTCGAACCCGCGACCCCAACCTTGGCAAGGTTGTATTCTACCACTGAACTACTTCCGCAAAAATGGCTGGGCTAGCAGGATTCGAACCTACGAATGACGGAGTCAAAGTCCGTTGCCTTACCGCTTGGCTATAGCCCATTAATATACTATGCATCTTCTGCAAAAATGTGAATCATTATGGGGCGATCGATGGGAATCGAACCCACGAGTGTCGGAGCCACAATCCGATGCGTTAACCACTTCGCCACGACCGCCATAATGTTTGGCAGGGGTAGTAGGAATCGAACCCACACTGGAGGTTTTGGAGACCTCTGTTCTACCTTTAAACTATACCCCTAAAATAATGGTGGAGGGGGACGGATTCGAACCGCCGAACCCTGAGGGAGCGGATTTACAGTCCGCCGCGTTTAGCCACTTCGCTACCCCTCCATTATAACATGGTACTTTTCTTAATTAAATGTGATTTTCCAAAACCACATGATGGCTCAGGACGGAATCGAACCGCCGACACAAGGATTTTCAGTCCTTTGCTCTACCGACTGAGCTACTGAGCCAAAACTAAATGGCGGTCCCGACGGGAATCGAACCCGCGATCTCCTGCGTGACAGGCAGGCATGTTAACCGCTACACCACGGGACCAGATTGCGGGGGCAGGATTTGAACCTGCGACCTTCGGGTTATGAGCCCGACGAGCTACCGGACTGCTCCACCCCGCGATAATGTTATTGAAGATTAATGGTGGAGGATGACGGGATCGAACCGCCGACCCTCTGCTTGTAAGGCAGATGCTCTCCCAGCTGAGCTAATCCTCCGAATGGTGACCCCTACGGGATTCGAACCCGTGTTACCGCCGTGAAAGGGCGGTGTCTTAACCGCTTGACCAAGGGGCCTGGATATTTATATGGCGGAGAGCAAGGGATTCGAACCCTTGAGACAGCGGTAACCGTCTACACGATTTCCAATCGTGCTCCTTCGACCTCTCGGACAGCTCTCCATATGGCTCCGCAGGTAGGATTCGAACCTACGACCGTTCGGTTAACAGCCGAATGCTCTACCACTGAGCTACTGCGGAATAGTAATTATTATTACCGGCAATTAGTTCAATTAAGCCGAATGTCCTCACCTCAGAATGATTATTCGAGATGCAGTTCGGCGAGTACAACTCGCAGCTTATTCTAGAAGCTTTGCTCGTTGCTCTACCACTGAGCTACTGCGGAATAATATAACTGCCTGGCGGCGTCCTACTCTCACAGGGGGAAACCCCCAACTACCATCGGCGCTGAGAAGCTTAACTTCCGTGTTCGGCATGGGAACGGGTGTGACCTTCTCGCCATTGCCACCAGACAATTTTTCAAGACATTTATTATTATAATGCCTTTTTAATATTTTGCAAGGAAAACTTTTGTTCCCTCAAAACTGGATAATGTATTTCAGAAGGACTTGCAATTTCGAGTATCGTTCTTGTCCAGCTCCGGCTCCTAGCCTTCGCTTTTCGTTTTGGTTAAGTCCTCGATCGATTAGTATCAGTCAGCTCCACACGTC
>NZ_LIGG01000001.1:1740034-1743501 GCF_001273925.1 Bacillus sp. FJAT-27251 | reverse complement strand
AGAGCCGCCTTCGCCACTGGTGTTCCTCCACATCTCTACGCATTTCACCGCTACACGTGGAATTCCGCTCTCCTCTTCTGCACTCAAGCCCCCCAGTTTCCAATGACCCTCCACGGTTGAGCCGTGGGCTTTCACATCAGACTTAAAGGACCGCCTGCGCGCGCTTTACGCCCAATAATTCCGGACAACGCTTGCCACCTACGTATTACCGCGGCTGCTGGCACGTAGTTAGCCGTGGCTTTCTGGTCAGGTACCGTCAAGGTATCGGCAGTTACTCCGGTACTTGTTCTTCCCTGACAACAGAGCTTTACGACCCGAAGGCCTTCTTCGCTCACGCGGCGTTGCTCCGTCAGACTTTCGTCCATTGCGGAAGATTCCCTACTGCTGCCTCCCGTAGGAGTCTGGGCCGTGTCTCAGTCCCAGTGTGGCCGATCACCCTCTCAGGTCGGCTACGCATCGTGGCCTTGGTGAGCCGTTACCTCACCAACTAGCTAATGCGCCGCGGGCCCATCTGTAAGTGACAGCGAGATGCCGTCTTTCAGCATTCCCTCATGTGAGGGAATGAATYATCCGGTATTARCCCCGGTTTCCCGGAGTTATCCCAGTCTTACAGGCAGGTTGCCCACGTGTTACTCACCCGTCCGCCGCTGACCGTCGGGAGCAAGCTCCCTCAAGTCCGCTCGACTTGCATGTATTAGGCACGCCGCCAGCGTTCGTCCTGAGCCAGGATCAAACTCTCCAATAAAAGAGTGATTAGCTCATAAAATAAAACGTTGGCTCATGTTCTTCTATAATAGAAGCCATGAATATTATTGTTTGTTGACGCTTGTTTGTTTAGTTTTCAAAGAGCAATTTGTTTTGTCGGCCGCTCGGAAGCGACTTTATTACTTTAACACGCGGCGCTGATAATGTCAACACCTCTTTTTTTGAAATCCGTCAGCCGCGAAAATGTTTTTGCTGTGTTTCGCAGCGACGGTTATTAATATACCAAGTATCAAAAAAAAGGTCAACAGCTTTTTACGTTTTTTTAGAATAACTTTTCGGCAACTTGATAATAGCGATGGAAAATAGCCTGTCCTTTTGTATCTTCCCGTACGATTTTGATAAGGTTCTTATCAATTAGATATTCCAGTAAGATCCCCAGATCTACGGAATACGCCTTCAATTCGGGATGATTGAGCATTTCATTGAAAGACCAGCTTGGTTTCTCCTCAAGAACGGAAAGGATATGGGAAGACCCGATTTGGGTGCGGGAATGGATAAGGAATTCACTCGCAAGGAATAAGAGTTCAAGACGTTTTTCCAATGTCTCTTCGCTGCAGACCAGTTCCTGATAGAGCTTATAGATCTCCGGGTCGATATTTTTGACTTGGTGCCACACTGTCACTTCGGGGTGGAAGCCATTTTCAATAACGGCGAGCCGGGCAAGATGGTGCAAAGACTGGACGACATAGTTGTAGGCATCAAGATAATGGTACTCCTCAAAAAAACCCTTCCCGTCTGTATACCTGCGGATTAGCCTTGCAAACTCAATCCCCATTTTCATTTTCCGCCCATAGAACGGGAATTCCATAAGTTCGCGTTTTAAATTTGCGATATATTCATTTCGGTCAAAAAGGACCTTGCCCTCATACAGCCAATCAAAAATTTTCCTGTTGTTCCCCAAAAGCATCCATTCATTTAATTGGGCTTCTGTTACGATGTGCATTGCCGCTTTTTTATCATTAAATGTGTAGTGCTTTACATAAACAGGCTGCTCTCCAGATTTGATAATGATCAGCAAGATGGAATCAAACGTATCGGTTGTCGGAAACTTCTTTTTCTTTTTTTCGATCATCAGCACGCCAATTGTGTTGGCTTGGCTAGCCCTCTCCTGGTAAATTGGGCGAAGGATATCCTCCATATATGTATTCCTCCAATTTATTGTTAGAAATATATGTTCGACAAATTCAGCAAAAATCCTGCCTGCCGTGCCTTAGTTTTCCTGTGAATTATTCCCCCTGAATGATATGATATAAATATTCTCTAGGGAGGGAAAAGAATGGTCAAATATTCAAACAAGATTAATAAAATCCGTACATTTGCGCTCAGCTTAATTTTTATAGGGTTTGCTGTTATGTACGCCGGGATTTTCTTTCGGACTTCACCTATTATAATGACCATTTTCATGGTCCTTGGGCTTTTATTCATCGTTGCCAGCACAGTCGTCTATTTTTGGATTGGCATGCTGTCCACAAAAACCGTTCAGGTTATCTGTCCTGGATGCGGCAAGCAGACAAAAGTCCTAGGTCGAGTCGATATATGCATGTTCTGCAATGAGCCGCTAACTCTTGATCCTAGTCTTGAAGGAAAAGAGTTCGACGAGAAATATAACCGAAAACAAAAAGAGGGCTCGCAGACCAGGGAATCCTAAAGGCAGCCGTGATCATCCATGATATGATCACTGACCTTAATTGAACCCCATAAACGGAACCCGGCATATTGCCGGTTTTTTTATTTATTTCTGAATGAAAAAAACTGACGGCTTTAGCGTCAGTTTTAATGAGTCTCACTATTTGAGCACTCGGGGCATACTCCGTAAATTTCCATCCTGTGGTTTCCAACCTTAAAGCCGGTAACATGGGAAGCAAGCTGTTCCACCTCGTCCAAACCTGGATAATGGAAATCGACTATTTTGCTGCAGGATTGGCAGATTACATGATAATGCTGAGTGGTGACAAAATCAAACCTGCTCGATGAATCTCCGTATGTTAGTTCCTTTACAAGGCCCACTTCGCGGAAGACGCGCAGGTTATTATAAACAGTAGCTACACTCATATTGGGAAATTTACCTTCTAGCGCCTTATAAATATCGTCTGCTGTAGGATGTGACATGGACTCTATCAAATACTCGAGAATCGCATGACGCTGCGGGGTAATACGAACTCCGGTTCCCTTCAGAGCATCCAGCGCTTCCTTCAATTGATTTTCTACCACCGCCATGCACCTCTTTTCTCTTTATAAATTCTTACTTTATAATGTTTATAAATAGTGTACTAAGAGTATCCCCATTTTGTCAATATAACAGCCTTTTAAACATTTATAACATTTATAATCTTTATTCACCAAAGCTTGTGATGGCCCACCTTATGGCTCCTTATATTATATCCTTCTGCCATCTCTTTAATCTCCATCGCTTAATCAAGCTGGCAATCCATCGAAATCGAGTAGGAGGGGGTGATTAACCCCCGTCCTCTCACACCACCGTACGTACCGTCCGGTATACGGCGGTTCGAAAGTTTATGAAACAATGTTTGATAATTGCTTTAATCCAGCTTTAAACCAGTATTCATTATTTAAGGCTTGGTMTAAGGCAGGGCTTTTGGAGTTTCTCCAGTATCCCTTTCGGGAGTTCGCATATTGCCATGCTTTGTATTTCTTAATTCCTAACCTTATCAAGTTTCGATATTTGGTTCTGGTCTTCTTCC
>NZ_LIGG01000001.1:1726007-1739134 GCF_001273925.1 Bacillus sp. FJAT-27251 | reverse complement strand
ATAGCGGACTCTCACCGCCAAGTTAATGAACATGCCTGGCACACAAAAAAAGACGGGCCAATTTGGCCCGTCAAACTATTTGAGGAGGTATGCCCTAATATAAGGTATTCAACAGCATATAAAATGAATGGACAAATGCCTTTAAAGCGTAAAATAGGCCATATTTTTTAAGTTTTTATTCCATATAACCTGGAGATCTCCTCGCATAGCAAATCGAAAGCGGGAATTTCCTTGAAATTTGAGAGCATGCCCTGGATGACTGGCAAACGGGGATTGCTTCTGCTCACCTCTGCTTCGATTACTTCCAGCGAGACTTCAAGGTCTTCCTTACCATCCATTTCAGCTAGCGTCTTTTTCATTTTTTCGATAATAGTTCCAACAGCCGGTCTATTATGTAAAAAAGCCCTTTTGTCTTCAAGAACTTTTATCGTGCTTTCGTCCGAAATGATGGGCACTTCTCCCTTGATTCCTTGCACAATTGAATCCATCCGCCTCATAATGAAGGGAACCAAAACATCGACATCAAAATATTCATCATAAAAAAAGAGGAGTTTTACATAAGACTGCAGCAGCCCCTCCAACATTAAGGCCAAGTCCCACACATAGGGAGTTACCTCCTCACCGTATATGGCCTTTAGCGCCCTGTGCTGAAATTGCTGATTCTCATAATGCTTCTGGATCATCAGTTGATGCACGGCGTCGTTCAATGGGATTGCCTGCTCCCGGTATTGCATGATGATAAATTCCTTATTATCAATGAATGTATGGAATAAGGCAGAAAGCTGCCTAATGAACTTCTCGCGCGGAGGCAAGTCTTGGCCTTCGAATTCCTGAATAATGCTCTCGACTCGATTAAAGTAATGATTCAGGATGGCAACAAGCAGGGCATCCTTCGATTTGAAATACAGATAAAAGGCCCCTTTGGACATACCGGTTTCCGAGACGATTTCCTGGATCGAAGTAGAGGCAAACCCTTTCTTCGCAAATAATTTTATGGCTGCTTCTATTATAATTAGTTCCTTGTCCTTCAAGGCGCCGCCTCCTGTCTCTAGTGGTCACCATATAATTTTACCCCGAACAGAAGCGCAAGAACAAATCCTCCATCCGCAAACAAAAGGATAGCTAATATAGCTATCCTCCGCCATGCCCGTTTTATTCGCTTAGGTTTTCCTTAATATAGGATAGTGCCTCCTCAACATGTCCTTTTACTTTTACTTTGCGGTATTCTTTCACAAGCTTTCCCTGTTTATCAATAATAAAAGTCGACCGCTCGATCCCCATGTATTCCTTGCCAAAATTCTTCTTCAGTTTCCATACTCCATATGCTTCTGCTGCCTTATTTTCTTCATCGGAAAGAAGCAGGAACGGCAAGCCATGCTTTTCAATGAATTTTTCGTGGCGGCTGACAGGGTCCGGGCTGACTCCGACAATAACCGCATCAAGGTTTTCAAAACTTTCGTGCTGATCACGGAAATCGCATGCCTCCGTCGTGCAGCCTGGCGTCATATCCTTTGGGTAAAAGTAGAGAACTACATTCTTCCCGAGAAAATCGGAAAGCTTTACAGTTTCCCCGCTGCTAGCCGGCAGTTCGAAGTCGGGAGCTGATTCATTTGTTTTCAATTCCATTGTCCATCCTCCTACGAGCTGTTATACAACTAGCCTATCCAAATGAATGGGGAATTTCAACAATGGACCATTTTATATTTTCCTGTCAAAAACGGTTCTGGCCACAAATGCAGCAGGTATGGTATAGCCTATAAGTGCTTCCACAACAGCAATGGCCCTGCCGATTCCAACGGGGGCAATATCGCCGTACCCTACCGAAAACAGCGTAATCGCACTAAAATAAAGGGATGTTTCCACCCTCCCCAATGTTGTCCCGCTTTGATTGTGGTCAGCCTCAATCAACACGGGATAGCCCTGCGTCCCTATTAAATAATAAATGAGGCCAAAGCCAATCATGACTGTGGCATAAATAATGGCGAGAATTAAAAAGTTTTCTATCGACATCTTCTTGCCTTTAATTTTATCCGGAATAAACAGCTCTCTAAGGCTAAGCAAAATACAAAGGATAATGATAATAATTGAAATATAAAATCCCATTTATCCTCTGCCCCATTTCCATTCCTTCTCTTTACATCTATACGCGTCCAGGATAAATTCTATGATAGCAAGTCCCCTTTTGCTGCATCCCTTCAGAAAACAGGAGCGACAGCGTTGAAGCAGATAACGGAAAATATGCTAAAATAGGACAGTATGGTTGCGGGAGAGGCAGGCCGCAGCTTGAGAACAGGAGGTAGCATAATGAATAGACCAAATTCGGAACGATTACATACAGAGGCACTTGAGCATATTGTCGGAGGTGTCAACAGTCCCTCGCGTTCTTATAAGGCAGTCGGCGGCGGGGCGCCAGTAGTGATGGAAAGGGCCCAGGGATCCTATTTCTGGGATATGGATGGCCATCAGTACATTGATTATCTAGCCGCCTATGGCCCAATTATTACAGGACACGCCCACCCACACATTACCGAAGCCATCAAAAAGGCGGCCGAAACAGGCGTGTTATACGGAACTCCAACGCCTCATGAAGTAAAGTTCGCTAAGATGCTTAAAGAAGCCATGCCAGCCATGGAAAAGGTAAGGTTTGTCAACTCCGGAACCGAGGCCGTAATGACAACCATCCGCGTCGCCAGGGCTTATACAGGCCGGGATAAAATCATCAAATTTGCCGGCTGCTACCATGGTCACTCGGACCTTGTACTAGTGGCAGCCGGATCCGGTCCATCCACCCTCGGTACCCCTGACTCTGCAGGAGTCCCAAAGAGCATCGCCCAGGAAGTGATCACAGTCCCTTTTAATGACATAGAGCCTTTCAAGGAAGCTTTGGAAAAATGGGGCGATCAAATCGCAGCCGTCCTCGTTGAACCAATCGTCGGCAATTTTGGCATAGTCGAGCCAAAGCAAGGATTTCTTCAACAAGTCAACGAATTGACCCATAAGGCCGGCGCACTTGTAATTTACGATGAAGTGATCACCGCTTTCCGGTTTATGTACGGAGGTGCCCAGGACTTGCTCGGCATTAAGCCTGACCTAACCGCACTTGGAAAGATCATTGGCGGAGGGCTTCCAATTGGGGCCTACGGCGGCAAAGCGGAAATAATGGAAAAAGTAGCACCGCTCGGCCCTGCCTACCAGGCTGGAACAATGGCCGGGAATCCTGCCTCGATCCTGGCGGGAATTGCCTGTCTTGAAGTGCTGAAACAGGAAGGAGTCTATGAGTATCTCGACCGCCTCGGAGAAATGCTCGAAGAAGGAATTGCTTCGTCTGCCCAAAAGCACGGCATTCCAATCACAATCAACCGCCTGAAAGGTGCACTGACGGTTTACTTCGCCAATGAAAAGATTGAGAACTACGAACAGGCTGAAAACACCGATGGAGAAATGTTTGCCCGGTTCTTCAAACTCATGCTCAACCAGGGAATCAACCTGGCACCATCCAAATACGAAGCGTGGTTTATTACCATTGCCCACTCAGCCGAAGATATTGAAGCGACATTGCATGCAGTGGACCAGTCCTTTTACTCTCTGGCACAATCTTAAAAATATACATTTTTTATGCACAAACAGGAGGCGATCTTCCTCCTGTTTTTATATTTTCTATGTTGCAAACGCTTACAATTGTGAAGATTTGCGGTTATACAGGTCTCTTTATCTTAAATCCGGTATCCAAGTTTTTGTATAATTAATTGATTTCTGAAAATTCTTATGATAAAATAACCCTACTTTATTTTGCAGGATTGCTAATTTCATCCGGAGATGAAGAAAGACAGCCCCTCTCTTTTCGACTAGTTTCCTCTTCCTTTTTGCCACTTGTCCATCAATATATTCCTATAGGAGGTGAACCGGCTGAAAGGAGAATTCCCCTCTATAAAGCCGAATTTATGAACCAAATTCAATGGAGCCCAGCCTCATTTAAGGACTTTCACAGACAGGAACACGATGCATGCGGAATTATTGCCAGCATTGAGAAAAAGAAGGTGCCCACAAGGGATAACATTTATCACTGCATCGACGGACTAACTACAATGAATCATCGCGCTGGTTTTATCAATGGCGAAGGTGACGGGGTAGGCATTCACATTGATATTCCCCGCAGGCTTTGGAAGGAGAAATTATCTGCTTCAGGAACGGATGCCTCTGCGGCAGATAAAGATAACTTTGTCGTCGGCCATGTTTTTATTTCCAGTACAAGCGGCTCCCGAGCCATCAAGGCCCAACTAGCCGAAAAGCTGCATCAATACGGCATGCAGCTAATCTTTGAAACAGACAAAGTCACCAGCCCTGAAGCACTTGGGCCAATTGCCATTCAGGAAAACCCCGTATTTTGGCAGTTTGCCTGTCTTGCTCCTGATACAGCCAGCAGCCTTTCCGAAAAGTTGTTTAATATCATAGTAGATTTCGAGAAGAACGAGCAAGTACATGTAGCCTCCCTCAGCCAATATCACGCGGTATACAAAGTAATGGGTGCCGGCGACATCCTGCCAAAATATTATCACGACCTTGCACATCCACTTATTGCATCCACCATGACACTCGGTCATAACAGATACTCTACCAATACCCTATCCAGCTTCTTTCGGGTGCAGCCCTTCAGCGTCCTCGGCCATAATGGAGAAATTAATACAATTGCCCGCCTTCGTGATGAGGCAGCCATGATCAATGTCCCTCTCGTTAAGAGCGGCAGCGATTCCCAGGACCTGAGCCGGACTATAGAGACCTTCATCTGCCGTGATGGATATTCTTTATTCGAGGCAATGGACATTGTGTTCCCTCCCATCATCAATGAAATAAAGACTTACCCGCAGCACCTTCAAGATTTGTATACCTATATTCGTGAGGCCTGGGGACATTTTGCCCAGGGTCCTGCGGGAATCATTTCCCGTTTTGGCGACGAAGCCGTTTTCAGTGTGGATGCATTGGGCCTCCGCCCGCTGTGGATGGTTGAAATCCAGGACTCCTACCTTTTCTCTTCAGAGCCAGGTGTTGTTCCCTCGCAGGATTATATCGGCGAGCCTAAACCATTGGCACCTGGAGAAAAGGTCGGGTTAAAGTGGAAGGGGGAAAGGATCGAGGTCTACGAACACCACGCTTACCAGGAGGAAGTGCACGCTCGCTTTTCAAGCACTCTTGAGTTTGCCGGTTTCAGGGAACGCCTGGGAGTGCCTCATCTTGGCAAAACGATTACGATGGCGTATCCCGAAAAAATCCACAATGGCCAGTATAAGGCTTTTGGATGGGAGCGCGACCATGTCCAGCTGGTAGAGCAAATGGCTGAAAAAGGCATCGAGCCTATCCGCTCGCTTGGCCATGATTCCCCTCTGGCAGCGTTAAATCCCGAACGGCGCAACATCGCTGATTTTATAAAAGAAAGCGTGGCTGTGGTCACCAACCCTGCAATCGACCGCGACCGCGAAACGGAACACTTTTCTACAAGAACGGTACTTGGAAAACGCCCATCACTGTTAGCGAAAGAAGCGGCTGGAAAAGTGCTGGAGCTGACAACGCCGCTGCTGGTTGAAGGAAGGGCAGGCTACGATTGCAGCCTGGAGACCGGACAGCCAAGCATGGACCAGGTTCTCGACTATTTCCAAAAAGAGAGACTTTCCGCTCACATCCATACTGTGTTCAGCCAGGAGGAATCCATCGAGGAGGCACTGGGACGAATTTCCCAAGAGTGTATTTCAGCTGTCCGGAATGGCAAAACACTCCTCGTCCTGGATGATTCGAAAGCCCACCAGGACGGCCTGTGGCTTGACCCTCACCTGGTCACATCCGCGGTCGGCCAGAAACTTGTGAAGGCTGGCGTGAGAAGGGATTGTTCCCTGCTTGTGCGCTCTGCAGCAATCCGCTCCCTGCACGATATTATTACTGTGCTGGGGTTGGGCGCTGACGCAGTAAGCCCGTATTATATGTTCCTAAGCGTCCTGGATGCTTCACATAAGCCTGTTGCAAATCTGTACAGCGCCCTGACAAAAGGCCTTGAAAAAGTCATTTCAACGATTGGCATCCATGAACTCCGCGGCTATGGACGCCTGTTCTCTGCCATCGGCCTTAACGAAGAGATTGCTGAATACCTGAAAATCGTCAACTTTTTCGGTTCAAAGGAACTTAGCTTCAACTTTTCCTTGATGAAGGAAGATGCCCTTAAGCGTGCTGCAGATTACCAAAATGAAAAGGAACGCATTGGCAAAACCTTCAGCCTGTTCCCGCGTATCTGGAAAGCAATTGGTGAAATGGCCGCAACCGGCGATTACAGTGCGTACCGTGGAAAAATTTCGGAACAGGAGGAAAAAAATCCGACAACGATCCGCCATTTGGCTAGTTTGAAGCAAAAGCCTTCACCCATCCTGCCGGAAGAGGTTGACCTAAGGGTCGGGGAACACAGCCTGCCTTTCGTGATTGCATCGATGTCATTCGGGTCGCAGAATGAGATTGCCTTCCGAGCCTATGCCGAAGGAGCAGACCGTCTGAACATGGTTTCAATGAATGGGGAAGGCGGCGAAATTAAAGATATGCTCGGAAAATATCCGCGCACCCGTGGCCAGCAGGTCGCATCTGGAAGATTTGGCGTGAACGCGGAACTTCTCAATTCATCCAACCTTTTGGAGATTAAGATTGGCCAGGGTGCAAAGCCAGGCGAAGGCGGGCATTTGCCTGGCTCAAAAGTAACGGCAAAAATCGCCGAGGCCCGGAACGCCACGATTGGTTCCGACCTGATTTCACCGTCCAATAACCATGATATCTATTCCATTGAAGACTTGGCGCAGATGATTCACGAACTGAAAACGGCCAACGATAAAGCGAAAGTGGCTGTCAAGGTACCTGTTGTGCCAAACATCGGCACTATTGCGGTGGGGATTGCCAAGGCCGGGGCCGACATCATCACACTCAGCGGATTTGATGGCGGCACTGGCGCGGCAAGGATCCATGCTCTTCAGCATGTTGGCCTCCCAGTGGAAATCGGTGTAAAAGCGGCCCATAACGCCCTGCTTGAAGCGGGACTTCGGCAACAGGTTGAGCTTTGGGCGGATGGAGGAATCAAAAGCGCCCTTGATGCCCTCAAGGTAATGCTGCTCGGAGCAAACAGAATAGGCTTCGGAACGCTGTCGATGCTGGCGATTGGCTGTACAACCTGCCGCGGCTGCCACCTTGATACCTGCCATGTGGGAATTGCTACGCAAATTGAGTCGGAAACACAGGCAAAAGAGCATGGCCTGCGCCGTTTTGTTCCACGCCAGTTTGAACTTGCCGTACAGGGAATCATCAATCTATACAGCGCCCTTGGAAATGAATTGAAAGCACTTGCCGCTTCGGTTGGAATCAAGAACCTTCAGGAAGTGGTTGGACGCTCCGATTTGCTGGAGCAGGCGAAAGGAAATGGACTGCTTGACCTGGCCTATTTATTGAAGCCTCTGGAAATTGGGCAAATCCACCATCAGGAGGCTGCCGCTTCCCTGGAAACCAAGCATATTCAGGTTGCAGCCGGCGCAGAGTATCTTGATGCTGTTGAAAAAGAACTCCATCAATCCCGTGAATTCCATAATGTCAATTCCTCACAGCGGGTGCTGGCCAGCCGGGTAAGCTGCCATCGCGTCCGCGGGCGGCTTGATGGTTCCTATAAACAAATGAACCCTGTCCGCCTCCGGTACAGCGGCTCGATTCTCGGAAACGGCCTCGGAGCCTATAACACGGAAGGAATCACCATTGAAGTGGACGGGGGCGGCCAGGATGGAGTTGGAAAAACTTCATTTGGCGGCAGCATCCTCATCCTCAAGTCCAAAGGGAAAGATGGGAAATTCTATAACGGCTCGGTCGGAAAGGGCTTCGGTTACGGCGCCCAGAAGGGTTTGCTGGTTGCCCAAGGGAATGCAGATGCACGCGCAGGTATACGGCTTTCGGGCGCAGACATAATCATTGGCGGACTTGTTAAAGCTCCTCTCCCTCAAAACGCAGGCAATATCGGCACCCATGCCAATATTAAAGGATTTGCCTTCGAGTACATGACCAACGGAAGAGCCTTGGTCCTCGGAGATCCCGGTCCGTGGATTTGTGCAGGGATGACCGGCGGTGTCATCTATATCCGCCACCAGCCTGAGGTTGGCCTGACCAGGGAAGCCATCCAGCGCCGGATTGCAAAAGGCGCGAAAGTCTCGATTGAATCCCTATCCGAAAAAGGCAAAAGTGATGTCCGGGAAATGCTTGCCCAGTACGCAGAGATTCTCAAGCGCAGTGGCCAGGAAGAGGAAGGAGAAAGCATTTCCCTCCTGCTGAATCACCCGGAAGACCAATTTGTCCAGATTGTTCCGGTAAAGGAACAGGCGGACCCTTCGGTTTCAACAGAATAAGAAAAGCGGAGGGCGCCCGTTCATCGGCGACAGGCACAAGACGAGCCGGCTGGAAGGTTGTTCTTTAACCTTCTGGACGGATTGGCTTGTGACCCCGAGCCGATGGCGCCCGCAGCTGGACAATAAGAAAAGCGGAGGCGGCTTGTTCAGGAGCGACAGGCATAAGACGCTCCAAAATAGAAGGCGATCCTTGCCTTCAATTTTGGAGTAGCTTATGACACGAGCTCCTAGCCGCCGCAGCTGGACAATAGAAAAGCGGCCAAATGGCCGCTTTTTTCATTGAATCCCCCTCTCTTCTCTTTCACAGGTAATTATCCACATATTTCTTATTATTTTCCCTTGAACTTCCATGAAAACCCATGTATAGTACAATATTGTTTAGCTTTGCACAATTTCGTATAAAGTAAGTATAGTAGGAATAGGAATTAAGAACATGCCTACATAATCCAGAAAGGAATTTTATAAGTATGAAACTTGGAGCCCGCATATTGAAAACGGGAATCGCCATTATTTTAGCATTGTTCCTGGCACAGGTGTTGAACCTGCCTTCTCCGGTTTTCGCCGGGATTGCCGCCATTTTCGCCATACAGCCGACCATCTACCGCTCCTACCTGTCTGTTATTGAACAGGTTCAGGGCAATGTGATTGGTGCCTTTATCGCAGTCGTTTTTGTCCTTACACTCGGAAATAATATCTTTATCGTAGGACTTGCCGCCATTCTTGTCATCCTGCTCAATCTTAAACTGAAGCTTGAAAATACAATCATCCTTTCCCTGGTCACTTTAATTGCGATTATGGAAAGCCCCGGAGAGGAATTTATCCAGTTTGCCCTTATCCGTTTTTCAACGATTATCCTGGGCATCGTTGCTGCTTTTATTGTCAACCTGGTCTTTCTGCCCCCTAAATATGAAAGCAAGCTTTTTAATAAAAATTCCCTGATGGCCGAAGAGATCTTCAAATGGATCCGCATCAACACACGCCGTGCTTCCGAACACCAGCTGCTAAAGGCTGACATCGAAAAACTGCGGGAAGGCATCCATAAACTTGAACGCCTATACCTGATGTATAAGGAAGAGCGCGACTACCTTAAAAAGAACAGCCTGGAGAAATCGCGCAAGCTGGTGATTTACCGCCAAATGAATGCCACTACAAAAAAAGCCCTGAATMCCCTGAAAAGGCTGCACCGGTTTGAAAACGAGATTGCCCAAATGCCCGCCTCTTTCCAGGAGAGCCTCCAGGTCCAGCTGGACTGCCTGATCAACCACCATGAACAGGTGATGCTGAAATTTGCGGGAAAAATCAAGCCCGAGGTTTCGTATATGGAGGGCCAGGTCTGCCTGAACAAAAAGGACCTTTTTGAACTATTCCTCGCCCAGCAAAAGGAACTTGGGGAGTCGGAAAGCCATGTTCTTTACCATATCATGCAGCTTGTTTCAGTCATTATGGAATACGGAGAACAAGTGGAGCATCTCGATACCCTGATTACAAGCTTCCAGTCCTATCATAAAGAAGACAACCAAGTAACGGTAGAACCTAATATTGGGGATTAGGAAAAGCAGCTGTCCAACGACAGCTGCTTTTATATTTGTTCTCACAGTACAGTCAGCTTTCCAGCTGCTGCACCTGGAAGAGCCTGTGATAGCCTCCCTGCAATGCCATTAGTTCTTCGTGGGTCCCGGTTTCTACAATCCTCCCATGCTCAATCAGCACAATACGGTCCGCATGGGTGATGGTCGATAGGCGATGGGCGACAATGAAGGTTGTCCTGTCCTTCGCCAGCTTCTCAAGTGCCTCCTGTATCAGGTGCTCGCTTTCCAAGTCCAAAGCAGAAGTGGCTTCATCCAGAATCAAAATCGGCGGGTTCTTCAGGAAGATGCGTGCAATCGCGACCCTCTGCCGCTGCCCTCCAGACAGCTTCACCCCACGCTCCCCTACCCTGGTATCATAGCCATCAGGCAATGCAGAGATGAACTCATGGGCATTGGCTGCCTTGGCGGCCTCGATGACTTCCTCATCTGATGCCTCCGGGTTGCCGAGGAGGATGTTCATTTTCACCGATTCACTGAACAGAATATTATCCTGAAGGACCATTCCAATTTTATCGCGGAGGGAGCGGACTTTAAACCGGCGGATATCCTGGCCGTCAAGCAGGATTTCTCCCTCGCTCGCATCATAAAAGCGGGGAATCAGGCTGACGAAGGATGATTTTCCTCCGCCGCTCATGCCAACAAGGGCAATGGTCTCGCCTTTTCTGACATCAAGGGAAATCTTCTTCAGGACATCTTCACCCTCATTTTCATATGAGAAGCTGACATTTCTAAATTCAATATGCCCATCCACCTTTTTGAGTTCAACGGCGTCAGGAGCATCGACGATATCATACTTTTCATCCATGAACTCAAAGACCCTGTCCATCGAAGCAATCGACTGTGTCAAAGTGGTCGACGAGTTCACCAGCCTGCGAAGCGGGTTATACAGCTTATCAATATAAGCGATGAACGCGATCATTGTCCCGATTGTCAGGCCGCCGTTGACCGCCTGGTAGCCGGCAAAGCCAATGACAATGAGCGGAGCTACATCTGTAATGGTATTCACCACTGCGAATGCCTTGGCATTCCATCTTGTATGGTCCAGCGCTTTCTCCAGGAAATTGCTGTTCTGCCTGTCGAACTGCTTCTGCTCGTGATTTTCGAGTGTAAAGCTTTTTACCAATGATATCCCAGCTACCCGCTCATGGAGATAACTTTGAACTTCTGCCAGTGCCTGGGACCGGACCCTGGTAAGCTTTCGCAGGTTTCCGAAGAAGTATCTGACCGAAAATGCGTATAGCGGAAACAGCACCAGTGAAACCAGCGTCAGCTTGACATCCATTGTGAACATGATGGCAATCGCAATAAGGATGGTTGCGACATCAAGCCAAAGGTTCATCAGACCGGTAATAACAAATGTCTTTGTCTGCTCCACATCGTTAATGACCCTGGAAATGACCTCACCGGCACGGGTATTGGAATAATATTTAAAGCTGAGCCTCTGAAGGTGGGTAAACAGCCTGTCCCTGATGTCATATAAAATTTTGCTGGCCGTCCATTGGGCAAAATATTGCCGGTAGTATTCTATTGGCGGACGGAGAATGACAAATACCACAATCATCACGCCCATGACCGTGAACAGCCTGCTTGATTTATCTGCAGCGGACAGGGCATCATTCTGGACGACATCATCTACGACATACTTGATCAATAAGGGTATCAGCAGGGGAATCGCAAATTTAAGGATCCCGATGATAATCGTCCCCACAATTTGCCATCTGTACGGTTTTACGAATTGAAGATATCTGTTAATACTGCCCAAAGGTGCCTCCCCCTATTATGGAACATTCACAATTTTCAGTACCTATTTAAAAACCTGTTGAAGCGGGTTCAACAGGTTTTTAAATATCAACGTCTATAGGTCAAATACCGCTCATACCAAATGTCGATAAAATCCGGAGCGAACGGCCCTTTCCTCTGCCTGATCCAGCGCATAAGCTTCTCAACATTGAACTTTAAAATCTGGTCGATTACCTCTGGGTACTGCATCTCCTTGCGATGCCGCTCATATTCATCTTCGTCCAGCAGGTTAAACGTCATGTCAGGAAACACTTTTATATCAAGGTCGTAATCTATATACTTAAGTGCTTCTCCATCAAAAATAAACGGTGAACTGATATTGCAATAATAGTACACACCATCTTCCCGGAGCATTCCAATTACATTGAACCAATGCTGGGAATGAAAATAACAAATCGCCGGCTCCCTTGTGATCCAGGTTCTGCCGTCGGATTCAGTTACAACAGTCCGGTCATTCCCCCCAATCACCAGGTTCTGGGTGCCCTTTAAGACCGTTGTCTCCTCCCACACTCTATGGATGTGCCCATTATGTTTGTAGCTATGTATTTGGACAGACTCACCTTCTATGGGTACGCCCATGATTTCTCCCCTACTTTCCTTTCCTGGAGCTTTGCAACCCGATCAATTGTATATGAATCTAAAAAACAAAAAACGACAAGAGGCAACAAAACGCTTCCTTTTTTTATTATTATAACGGTTGTAGCTGGAATTTAAAACAAAAGAGCCGCCGTTTTTAAACAGAGGCTCGAAATATCGCTTCGTATATCCCTTATTTTATCGAATTATGATGTTCATATCCTGGTATGAGCGTATCACTTCTTCCGTCTGCTCTTCAAAGATACGGTGGATATCTTTCAGCTCCGCCTTCATCCTGTCAATTTCCTCGCGAATCTCTTCCAGTTCGGTGTTCTGCCTCAAGGTGATGAGCTGCTGCTCAATCTGCTGGCAACGCTCAAGCTCAGACTGTAAATATAAAAGTTTGTCCATTGTTTTCAATTGTGTTGATACCAACTCATTAAACTGGTCCATGCTCTGCCACCGCCTATTTATAAGTTTCAATGTACATATTCGTTGGAATGACGCCAACCTCCTTTGACAATTTATGTAGACCAATAAGAATTTTCGTCGAATAGGTTGCATAAAGAACATTAGGATTTCTGGATGGACTATCATGAGGGGTGAGGAGTGCTTTTTTTCAGGCTGCTCTGGGTTGTTGGGTGGTGAGAGCGGGTGTCAGTGCCTTTTTTTGCGGGACTCTCTGGATTTTTGGGTACCGAGAGCTGCCGTCAGTGCCTTTTTTTCCGGCCTCTCTGGATTTTTGGGTACTGAGAGA
>NZ_LIGG01000001.1:1601995-1725639 GCF_001273925.1 Bacillus sp. FJAT-27251 | reverse complement strand
TCTTGATTTTGGGTACTGAGAGAGCCTGTCAGTACCTTTTTTTCCAGTCTCTCTGGATTTTTGGGTACTGAGAGCAGCCGTCAGTACCTTTTTTTCGGCTCCTCTGGATTTTTGGGTACTGAGAGCAACCGCCAGCGCCTCTTTGACCCCGCTCCTCCGTAAAATAACTAAAAAAGCACCCTTCCAAGCGGAAGGGTGCCCATAATTATAGAAAAATTAGCTTTCGCCGAATTGTCCAGCGTTTTGCGACTTTCTAGATTCAGCTTGCTGGTTTTGGCGGCGTACTTCTTGAGCGTTAGTTTGGCTTTCCATTCCGAACTCAGTGCCATATTGGCCTGAACCAGAAGAAGAAGTAGGCTGTTGTGCTCCGCGGGAAGCAGCAGCGTTTTGCTGACGCACTTGCTGAGCGTTTGTTTCACTAGCAAATTCAGTACCGAATTGGCCTGCGCCTGCTCCGCGAGAAGCTTGGGCGTTTTGCTGGCGTACTTGCTGAATGTTTGTACCAGTTTGAGTTTGGTTTTGTCTGTTTGCCATCGTTATCACCTCCACGAATATTAATCTAACCACTTCATGAAGGTGTTATCCGGAAAATAAAAACCAAAAACAGGAAGAATAATTCCCACTAAACCAGTAAAGAAATTCCTCCGTCGACGATGATGGTCTGGCCCCTGATCATGCCGGCTCCATCGCCAGTGAGGAACATGACCGCATTGACAATATCCTCAATTTCCACCATTCTGCCTGCCGGAGTTTTCTGTCTTGCTTCCTCAAGCATCTCTTCCCTGTTTGGAAAATGGGCGAGTGCATCCGTATCAATAGCTCCGCCTGATACGGCATTGACCGAAATGTTTTTCGGAGCAAGCTCGACGGCTAAATATCTGGTCAATGCTTCAAGGGCTGCCTTTGAAACGCCGACCGCCGTATAATTTTCCAGGTAACGGATTGATCCAAGCGAGCTGATGCTGACAATCTTGCCCTCACCGTTTTTCTCCATCAGCCTGGCCGCTTCCTGGGCGCAAAACAGGAGGGCTTTGCTGTTGATGTTCATCGTCCAGTCCCAATGATTCTCCTGCAGCTCCATTGCTGGCCTCTGCACTCCGGAAGCTGCATTATTGATAAAAACATCGAGGCGTCCGAATTCGGCGTCTATTTCTGCGAACATTCCTTTGATTTTCTCGACATCTCCAACATTGGCCCTGACCACGAGCGCCTTTCTTCCCAGTGCCTCAATTTGTTCCGCTGTCTCGAGTGCCGCCTTTTTGCTCCGGGCATAATTTATGACCAAGTCATAGCCTTCCTCCGCCAGTCTCAGGGCGATGGCCTTTCCTATTCCTCTGCTGCTTCCTGTAACAAGTGCCACTTTATTCGACATAATCAGTATCCCTTCTTTACTTATTTGTTTTCATTTTAGCTGGAACAGGTATAGATGACAATCCAGGAACAAAAACTACAATCATGCAGGTATCTTACAGAGAGGGTGAGTAACCATGTACGTTGGCAGGGATATGACAGAATTGTCGATGGTATCGAAAGCCGATTGGAAAGATAGTGAACTCGCTTTTTTCCATCATTCCATGCAGCAGGTTGTTCCTTATTTGAATGCCGAGGGGCAGTCCCTTCACCGGCAAATTATTGAAGAAATTGAAAAACGCGGCGGCCTGAACCGGAATGAAGCCGACTGGACGCACGGGACCAAGGTTACCTATGACTAAAAAAGAGGGCTTCATCAGCCCCCTTTTTTGCTCTCTTTGTATAGTTTAAGAATTTTTTGGTGGGACACCGGGAAGGCAAAATCTTGGAGCTCCTCAATATGGACCAGACGAAGGTTTTTTTGTTCCTGTAGGCCTGCCCCCAGTTTTCCGGAAAAGACGTGAATGTTCCACACCAAATGGGAAAATATGTGCTCCACTCGCCCCAGCATTTCGCCAAGCCTTGCTTCGGTTCCATATAGGTCAGCAAAATCATTTTGAAACTGGTCCTTTTCACTGCCGAACTCCAAATGGACTTCCACGCTCGGAAATTCCCATAGGCTGGCCAGCAGTCCTTCTTCCGGTCTTTTACGGATAAGCACTCTCCCTTGACCGTCCTCAAGGATTGCCGCTGCGAGCTGGACAGGACGCTGTTTTTTCTTTTTCGTTTTAACCGGGAGCTCTGCCTGGACCCCCTCCGCTGCGGCATGGCAGTGTTCCCTGACAGGGCAAAGCAGGCAGGACGGGGAAGTTGGCGTGCAAATGAGTGCTCCCAATTCCATTAAAGCCTGGTTAAAATAGGAAGGGTTTTCCTTCGAGATCAGTTCCCTTACCGCTTCTTCAAAGATTTTGCGGGTAGCCGGCCTGGCAATATCCTCCCAAATCAAGAGGATTCGGGACAGCACTCTCATTACGTTCCCGTCGACTGCGGGCTCGGGTCTCCCGTAAGCGATGCTTAAAATCGCCCCGGCTGTATAGGGGCCGACTCCCTTCAAAGTCGATATTTCCTCAAGGGTATCGGGAACTTTCCCATCATATTTGGCTTCCACTTCCCTGACGGCCGATTGCAGATTGCGGACCCGGGAATAATACCCAAGCCCTTCCCAGGCTTTCAAAACTTTTTCTTCATCGGCATTGGCCAAGTCAGCAAGTGATGGAAATTTTTCTAAAAATCGATTAAAATAAGGTATGACCGTATCAACTCTTGTTTGCTGCAGCATGATTTCAGAAACCCACACCTTGTATGGATCCTGATCTTTTCGCCAAGGCAGATTCCTCTGCTCTCTCTCAAACCAGCTGATAAGGTCACTCCTGAATGCATCTTTTTCCACATTTTTCAAATTCTTCAAACTGTTACTGATCACTTTTGGGCCTCCACATGTTAAACAGTTGTTCCTTTTGGGAATATATATAATACCGTCAAATGGTTTCGGATTGTTTGACCATATTAACGTAAACTATTATCAATTTTGTTACAAGGCACTGTATAGGCAATTATTCAATTTCCTGAAAAGGAGGGTTTTTCCTTGGATACAGGAACGCATGTTGTGATGGGACTTGCTCTGGGGGGATTGGCGACCCTTGATCCTGTTGTTTCCAGCAGCAGTGCTACAGCCACGGCTGTTCTCGCTGCAACCGTCATTGGTTCACAAATCCCTGATATCGATACCGTGTTAAAGCTGAGGAACAATGCTGTATATATCCGCAACCACCGGGGAATTACCCACTCCATCCCGGCCGTGATCCTGTGGCCGCTTATGGTTACGGGTGCCGTTTATTTTTTCCAGCCGGAAGCCAATCTGTTCCATCTTTGGCTATGGTCATTCCTTGCGGTCATTCTGCATGTGTTTGTCGATATTTTCAATGCCTACGGGACTCAGGCATTAAGGCCGTTCTCGGCTAAATGGCTGGCGTTGGGGGTAATCAATACTTTTGATCCATTCATTTTCGCCATCCACATTGCCGGCTTGTTTTTCTGGATTTTTGGGGCCCATCCCGGCTACACTTTCCTGGTGATTTACGGAGTGCTTGTCATTTACTATATACACCGCTTTATGTACAAGCGGAAGCTCCAGAAAATCGTCGAGGAAATGATCCCGGACGCAACGGATATTATAATCGCCCCTACCATGAAAAACAGCGAATGGCGGGTTGCGGTCATGAATGAGCATCAATTCTTTGTTGGCAGGGCCCACGGCCTGAAGGTGACGATCCTTGACCACTTTAACCGGGTGCCTGTGCCGGAAACACCTGTGCTCGAAGCAGCGAAAAAAGATGTCAACCTCTCCGCTTTTCTTTCCTTCTCTCCGGTATACCGCTGGGAAATGGATGAATTTGAAGACCATTATGAGGTGCGCTTTATCGACTTGCGCTACCGCAGCAACGGCCACTACCCATTCGTCGCCGTGGTCAAGCTAGGACTCGATTTAAACATCCTTAGTTCCTATACCGGCTGGATTTATAGCGAAGAAAAACTGCAAAAGAAGCTGGAGTTCCTTCCGGGTTAGGTTCTTCCAACTAAACAGCGATGCCCTTATGGCATCGCTGTTTTAATGCATTTTTTTATCATCATCTTCGAGGAAATGCTTGTATTTGGGGTTTGTTGCCACAAATTCATGCAGTTTGTCTCCATAATGCTGAATCCACTGTGTGACGATTTTCTCGGTTAGCTCACTGCCCTTGTATTCTCTTCCTGCCTTGGCAGAAGTAGTCTCAAAATCATCCCATAAAAGCTCAACCCATGTCAGTGCCTGCTGACGTGATATATGCTCATTTTTTTCCATCAGGAGATCGGCAAGCCTTTTATGATAATCATTCATTATTTTCACACTCCTACGTGCAAATATTTCCGTTGTACTAAAGTCCTGGTTAATCACGAATACTAACAATGCGTGCGATTCCAATGCATGCATTACCCTTCAAGGAGGCCGCTATGCGAAATAAAGCCAGGAATTTCCCACATATGAACAGCAACCGTTTTGAAGGAGAGCCAAGAGCCAAGGCAGAATACAATTCCCGCCGGGCGGATGGAAGTATCAACACACACCCTCAGGAGAGAATGCACGCATCGAGCCATAGAGACAGCGATACACCTGACTTTTAATTGAAACCAGCTTCTCCTGAATTTTTCGGATTGTGCTGAAGCAGAATCAGGTTTATTCCTGGTTTTGCCTCAGCTTTTTCAACAGGCTGATTGGCAGCGCTTCTTCATGCCCGTCGCCATTGAGGCGATACCCCCAGGCAAAAACACCATTCATATAATCAATTTTAAAGAAACTTCCATTATCCCCTTCGACTTCATAAATTTCTCCCGGTTTGAAGTCGTCCGGATTCAATAAATAGGCCTTAGCCATGGCCATCTTTCTTTCAAGCACGGCAAATTCATTCACCATTCCCATTTGTTCCGCCTTTTTAGCCTTTTCATTAAGGGTGGCGATTTCCTGTTTCAATTCATATTCCGACAGTTCACTGTACCGTTTCTCACGCTGCATCGTATTCACTCCCCGAGTCGTTTCGGTTTAATCATAGCCGATTTTTGGATATAAATAAAGAAAGGAGGGAGCCCGCATGAAAACGATCATTATTACCGGAGCTGGGACAGGTCTGGGAAAAGAACTTTCCCTTCTGCTCGCAAAACAGGACTATCATATCGTCCTGATTGGGCGAAGCGAGGCCTCTCTCAACGATGTTAAAAAACAGATTGAGCAAGGTGAAGGGCATGCTTCCATTCTGACTCTGGATATCAGGAATCCTGAAGATATCAAGGAGAAAATGCTTGTTTTAAATAAACATCATCATCTATATGGACTTATCAATAATGCGGGAATTGGCTGCTTTGGGCCCTTCAGTCAAGCGATGGACCAGGAGGTCGAAGATACGTTTTCCACAAACGTATTCGGCACCATCTATATGACAAAGGCCGTCCTGCCTTATCTTGAAAACAATAAGGAAGGGCTGGTCTTAAATATCATTTCCACTGCCGGCCTGCGCGGAAAAAAGCATGAAGCGATATACAGCGCTAGCAAGTTCGCCATCAGGGGATTTACCGAATCCTTGCAGAAAGAATATGAAGGCTCAAACATTAGATTCATCTCAGCGTATATGGGCGGCATGGATACTCCCTTCTGGGAGGGAAGCAACCATGTCGAAAACCCTGCGAAATTCAGGTCACCCCAGGAGGTAGCCAATCTTATTATCGAACAGCTTGACCAGGATACCATTATCATTGAGTCCAAAACAAAAGGATAGGAAAAGCACCCGCCTAAAAGTCCAAATGGCGGGTGCACCCTTTTATCAGGACCCGATTTTCAATCTTTACCATCAAGGTCTTGCATATAGCGTTCGATCATATCCATTGGAAAGCCTTTTTTGTATAGGCCCTGCTTTATTTTTTGAGTTAACTCAGCTCCTGACAGCTTCGAATGCTTTCGGCTGAGTTTTTCGCCCTGAAAAATGAGCGCATCCATTTCAGATTCTTTCTGTTTTTCGACCGTAATATCTTCCATCGCAATGGAAATAACCTGAAACGGGTAGCCTTTCCGGATTAGTAGCTGCTCGAGCTTTTGTTTTAAAATCCGCGATGAGTCTTTTTGATTTTTCGCCGCATATTTCCGGCCAAGCTGAACGGCCTTCTCCACCTGGACATCGAGCGGATACTCCTTTAAGGCCGACTTGATTATCGTTCCGCTGAGCCCCTTCTGCTTTAGATCCATTTTGACCACTTCCGGCCCTTTGTCCGTAGTATTCATCTGGGTCCTTACAAATGCCAAGGCAAATTCCTCATCATTAAGAAAATTGAATTGATACAGTTTATCAATGGCTTCCTGAATGACCGGTTCGGAAATTTCCTTTTTTTGAAGGTGTTCCCTCACTTCCCCCTCGGACCTCATCCGGTGCGATAGATAGTGGACCGCTGCGTTGTACGCCTTACGGATATCATCCTGAAACAGCATATCTGCAACGGCGGACTCATCCAGTTCCATTCCCTTTTTCAATTGATATTTAATCAGCACATCTTCATCCACACTAAAGGCATACACTTCTCCTGCCCCGCTGTCTGTGAAAATGCTATAGCGTTCTTTATTATGCTTTTGCAGCACTATTTTGGATATAACGGGCATCTCTCTCACCTCTTTTTATAATTTACCATATTGCTTAAAGGATTTAGAGCGAATCACAGTGAAAGTAATTATAAGGTTATTCTTGATGGGAGTGTTAAAAAATGAAAATTGTCATTGCAGGCGGCACAGGATTGATCGGCAGGCACCTGGCCAGCAATCTTATTAAACAAGGTCATGAAGTTATTATCCTAAGCAGGTCTCCAAAGAAGACCGGCAATCCCAGCCTGCATTATGTCCGCTGGCTCAATGAGGGAGACCAGCCTGAAAAAGAGCTGGAGGGTGCGGAGGCATTCGTGAACCTGGCAGGCAAAACCATTAACAGCCGCTGGACCAGCAAGGGAAAAGAGGAGATTGTCCAAAGCAGGCTGAGGGCTGTCAACGAAATCCACAGGATCATAAGCAAGATGACACTCAAGCCTTCCGTATTGATAAATGCCAGTGCCATTGGTTATTATGGCACATCCGAGGAAAAGACCTTTACTGAAAACGCGGAGACTTCTGGAGTGGATTTCCTTGCTGATACCGTTAGCCAATGGGAAGAGGCCGCTGCAAAAACAGAGCAGTTAGGTGTAAGAATTGTCCTTTGCCGCTTTGGCGTCGTCCTCGATCAAGCCGAAGGAGCATTGCCAAAAATGGCCGCTCCCTACAATTTGTTTGCAGGAGGGACCATTGGGACAGGAAGGCAATGGCTGTCATGGATTCATATTGAGGATGTATCCCGGGCAATGGGGTTTGTCCTTGAACAAGAAGCCATATCCGGACCCATAAATTTCACCGCCCCACGGCCTGTCCGAATGAAAACATTTGGCAAAGAGCTTGCATCTGTCCTAAACCGGCCTCACTGGCTCCCAGTTCCGGGTTTCGCACTAAAAATGCTGCTTGGAGAAATGAGCCTGCTTGTCCTGGATGGCCAGCGGGTTCTGCCGGAAAAGCTGCTTGCCCATGGTTTTGAATTCAAATATCCAACCTTGCATGGAGCACTCGCAGAAATTTTTAAAAAATGACCCTGTTTAATCCCTCCTCATATGGAAATAATTTTAAGGATATGAAAAGGAAGGGTGATGAACAATGGCAGGAGAAAGAAAGCGAAAAGAAAAGCGGAGACACACACTTTCCAGCATGCAGGAAGTAACTTACAGCCATGAATTTAGAGCGGCAGACAGGGCTGGCGGTTTTGTCAACAAAAAGCGCGATCAATAATTCCCATTTATAACTCCCTGAAAAATGGCACAAGCTAAAGGTACGGAAACTAATGTTTCCGTACCTTTTCCAGCTCTTACATCCGAAAGGGGAGTTTGACAATGGGACGTTCACGCGGGAATAAAAGCAGGGATAAGAATACCAATAAACTTCCACAAGTGCCTAAGAACATGAAGTCTGACGGACTTGATGTTGAATTTGACCGTGACCTTGCAGACCACGAGGATTTGGAAGCCATGGCGCGTTCAAAGGCAGCAGATGCCAGGGCAAAAGGACGCCAACGTTAATCTTTTTCGATGAAGAAAGGTCTGGAAAGGAAGCAAAAAGCAGAACCATTACTGGTTCTGCTTTTTGTCTGGGGGAAGGGGATGTTTTGTAATCATGGCAAGAGACCGGAAAGTTTGTGAAATAATTCACTAACTTTCGATAAGACAACTATACAATAGATTTCAGTTTATAACAATGGTGTTCACAAGGATTTCACATATAAGCATTTGCCGCCCTCCAGTAGGCAACAACATATCCACAACATTGTGGATAATGTGGATGAAAATTGTTGATACCTTTTAAATCCAGCGTTTTCCCCTATCTCCTCCTTTTGTGGACAAATACCGGGGATAAAACCCATTGTGGATGTGGATAATGTGGATAAACCTGTGGAGGATATTGTTGGCCAGTTTTTTTATGTGAATAACTTTCTGGATAACCTTTCAGGGCCAATCCGGGTGCCAGCTTCCAACTATTTGACAATCCTTTATCAATGAAGTATAATAATAAAGTTCACCAGTAATTTTAGTAACTTGAAATTTACGTCAATAAACGAATGGCGTTCTGCTTAAAATTTTTTTAGTGTCAAACTTATTCACACTGGATCGGCTTCGGAGCCGTAAGGATGTAAGAGAGGTAGGGCTTACGTCGTTTAGGTTATAAAAATCACCAAGTGGAATAAATATACCGCGGCAGTTTATTCAATGTTAATCTTATACTTCTTGTGAAGACGCAAGTTACTAAAGCTTAAGCATTAGCTTTCTGTGGATAAATTAGAAAAGCGCAAGTGCCTTGCTAAGCCCCGACAAGGGCTGGAGGGCCGGCTGGTGAAGTCGTTCTTTGACTTCATCGGACGGACCGAAGCGTCTCGAGGGGCTAGGCACTGGAGCTAGACAAAAAAAGCGAACCGGCCATCCGGTTCGCTTTTTTCAATTTTACATACTTTCCACACTTTCAGCTTGTTTCCCACGTTGAAGCTTTCGCCCCTGAAGCAGGTAATAAACCCCGATGCCAGCCAGTACATAAATGGAACTGTAAAAATAGATGGTACCAATGCTTACTTTTGCAGCAAGCATTCCGACAAGGAAGGATCCGAGACCAATGCCGATATCATATATGGACAGGAAAGTAGCGGTCGCCATTGCGCGCCGCTTTGGCGGAGCCGCCATAATGGCAATGGTTTGATAGCTCGGAAACAAGGTTCCCCACCCAATCCCGATTAAGGCTGCAGCTGCAAGGAAAATCAGCGCTGAATTGGCCGCTCCAAGAAGCAGCATGCCAGCAGCGAACAAAGTGATGGCCGGGTAGACAATGGCATTCGGTCCGTACAGGTCAAACCATTTCCCGGTGTAGGGCCTTGAGATCAGCAGCACTGCCGCATAAACCACGAAGAAGTAGCTGGAAACACTATTAAGGCCCGCCTCATCGGCATAAATCGAAACAAAGGACAGGATGGACGAATAGATAATGGCAAAAAAGGCGCCTGTGAKGGCAATGGGGATGGCTTTTCCTTCAAAAAGCTCCCTGAAACTGAAGGAACCCTTTACCCGGCCTGAAGCGCTGCTCCCAGGCTCCCTTGGCACTGAAACAAATAAACCAGCGCAAAGGCCAATAAAGGATGATGCCAACCCCATTATCAGCATCGTCTTCATTCCCCACTCCTGCATGGCCGTTAAGCCAAGAAACGGTCCAAGTACCATGGCCAGATTGGAGGAAAGGACAAAATAGCCCATCCCTTCCCCTCTCCTGGCATCAGGCACGATGCTGGCGACAATTCCTCCAGTAGCCGTTGTCGCCATGCCAAAGCCTATGCCATGAATAAATCGGACTACCATCAGCCCGGCAAGTGTATCAGTGAAGAGATACAATGCTGAAGCCCCTGTAAACAGAAGCAAAGAAAAGAGCAGGATTTTCGCTCCTCCCGCCTTTTCCATCCATTTGCCCGCAAAGGGACGTATGATAATGGCGGAGAGCAGGAAGACCGTCGTAACCAGTCCTGCTTCCGCCGATGTTCCATCCATCTCGCTCAGCACATATACTGGCAGGGTCACCAGTAAAAAATAAAACGTCATAAATAAAAAGAAGTTGCTGACAGAAACACTGATAAAGTTTCTCGTCCAAAGTCTTGGTCGCTGATCACTCATTGTTGTTTCTCCTCCCTTTGCCTCTGGACTCTTGTTTAATCATCCCAAGCCAATCCGAAAGCAGTGCCTGGAGCTCCTCCTGTGACTGGCTCCCAAATGATTTCAGCAAAATATGGTTCGCCTCCATCACCACAGCTTCCCATTCGGGGAACTTCCCAATTGCCTTTTCAGTCAGCCTGATATATTTTTTCCGCTTATCTGTTCCCTGGTGCTGTTCAACCAGTCCCTGCCTTGACAGTCTCTGGATGGTCCGTGTCATCGGCGGAGCTTCAACGGCAAGATATTCACAAAGCTCTTTTTGTGTTAAAGTCCCTTCCTGTTTTAAAACAAACAGCACTGCCCATTGTGAACTGTACAGGCCAAAGGGTTCCAGCGCATCATTCAGATGCTTGGTAAGCTCCCTTGAAAGCTGATGCACAGAGTGAAATAGCATATGGGTGTTTTGCATCGTCTTCAGCCTCCAATTGTTACCCAGGTAAATAATTAATAGGAACATTATAGCACAAACTGTTACTTAGGTAAGTATTTTTTTTGCAGGGTGAGGCTTAATAAAATCTGCCTGATGAACTCTAGCAGTTCCATTTGTGATAATATTTATTGGCTTTAAAAATTAAACGGAAAAATTCCGCTTATCTCGGGAAATACCAACATTTCCCGCAATATAAGCGGAGTTTTTCCGTGTATATGCATCCAAACCCTTAAATTTAGCCCTATAACAAGAGGTTAGCCGGAATTTTTCCGCTTATTTCTGCTTCTAAAGCCCCTTCTATATACCATAACCGGAATTTCTCCGCCTATGAATTCTTTGCCTGCAAAAGTAACCTTGATATATAAAAAATGCAGTCCCATTTCAATTAAAAATCGGACTGCATCCTTTGGATTTTGCATTCAAAATCAAACTACTTTCACCGGCAGCTTTAGAGGTATACCTTGGCGGTTTTTTCGACCGCATAGTCGCCGAGCACTTCAAAGATGCTGGCACTTCGGTTTTGTCTGCGAAGTGCGGAAATTTCCTGCTCATCGGCCTGAAGGAAATAGCCGCTGTCAATTTCCGTGACAGATGAGGGTGGAATACTTTGCAAGCTTACGTCCCCTTGAGGCATAATCAGCCAGTTTTGCACTCTGTCCCGATCCCCGGAGGCGTGCAGCGATCTCCCCCTGATACCCTCTGCCTCTGGCACCTTTGTTTCAAGCACCGCATGAATTAAGTCTTCAATGACGGCACTCGCAGTTGGCAGCATGCCTGCCCCAGGGCCCTGCAGTGTAATCCGTCCAACAATATCACCTTCAATGGATACGGAATTTTCTACGCCTTCGATATTAAAAAGCGGATGGGTTTCAGTTACCAGCGTGGGGCGTACGGAACCAATCACTTTTTCCCCATCCAGCTGGACGGAAGCAATCAGCTTGAACCGCAAGCCCAGGTTTTCCGCCTGGGTGATCTGCTCCTCCGTAATGGAAGAAATTCCTTCACGCTGCACGTTTTCCCAAACAGGCTTCTCCCCAAAGGCAATTTCGCTTAAAATCAACAGCTTGTAAAAAGCATCAAAGCCTTCAACATCATTTGTCGGATCAGCTTCTGCATAGCCTTTATCCTGTGCGGCTTTCAAAGCTTCCGGGAATGTCTGCCCGTTCACCCGCATTTCGCTAAGGATGTAGTTGGAGGTTCCATTGAGGATGCCTTCAATTTTTTTAATCCGGTTTATATTCAACAGCTGCTGGATGGTCTGGATGACAGGTACGCCGCCTGCAACGGTTGCTTCAAAGCCAACGGATACGTGATGGGCTTCAGCCAGCTTTTTCAGTTCTTCCCCATGGAAAGCGAACATTTCCTTATTTGCCGTGATAACATGGCAGCCCTTTTGAATGCTTCGCTGAAGGTATGTAAATGCTGGTTCGCGCCCTACGATCGCTTCCACGATAACGTCAAGCTGCGGAAGGTGCATGATTTCTTCAAAGTCGTCCGTAACCAGCACCTCATTGCCAATGCCGCGGTCTTTTTGTTTGTTTTTTATCAGGATGGCCACAACTTCCACTTTTTTTCCCAAAACAGCTGCCAGTTCTTCCTGGTGTGTTTCGACCGTCCTGTAGACGCCTTCCCCTACAGTTCCAAAACCCAGTATCGCCACTTTAATTGCATTCATCTTCTCCACTATCCTTTCATCATTAAAATTCAGTGTGAGAGGACAGCTTCAAAAACGAAGCGGGGCCCTCTCCATAAGAAGAGGACCCCGCTCCTCCTCTCATCTTTCAGGCACTTCTGCCTGCAGGAATTAGCACCTTTTCAAGGTTATTTCCTTGAAGGTTGCCGGGCTTCATCGGGCCATGTCCCTCCGCCGCTCTCGATAAGAGTATTTTTTATATTGGAATACATTGACTTTGCCATTAATTAGGATTGATTGTAGTACATATCCTCCAAACTGTCAAACACTTTGGAAGATTTATTTTTTTCTATAAAACTTTTGCTGTGTCCCGCTTAAATTGGTTTTTATACAAATCATGGTAGAAACCCTGTTTCTGAAGCAAGCTTTTATGAGTTCCTTTTTCCAGCAGCATTCCATTTTCAATGACCAGTATCTGATCCGCCTGCTGGATGGTATTAAGCCTGTGGGCGATGATGAATGTGGTCCTTCCCTTCATCAGCTTTCCCAATGCCTCCTGAATTTTCAATTCCGTAATGGTATCAATGCTGCTTGTTGCTTCATCCAGAATTAAAATCGCCGGATCGGCGAGAATCGCACGCGCTATGGACAGAAGCTGCTTCTGTCCATGGGAGATTCCCGCTCCTTCCTGGCTAAGAATTGTATCAAAGCCATCCGGAAGCCTTTTTATAAAGGAATACGCATTCGCAGCAGTTGCTGCTTCCTCTACTTCCTGTTCGCTTGCATCCAGACGGCCGTAACGTATATTGTCCCTGATGGTCCCGGAAAATAAAAATGAATCCTGGAGCACAAATCCCATTTGCCTGCGCAGGCTCTCCCTCGTTATCGTTTTGCTGTCCCGCCCATCGATCAGGATGGTTCCGCTGTCCGGTTCATAAAACCTGGTTATCAGATTGATGATTGTGGACTTGCCGGCACCTGTTGGTCCGACAAGGGCGACACTTTCGCCGGGTACCGCACGGAAGGAAAGGCTGCTTACTGTATCACCTTCCTTTTCATAGGAAAACGAGACATCCTGGAACTGAACCTCCCCTTTTATCCCCGAAAGCTGGAGCGCCCCCTTCTCATCAGCACCCTCCTCTCCTTCATCAAGGATGTCAAATACCCGTTCTGCCCCTGCCACCGCAGACAGCAGTGTATTGAACTGGTTGGAGAGGTCATTGAGCGGCCGTGTGAACTGGCGTGCATATTCGGTAAAAATGACAATCGTTCCGATTGAAATCATCCCTTTTAAGGCAAATMCCCCGCCTGCAGCCGCGACAAGCGTAAAGCTTAAATTGTTCAGCATGTTCATCAGCTTGGGGATAAACCMTGTATAAACCTGTGCCCAGTAGCCTGCCTGTTTCAAGTGATCGCTTTTTACCAGAAACTCCTGAATGACCTTTTCCTCCTGCGAAAAGGTTTTGATGATCTTTTGCCCGGAAACGGTCTCTTCAATAAAACCGTTCAAATCGCCGAGGTTTCTTTGCTGTTCCTTATACAGCCTGCCAGTCCGGCTCGTAATCCATTTCATGCCAAGAAACATAAGCGGCACAATCACCATGGTCACGAGGGTCAGCAATGGGCTTAGCCAGAGCATCACAGCCAGGGTGCCAGCCAGGGTAAGAACACTGGAGAAGATTTGGATAACCGAGCTGTTTAATGTAGAGCTGACATTTTCCATGTCATTCGTAACCCTGCTCATTAATTCCCCGTACTGCTTTTTATCAAAAAAACGGATCGGCAGTCTTTGCAGCTTGGTAAACAGTTCCGTCCTCATGGAAAACACCGTTTCCTGCGCGATTCCAATCATCCAGAAATTCTGCAGCCACAGGGAGACCGAATAGAACAAATAAACAATCGCCAGACCGGTGAGGACGAGACCAAGACCCTCCGAACTCCCGGCTGCAAGATGGGTATCGATCGTACGGCCAATCAAAAATGGGCCGAGCAGCCCCAGAGCAGAGCTCAAAATGACCATTACGAAAACACCCGTTAAAAGCGCCTTATGGAAGGAGAGATACACCCAGATTCTTTTAACTGTTCCTGCCATGCTGCTTTGGTTTTGCGCATTTTTCACCTGTATCACCTCTCCGTGCCTTGTGTGACCTTCTTCAGCTAGTTTCTTCCAGGCCCAGCTGGGATTCGAATATCTCCTGATACAGCCTGGACCCTGCAAGCAATTCTTCATGCTTGCCTTGGGCGATGATTCGGCCTTCCTCCATGAGAAGAATCTGGTCTGCCTCTTTAGCCGTGCTGATTTTTTGTGTAATTATCAGGGTTGTGCATTGATATTGCTTTATGGCATTCAGCAATTTTGCCTCTGTTTTCAGGTCAAGGGCGCTGGTGCTGTCATCCAAAAGCAGAATGCGGGGCTTTTTTATGAGCGCCCGGGCAATGGAAAGCCGCTGTTTCTGGCCGCCCGACAGGTTGACCCCTTTTTGCCCAAGCAGTGTTTCATACTTGTCCGGCAGGGAATCAATCGTGTCATGAATCTGCGCATCCTTTGCCGCCTTGACCATCTCTTCCCGGGAGGCATCGCTTTTACCCCATGCCAGATTCTCCCTGATGCTTCCTGTAAACAGCAATGCCTCCTGGGGCACATAGCCTATCTGCTTTCGCAAATGGTCAAACTCAAGCTTCCTGACATCTTTTCCATCCACTGCCACAATGCCTTTTGTCGGGTCATACAATCTTGGAATCAGCTGAAACAGCGAACTCTTTCCGGAACCTGTCGCCCCCAGCACCGCTACCGTTTCACCAGGACGGACGGTGAAATCAATATTCTTCAGCACCTCCACATTTGTACCAGGATAGGAGAAAGAAACATGGTTGAATTCGATCCTTCCGCCTGAGGCCTCGGCCTTATCCAGTCTTTCCCCTCCCGAAGTCAAATCTGCCTCGGCGCCCAGCACATCCCCAATCCGGCCTGACGAAGCCTGTGCCCTGGACAGAACCATAATGATCCATGAAAACATGGAGAAAGCCATCGTAATCCTTGCTGTATAGTTGACAATCGCGACAACCTCCCCGACGCTGACAGCACCTGCGGCAATATCGATGTTCCCAAACCACAGGACAGCCAGCACGCTCAGATTCATGAAAAACAGCAGGATGGGAATGGCTGTTTCCGTAGTCCTTAAAGCATTTACCGTTTTGTCCATCAGCTCTTTATTGGAGCCTTTGAACCTTTCCGCTTCATAGGCCCCCCGCGAATATGCCCGGATCAGCCTGATTCCTGAAAGGTTCTCGCGCATGACGCCATTTACATGGTCAAGACGTTCCTGCACCATCTTGAACAGTCCGGCCGATTTTTTCATGATCCAAACGAGGAACACCAGCAGCGGCGGAATCACAAGGATAAACGCCAGGGCGAGCTTGATATTTACAGCGACAGCCATCGCCACTCCGCCCAGGACAAGAAGCGGTGCCCTCAAGGCAATCCTGAGGCACATGAACAAGGTCATTTGCAGCTGGTTCACATCATTGGTCATCCTTGTAATCAGTGAAGCGGGAGGAAATTTATTAAAATTGGCAAAGGAAAAGCCCTGGACTTTTTCAAACAGGCTTTTGCGGAGATCAAACCCGAAATTCTGGCTGGCATAAGCAGCAAAGAACGAGTTAATAATTCCGGCGGCAAATGCGAGAAAGGAGATGCCAAGCATGAGCCCGCCAAGCCTCAGGACTGTTCCCTGGTCATTTTTCATGATTCCCTCATCTATAATCCGGGCCATCAGCAGCGGCTGCCATAATTCAACAGCCAGCTCGACCAGCATAAGCGACAGGGCAGCTGCCATGGGAATTCGATATGGTTTTAGAAATGATAGAACCTTCATAAGCAGCAGCCTCCAATCTTTTTAGTTATGTATTCTCTATAAATAGTATACTTCGATTTTCGAAATGATAACGCTGACATGTATTATACTACCATTCTTTAGAAAACTTTAAAATTTTTCTCGTAAAAGTGACCAAGTCCGACTCCCGGAGGTCGAAAAGAAGCTTAATGCTGCGGTTTCAGCTTGATTTGTAGCAAAAAACATCCATTTGAGTGGGAATTGCATCAATTGCTGGGGTTATTGCATCGATTCCTCTAGTTATTGCATCAATTATTGAGGTTATTGCATCAATTATTTGATTTATTCGCCAAACCGGTGTCCAAATTGTGACGAAAGGGCTTCTTATAACAAATAAAAAAACTGCAGCCAATTCGAGATTGACTGCAGCCTAAAACCCCCACTAAAGAATAAATCCATTCCATCCTAGATCGCTATGAGACTCTTCTTTATTTCTTCAATTTGGCCAATATGGCGCTTTTCGTGGCCGCCGATGAATTCCATTGTCTGTTTCAGGTTCAGCCTGCCAAAGACCGGGTGCTTGGCGGATTTTTCAGAAAGCAAAGCCGGGTCTGTTCCATTTAAAAAGGCAATGACCTTTCCCCTTGAATGATTCAGCCTCGAGACAAGCTCTTCCCTTGATTTTGGTTCCGTTGGCGGGTCGATGGGCGATTTAGCTTTTAACGTGCGGTCCGGCACCTTGGACAGGTCAATATCCCCGACCGCTTCACTTGCCCCCTCCAATGCCTGTTGGGCAAGAGTGATAAAATACATCTCCACCTGATGAACGTGGAACAGGACCTGTGCAATGCTCCAGCCTCCAAAGGCAGGGATTTCATTCAGCTGCTGGTCTGACAGCCCTTCGATAGTGTCAAAAAGCTCGGAACGGATTTCCTGTAAATGAGACAATGCCATGCATCTAGCACCCCTTTTATTTTATTGGCCGCGGCCTCCAGCTTGGCGGGCGTTTAGGACTTCTGGACAAGATGATCCTTCAATTGGTCACGCAGCGCCCGCTTCAGGAATTTCCCGACTGAAGTTTTCGGAATTTCCTCCATAAAGACAATGTCATCCGGCAGCCACCACTTGGCAAACTGCGGAGCGAGGAAGTCAAGCAATTCCTGCTTGTCGGCTTTTCCTTTGTATGGCTCCTTCAGCACCACGCAGGCAAGCGGCCGCTCCTGCCATTGAGGGTGGGGAACAGCAATAACACTGGCTTCAAAAACAGCATCGTGGGCCATCAGGGCATTTTCAAGGTCGACCGATGAAATCCATTCCCCTCCGCTCTTGATCAGGTCCTTTGTCCTGTCGACAAGCTTGATGACTCCTTCCTCATCCACGGTTGCCACATCACCGGTATACAGCCACCCATCACGGAAAGCATCCCGGGACCGTTCGTCCCGATAATATTCATCCGCAATCCATGGTCCGCGAATCAAAAGCTCCCCCATTTCCTCTCCATCCCACTTCACCTCGCCGCCTGCCCCTATCACTTTCATTTCAAGGCCCGGCACGAGCAGTCCCTGCTTGGAGCGGATGTCGAGCATCTCTTCTTCATCCAGGTCCTGCTGGTAGCTCTTCAGGCGGGAAACCGTCGCGAGCGGTGTCGTTTCCGTCATCCCGTAGGCATGGAGGAAGGGAATGCCATATTTCGTTTCAAACGTTTTGATCATTCCGCGAGGCGCTGCGGAACCGCCGCAAACAACCGCACGGAGTGATGAAGTGTCATAGCTTCCTGTTTCCAGTTCATTCAGCAGGCCCAGCCAAATCGTAGGCACCCCTGCTGTCACGGTCACTTTCTCCTGCTGGATCAGCTCTGCCAGCAGCTTTGGCGTAAATTGCGGCCCCGGAAGAACCTGTGTTGAACCAAACCAGGTGGCCGCAAAGGGCATTCCCCAGGCATTGGCATGGAACATCGGAACAACAGGGAGACAGATGTCGCTTTCCGACAGGGCCGTAGTATCAGCAAGACCCATCGCATAGCTGTGGAGCACGATTCCTCGATGGGAGTAGATCACGCCTTTCGGATTTCCCGTTGTTGCTGATGTATAGCACATTCCGGCCGGGGCATTTTCGTCGATATCCTTGACGAACTCAAAGCCAGGATCGCCCTCGGAAATCAGTTCCTCATAAGAATAGACCGGTGAGAGGGTTGTCTCGGGAAGGTCCTTCTTATCCGTCATGATTACATACGCTTTGATTGAAGCGAACTTTTCGTTGACCCGTTCAATCAAAGGAAGCAGGTCTTCATCGATGAACAGCACTTTGTCTTCGGCATTGTTGATGATATAGGAGATATGCTCGGGTGACAGGCGGATGTTGATGGTATGAAGCACGGCGCCCATCCCCGGCGCCGCAAAGTAGATTTCCAGGTGGCGATGATGGTTCCAGGCAAAAGTGCCGACCCGGTCTCCTTGTTGTACGCCAAGTTTCTCAAGCGCACTTGCCAGCCTTCTTGTACGTTCTCCTGTCTCTTTATAAGTAAAGCGCTGGATCCCGGAAAGTGTCCTTGATACAACCATTTTTTTCGGGAAGAATTTTTCCGCCCGTTCCATCATTGAACCGACCGTCAATGGTACATTCATCATCAGCAATCATGCCCCTTCCATCTCACAATTTTAAGATCTATTGCCGTTCAGACTCTCCAACTCTCTTAATATTTCATTCGTATGCTCTCCTTTTTGCGGCACAGTTGCTTGCAGGGAGCCTGGCAGGTCCCCATGCATCTTCACCTGCCTGCCGTCTCCCTCTCTGTCGCGGATGCTTCCTCTGTTTATAAAATAAGGAAACCCGGCCAGTTCCCCGGCTTCAAGAACAGGCGCCATGCAGCAGTCGACTTCCTGGCCAAACTGTATCCACTCGTCAAGTGTCCGGCTTTTAAACAGCGAGAGCATTTCGCGGTAAACCTTATTCTCCCCAGCCGCTTCCGTAAAGTGGGCCGGCAGCCAGTCCTCTCTTCCTGCTGCAAGGCAAAAGGCATTCCAGAATTTTGGTTCAAGTGCCCCTAGGCTTATAAAGCGTCCGTCCTTCGTTTCGTAAAGGTTATACGCAACGATTTTTCCACCCAGCACCGACACGCCATGGGGAAAGCCGGTTTCGTTTTCAATGAGGACATGGTTGGCCATCAGCGAAAGCATCGCATCGGTCAGCGATAGGCAGTGATAGCTGCCTTTGCCGGTTTTCCACCTGGAAACAAGACCGGCGAGCAGCCGCTCGGAAGCGGCCATTCCGCCGATATAGTCGGCAAAGGTATTGGCGGGATGGACGGGCCTGCCATTTTCGTCTTTTAGCTGCGCCAGCACACCGCTCAGAGCCATATAATTCAAATCGTGGCTCCCAAGCTGTGCCATCCCGCCTTCTTTTCCGTATCCTGTAATGGAGACATAGACAATATCCGGCCTAATCCCAGCAGCCTCACTGTACCCCAGCCCCAGCTTATCCATGACACCAGGACGGAAGCTTTCAATCATGGCATCCGCGCCGGCAATGAGCCTGAGGGCTGTTTCTCTTCCACTCTCTGACTTCAAGTCCAGCACAATGCTTTTTTTTCCACGGTTATGGGCCCGGAACACAGCTCCGTCTTTCCCGTTCCCGCTGGTCCCCGTATTCCGCGCAGGGTCTCCCGAAGGCGGCTCAACCTTGATGATTTCCGCCCCCATTTCCGCAAGCCTCAGGGTCGCATATGGACCGGGAAGATAGTTGGTAAAGTCAATGATTCTGATTCCTTCAAGCATAATTTCCACTCCTATTCCTTAACCGCCCCTGCTCCTCGGTCAGCCAGGCTGTCCTTTTGAGGACAACTCTTCCATTCTTTTGCGCAGGATGAACTTTTGAATCTTTCCGCTCGCATTCCGCGGCAGTTCCTCCACGAAAATATAATGGCGCGGCCGCTTGTAATTGGCGAGCTTATCGCTGTTTTTGCAAAGTACCTCAAGCTCTTCTTCGGTAACACCGGGATTTTTCAGGACAACGAATGCCGTCACTGCTTCGCCCCAGGTGTCGTCCGGCTGGCCGATTACCGCTACATCAAGCACTCCTTCATGCTCATAGAGAACATCTTCCACTTCCCGGGGGTAAATGTTCTCTCCTCCGGAAATGATCATGTCATCGACCCTGTCCTTCACCCAAAGATAGCCATCCTCATCCAGGTAGCCAATGTCCCCTGAATGGTACCAGCCTTTATACAGCGCCTTTTTGGTCGCTTCTTCCCGGTTGTAATAGCCTGTCATCATGCAAGGTCCCTTGACAATGATTTCGCCATTTTCTCCCGGCGGCAAAATTTCATCCGGCTCTGAAGGGGCGTCTTCCCGGGCCTTGACAATGCGGATTTCGTGGTTTAAGCATGCCTGCCCTGCCGACCCTGCCTTTGTGAGCTGGTCCTCCTCCGACAGGAACGTAATCGCTGGTCCCATTTCCGTCATGCCATACGCCTGGACGAGCGAAATGCCCAGCTGCTCCTTGCAGGCGCGCACAAGGGCCGGCGCCATCGGGGCGGCACCATAGAGTCCCAGCTTTAAACTGGTAAGATTGTAATCTTGCAGGTTTTCCTGGAGGAGCATATTCCACATCGTTGGAGCCGCAAAAAACTTGCTGATCTGTTCCGCCTGGATCAGCTCGAGAACTTTTCCCGGATTGAACTGGTGCAATATCACGTTCTTCGCCCCGACATGGACACGAGGCAAAAGGGCGCAGTGAAGTTCGGCGCAGTGGAACATAGGTGCTGTCACCAGGCCGATGTCATTGCTGTGCAGCCTGGTCGAACTGATGACAATCAGGCTCTGCTCGGCCATATCGCGGTGCAGGTGCATGACGCCTTTTGGACGGCCGGTCGTTCCGCTTGTATACATGATGGCATATAAATCGCTCTCATTGACCTCCACGTCTACCGGAGAGTCCGCCGCTTCCTTTACTTTTCCATGGTAACTGGCTGCATATTCCGGCGTTCTATCATCAATAAACCAGAATGCTGTCCGCGGAAACCGATTTTGAATCGCCGAGACGACAGGCTCAAGTGCCTGTTCAAAAAGGACAACCTTCGGCGAAGCATCTGCCAGGATATAGGCGACCTCCTCAGCCATCAGGCGGAAATTGATTGGATTGAACACGGCCCCAATCCTGGCACAGGCAAAAAAGGCGGTGGCCAGCTCCTCTGTGTTGAAAAGGAAGGTGGAAACCAGGTCACCCTTCCGCACCCCTTCCTGCATAAGGGCATTAGCCAGCCTGTTCACTTCCCGGTCCCACTCGCTGTAGGTCATGCGCCGGTTTTTCCTGACATCATACACAGCCTCCTTATGGGGAAACTTTTTCACAGTCAGGTCAAAAATCCTGCCAATTGTTGTGGACATTCAGACTCCTCCCTTCCTTCGCTATTCCATGATCCGCTCAATAATCGTGGCATTGGCCATCCCATGTCCCTCGCACATCGTCTGCAGGCCATACCTGCCGCCTCTGCGTTCGAGCTCGTGAATCATGGAGACCATCAGCTTGGCTCCGCTTGCTCCCAGCGGATGGCCGAGAGCAATCGCTCCGCCATTCGGATTCAGTTTCTCAGGCTCTGCACCTGTCTCCTTCAGCCAGGCCAATGGAACAGGGGCAAATGCTTCGTTTACTTCAAATACATCAATATCATCGATTGAAAGCCCCGCCTTTTGCAGCGCTTTTTCGGTCGCCGGGATTGGACCTGTCAGCATCATGGTCGGGTCGGAGCCGACAACCACCCTTGTATGGACGCGGAAACGCGGCTTCAAACCAAGCTCCTCTGCCTTTTCACGGGACATCAGCAGCAGTGCCGCCGCCCCGTCGCTGATTTGGCTCGCATTGCCGGCATGGATGACGCCATCTTCCTTGAAGACCGTTTTCAAGCCGGAAAGCACTTCGGCTGTTGTTCCTTCCCTTGGCCCGGAATCCTCCTTGATGATGACTGTTTCGCCGTTTTCAAGGTTCACCTTCAAGGGCATGATTTCCCTGTCAAAATAGCCTTCAGCCTGCGCTCTAAGGGCACGGCGATGGCTTTCGGCCGAATATTCATCCAAGTCCCGGCGGGATAATCCGTAAGCCTCTGCAATCCTTTCGGCAGAAAGCCCCTGATGAATCATTTCATATTTTTCACGGAGCTGGGGGCTGAATGGCTTGGCATCCCCATAGTTGGAGCCCATCGGCACCCGGGACATGCTTTCGACACCGCCGGCAATGACAATATCCATATCGCCTGCCAGGATGGCCTGGGCAGCGAAATGGACAGCCTGCTGGCTTGAACCGCACTGTCGGTCCACCGTCGTCCCTGGCACTTCGATCGGGAACCCGGCGGTCAGTGCGGCGACTCTTGCAATGTCGCCGGCTTGTTCTCCGGCCTGGGAAACACATCCAAGGATGACATCATCAACAAGGCCGGCATCCACTCCCGCCCGGCTCACCAATTCTTTTAATACTTCCGCTGCGAGAACATCAGGACGGATGTCCTTTAACACTCCATTTCTTCGTCCGACTGGAGTCCTTACACCTTCAACAATGACCACTTCACGCATGTTTTCATCACCCTTTCCAATTACAGCAAGCTGCGTTTTTATAATCCAAGGTTTTTGGCTATGATGGTTTTCATGATTTCATTTGTTCCGGCATAGATGCTCGCGACTGGAATGTCGCGGAATCTTCTGGCAATCTCGTATTCTTCCATATAGCCATAGCCGCCGTGCAGCTGCATGCATTCCGCTGCTATCCTCTTTGCCGTGTCAGTCAGCTTCCACTTTGCCATGGAAACCTTAGTGACCACATCCCTGCCTTCAATATGTTCCGCTATCAGCTGGTCCAGGAAGGCCCTGCCCATTTCAATATCTGTCGCCATTTCAGCCAGTTTGAACTGCGTGTTCTGGAATTGGGCAACAGCCCTCCCGAACGCTTCCCGCGTCTTCACGTATTCCATCGTCTGCGTGAACATCACCTCGGCAGCGGTCTGGGCGGCAATCGCTACGAGAAGGCGTTCCTGCTGAAGCTTTTCCATCAGATAGAGGAATCCTTTTCCTTCCTCGCCAATCAGGTTTTCCTTTGGAACAAGGCAATCCTCGAAAATCAGCTCTGCTGTATCCTGTGCATGAAGGCCGACTTTATTCAGTTTTCTTCCCCTCGAAAAGCCTGGGGCATCCCGTTCAACGACCAGCAGGCTGACCCCCTTATGCTTGGGAACGGCTTTTGGGTCGGTTTTGCAGGCGACCAGTACCAGGTCGGATTGAATCCCGTTGGTGATGAATGTTTTCTGGCCGTTCAGGATATAGTGGTCCCCATCAAGAATCGCCGTTGTTTGAATGTTCGCCAGGTCCGATCCTGTACCCGGCTCCGTCATCGCAATCGCCGTAATCATATCCCCGGTCGTACAGCGGGGCAGCCAGCGTTTTTTTTGATCAGCTGTTCCGTAGGAATTGATGTATGGTACGACGATGTCGTTATGCAGGCCCACTCCAACCAGGCTGGACCCGACGCGCTCAAGCTCTTCATTGATGACAACGGCGTAGCCCCAGTCGACATTGCTTCCGCCGTACTCTTCATCCAGGTCAGGACAAAGGTAGCCCTGCCCGCCCATCTTCTTCCAAAACGAGCGCGGAATCATCCGTTCCTCTTCCCACTTTTCATAGTTGGGGTATGCTTCCTTCTCCAAAAACTTCCGCAGAGACTTGCGGAACATCTCATGTTCATCTGTTAAATATGGATGCTTCATCTTCTTCTCCCCTTTACGAAACCGCTTACAAAATTTTATGCCTGTCTTTCTTTCAGGGCTTGGCGCAGCTGATATTTCAAGATTTTTCCCGAACCATTCCGGGGCAGTTCCTTTTCAATGAAAATTCTTCGAGGCACTTTATAGCCTGCCAGTTTTTGGCGGCAGAAGGCCCGGATTTCCTGCAGGTCGGGCTCTGCTCCAGGCTTGGGGACAATGACGGCGCATACTGCCTCTCCCCATACTTCGTCAGGCAGTCCGACAATGGCTGCTTCAAGGATGGAAGGATGCTCATAAAGCACTTCCTCCACCTCAATGGAATAAACATTCTCGCCGCCGGAAATGATCATATCCTTCTTCCTGTCCACAAGGGTGATGAAACCCTCCGAATCCACTGTTGCCAGGTCTCCTGTGTACAGCCAGCCATTTTTAATGGCTTTGGACGTTTCTTCAGTTTTTTTATAATACTCCTTCATGATGGTTCCACCCCGAAGGATAAATTCCCCGACCGCTCCATGCGTCACCTCGATGCCTTCCTCGTTGACCACCTTCGCCTCGGTTATGAAAATTGGCTTTCCACCCTTGCCCAAATGCATTTTATGGTCTTCCGGCTCAAGCATGACTCCGCCTGGCCCCGCTTCAGTCAGGCCGCATAAGTTGAAAAATTGGTCTGTCCCAAACAGCTCCATGCTTTTCCTGACCAGTTCCGGAGCCATCGGGGCGGCGCCATAGCCGCATCTTTTAATTGAAGACAGATCATATCCCGCAGTATTGGGGACCTGGAGCAGGAAATTATACATGGCCGGAACGCCAAAGAAATTCGTTATTTTATACTTCTCAATCGCCTCAAGGACCGATACCGGATGGAAATCGCGCTGGATAATATGGGTGGCGCCCAGCAAAACGCCGGAAACCAAAAATAAATTCAGCTCGGCCGAATGGAATAAAGGCGCAATATGCAGAAAGGTTTCCCGCGGCCTCAGTCCCATGCCGATTGTTGCAGCGAGCGCTACCTTAAAAATCCGTTCATGGTCGAAAAGCGCTCCCTTCGGCTGCCCTGTTGTTCCGGAGGTATACAGGATTTCAAAATCATCGGCCAGAGAAACATCAATCGGCGGATTGTCCTTGTTATCAATCAGTACATCAGAATAGGCGTGGTGTCCAAGCACCCCGGGGGTACCGATGGTGATGACATGCCTGACTGTCGTCCCTTCCCTGGCAGCGGCGACGGTCTGCTCAAATTCGCCATCGCAAATGATAAGGGTGCTGTCGGATTGTTTAAGAATATAATGCACCTCTGGGGAAGTGAGCCTGAAATTCACCGGGACCACCACCGCGCCAATTTTCGCAGCAGCAAAGAATGAAAAGGCAAAGTGATCGGAGTTTTTCATCATCAGGGCAATTTTTTCGCCCTTCCTGATTCCCTGGCCGAACAAGCCATGGGCGAGCCTGTTGGATTCCTCATTGAACTGCTCGTATGTATAACTCCGCCCCTCGCACTCAATGGCCAGAACGTCGGGAAATTTCCTGGCATTATGGGCCAGCATCGATCCAACATCCATCTTCCAATCCTCCTTTGTAAAAGTCGCTGCCAACTATTCATGCAATAGCTGTGCCAACTTTAAAAATCCAGTGCTGACGGAGGTTTAAGGAGGGTGCAGTAAAAATAGCACCCCAAACTGTCTAAATTCCGGACACTTTTATGACAGGTGCATTTAGACATTCAGCTCGTATTTCTTTAATTTTTCATATAGCCCCGATCGGCTGATTCCAAGAATTCTCGCTGCTTTCGCTTTATTGCCCTGCGTTTGGGAAAGCGCCCGCTGGATTGCCTCATGTTCGGCCTCTTCCACTGTGCTGATGCTCCCATTTCCGGGAGCAGAGGTTATATCCCCAAGCAGATAATCCGGCAAGTCTTCCAGCTGGATTTTCCCGTGCTCTGCAAAGGTCATTGCCCTTTCCATCACATTCCGCAGCTCGCGGACATTACCCGGCCAGCTGTATCCTAGCAAGGTTCCGTGTGCCTCATTCTCAATTCCTGTGATGCTTGTACCTAGAAGCATGTTTAATTCTTTGATTAGAACCCCCAGCAAAAAGCCTGTATCAGGCACCCTTGCCCTGAGCGGAGGGATATTCAGGGAAATCACATTCAGCCGGTAGTACAGGTCCTCACGAAACTGTCCCTGCCTTACCATCTCTTCCAGGTTTTGATTGGTGGCTGCAATGATCCGGACATCCACCTTGATTTTGGAAGTCCCGCCAACCCGGTAAAATTCCCTTTCCTGCAGCACCCTCAGGAGCTTCGCCTGAAGAGTCAAAGACATATCGCCGATTTCATCGAGAAACAGCGTGCCGCCATTAGCCAGGTCGAACTTTCCGATTTTCCCACGCTTCCTTGCTCCTGTGAACGAACCTTCCTCGTAGCCGAAGAATTCCGATTCAAGCAAGTCCTCCGGAATCGCAGCACAGTTCACGACGACAAATTTTCCATTCCTGCGCGCGCTGCTATTATGGATGGCATGTGCAAACAGTTCTTTGCCGGTGCCGCTTTCGCCGCGGATGAGAATCGTGGACCTTCCTCTTGCTGCCTTGGCCGCGCTTTTTTTCAGCTTCTCCATCTGAGGATCAATGGTGAAAATATGCTCCCACGTATACCGGGCAGATTCTGTCTTTTCAAGCTGCTGGTGATAAAACTTCGCTTTGCTCTCCGCCTTTTGCCATTTCCTGAACAGCTCATTCACTTCATTCAGCTGCCTGAAAACAATTTTTCCAAGGGCGCCAACCAATTGTCCGTTTTCAATAATCGGAATCCGGTGAACAAGATATTTTATGCCATTGCTTTCCTTGAAATCACTTATTTCCGCCAGTTCTGTTTGATACACTTTCGAAAGTTTTATCTGGGGCAAAACTTCGTCCACTTTCCTGTGAAGCACCTCTTCTCTCTCCAGGCCAAAAAAGTCAAGCAAGGAGGGATTTACCATCTGGATGAGCTGATGCTGATCCGTCATTAAAATGCCGTCATAAGCATGTTCAAGGGCCGTTTCGAGTGTGGCCTGCAATTTTTTTACCGTTTCCAGCTCTTTAAGGGCATCTGCAGTCCGCAAAAGCGCCATAACCATTTCAGTCTTGGTAAATAAACCTGCCACCTTGCCTTCCTTATTGAGTACAACTCCTGTACCCACATCGCTTTTGCCGACGAGCTGCTCAATTTTTTCATACGAGGTATCAATGGAAACTGTTTTTGCATCTCTTTTTATGTAATCTTTAATCGGTGTGTGAAGAGGTTTTTCATCTAAAAGCATGCCGTAAAGGCCGCTGCGGGTAAAAACGCCTTTCAAAAAGCCTTCCTCATCCGTTACAGGAAGCAGGTTCCACTTTTTCTCCTTCAGCATCCCAATCGCCTGTTTTAAAGTCGTTTCCTCCGTCACCTCGAAATCCATCAGCGTAACCATATCCTTAAACTGTATCAACGATAAACACCTCCTCCGATTGAGCTGATTCACCCTTATCGCTTCTATTGTAACGGAAAAGCCAATTCATTTTTAGTAATTTCTGAAAATTCATTCACAAAAAAAAGGAAGACCCTGAAGGATCTTCCATGACTGGGTTATTTGGGCTGCATTCGGATTCCTCCGTCGAGCCTGATGGTTTCCCCATTCAGCATCGGGTTTTCAATGATGTTTGCTGCCAGCTGGGCGTATTCTTCCGGGAAACCAAGGCGCGGCGGAAATGGTACCATCTTGCCAAGGGCCGTTCTTGCATCTTCCGGCAATGTATCAAACATTGGTGTATGGAAAAGGCCCGGGGCGATGGTCATCACCCTTATGCCATGTGCCGCCAGTTCGCGGGCGATTGGAAGGGTCATACCGACGATGCCGCCTTTTGAGGCACTATAGGCAGCCTGGCCAATCTGGCCCTCAAATGCGGCAACCGAAGCCGTGTTGATGATAACGCCCCTTTCTCCTTTATCATTCTCTACATTTTTCGCCATTTGCTGAGCTGCCAGGCGAATGACATTAAAGGTTCCAATCAGGTTGATTGAAATCACTTTTGTAAAAAGCCCAAGGTCATGCGCCCCTTTTTTACTGACAACCTTGCTCGCGGCTCCAATGCCTGCGCAGTTTACCGCCGCATTGACAGAATCGAAAGCAGCACCTGCCTTGCTGATCGCATCTCTTGTTGCTTCTTCGCTTGTGACATCGCATTTGATGAATATCACATTTTCGCCCAGCTCCCGGCACAATGCCTCCGCACGTTCCTCAGCCAGGTCGAGGATGGCCGCTTTTCCGCCGCTTTCGGCAATCCTTCTTACCGTTGCTTCACCAAGTCCTGAAGCCCCGCCGGTAATAATTGCTTTTACATCATTCATTTTCACCCGTGATTCCCCCTTTTCAGTGCTCATCTTCACAGGGAAGCAAGTTTCATGCCAAGGGAGAAGTTTTATTGAAACAGCCTTTCACGAGGAAATGATGTCCGATAAATAGACGGTTCCTTCCTTAGTGTCCAGTTATCGGACAGGTCATGCAGCCTGTTTACGAATCCGCCTTTTGAGCATCAGTTCTTCAAGGGCTCCGGAACCGAGGATGACCCCGCCAATGATGAAAACCATTCCTGACAAATGGGCAAATGTTATTGTTTCGCCGAGAAATAGGGCCGCTCCAATCAGGGAAAAAAACGTGCTCAAATTAAGGAAGATCGACGTTTCCGCTGGGCCTACCATTCCGACGGCATAATTGTAAAGCATATGCCCCGCTGCTGTTGCAACGACCGCAGAGCCTGCAAACAGCAGCCATAAAAGGGGGCTTCCACCGCCGAGGCTGCCCAGCCCTTCCGGTTCCTGCCAAAACCCAATCAGCATGGACACAGCCGATCCGAAGATCAGCATATAGCCGGTTAAGAGCCGCGGATCCATGCTCTTTGCCGCTTTTGAGATAATAATGAAGCTGCCAGCCTGTGCCAGGATCGAGATAAAGATGTAGAAGTCACCCAGATTCATCCCGCTTAATCCTTTTCCGCCTCCCATTACAGTAAGGGTGATGCCGATGCCCCCAAGGATAAACCCCATCCCTTTAACAATCGTCATCCTTTTGCCCACAAACGGAATCGCCAGCAATGCCGTAAGCAGCGGACCCATTCCCAAAATCAAACCGCTGTTCACTGCCGATGTCCGTGCCAGGCCGATGCTGAGGAATAAATGATGGCAGGTAACATTCAGCAGGCCGCCAAAAAAGATAAACAGATACTCTTCTTTTGCAGGTTTCCTGATTTTTTTCATCATGCCGAGAAGGATGAAAACCACTATTCCGGCAGTAAAGACTCTTAGCGAATTAATCGTCATCGGCGGAAAATGCTCCACAATCATTTTGACAGCAGAAACATTCATCCCCCAAATCATCATGACAACCGTAAGAATGACGTAGATTTTAAGGTTATTCAAGACAATACCTTCTTTCCTGATTCACAACTCCATTATAGTACGGTAAACGAAATATTATTAGCCATTTGTTTTGGGAAGCAGTAAATAAAACTAAAAAAAGAGAAGCAGCCCATTCTGCTTCCCTCATCTGTTCTTGATTTCCTTCAACAGTACCCGGAACCTGTCTTCCCGGTCATCCTTTTCCCAAAAATCTTCCTCGGATATCCTCGCTAGCAGTTTGCTTCTTTCTCCCGGGTCCTCGAGCTCCGCAAGGATGGATTTCCGGCAGCGATGGAGGAAATCCACTGCCCCCTGATAGCTTTCATCATACTTCTGTTCAAGGTCCCGGCGAATTTTCCGGGCAAGAGTGGGACTTGCCCCTGAAGTGGAAATAGCGATGGTCAATTTGCCTCTTTTAACATTCGACGGAATGTGAAAATCGGAAGCATCCGGGGCGTCAGCAATGTTCACCAGCTGGCCGTCCTTTGCAGCTGTTTTCACCTGGAGGTTGGTTTCCCGTGAATTTGTGGCCGCAAACACCAGAAAGGCATTCATGAGATCCTCAGGCGAAAAAGCCTTTTGCACCCATGTTATTTGTCCATCCTTGAGAAGGTGCTGCAGATCGGGTCCAAGCGCAGGGCTGACCACGGTGATTTTAGCTCCTTCCTCAAGCAGGCCTGCCGCTTTCCTTGCGGCTACCTTCCCGCCGCCAATAATCACAGCGGAGCGCCCCTTCACATCAAGGAAAATCGGGTATGGCATGTCTTCACCTTCCAAACCAATTTTTTGATTGAGCCAAACTCGCCGCAAGGGATTCCTTATCGGCTTTATCCGGTACTACATCTGCTTCATAGCCTTTCTCTCTCAAGGCAGACTGGGTTTTCCCGCCAAGGCATGCCAGCTCTGCTTTCTCCAAAAGGTCCCGGAAACCGAATGAACCTGAATCTTCATCCAATAATACTTTTACAGAGGCTGCTGACGGAAAAACGACGGTATTAATTTCGGCCTCCTCCAGCATTCTTTCAAGGATGGGCGTGAACTGTCCATCGATTTCCTTTGTGCTTGTTTCATAAAAATCGCCATTTGGATGTCCCTGCCGGACAGAGCGGTCGCCGACTACCAGCAGGCTAGAGTCTTTCCCTGTTTCTTCACCAAGTTTTTCAGCACTTTCTGCCAGAAGGCCTTTATCTGCCAAAGCTCTTAACGATTTGCTTGAGCCGCCATACAATTTGGCCTTAAGCTGCCGGATATCCACAGATCGTTGAATCATGTCTTCAAAAAAGTCTGCTACGCTTTCAGGCGAGGTAAACACTACCTTTTCATAGCTTGACAGATTATTTACTATCATCTCGTCCGGTTTTCCTTTTATTCTCGTCCACCTAGGGAACTCAATGACATCTGCTCCCTGGCTGGTCAGCTCCCTTGCCAGATCGCTCTCGTTTGTCCCTGTCCTGACAAGCAGGACCTGCCGTCCGAACAGCGGCTTTTTCTCGAACCAGTCCAGCTTTTTGCGAAGAGAAACAATGTCGCCCACCAGGGTAATGGCCGGATTGGCGAACTTCACAGCCTTCGCCTTCTGGGCAATCGTCGCCAAGGTTCCTTCAAGCGTCTGCTGCCTTCCGAAAGTGCCCCAGCGGATAAGGATGACTGGGGTTTCCGCCGGTTTCCCATGCAGGATCAAGTTTTCACAAATAAAAGGCAGATTGGCGATTCCCATGTAAAAGGCAATCGTATCAATTCCTTTAGCAAGGCTTTCCCATTGCAGGTCAGGCTGGCCGTTTACCGATTTATCATGGGCGGTCACCATGGCAAAGCTCTCACCAAACTCCCGGTGGGTAGCAGGGATTCCGGCATAAAGCGGGGCTGCCATGCCGGAAGTGATGCCCGGTACGATATCATAGGAAATTCCATGTTCACTTAGAGCCTGTGCTTCTTCGCCCACCCGGCCAAAGACGCCTGGATCGCCCCCTTTTAATCGGACCACCACTTTCCCTTCAAGGGCCTTTTCAACCAAAAGGCTGTTGATTGCTTCCTGGCGGAGAAAATGGCGGTCAGGCAGCTTGCCGCAATAAACCAGTTCGCAGCGGTCAGGAGCCTGTTCCAGAAGCCGCGGGTTGGCAAGCCTGTCATATAAAATCACGTCCGCCGACTTGATGGCTTCCATCCCTTTCACGGTAATCAGCCCAGCATCACCTGGCCCAGCACCTACCAAAAACACATGTCCTTTCTTCATCGCCCTTTCATCCTTCCAGTTTTGCTATTTTAAAAAGAGAGAACAGCTTGTTCTCTCTTTTGGCATTTTTCTTATTTTACGATAAAAACCTGTTCCCCGTCTCTCTCTACCTGAAAGATTTTTGCCTGGCCTTCATCAGGAGACTGAACTTTCCCATCAAGAAGCGAGATTTTCCAGTCGTACACAGGACAGTAAACATAATGGCCGCTGACCAGCCCTTCTCCAAGTGTTCCGCCTTTTGGATGCGGGCTCCTGTTTTCAACTGCAGCCACTGCCCCTGTCGACAGACGGAATAGGGCGACTTCTTCCCCCTCTACCTCAAACACCTGTCCGGTTCTTTCCGGAAGCAGATCATAATCGGTGAGATAATATCTTGTCATTTGCCTTCCCCCTCTTTTCCTTATACAAGCACAGGTGCTTCTGTACCCTTTTGTTTTTGATAGTACTTGTTCTGCACATCTTTCTTTTCAATCGCCTCATTCCAAGGCTCGATGTACCTTTCAAGCGTTTTGTCCAGCCGTTCGTTCAAAGCTTTTCTTGTGTCTTCATCCGCAAGCACTTCCTTGACATGATCCAGACCGACCCGCTCCATCCATTTGGAGGTCCGCTCGAGGTAATGAGCTGTTTCACGGTAATATTGCATGAATGCACCAATCAGCTTGATGACCTCTTCTTTTGTCTTCACCGTTTGCAGCAGGTCTCCGGCGCGGAGGTCGGTGCCGCCGTTGCCGCCAACATAGATTTCCCAGCCGCCGTCGATCCCGACGATGCCGAAATCCTTGATGCCCGCTTCCGCACAGTTGCGCGGGCAGGCTGAGACGCCCATCTTCACTTTATGCGGGGTATCCAGGCGCTCAAACTTTTGCTCAAGTTCAATGCCGAGACCCATGCTGTCCTGTGTGCCAAAGCGGCAGAACTTGGCTCCCACGCATGTTTTCACAGTGCGGAGGGTTTTGCCATAAGCATACCCGGACGGCATTCCAAGGTCTTCCCACATCGCCGGCAAATATTCCTTATTGACCCCGAAAAGGCCAATCCGCTGTCCGCCAGTCAGCTTAACGAGAGGCACATTGTATTTCTCCGCGACCTCTGCGATCTTTTTCAAGTCTTCCGCCGTTGTCACGCCGCCATACATCCTTGGAACCACTGAGTATTTTCCATCCTTTTGGATATTGGCATGCATTTTTTCATTCACAAGGCGGGAGTCGCGGTCATCGATATATTGCTCCTGCAGGATCATTCCGAGGTAGTAGTTCAGCGCAGGACGGCACTTCGAGCAGCCTTCCTCCTGCTTCCAACCAAGAACGTTCATGACTTCCTTGACGGAGGTGAGTCCCTTTTCCTTTATTTCCGCTACCACCTCATCACGGCTGTAGCCGGTACAACCGCAAAGGGCATCTTTCTTTGCCGCTGTATCGTATTGATCGCCAAGAGTGTGGGCAAGAATATCGGAAATCAGCGATTTGCAGCGGCCGCAGGAGCGTCCGGCATTAGTGCACCCGCCAACTTCATCGACGGTAGTCAGTTCCTTTGTCCGGATGGCTTCGACAATCGTCCCTTTGGTAACCCCGTTGCAGCCGCAGACAACTTCCTCGTCATCCATTGCCGCTGCATTTAATTCAGAGCCGCCGCCCCCGCAGCATCCGGGTTCCAGGATGGAAACACTGGTCATGCCGCTGACATCCTCTTTTTTCAGCAGCATCCTAAATAGCCTTGAACTGTCCTTCGTATCCCCGTAAAGCACAATTCCTGCAACCTTGTTGTCACGGATGACAATTTTTTTATAAACACTGTCAAACTCGTTGTGGACAGTGATAGCTTTCGTTTCTGTGTCTTCGTCAATTTCCCCGGCGGAGAACAGGTCGACACCGGAAACCTTCAGCCCCGTTCCGACGATGGAGCCTTCATATGGCTTTACTTCCGATCCGCACAAACTTGCCGCCAGCACTTTACCCTGTTCATACAAAGGTGCGACCAAACCATATACAATCTCCCTGTGCTCGGCGCATTCACCCACTGCATAAACGTGGGGGACGCTCGTGTGCATAAAATCATCGACCACAATCCCGCGGTTGACATAGATTCCGCTTTCCTTGGCGAGGCCTGTGTTCGGCCTGATTCCAACCGCCATGACGACAAGGTCTGTTTGTATTTCCGTACCATCTGTAAAACGAAGCCCTGTTACCCGCTCTTCACCAAGAATTTCAGCACTTTGTTTTTCCATCAAAAACTTCATACCCTGGGATTCAAGTTCCCGCTTAAGCATTTTGGAAGCAGCAGCATCAAGCTGTCTTTCCATAAGATGAGGCATAAGGTGGATGACCTCCACCTCCATGCCGAGGTTCAATAACCCGCGCGCGGCTTCAAGGCCCAGGAGTCCGCCGCCGATGACAGCTGCTTTTTTATACAGCCTCGCTGTCTCGATCATATCGTCGCAATCCTTGATATCGCGGAATCCAGTGACTCCCTTCTTGTCTGCGCCTGGCACTGGCAGGATGAAGGAGCTGGAGCCAGTGGCAATGATCAGCTCATCATAGCCTACCTCCCTGCCTTTATCTGAAATAACAACCTTTTTGGCCGTATCGATTTTTATGATGGCCTCCCCGGTAAATAATTGAATATTGTTTTCCCGATACCATTCCCAGCTGTTCATAATGATGTCATCTATTTTGGTATCACCCTGCAGGACAGTGGAAAGCTGGATCCTATTATAATTTGGGTGTGGTTCATCCCCAAAAATCGTGATTTGAAATGCATCTGGATTTACTTTTAAAATTTCCTCTATAGTCCGGACACCGGCCATTCCGTTTCCAATCATTACTAATTTTCTTTTTTCCATTATGGGTGCCTCCATTAGTCTCTTTTGTTAAAACTCTTGTTACCGTTTCAAAGTTGTTTTGTATACTTAAATTGTAATGGGAGAAAGAGGGTTTTTTACTGCGAGAATTTGACAATATCCAAAACTTTGTTCAACATTTCACAAATGGACGTTTTGGCAACTGATCAAAATGTCTTTGGTAGTTATTCCTTCCGGTATAATGGGTAAAGTATTGGTAAAAGAAACAAAGGAGGCACCTGCAGCATGATCATTGTTTATTTAAGCCTGGCCTTATTTATCGGTTCGGTTGCCTATCTGGGCTATGCAGCATTTAAGACGTTCAAGGACGCAAAGCCGGCCATCAACACCCTAAACGAAATGACTGGACGCTTTCAAGTAAAAGCGGATACCCTGAAAACGGAGACAGACAAACTGAAAACCAGCCAGGAAGAGCTAATGAAGGATATAGAAGAAAAGAAAAAGTCAATACAATCAGCGGTTTTTGCTGTTAAGCAGACACCGGTGATGTTCCAGCAGCTGCTTAAAGTGAAGCCTGTCGCCAAATTGGAAATGAAGCGAAAAGCACGCCGTTGGAACTTGAGGCATAACAGGGCATAAATTTCGAGAAAATATAGACCAGTACCGGGAACGAGATTCGTTTCCGGTTTTTTCTGCTTCCACTCGACCCATTTCCTCTTCATGAGACAAAATGCATAATTTATTAATTAGATAAAACTGTAAATTTAGGAATATAGCACTATTGTAAATGTTCGTGACTCTAATTAAAATACAAATATCGCATATTTATACAAAAATATTATTTATAAATACATATTTGGAGGGATTTCCTTGAAAAAGAAAAAAGTAATTACAGGCCTGGTAGCGGTCAGCCTGCTGACTTCCGCGCCATGGACCACCGCACTTGCGGGGCCGGTAAAGTGGGAAAACGTCAATGTAAATGAAGAAAAAGATGGAAGCCTGTTCAACAGTGAAAACTACGACTTTATGAAGTTTTCACAGATTGGAAAAAAGCTGGACGAGATCAGCAAGCAGTCCAATCGTGTCAAAGTGGAAGTAACCGGGGTCTCTTCACAAGGTTATCCGCTTTATGTTGTCACCATTGCTTCCCCTGATTCACAAGGCAAATTCGGGAAAATCCAGGCGCTCAGAAAGCAAATGTTCAAAAACCCGCAGAAAGCCCAGGACTGGATTGAACAGAACCCTGACTTTAAAGTGCCAGTGATGATCAACGGCTCGATTCACGGAACGGAATTTATCGGAACAGATGCCGTCATGCAGCTGATCGAGCGCTTTGCGACACAGAATGACGCTGAAACAAAAAAAATATTGGACAATAACATTCTTATTTTTAACGTCGTGCAAAATCCGGACGGCCGTGTGGATGCCACCCGCTTCAACGGCGAAGGCATCGACCTGAACCGTGACTTTATTACCCAGTCACAGCCGGAAACACGCCAAATGGTCGACCTGCTGACAGAGTGGAACCCAATGGTCTTCCTTGATACACATGGGTATGTTAAAAATTACGGACCGAACCTGCAGGGATTGATCGAACCTTGTACGCCGCCGCATAATCCGAATTATGAGTATGATTTGTATGAAGATTGGGCCCTGAGCCAGGCTAAGGCAATGGAAAAAGAAATTATGGACGATCAGTCTAACTATACTGGAAGCTTATATCAGCCAAATAAAATGACAGGCTCATATATCCCGCTGCGCGATGACGCGGCCGGCTGGGACGACTATCCGCCAATCTTCACGCCAATGTACGCGATGTACCACGGTGCCTATGGCTCTACTTTGGAAGCTCCGACAAATGATGAAGACGGCGTGCGCTGGATGTACAATGCCATCATGGGCGCACTGAAGCATTCAACCGAAAATAAAGAAGAAATGATTGCAAACCAGCTTGAGGTTTTCAAGCGCGGCATCAATTTTGACCATCCGTTCCATAAGGATGGCCATTTCCCGAATGCCTACATCCTGCCTGTGGACGAGAAAGATCCGACAGTTACCGAAAAAGCTGTTAATCATTTGATTAGAAACGACATCGAGGTTGTACAATCATCCAAAGCTTTCACAGCGGGCGGAAAATCCTATGCCAAGGGAACCTATATCGTGAAAATGGACCAGGCGAAAGCAGGCCTGGCGAACACAATGCTCTGGGATGGAGAAGACATTTCCAATGACACGCCTGCCATGTACGATATTTCCGCATGGAGCCTGCCTGAGCTTTGGGGCTTTGAAGCAAACCCGGTTCATGAAGAAGTGAAGGTTGTTGCTTCCAAGGTGAACCAGGTCGCTGGCCAGGGTGCTGTTTCCGGCAAAGGACCATTTTTGATTCCGAACAGCTCCGTAAAAGCAGTGGAGCTTGTGAACACGCTATTGAAGCAGGGCGTTCCTGTGAAGCGTGATGCAGAAGGAAACTTCTACGCAGAAGCAGCGGCAAACAAGGTTTCGGCAGCAGTTAAAGCGTCCGGCCTTCAGATTGGAACAGCAAAGGTGCCGGCAGATGCTGAAGCACTTGACAGCCTGAATGTCGCTATTTTAAAAGACGGCGGCATGGGCAAAGTCCAATCCCACTCTGGTACAAAGCTGGCGTTAAAGCGCCTCGGCTTCAATGTGACGGAAGTGACGCCTGTGGAAGTGGCGACAACTGGTTTATATGGATTTGATGTGTTTGTTTACAGCGGGAGCGAAAGCTTGATTTCTACTAATCTAAGTGCTGCGAACAAGGAATTTGGATTCCAGAATGCAGAACAATTGGATAGTTTTAAAAAGAATGTTAATGAGTTCTTGGATAAAGACGGCAAGTATATTGCGATTGGTGCCGGAGCATCAAGAGCCACAAAAACAATTGGCTTGACTGATAACACCATTAACACTGCGGGCTCCAACAGCAACGGTATTGTAAAAGTTGCCTATGAAGGCGAAGGCATCACCGCAGGTTACGATCAGGACGACCTTGGCTTCGTTTATCGTCCAGTTTGGTACACAGGCCTTACTAACGATGAAGTGGCGGCAACATTAGGTGATGAACAGGACTTCTTTGTAGCCGGACACTGGGCAGACAACTCCCGTTCACCGCAAACAAATAAAGAAAATGCACAAGGCCAGGCAGTCATCGTAAAAGAACAAGATAAGGATGTTACCCTTATCGGTCTTGAAGCAGGCTTCCGTGATCACACAGATTACCTGTTCCGGCTGCTGTCCAACGCGATTTACACGAAATAATACAATTAGAAAACCCGGCATGGAACATATGCCGGGTTTTCTCCTATTCCTTGGTCACTTTTCCGCCGTTACTCTACGTTTTTCGGGATTTTCTCTACGATCTGGTCCATTTATTCTACAAATTTCCACCTTTACTCTACGAAAACCGCATTTTACTCTACGAAAACGGCCATTTACTCTACAAACACCAGTTATTCCCAAACAAGCCGCACATCTCCACCAAGAAAAACTCTCCTTACATATACAATCCAGCCAAAAAGATGCCGAGCGCTTCTTCATAGATTTCATTAAACTGCGACAGCGGCAGCGGGTTGATTCCGAAGCCCAGTTCAACAGTGAAGCCCGGACGCCGCCAATCCTGGATGAACCAGTCTTTGTACCCTGCATAGCTTTCAACCGTCTTGACTGGTTCATAGCCGCTTACCCTGCCAAATTCGCTGACGATCTGTTCAGATTCTGGAGGCTCCAGGTTCTCGAACCCCCAATAGATGACTTCACCCTGTGTATGGAAGGCAAGGACTCTTGCATAATCGCGCCTTCTTGTGAGGTCTGCCATCGCAATTGCTTCCGGCTCGCTTAACGGGCGCTCGCCCACATAGTCCCTCGGGCCAGGCCCCACCTGGTTCCGTTCTTTCTCCAATTCCCATTGAGCCGGGAACTGGTCATTCAGGTCGACTCCCCTGATGTTCGCTTTCCATCCAGTAAAGTCGAAGCTCCCCCTGTTCAGTTCCACCACCCTGCTGCTGTATGGCTCATCCGGCGGCGGTCCGTTTAGCACCAGATTGACACCGTCAGGATTGACCATTGGAACAACGGAAAGCATCGTTTCCTGGTAGAATCTTTGCATGGACAGCCCGCGGATTGGAGTCTGGTTTGTTAAAGACAGCAGGTAATCATTTAAAAATGTCATGATAACGGGAGTGGTAATCCACTCATTCGCATGAAAGGAGCCGTTATAATGAACCCGTTTTGGACCATTGCCCAGCAGGACTTCAGGGATGCTGCGTCCGAGGACCGAATTGCCTATGCTCGGAAGACGCAGGAATGGGTACACTCGCTCAAGCCTGGCCAAATCATGCATCATGGTACTGTAATCATATTCCTGCCTGCCTTTGACCAGCCTCCAGGTGATCCGCTGCGGCACCTTGATGTCCTGGCCAACCTGGAGCCTGTTGGGATTAATACCCGGGTTCACCAGGAGTATGGTGTCCTGCCGCAGGCCGCGTCTTTGGGCAATGCTCCATATTGTATCACCGCGATTGATCCGGTAATCAACGGCAACAAAGCCTGGGATTCGCACGCTCTGGCCAATCGATAGGCTGTTAGGCTGGATGTTCCGGTTCGAATCGATAATCAGCTGTACGGGAATGGCAAAAAGCTGGCTGTAAAACCAGAGTGAGTCTCCGCTCCTTACAAATACATCCATTTCTGCTCCTCCTGTTTTTCAGAATCGCATCTGTATAAACTATGCGGGGAGAAGCAAAATTATATCCTGGTATTAACCATGCCGGCTTTGGGGGCTATTCACTTACGAAAACAGTAAAGAGCTGCTCTTCCTCCAGGTGGTCATTCTTCACTAGCACATTGATTTTGTGCATTCCGGCAGTCTCAAACACCCTGCTGGCTTTGTATACCCCGTTTCCTGCTTCCTTACTTTGGATAGTATCATGTTCCTCCTGGCCTTCTGCCCAAATATCAAAGGTCACTGCTGCCCCGGTCACAGGCTCTCCCTTTTCCTCCACAAGGATGGCAAGCTCTGCATTTTCTTTCACCTTTATGTCGTAGCCTGATAGAAGGTCGATGATGACATCGCCATCATGGCTGTGGCCGGCGTGACCGTGGCCGCCATCGCTTTCCCCGGGTTCTTCGTGGTCTTCATGAGCGCCCTCCTCATGATTGTCATGTTCTTCTCCGTTCCCAGAATCTTCAGTGGCAGGAGATTCATCCGGCACTTCATTAGCCGGCTCCTTTTTGGGTGCAGCATCCTCCTCGTTCCCGCATGCCGCTAATAATGCCATTAGAAAAATAGCTATAAAAACAATGATCTTTTTCATCAAATATCCCAACCTTAAATTTTTTTATCTGCTTTAATTTTGCACGGCAGAGGTGTAAAAGAATGATGCTGACACCTCTTCCTATAAGAATAACTTATCATTTTTCATTATAAATTTAAAATGTTCGTTTGAACCTGTTCAAGCTAGAATGAAAGAGGAAATAGAAGGAGGAGAGCAGATGGCATTCATGTTGAAGGGTTTGGATCATGTCCAGTTGGCCGCACCGCCCGGTTCTGAGGAACTCTCGAGGAATTTTTATGGGAAATTGCTAATGATGCAGGAGGTCGAAAAACCGGAAAGCCTGAAAAAGCGTGGAGGAGTCTGGTTTCAATTTGGCAGCTCCCAGCTGCATATTGGCATTGAGGAGCCTTTCACACCTGCACGAAAAGCCCATCCTGCCCTGGTGATTGAGAACCTTGGCGAATTAAAGCTTCACTTAAAAGCCAATCAGGTTCCATTTAAAGAGGATAGCCTTTTGCCGGGAGCAGACCGTATTTACGTTGATGATCCATTCGGCAACAGGCTGGAAATGCTTGAGTGGAAATAGTTTCGTCGAAATTTGGCCATTTATGCCCAAAATTAGAACGCGGCCCGGCTAGACTGGGCTGCGTTTTTATGTTTTCCATTTCCGTTTCAGGGTAACGGACTACATAGATGGAACAAAAATCGCCAAACTATGGTTAAAACTACATTGGATATGCAGGTGAAAATATGGAAGTGAAGCCGCTGCTTGAGGCTGAACAGCTGGCATTGAAGAAACGTAAAATATTCCGCCAAAGCCGGACGAGATATTTGGCAAGAGCCGCCCTGGCATCCATGTTCATTGGATTTGGGGTGATTGTCGCATTTAAGACCGGAAATTTCTTTTATCTTGAGCATTCGCCGTTCACCTACCCGATGGCCGCTCTCACCTTTGGGGCCGCAATCATTTTGATTGCCTATGGGGGCGGGGACCTTTTTACCGGCAACACGTTTTACTATACCTTTGCTGCCCTCCGAAAGAAAATGGGTTGGCCTGAAGTCTTCACCATGTGGGTGTACAGCTATGGAGGCAATATTCTCGGAGCCGCTGCCTTTGCGTTTTTAATCTATACAACAGGGCTGTTTAATGACGCTTCCGTTAATMCCTTCTTGCTTAGTGTTGTGGAAAAAAAGATGACTGACCCCGCCAGCGAGCTTTTCTTCCGGGCCATTCTCTGTAATTGGCTTGTATGCATGGCCTTTTTCATTCCGATGGCCCTAAAAGGGGATGGCCCAAAGATGTTTGCGATGATCCTGTTTGTTTTTTGCTTTTTCATATCGGGCTATGAACACAGCATCGCCAACATGTGTACGTTTGCCATTGCCCTCGTTCTTAATCATCCGGGAACCATTTCAATGGGAGGAGTCATCCATAATCTGGTGCCTGTTACCATTGGCAACTTGATTGGCGGCAGCCTGATGATGGGATGGATGTACTATTATGCAAACAAGCCCTTCCTCGATGACGAACAGTCCTAATTTTTTCATAGACACCAAAAAGGAAGGCCGGCATCGGCCTTCCTTTTGCTATGATCAGGTTCCCTGTTTCCCGGCTGCTGTCATCCATTCATACTGCCGGAGCCGGACCTCGAACAAATTAAGGGGATCCCTGTAAACCTCTGGCTTGACCCTCATTTTTTCAAGGGCCTTCTGGCTTGTTTCAATTTCATGGCCCGCTTCTTTAACGGCCTCTTCGAGCACATGAAGCGGCTGCCTGAAGAACAGCCCTATATCCCGTTCAATGGATTTCTCAAACATTTCAAACTGCTTGAAAAATCTCTTTGCAATAGAGCGTGCGCTTTCGCTGTAATCTTCATTTTCAACATAAGATTTGTATTTATTATAGAGCATCGCATTGTTCTGCGGCAGTACACTTAACAGCATGCCGGCACTCTTCAGCAGGAACTGCGCCGGACTGCGCAGGAAGTTTATCTTTTCCAGCTGGATTCCGCTAGTCATCCGGTCTGCATCACGCTTCCAGTCATCCAGCACCTTAAAGTCGCATTGCTGCACGATTCGCTCTTCCCCGTACATGGCATTGAAGCCTTGGCTCATCTCATCAAGCTTGAACTGCGCCTGTTCGAACTCGTCCTTTGAAAGCGAAATCCAATCCTGCAGGGAGCTGTAGTAGCTGCGAAGAATCTTTGTATCCAAATATTCCTGGACGCGGTCGTTCATTTCGTCATTAAGCTTCGCATGCAGATTCCCAAAATCGCTGTCTTCCTTGATAATATCGGAGGTGCCCCTCAGGATATTCGGAATTTCCTTCAGCATTTCCGCCCGGACCTCTTCCTTGATTTTCAAATAATCTTCTTTGATGTGCTTTTTCTTCTCTTCCTCAAGATCCTGCACCTGGTGGATGGCCCCCTTCAGCTTGGACACCATCTCTTCATTCCACCGTACGCTTTCGACCAGGTCATTTTCCATTTCAATCCGTTTATCCAGCAGATAATGGATGGCAATCCTTGTGTAATGCTGAAGCTTCAGGATGCGCTCTTCCGCCGGATTGCCGATTCCCTCCCGGAGGAACTTTGCCAGCTCCCTTTTTTGGGCCTCTCCTGCATAGCTTTCCGAAAACACGAACAGCCTTGCATGAGGATAGAAAACCTGGATCCGCGAAAGAATGTCGACTGCCTCCTGTTCATCCTGGAAAGGCTGATGGCGGCAGACCAGGAAATGAACCTGAAGATCCGGTGCCAGGCGGCTTATTTCCATAAGAACTTCCTGTTCAAGCTCCGTCAGCGGATTCTCCTGGTTCAGGACAAACAGCATCCTGTCAGCAAAGTTTACATACTGATACAACGGATTTACATTCATATTATCAGGACTGATGTCAGGCGTATCTACAAGGGTCAGACCATTTGTCTCCAGGAATTCATTGGGAATGCTGACATCGATGATTTTTTCCCGTTTAAAATTTTGGCGCCTGACCCCAGCTGCTTCCTGGAACTCTTCGTAATTCGCAATCAGGCTTATTTCTTCATCGGAAATCTCCCGGATTTGCGGTTCATCCCCTGGCTTGAAAGCAACAACCGCGGAAGTCTGGCCTGCAAGAAGTTCCTCATCCAGCAGCTGGTTGACCAAACCTGCTTTGCCGCTGCCCGAAACACCTGCGAGGACGATATGCTGTGTATCCTCATTCGCTAGTTCCTCCATCAGCCATTGAATTCGATTGCCCGCTTCAATTCCATTTTTCCCCGACCATGCAAGCAGCATTTCAAACAGCTCAAGGGTGTCCTCTTTAGCAGATGGATATTTCCTCGCATTCAGAATCAAATCCTCGGCGTCCCGTACGGTTTCGGAGGGAATGCTTGATGGGAACATTTCGCTCCATGCCATGACCGATGACGAGGCGAACAAAGAGGAAGCTGGATTGGTGATTTTTAGCCAGTTGGTCAGATGGACCGGAATCAGCGGTGAAAGCTCCCTCACCAGTCTCGTTCCATTGATAAGCTCAAAATACGCCTCCTGGTAAACAGCGGATAAATCCCGCCATCCTTCACTGCGGGAAGCATCCATATCAAAAAAGAGCGTATTGAAGTTTTTGACCCAGGCGATGAACTCAGGCTGATTGCGGTATTGGCTCCATAACGATACAGCAAGCTTTTCAAACCGCTTCCGGTCAATATCAAACAACGCCTTCAGCGCTTCATTAAAGTAATCTGGCAGATTGCCATCTGTATAGCCTGCGTCCACATAGGTATTCAGGCGGTCAAACCATAGGGTTTCCCTTGTACGGATTCCCTCCTCCATCGCCAGCTTGACGGCACGTTCCCAATTCTTGTTTTCTTCGTAAAAGGAACGGGCAATTTCGGTTATCTCGGGATAATTGGGATTGAGGGCCACTGCTGCACTGACAATCTCGGTCGCTCTCTCCAGCTTTCCCTGTTCCATGTAAATCGACAGCAGCTGCAGGCCGGTTTCAATCTTCAGCGTGGTGCTTTCAGTATCGATGGACAGGTAGATGCCTTCCGCAGTCTCCGGAAGTCCCAGTTCAAGATAGGCATCCGCCATGTTTTTCTTTGCCCAGCCCTCAAGTTCGTTTTGGATATTCTCCCATTTGAAAATGGCAGTTTCGTAATCTTTGTGATGAAAATATACCTCTCCCTGGGCAAAACGGAGATAAGATAAATCAGGGATTTCTTTCCTGCCCTCTTCAAGACTGAGTTCACCCAGTATTAGTACCGGATGCTCCTCCGAGCCTTCGATATACTTCTCAAAGTACGCCTTTTTAATTAATTGTTCATCCATTGTCATATGGCATCCTCCGATTTGGCTTATTTACAATGTAAGTTTAGTAGTAACTGTTTTTTATATATTCCGGTTAAATAGATTTATTTCCGCAAACTTCGGCAAATTAAACCTTATCTCCTTATTTTAACATGCTTTTTTCTCGCAGCGTGTCGGTTTGCTTTCAGTTTGACAACAAACACCTCTGAATTCTGTAATAAAAGAGCCAGAAACCGGGAATCGCCATAGTATTCGGGGCCCATCACCTTTTTACGGGCGTCAAGGGAGATTATGTTTGTCTGGGGGGAGAGAAGGTCATATTATTATAGGTAGAATCATCTGCTGATAGGAAGGAAGAAGGACATTATGCTTAAACTGATTTTAAGAGGGCTTAAAAAGGAACAAGTCGAATCCCGGCACATTAAGGGGAACGCCGTTTATTACCATGAAAGGACTCTTGCAACACTCCAATATAACGAAAATGATGAAGTGATCTTCCTGATTGATCCGCAATTGGAAATGAGCCAATATGAAGTTATTAGAGAGGCCATTCTGCAAATAACCGCCGGAAAGGACATAACGATTGATGAAAGTGAATGCCAGCTAGGATATCTGCAAAATGGCGAGAGTGCCCATTTGATCAGGAACTGGGAGCCATGGAAGGAGTTCCTTATGAAAGCCAGGCTCCGGACGCTGGAAGGCCAGAATGTCATTGTCAAAAACGAGGAAGGCGAAGATTTGGATAATGGCCTTCTTGCAGAATATGCGACAGCAGAAAATCCCTTCCGGATCACCTCCTGCACCGTGATAACCATCTTTGGAGAACGGAAATATGAAGGGGAAAGCCTCGTTGTGGAGCCTACGAACCAATTCAGTTGAGAAAAGCGCAAGCGCCTTCGGAACAATCTAAAAGCGGATTGTTCCTGCGATGCTTATTCTTGGAAGCCATTCTTAGTGCTCAGCCCCGACAAGCGCTGGAGGGCCAGCTGATGAAGTCGTTCTTTGACTTCAACAGCTGGACTGAATTAGAAAAGCGGAGCCGACTGTTTAGGAGCGACAAGCGTAAGGCAGAATCCGCAGGAAGGCGTTGTTTGCCTTCTGAAGGATTATGGCTTACGACTCGAGCTCCTAGGAGGTAAAGCCAGACAAGCGACTCGAGGGGCTAGGCGCTGGAGCTGGACACTATACAACAAAAAACCGGGGATAACCCCCGATTTTTTTAGTTTCTATTATCCAATTCGTCAATCAGCTGCCTCGTTCGTTTCGCATTGCCTTCCGCGAAATTTTGCAGGCGATTTTTCAGCTCGTCATCGTCATGAATGCGCTCAGCGGTTATGATATACGTCCGCATCAAGTCTTCTTCTGTCTCAAGGGAATTCTTTAATATTGTTTCAATGCTTTCCTTGCGGGGATCATGATTGGATCGGGAGTCCATGGAAACCCTCCTTTTTCTATATAATCTACCCGCCGGTTACTTCTTATACTCCTCTTTTCTCCAGATAAAAAACGCAGCTGTTGCCAGCGCAGTCGATAAAAGGGAAACAAACATGAACGTATATACATGGCCATATTCCCTGCCATAATAGCCTTCAATCACTTGTACCAGGGAGACGACATTAATAGCCAGGAACACGAAAATCGAAAGGAATGAGAGCTTTTTTTTATCCATGCCTGTACTCCCTTCCGACGGCGTACACTTTGCCGCCCTGGACTTCAACAAGGATCTTCGGAAGTTCCCGCTGTGGCGGCCCGGCAACCGGATGGCCATTATTCACATCAAAGTAGCCTTTATGGCAAGGGCATAAAAGGATGTCCTCCTTATGCTCATAGAACACCGGGCATTGCAGATGGGTGCATTTATTGTTGTAGGCCACATACTTGTCATCTTTTGTCCGTACGAGAATAGCCGTATCCCCTTCGTTAGGATAAACGAAGTTTTTTGACTCTCCAACTGCCAATTCATCCGCACCGGCAATTTCGACCCGTTCGCCGTCGTTATCGCCATCGCGCATGACAGATAGTACTCCAAATGGGGTTGTCGCCAGACCGAGGGCGACTGTTGTTCCGAAGGTAGCTTTCAAAAAGGCCCGCCTGTTGAGGTTTACATCTTCTTTCCTGTTGAGGTTATCGACGAGCTTCATCATATCCTGGTCATCAGACTGATGGTTTTTATTCTTTTTATCATCCGTCATAACTGAATCCTCCAGTTTCGTGGTATTGTTCAAGGTTCGATGCTAGCTGAACCTGGCGTCGATTGTTTTGGCTAGCTTCATATAGGCTTCCTGAAGCGGAGTGTCCGCTGAAGCAACCGCCGGGGTTTCCAAGTTCTCATCCGGTTGCTGGATTGGAAGCTGGGCGAGCAGGCCGACACCAAGCTGGGATGCGAGTTCTTCTCCGCCTCCCTGTCCGAAGATATGGTATCTGTCATCCGTTCCCGGAGGGGTGAAATAAGACATATTCTCCACAACGCCAATGACTTCATGATTGCTCTTGATTGCCATTGAGCCTGCCCGCTCCGCAACATGAGCCGCCGCCTTATGAGGAGTCGTGACCACAATCTCCCTGCTTTGGGGAATCATCAAATGCATGTCAAGGGCCACATCGCCTGTGCCTGGAGGCATATCAAGAATAAAGTAATCCAATTCTCCCCAAAGGACATCCTTTGTAAAATGCTCGATCATTTTGCCAAGCATTGGTCCGCGCCATACAATCGGGTCATTCCCTTTTACAAGGAAGCCCATGGACATCACCTTGATTCCATGTGTCTCCACCGGAATGATTTTTCCATTGAAGGTTTTTGGTTTAAAATCTATGTTTAGAATTTTCGGGATGCTGAACCCGTAAATATCCAAATCGATAATCGCTACGGATTTCCCAAGCTTTTGAAGGGCCAGCGCCAAATTGACAGATAAGGATGATTTCCCTACTCCCCCTTTTCCGCTTGTAACAGCGAGAACATTTCCTTTTAACATCGTGCCGCACCCCTTTTTCCGTATTGAATACTGTAAAAGTACTTTTTTACCTTTTTCCCAATTATGGTTATTATAAGCCTCTACAGTTGATTAATCCCTTTTCTGGGAGAATGCAGGGCTACTAAGGCCCTGCAAAAAAAGCTGGCCCTCTCCTTACCTGGACCAGCTCCCCTGGCTATCATTGAGAGTCTGTATAGACTCCGAAGAATTCCGGAACGTAGTCCCACTTGTTTCCTTCTTGCGGTTTCTTGCCTTCAACAAGGTTCATTTGCGTGCGGCGCCTTCTCAGCTGCTGCATTTCGTCAAAGTCAATGAAGCGGATTGCATCACTTGGGCAGACAGACGCACACATTGGCGGAATATCGTCCCTTGTTCTGTCATAGCACATATCGCATTTATACATTTTGTTCGTTTCGAAATCGAACTTCGGAATCCCGAATGGGCACCCAAATGTACAGTTACGGCAGCCGATGCACTTCTCTTCCATTGCGGAAAGGACGACTCCCTCCTCAGTGATCTGGATGGCATTGGCCGGACAAACCCGGGCACAAGCAGGGTCTTTGCACTGCATGCAGAGCATTGGAAATGTCTGCCTTGACTCCGCGAAGTCGACATATTCTACGTAGTTCCGTTCCTTTGCATCATGGTCACCGCACTCACGGCATGCTGCCTGACAGGCACGGCATCCGATGCAGCGTTCAAATTCAAGATACATGATTTTGTTCATTTTTTAGCCGCTCCTTTTTAAGAAAGTTTTTCAAGCTTCACAGCACAAACTTTAAATTCAGGCATCCGTGACATTGGATCCAATGCAGGACTGGTCAACTGGTTGACGGATAGGTCTTTGCCCCAATGGTAAGGAACAAACAGGGTATCTTTCCGAATGGCTTTTGTGATGCGCACTGGTGCAACCATGTCACCGCGCGGAGTAATTAATTTTACTTTTTCACCGTTCTGGACCTGGTACTCACTTGCAAGTTCAGGGTGGATTTCCACAAATGGTTCAGGACATTGTTCCATCAGGAATCCCACGCGTCTCGTCTGGTTCCCCGACAGATAGTGGAATACGACGCGCCCTGTTGTCAGCCATAATGGATATTTGTTATCAGGCACCTCGGCTGGATCATTCCAGTCAACGACGGCAAGATTGGCTTTGCCATCTTCGGTTGCAAATTTGTCTTTGAATACGGAAGGCGTTCCCTTATGATCTTCGGCAGGCGCCGGCCAGAATACCCCATCCTGTTCATCAATCTTTTCGTATGTGACACCAAAGTAGTCGGCCTTGCCGCCTTTTGATGCAACGCGCAGCTCGTCAAAAATCTCTCTCGCCCCGTTGTATGGAAAGAACTTGCCTTTCCCCATCCGTTCGGCAATCAGCTTGATGATCTCCCAGTCTGTCTTTGATTCGCCTAGCGGCTCAACAACTTTCCGGATCCGGATGACACGGCCCTCGATATTTGTCGTAGTTCCTTCATCCTCGGCCCAGGTTGTCGCCGGCAGGACCACATCTGCCAGTTCCGCCGTTTCGGACATGAAGAAGTCATTCACAACAAGGAAGTCAAGGCTCTTGAACGCTTTATAGACATGATTGATGTTTGGTGAAGACACAACCGGGTTTGAACAGATGACATGCATGGCACGGATGGTCTTGTTCATCATCAGATCAAACATTTCATAGGCAGAAACACCTTCTTTCGGCATTTCCTCTGGCTGGATGCCCCAAACACTAGAGATATATTCGACATCCTTTGGATTGGCAATTTTGCGGTAGCCTGGAAGCGCATCGGCTTTCTGGCCATGCTCGCGTCCTCCCTGGCCATTTCCCTGACCGGTAAATGTAGCGACACCTGAAGCGAATTTTCCAATTTGGCCGCGAAGCAGCGCCATGGAAGTATACAGGCTGACATTGTCAACGCCTTTTGTCTGCTGCTCAACCCCGCGTGCAAACATGACAACCGAGCGAGGAGATTTTCCAAATATATGGGCAGCCTTCACAATTTTTTCAACCGCGACGCCGGTAATTTCAGAAGTGACCTCCGGTGTGAATTTCGCTGTCATTTCTTTTAGTTGTGCAAAATTGTTGCAGCGTTCTTTTACATATTCATAATCGACATAGTCATGCTTGATTAATAGATGCATAATTCCGTTCGCCAATGCAGAGTCGGTTCCCGGAAGCAGGTCAAGGTGAACATCAGCCACACGTGCAGTCGGGGTTTCCCGAGGATCGGCAACAATCAATTTAGCGCCTTTGTCCTTCGCTTTCCAGAACCACTGGATGCTTGTCGGATGGCATTCGGCAGTGTTGGTTCCGGACATGAAGAAGCAGTCCGTATGCTCGAGCTCCGTCCACGGAATCGTCGAACCGCGGTCCATGCCGAGCGTCTTGTTGAATCCGCCGGCAGCCGAGCTCATGCAATAGCGGCCATTATAATCGATATAGCGTGTTCCAAGCCCTACACGCGCATACTTTCCGACAAGGTAGCATTTTTCATTTGTCATCGACACTCCGCCGTACACGCTGAGGGCATCTTTGCCGTATGTTCCCTGGATTTCCTTGAACTTGCGCTCAATCAGGTCAAGCGCCTCTTCCCAGGAAGCTTCAACGAACTTTCCGTTCTTTTTGATTAGCGGCGTCTTGATGCGGTCTGGGTGATCGATTGTCTGGTAGGCAGTAACCCCCTTAGGGCACATTTTTCCTTTCGTCAGCACCCAGTCATAGCGGGGCTCGACGCCGACAACTTTATTGGATTTCTCATCGACGCGGATATGCATGCCGCACTGCATGCCGCAGTAGCAGCAGTGTGTTGTGATTAATTTTTCGCCTTTCCGGATCTGGTTTTTCACGCCTTCTTTAACGAGAAACTGGCTCATGTTCTTTTTCCTCCCCTAGATCTTTCTTTACTTCTTCTTCAATATCGTAAAATTCGTCTGAACGTTTTTTGCCAAAGCCGGAAAGGTGGATTCCGTTCGTTGTGTTGACCGGTCCGTACGGATTGCCTTTCGGCGCTTCAAGATTCATTTGTTTCAGTGCACGCATGCGGCGGCGGCACCCTGGGCAATAATCCGACAGGTAGCTGCCATCGGCCATCTGAAGGTCGAAGGATTGGGCTTTCAGGATCGCCTGTACGTCGGCGATCTGGTCATCATTGCTGTATGGCTGTCCGCAGCTTTTACATGCTTTCGTATCTACCTTCAGGACTTCCTGGTAGCTCATTGGAACGGCTGTCGCCAGCGGCCTGATCGGTACATGGAACAGTTTTCCGAACGGAAAGTACATCAGCATGATGATAACGGTAACCTGATGGGTCATTGACATATAATGGTGGCCGAAGCCGCCAAGGAATTTATAGGAAAGGGTTAAAAGCAGTCCGGTTCCAGTTACCGCAAGCAGGATATACAATGGAAGCAGGTCAAATTCGAAGCGCTGTGTGACTTTTACATCATAATCAGTGATACGGCGGTAAAGGGCCATGCAGACACCGATCATGACCATGACGGCACCGATGTTCAGGATGTTGTAGACGATTTCCGAAAACCAGCCATGTGCGGCCATTGTCATGACCGGAATGTCAAAAGCGATCATTTGGTAAGTATCAGAATCGATTAGGTCAAAGCGGAACCAGCCGAATGTCAGTCCGAAAGTGAAAGCGAAGGAGATCAGGCAGCCCCAGGAAATCATGATGTGCTGGATGCCGCGGTAAAGTCCGCGCTTGAAAATGAATTTTTGCAGAATGATGTTATCTATGAAAGTTTTAAAAATGGCTTTTGCATTTCTTTTAAAACGCTCTTTCGTAAACAGGTTTTCCACGCTTCGGGAAGCGACACGGTTCGTCGCCTTTCTGTAGAGCCAGAAGCTCATCCGAATAACAAGCCCGATCGCGAATACCATTGATGAAATCATATAGCCCAGCAAGGCCATATCTATATGCAGAAAGTTTGACGTGGACACCCACATTGAAAAAAACAGGATCATGACAACAAAGAACGAATACATACTTGTTTTGGAGTAAAACGATTTCTCCAGCTTTAACATTTTCCGCTACCTCCTTGCGAGTAGTGCTTGAGTTCGAAGTAATCTTACCACGGGAAAAACGGGCATTTTGGTTTTAAATGTAAACACTTTGTGAATAGGGTTAATTCAGTCATTGTTTGTTACCACTTTGTGAACAAACAACTGGAAAACCGGTTTAACCTCCCTCCCCATTCCTTCGTCCMATACGCTCTCTGGCGATTTTTATCTTGTTACCTAAATAGTAAAGGAGGCGGAATAAACCCGTATGTGAAGTACGTCACATCAGAAAATTTTGTTCTTTTCCTTGTAAATGACCACCAAAAAAAGCGCTTCTCCAATGCGGAGAGCGCTTTTAAGGTATTGGACATCCAGGATCATGAAGTGCATTGAGTCAGCTCCCGGCTTTTCGTGGAATCGCGCCTTGACGGCGGAAAACATGATTGATGACTTCAGAGAACACCAGGCCGACCGCAATCGCCCCTGATATCATCAGAGCCTTGACCCCAAGGGCAACAGCTGTCGTATAGTCGTTCTCGACAATATTCCGCATCGTATCATACGCAAGTCCGCCCGGGACAAGCGGAATAATGCCGGCAACACTGAAAATAATGATGGGCATTTTATAAAACTTGGCGAACATTTGACTGACCAATGCGATGAAAAAGGCTGCCGCAAGAGTGGCAATCACCGGTCCATAACCCTGGTAGGTCAGGCCAAAATAGACCATCCATCCAAGCATGCCTGACAGCCCGCACTTGAACAGCGATTCTCTTGGGGCATTAAAAAGAATGCCAAAAGCAGCCGAAGCGATAAAGCTGGTTATCAGCTGTTCCAAATAAACCACAGGGTTCCCCCCTTTTTTATAGGCTCGGTTATAGTTCATTTCTGTGGAGGAATGAGAACTAATAGGCGGAGAATTTCCGGCTAAGGTACTCAGATGCAGCTTAAGAAGCGGTTATAAGCGGAGAATTTCCGATTAACCGCTCCAAAACCATACAAAATCGTGGATTTTAATGAAATAGACGGAAAACCTTCCCTTATTTTTAAGGAAATATAGGTATTTCCCAGTTTAAACGGAATTTCTCCGTTTATTATTCAAACCTTAAAAAAAATCAGCTTTCCGTGATAACAGAACCTTTTTAAAAAAATGATAGGACGGCAGCGATTCCCGACCCGATTGCAAAAGCGGTCAGAAAGGCTTCGGCCCCTTTTGACAGCCCCGAAACCAAATGCCCTGCCATCAGGTCGCGCACTGCATTGGTGATCAGCAGGCCGGGAACCAGCGGCATTACTGCTCCAATGATAATTTTATCAAGCTCGTTTCCCAGCCCTATGCTGACAAAAAGGTGGGAGCATAAGCCAATGATCACGGAAGAGGAAAATTCGGCAAAAAATTTGACAGGAATCATCCGGTGAAAAAGCAGCATGGAGGAATATCCTGCGCCCCCGGCCATCGCGGCAGGAACAAAGTCCTCCCAGCTGCCCAGGAACATGATGGCAAAACAGCCGCTGGCAAGTGCAGCTGCCAGCAGCTGGACAAGGAATGGGGGCATCAGGCTGGCGGATTCAATCTCCTTCAGCTGCCTGACCGCCTCACTCAAGCCAATTTGTCCGCCGCTGATCCTCCGGGATACATCATTCACCAGCGCCACTTTCTTCAGGTCGGTCGTCCGGTCGGAAATCCTGATCAGCCTCGTCATCTCCGGCCGTGCATCTTCCGAGGAGAACATGATGCCAGTGGGTGTCACATAGCTGTGGGTCTGCTGTATTCCCAGCGCGGATGCCATCCGCCTCATTGTATCCTCCACCCGGTAGGTTTCCGCTCCGCTCTGGAGCATAATCTTCCCTGCCAGCAGGCATGCATCCATTATGTCGTGTGTTTTATCTTGATTTTCCATTTTATCCTCACTATGAAGAGTCGATATTCTTCTATCAGTCTAAACGAAAGCGATTGAGCAATCAATTATGATTGTTCCTTTGAAATAATGATTTATCACCCAGTTTGAATGGAATATACTTGGATTAAGTTTCCTTTGCGGGAATTTTCTTAACAAGATTGAAAGGATGACAGCAATGCTTGATTGCCGAGAAGAGGTTTTATTTTTCACAAAACAGCTGATGAATATTGAAAGCATCGTCAATACGAACGGAGAGAAAGAGATTGCCCAAGTTCTCCATAGCATGATCGCCTCTTTTCCTTACTTCATGGAACATCCGGAACAGGTTTTGTTTGAGCCGACGCATGACGATGAACTGGAGAGGTACAACGTCCTTGCTTTTGTCAGAGGCACCAAAACCGCCAGCAGCAAAACCGTTATTTTAATGGGCCATATGGATACGGTTGGCATTGATGATTTCACCCAGCTTGCTGATCTGGCATGCAAGCCCGATGAGCTGGTTGAGGCATTGAGGAACGAAGACCTTCCCCGGAATATCAGGGCTCATGCCGATTCTGATGAATGGCTTTTTGGCCGCGGCTCCCTGGATATGAAAAGCGGGGTTGCCAGCCATCTATACCTTTTAAAATATTATTCCGAACACCCTGAAGAGCTGGAAGGGAATCTGGTGTTTTTGGCGGAATGCGATGAAGAAGACAGCTCTCATGGTATCCTGTCTGCGCTTAAAACCCTTCAGGCCTGGAAGCAGCAGCATGGATTCGACTATGCGGCCGCGGTTAATGGCGATTTTGTCGCTCCGCGCTTTGAAGGGGATGAAAACCGCTATATCTATAAGGGAACAGTCGGCAAGCTCCTTCCATCATTTTTTATTACAGGGGCGGAAACCCATGTGGGCTCCTGCTTTGAGGGACTGGATCCCAACCTGATTGCCGCCGAGCTGACGAGGCAGATTGACTACAACCCGGACCTCTGCAATGAAGCGCTAGGGGAGACGACCGTTCCCCCTGTCTCTTTGAAGCAGACGGATCTCAAGCCCGTGTATACCGTCCAGACAGCGCTGTCGGCCTATGTTTATTATAATTTCTTCATCCATTCCTGGTCGCCCAAGGATGTGCTCGCCAAACTGAAAGACCAGGCGGAAATTGCTTTTAACAACGCTTTGGCCTTGTTTGAAGAGCGGTATAAAAAGTTTTGCCAGCTGAGCGGGGGAGCTGGCCGGGAGATTCCATGGAAAGCGAGGGTCATGACCTATGAAGAAATGGACATCCTCCTTGCTGACCAATTTGGAAACGAATATACCGGCCATATGGCAGGTTTCAAGGAACAGCTGCTTCATGACAAGACCCTTGATGTCAGGATGTTTGCAGCGAGAGTCGTGGAAGAGGCGTGGAAGTGGATGCCGGATAAAAGCCCGGCGATCATTGTCTTCTATTCATCCCTTTATTCGCCAAGGGTAGAGCTTTCTGGTAAAAATGATGCGGAGAAAAACCTGATTTCTGCGCTCGATGAAGCTGTTGCAGCGATTCAGCCAAATTATGAAAAGCCGATTGTCATCCGCAATTTCTTCCCATACATCTCGGACATGAGCTTTGTGGCGCTAAGCGATGACGAGAACGCGCTTGATGCCGCTGCCCGAAACAATCCGGGCTGGGGAACAAAATTCTTTGTCAATTACCAAGATGTCCGCAACATTAATGTGCCGGTCATCAATATTGGGCCGTACGGCCTTGATGCCCATAAAAAGTACGAACGGGCTGAGCTTGAATATTCGCTTGAGATTGTGCCAAACCTGACGAACCTCGTCATCAAGGGTGTTCTCAGCGGGCAATAAAACAAAGGCGGTGTTCCATACAGGAACACCGCTTTTTACTATTTTCCATTCATGGAAGTCCGGGCCAATAATTCAATCGTCATGTCGTCCATAGGCGGATTGTGCAAGCCAGCACGAACATCGCGGTAATAGCGCTGAAGCGGATTTTTTTGCGACAGGCTCCGCGCTCCCACAACCCGCATCGCCAGGTCGACGGCTTTGATGGCTCCGTTTGTGACTGCCATTTTTACCGCGCCAAGCTCGGGGCCCATTTCCAGCCGTTCCGGTTCGCCGGCATCATCCCATTTTTTTGCGACAGCATGGAGAAAATGACGGGCTTTCATCAGTTCAAGCTCGATTTCGCCAATCTTCTGCCGCACTGCAGGGATGTCGCTGATGGTCCCCTTGATGCTGTTGGGCGAATAGTTCAGGGCAAACTGGATGGCGTAATCCTGCGCTGCCTTGGCAATCCCCAAATAGCAGGCCGGAATATGGAGCAGCCAGCCCATTGCCTGTTTTTTTCCCGGAATAATGACTTCCACAAAATCCTCTTCTGCCACATGCACGTCCTCAAGAACAAGGTCATGGCTTCCGGTTCCCCGCATTGCCACGCTGTCCCAGGTTTCTTCGATGGACAAGCCTTTCGCCGAGCGTGGAATCAGGAAGGTGCCCACCTCGTCGCTTCCGGCTATTGATGCGCTGACTATGAAATAATCGAGGACCGGAGACATCGTGGTAAAAATCTTCCTGCCATTGACCACCCAGCTGCGGCCCTCCTTTTTTGCGGTTGTTTGCGGCTTCCCTCCTCTTGTCGGGCTTCCTGTCTGCGCCTCGCTGGCCGCACTGTTAAGGAGCGCTCCTCTTTTGACGTCGTGGGAAACCCTGCGGAAAACTTCTTCTTTCCAAGCTCTCTTTTCACTAAGGTTTTTTATGATGCCCATATGCCAGCCGATGGCAAGGGCTGTGGACCCGTCTCCCGCTGCGAGTTGTTCCTGCAGGCTGACCATTTCATGCAAGGTGATTTCCTTACCGCCATATTCACCTGGCAGCGTCAGGCTCGTATAGCCGGCTTTTTTCAAGTCATCTATGTTGGCAAACGGAAAACCGCCTTCTTCATCGATTTCCGCTGCTCGCTCTTTAAACCTGGCTGCGAGGCCTTCCATCAGCTGCAGCCTTTCTTCCAATGAATTTGTATCTTGAAAATTCATAATCTCACTCCCTGAATTCATCATTCCCTGCCAGCACACCGGCAAACGATATCCTTTCTATTTAACATACCAGAATCTGCACAATTTTGTTTAGCATTGCGATTGGCACTACCTGAGGAGGACTTGTTTTTCTGGTCATTTCTTATTAGTATATAGTTCTACAGGAAGGTATAATGGTGTTAATACTTTTACATAAAACGACAGAAAGGCTGATAGGGATTGGAAGAAAACTCTAATTTTATCAAAACGATTATTAAGGAAGACCTCGAATCCGGAAAGCATGATAAAATTGTAACCCGATTCCCGCCTGAGCCGAATGGGTACCTGCATATCGGACATGCGAAATCGATTGTTATCAATTTTGGCCTTGCCGATGAATTCGGCGGGAAAACAAACCTTAGGTTTGATGATACAAACCCGTTAAAGGAAGACCAGGAATTTGTCGACTCCATCAAGGAAGACGTCGCCTGGCTTGGATATGAGTGGGATGGTTTGTTCTATGCCTCTGATTACTTTGAGGAAATGTACGACCGTGCCGTTCTGCTCATTAAAAAGGGCAAAGCTTATGTTGATGACCTGTCCGCTGATGAAATCCGGGAATACCGCGGCACATTGACACAGCCTGGGAAGGAAAGCCCGTACCGCAACCGTTCGGTCGAAGAGAACCTGGATCTGTTCGAGCGTATGCGCAATGGGGAATTTGGAAACGGTGAAAAGGTGCTGCGCGCCAAAATCGACATGGCATCACCAAACGTGAATCTTCGTGACCCGGTTATTTACCGGATTGCCCATGCAACCCACCATAACACTGGGGATAAATGGTGCATCTACCCGATGTACAGCTTTGCCCATCCGCTTGAGGATGCCATTGAAGGTGTTACCCATTCCCTTTGCACAACCGAATTCGAGGACCAGCGCCCGCTCTACGACTGGGTGGTTGCGGAATGCGAAATGCCGTCCGTTCCGCGGCAGATCGAGTTTGGCCGCTTGAATATCACCAATACCGTCATGAGCAAACGGAAATTAAAGCAGCTTGTTGAGGAAGGATATGTTGATGGCTGGGATGACCCCCGCCTGCCAACGGTTTCCGGCTTGAGAAGAAGAGGCTATACCCCTGAAGCCATTCGTGAATTCGTGGCTGCAGCCGGCGTGTCAAAAGGCTTTTCCACAGTGGATGCCCAGATGCTTGAGCACTTTGTGCGCGAAGACCTTAAGCTGAAAGCCCCAAGGACGATGGGCGTGCTGCGGCCGTTGAAAGTGGTCATCACCAACTATCCGGAAGGCGAAGTTGAGTGGCTTGATGCCGAAATCAACCCGGAGAATCCGGAAATGGGGATGCGCAAAATCCCATTTTCCCGCGAAATTTATATCGAGCAGGATGATTTCATGGAGAATCCTCCGAAAAAATATTTCCGCCTCTTCCCTGGAAATGAAGTGCGCCTGAAGCACGCGTATTTCATCAAATGTGAAGAAGTCATCAAGGATGACGAAGGCAATGTCGTTGAGCTCCGCTGCACATATGATCCGGAAACCAAAAGCGGCTCCGGTTTTACCGGCCGCAAGGTCAAGGGAACGCTCCACTGGGTGGACGCCACACATGCCCTTCCGGCAGAATTCCGCCTTTACGAGCCTCTCATCCTTGAAGAGGAAGAGGCGGAAGATCTCGAAGGAGAAGAAAAATCATTCCTTGACCATGTGAACGAAAAATCTCTAGAGGTCCTTGAAGGATTTATTGAGCCGAATATGAAGGAAGCCAAGGCACAGGATAAATTCCAGTTCTTCCGCCACGGCTACTTCAATGTCGATCCAAAGCACACCACACAAGAAAAACTGGTCTTCAACCAGATCGTATCCTTGAAGAGTTCGTTTAAATTATAAGCAAAAAGGGTGCCTGACCCCCTTTGGCGCTGTAAAGCGCCGGGGGTCAGGCACCCTTTCGTTTACTAAAGGATTACTGCTGCTGTTCTTTAAGGAAGTCAACATTCGGCTCGATGCCAAACCATTCCTGGTAGATTTCGGTATAAGTACCATTATCAAATAACGTATTCAGGGCCTTATTGAATTCCTCTGTCAATTCGCTTCCTTTAGGGAATAGGATTCCATAGAATTCGGAATCAAATGTTCCATCCTCCACTACTTTCTGCTTTTTGTCCGGGTTGTTCTTTGCGTATTCCTCAACAACCACATTGTCGGCAACAACTGCATCGGCACCTCCGCTTTCCATTTCCATGATAGCGAGGTTGTTATCTTCAAACTTTTTGATGTCAGAATGGTTTTTTCCAAGCAGTGCATCCATCGCTGCCTGTCCGGTCGTTCCGTTCTGGACGGCAACTTTCTTCCCCTTCAGGTCTTCAGCAGATGAAATCTCGCTGTTTTCAGGTACCAGGATCTTATTGGTAGACTGGAAATACGGAACTGAGAAATCATAGGTCTGCTTGCGGTCATCATTGATGGTTATCGCTGCAATTGCCAGGTCGGCACGCTTGCTCTCTGTTTCTACGAATATAGGATCCCAGCCCAGGTGTTCAACATTCACCTCATAGCCTGCTTCCTCCGCGACCGCTTTGATTAAATCAATATCAAATCCGACAACTTCCCCTTTATCAAGGTATTCCATTGGAGCATAGGCTGCATTCGTCACCACGCGAAGAGTTTTCTTATCTTCCGCTGTTTCCTGCCCGCCGTTTCCGCTTGTTTCCTCCGATGCCGAACCGCAGGCCGCCAAGAACATTGCTGCAGCTAAAACAAGGCACCACATTCCGATTAAACTCTTTTTCATTTGTTTCTCCCCCTGTCTCTTCTTTGTTTACATAAATAATCTAATCTATTAATCATGAACCTATTATATACAGAGTTGAATTAATATGCAATGCAATAAATAAAAATTCACAAAAACCAAATCTTTCCGCAAAAAAAGCCTGACCCTCTGGCGCGTTAAAGCGCCGGGGGTCAGGCACCCTTTAATGGATTAAAGGACTTTGCTGAGGAAGGCTTGGGTTCTTTCCTGCTGCGGGTTTTCGAATAGCGGTATTGGTTCGTTTTCTTCGACGATATAGCCGCCGTCCATAAAGATGACCCTGTCGCCGACTTCACGCGCGAAGCCCATCTCATGGGTGACGACCACCATTGTCATTCCTTCCTTGGCAAGCTGTTTCATAACCTCAAGCACCTCGCCGACCACTTCAGGGTCAAGAGCGGAAGTTGGTTCATCAAACAGCATGATTTTCGGTTCCATCGCCAGCGCTCTGGCAATGGCCACACGCTGCTTCTGTCCCCCCGACAGGGAACTCGGATAGGCCTCCGCCTTTTCCTCGAGCCCAACTTTGCGAAGAAGTTCCATGCCTCTTGCCCGAGCCGTTGCTGCCGGTACATTCCTAACCTTGACAGGAGCTAGCATGATGTTTTCAATGACTGTTTTATGCGGGAAGAGATTGAACTGCTGAAAGACCATGCCGACGTCTTCCCGCATTTTGTTCAGGTTATTCTTTTTATCGGTAATGTCTTTTCCTTCTATATAAATATGGCCGCCAGTGATCGACTCTAGCAGGTTGATGCATCTTAGCAAGGTGGATTTCCCGGAGCCTGATGGCCCGATCACTACCACCACCTCTTGAGGCTTGATGGTAAGATTGATATCTTTCAATACTTCGTTGGTCCCAAACGATTTCTTCAGATTCTGGATTTTTATCATTCTGTTTTCAACCTTCTTTCAAGGCGACTTAAAATAAAGCTTAGGGAAATGGTCAAGATCAGGTAAATAAGTGCCGCAGTAAGGTATGGCTCCCATACCTTGTAATACTGTCCTGCCATGGCCCGCCCCCAGTACATGATTTCCGGGGCCGTGATAACTGCTGCAAGGGATGATTCCTTAATCAGGACAATGAATTCATTCCCCAGCGGCGGAATCATCCGCTTAAACGCCTGGGGAAGGATCACATGCCTCATGGCTTGTCCATGGGTCATACCGAGCGACCTTGCCGCTTCCATCTGTCCCCGGTCGATGGATTGGATTCCGGCCCTGAAAATTTCGGCGATATAGGCGGCCGCGTTTAAGGAAAGGGCCAGTATGGCAGCGGCAATCGCATTGGTATGTCCCAAAAACGCCGGGACCACACCAAAGTGAATCAATAAAATTTGCACAAAAAGCGGTGTTCCGCGGAAAAAAGTTATATAAAKGGAAAAAGGCAGAGCAATCAGCTTGTTGTTCACCATTTTACCAAGGCCGATCAACAGCCCAAGCACCGTTCCAATCAGGATTCCGGCAAGGGAGAGGCCAATCGTCAGCAGTGTTCCCTTGAGCAGGAAAGGTGCATATTCCGCGATGATATCAAATCGAAAGTCCATCGATAATCCTCCTAAAAGCATAACGCGAGCGAATCATCATTGATTCCAGCCCGGGCCGACAAATAATAAGATAAAAATTGCGTAACCACTGATTCAGTTACGCAATTCCGTATAGCATTATTGCTGTTCCTTCAATATATCAATATTTGGTTCATTGCCAAACCATTTTTCATAAATTTCTGTGTATGTTCCATTTTCAAGCACAGCATTGATGGCGTCATTGAATTCGCCAACAAGCTCGCTTCCTTTTGGAAAGAGCACGCCGTAAAACTCGGAATCGAAAGCGGAGTCTTCAATGACGGTCAGGTTTTTATCCGGATTGTTCTTCGCATATTCCTCGACGACCATATTGTCGGCCACGACTGCTGCCGCACCGCCGCTTTCCATTTCCATGATTGCGAGGTTATTGTCTTCAAACTTCTTGATATCCGGACTGTTCTTGCCTAACAAGGCATCCATTGCCGCCTGGCCGGTGGTTCCATTTTGGACGGCAACTTTCTTCCCCTTCAAGTCCTCGGCACTTTTAATATCGCTGCCCTCAGGAACGAGGATTTTGTTGGTGGATTGAAAATAAGGATGGGAGAAGTCATAGGACTGCTTGCGGTCATCATTGATTGTAATGGAAGAAACAGCCAAATCAGCCCGTTTGCTCTCAATTTCAACGAAAATTGGATCCCAGCCAACATGTTCGACATTTACTTCATAGCMAGCTTCCTTGGCTACGGCCTTGATGAAATCAATATCAAACCCAACAACTTCACCCTTATCCTGATATTCCATTGGCGCATAGGCAGCGTCTGTCACGATTCTCAATGTTTTCTTCGCTTCAGTCTCCTCAGCGCTGCCGCTTCCCTCGTTAGCCTCCTCCTGCGAAGAGGACCCGCAGGCAGCAAGGAACATGGTTAGCACCAATAATAGGCTCCACCCTAACATCTTGTTCTTTTTCACTAGTTCTCCCCCTTAACTTCTTTCATGTAAATAACATTATCTGTTTAAACTCTTTGGAAATATTCTTTAAATTCTTTCATTGGTTTATTATATCCTGCATTGGATTTATATGCAATAATCCATCTAAAAAAACTCCATTTTATTACTTTTTTAGAATACTATTCTGTTTAAATATTAATTAGTGAAAATTCAATAAACTACTTTTTTTTTGAAGGAATCCTATTTCTATTGGCAGCAGCCCAGGAATCCTTCTTTTCCAATTTCTTCATAACACCTTGCCCATCCCCTCACTACGGGTTAAAATGAAAAACAGGCGCAGGCCATGCCAGTCGCCTGTTTTACCGCGTATTGGACCAATATTGAAATACAGGAGACGGCGAAAACCATGAATAAAAAGAAGCTTTTAATCATATATGTGGCCACAAGCATAGCCTGGATTTTCGGGACGAACTTCCTTATCGAAGCTTTTAGCCCTGAATCGCTGGCCAAGCAGCTTGAGCAGGCTAAAGAAATTTTTTATGTCATCGTCACTGGCTGCTTCTTTTACTTTTTCGTTTCAAAATCGGAAGAGCTGAGCACTGCCAAACAGGAGGAAAAAAGGCTGTCCACCTTGATCAATGCGATGGTGGACTTTGTGAATTTTAAAGACGGGCAAGGACGCTGGCAAGAAGCGAATGAATATGGCCTGAAACTATTCCAGCTGGAGGGAGTTGACTATCGCGGCAAAAAGGATTCAGAGCTTGCGAAGTACTCGGAATTTTACGGGGATGCACTCAGGTATTGCGAGGTTTCCGATGAAGAGACATGGCGACAGGGAACCGTCAGCCATGTCGAAGAAATACTTCCTGCTCCGGATGGAACCTCCAGAACATTCGATACTATTAAAGTGCCTCTCTTCCATTCCGATGGAAGCAGAAAAGGACTCGTGGTGATCGGAAGGGATGTCACCGAGAAAAGGCGGGTAAAAAAACTCCTTGAGGAAAGCGAGCAGCGATACAAATCATTATTCGACTATAATCCCGATATTGTTTATATGCTCGACCTGGATGGAATCATCACGAACTTGAATCCGCAATTTTCTTCCATAACAGGCTACATGACGGAGCATGCAATCGGCAAACCGCTTAAAAGCATTCTTCCCAAAGAAGCCAGGCAGGATGCCTATGACTGCCTCTCTGCCGTAATAACCGATAAACATCCAAAAAGCTACGAGTTCATGGCTCACCATAAAAACGGCCACCCTATCAGGCTCTATTGTGTATCAGTGCCAATGATAATCAATGGTGAAATCGCCGGGGTCATCGGCTACGCAAAAGATATCACGACGGTCAGGGAAACCGAGGAGAGGCTCAGGAGAACGGAAAAGCTCTCTGTTGTGGGCGAGCTTTCGGCGAGCGTCGCCCACGAAATCCGCAATCCGCTTACTTCCCTGAAAGGATTTGTCCAGCTGCTGCAGATGGAAGACGAAAAGCATCTTGGCTATTATCAGATCATGCTGGACGAGCTGAACCGGATCAACCATATAGTCAGCGAGCTTCTCCTGCTGGCAAAGCCGCAGCAGGTTAAATACACAAAGACCGATATCCGCGGGATTCTTAATGATGTCATTTCCCTGCTGAAAACAGAAGCCAGCCTGTACAATGTCCAGATTGAATTCCAGCCTTTAGAGGAATGCCTGGAAATTGAATGTGAGCCAAACCAGTTGAAACAGCTGTTCATCAACCTGATTAAAAATGCCATCGAAGCTTCCAAGAGCGGGGATTCCGTTGTGATTTCCATTGCCATGAATACCAATGGCAGCATATCCATCTCTGTAAAAGACAGCGGCTGCGGGATTTCGGAGGAAATGATGAAGAGGCTCGGCGAACCGTTCTATTCTTCAAAGGAAAAAGGAACAGGCCTTGGGCTGACCGTTTCATTCAAGATTGTCCAATCCCATCACGGGACAATCTCATTCAACAGCGAGGCCCAGAAAGGTACAGAAGTGCTGGTCCAGCTGCCTGTCAGCGGGAAACACAGGATTCCCCCGGCAAGCACCCGGCATATATATTCCGCTTAGAAGCGGGGGAGGTTTTCGAAGCCGCCGACAGTAATATTTGATTGAAAAAGGTCCAGCTCCTTATTACGGGAGGCTGGACCTTTTCATTTGCACAGACGTGCGGTTAATCTTCATCTTTAATATCGATGTCTTCAGGAAGGGGCTCGCTGAGCACCTCTTCCACCAGTTTTCGGTACTTTTCCACCTGGTTCAGATGGGTCGCAAATTGCTCCTTGTAAACCAGGTACTGTTCACCGTCGAATACGGCCCGAATCTTCCTCTGCCTTACCAGGCTTTCAACCGCATTCTCCGGCATCGACAAATATTCCGCCGCTTCCTTAATCGTCAAATACATCCACATATCTCCTTTCAGGGTCAGGCACCCTTTAGCACATCACCGCACCGCGGGTCAGGCACCCGTCATCGCTTTGCCGCAGCACCGCACCGGGGGTCAGGCACGCTTTAGGGCTTTAGGGTGTCGATGAGGTGCTGGGCTGCTTTGCGGTAGGTGTTGCTGATGTTTACGAGCGAGGCTGCTAGCAGGGCTTTTTCGAGTGTGTCTGTGCCTTGCCCGCCTAACTTGGCCATTTCTGCGCCTGCCTCTTCTGCCCTTTCGATAATATCCTTTTTAAACTTGTCATTATTTTTATCGTATAAATCCAGGTAGCCTGAATAAAACGTTTCGAGGTCGAGTTCCCCCTGTGATGTCTTTTCACTGACTTCGTCAAGGACTGTCTTTATATCGCCAATCGACAAAGCTCCTTTCAGCTGATAAATCAGGGAAATAAGGATAATATGTTCCTTCGAGTACTTCTTGTTTTTCACAGGGAAAAACAATTTTCCCTTCGCATAGTTATTGATCATTGTTTTGGTCAGGACTTTTCCGTCTTCACCCCGCGTCGAACCGCTGAATGTATTCTCAAACAGCTGAATGACCTGGTCCATATATAAATCGATGCCAGGAATGTCCTCAAGGCGAATATTCCTATCCAACTCCAACGCTTCCGCCAGCTCATTTACCTTTTCCATTGTCCGCCTCGCTTTTATCAATAGTTATGTACATTTTATTATAGCTTGAAATCCGCGGAAGGTAAACGTTGACTATATAAGGTAATGCCGATATAATAACATGTAGTAACGAAAACTACTTATAAGAGTTTAGGAGGCCTAATAATGAACCAGTATATCAGAGAGCCTATTAATGGATTCACCCACCTCGCCGGAGCTGTCCTTGCTTTTATCGGACTGCTGGCAATGGTGATCAAAGCATCAGGAAACTCGGCGTCGCCGTTAGCCATCAGCGCCGTTATCATTTTCGGCATCAGCATGATCCTGCTGTACAGTGCTTCTGCTGCCTACCACATGGTCATCGCGAAGAAAAAGGTCATTCATTTTTTGCGGCGGATTGACCACTCCATGATATACATCCTGATTGCAGGAACGTATGCGCCTTTTTGCCTGATTACCCTTAATGGTGTCACTGGATGGATACTCTTTAGCATTGTCATGCTTGCAGCCGTGCTGGGTGTTGTTTTTAAACTGGTGTGGTTCCGCTCTCCGAGGTGGCTTTCCACAGGCCTCTACATCGCAATGGGCTGGCTGATCATTTTGGCCTCATCCCCTCTGTCGGCGAATCTTCCGGCAGGTGGAATGGTTCTTTTGGTAAGCGGCGGTATCCTTTATACGATTGGCGGGTTCATTTACGGCTTCAAGCCGGAATTCATGAAGTCCCGGCACCTTGGATATCATGAAATCTTCCACATCTTTATTTTGCTCGGCAGCCTTGCCCATTTTTCAAGCGTCTATTTTTATGTTATATAATCCACTTTCCAAAGCCCCTGTTCCCACCTGAGCAGGGGCTTTTTCCTTTCCTGAAAATACCCCGTTAGAATACATGACATCACTGCTGACATCACCTTCCAAATCCCCTAATCTAAAAAAAACACCCTATTGGCGCTGCTAAAATAAAACTTTTATCCGGAAGGTGGTCAATATGAAAAACGAAACGGAATTTCAGCTAGCCCAAAAAATCATACAGCTTGATTTGCTGCGGAACGAATTGTATGAAGAGTTGCTCTCTGCCCTCGGCCGCAGAGCCCCCGAGTTTTTACGGCCCGTACAGAATAATTTCTTCGAAAGGGAGGTGAAGACGTATGGCAAACATCTTGCGGGAGGCGCTTGAGAAGGCCAGACGGCATTATATTCTCAAAATTTCAAGTCAGTTTCCTGCCCTCCATTCCTCAGCCGAACTCAGCAAGCTATCCCTTACGGAACTCCAGGAAGTCTGGAAAATGGAAAAAAAGGCTAAGTGACACCCCCGCCTGATGGCTCAACCTAATTTAACAACAGGGTCAGCCAACAGGCTGGATTTCGAGCTTTTTATCTTGTTGAGAAGGATCGGAAAGCCAATTTTAATTCCAAGTCCATTAACAGCACATTTAACTTTTTATAGTCATGTTAGGTAATATAACATATAATAATAAGAAAATTCAAAATCAAAAATGAGGTGAGCAAACTTGGCGGCAGCAGAATCTTCTTATAAAGATAAAAAGGTCATTACCATAGGCATTGTCCGTGAACTGACTGGGTTGTCCGAAAGGCAGATACGCTATTACGAGGAAAGAAAACTGATATTTCCCGATCGAACTCCGGGAGGCAGCAGAAAATACTCCTTTTCCGACATTGAACTGCTTATGGAAATCGCCAATAAAATTGAAGATGGGGTGCAAACTTACGAAATCAGGCAGGAAATGATCAGGGAAAAGAAGGCAATGGATAAAAAAACACACCACAAAATGATTCAGGGCCAATTAAACGCCCAATTTGGCATACCAAAACGGTAACCCCCTTACCCACGTTATTTTATGTGTAAGGTTTTCTTACACAACTGTAGAAACCCGATTAAATCGGTGCGAAAATACAGTTACAGAAAGCCACTACAATAAATTACCGGAAGGGGAGAAATTATGGATACGACCTTTTTACTGAACAGCCTTTGGGTTATGGTATCTGCAGTCTTAGTTATTCTGATGATCGGGGGCTTTATCCTCCTGGAGACTGGTTCCACCAGAATGAAGAATGCAGGACATATTGCAGGCAAAACGATTCTGACCTTTGGCATTTCCTCCATCGTCTTTTGGGCCGTCGGCTACGGTTTTATCTTTGGCGAAGGGAACTCACTTATCGGTTTATCGGACTTTTTCTATTCAGGATATGACATTGAAGGGCTGGGCCTTTCAGGAGCCGTTTTCTTCTTATTCCAAACGGCTTTTGCCGGCATTTCCATCACCATTGCATTTGGCGGTTTTGCCGAAAGAGCAAAAATGTCTGTCTATCTGGTATTCTCTGTTTTATTCGCCACTCTTGTATATCCCCCTATTGCCCACTGGATTTGGGGCGGCGGCTGGCTGGCAGAGCACGGCAAGCAGGATTTCGCCGGATCCACGGTTGTCCACTTGACCGGTGCAATGGCCGCCCTCGCCGCCACCATCCTCTTAAAGCCGCGGATTGGCAAATTCAACAAAGATGGTTCAGCCAACAACCTCTATGGGCATAACCAGGTTTATACTGCCCTTAGCGTCCTGCTTTTATGGGTCGGATGGTTTGGTTTCAACGCAGGCAGCACGATTGCGGTTGACGAAGGTTTTTTTGGATTTGTCGCTTTGAACACAAACCTGGCAGCCGCCGCAGGAACGATGGCAGCCATGGTCATTTCCTGGGTCGTCCTTGGAAAAGCCGATGTTTCGATGATGCTGAACGGAGCGCTTGCCGGCCTTGTTGCGATCACCGCCTCCTGCGCCTTTGTTGCTCCATGGGCATCCGTTGTCATCGGACTGATTGCCGGCTTCCTCGTTTTCTATAGCATCTCTTTCTTTGAAAAACGCAAAATCGATGATCCTATTTATGCTCTTTCCGTCCATGGTGCTGCAGGGGTTTGGGGAACATTGTCCACCGGCTTTTTCGCGACTCCTGAACTTGCTACAGTCGGCAAGCCGGGACTGTTCTACGGCGGCGGCCTCGAACAGCTGGGTATTCAGGCTCTTGGAGTTGTGGCCTGTGGCGCGTTTGCCTTCATCGTATCCTACGCTGTCTTAGCCATCATGAAGACTTCCATGAACGGCTTGAGGGTCAGCGAAGAAGAAGAAATCATGGGCCTTGATATGAGCGAGCATGGAACTTACGGCTATCCGGAACTGCTGCACTCGGAGACTTCCAGCAGCACAGATGCTTCATCCTGCACTAAGCTACCCGCCGAAAGCAGGCCGCTCAATGCCTAGCCTGGTTAAAACCAATGCAAAAACAAGTCTCCCCTTGGACCTGATGTTCAAGGGGAACTGCCATTTAAAATGGGAAGGGGTGAGGGCAGAATGCTGGACAGCAAGAGCTATGACCAAATAAAGGCGTTTCGTGATGCAGAACTTCCCCGGGCCCGGTCAACAATCCATGACCTTAATTCCCTGCATGACCAAATCATAAAAGAGACCATTCTTGCTGCTGTCGATTTTTTCATGCATAAAGCCGGCCCTCCTCCTTCACCCTTCTGTTTTTTTGTGATGGGGAGCGCAGGCCGCCAGGAGCAAGGGACATGGAGCGACCAGGATCATGGAATTATCTATGAAAACGGCGGGGAAAATGAGTATTTTTTAGGTCTGGGTGAAGAGATATCGGAAGGGCTTTTTCAAACAGGCTACAAAAGGTGCGAAGGCAAGGTGATGGCAAACAACCCCTTATGGTGCAAATCCCATGAAGACTGGCAAGCGCAAATAACGCAATGGGGACGGGAATCATCATGGGCAACCATCCGCCACCTGCTGACATTCATCGACTGCCGGCCTCTATACGGCGAAGGCAGCATCCTTAAAAGCTTGAAGGGTGATACCTATGAATGGATTCACAGAGAAACCCTGCTGCCGCGGCTCCTTCAAAATACCTTGCATATTAAAAAGGGCATCGGCATCATGGGACAGCTGCTCACAGAAACACATGGCCCCTATTCCGGGATGCTCAATTTGAAAGATACCGGGCTGTTTCCTTATGTCAATGCAGCCCGGCTTCTTGCCATCCGCCATTTTATTATGGACACCGGCACAAGGGGAAGGCTTGAAAAACTGCCCAATTCGGTGATCTCCCCCGGGGAACGCAGCATTTTCGCCCAAAATTTCTCCCACCTCCTAAGCCTGCGCCTTGCCTATGGGGTTCAAAGAGATTACGATTCGGGCCATTATCTCCAGGTTGAAAACTTGTCCAGACAAGAAAAGCGGCAGTTAAAAGAGGCTTTGAGAAACGGGCTTACCCTTCATGAAACAGCGCGGAAATTGGTTGAAAGGGAAGATTTGCATGGGCATGAGTGATTTTATCCAGTTTTTCAGGAGCAAAGGGAGCAAACTGAGTTCGAATGTGCTTGCAGGCTTGCAAGGACAGCAGAATGCACAGAGCATTTCTTTTTTGCGGCAGCTGGAAAAAGAAATGCGAAAGAACGATGATCTCACCTGCCCGCTGGACGAACTGGAAGCGGTTGTTTTTGACATTGAGACCACCGGCTTTTTCCCGAATAAGGGTGACAAAGTCATTTCAATCGGGGGCGTAAAAATGCGCGGCAGCGAAATCCTGGAACAAGAGACCTTCCACTCGCTCGTACGCACAACAGCACCTTTGCCCCCGGAAATAGCGGAGCTGACCAAAATCAGTGATGACGAGTTGACTCGAGCCCCTGATGGAGCTGATGTCCTGATGAAGTTTTTTACGTTCGTTTCCGGCAGCATCCTTGTCGCCCACCATGCCCGACATGAGAAAACCTTTATGCAGAACATGACCTGGAACTTGACCAGGACACGGTTTCAGCACCGGATTATCGACACTTCCTTTTTAACCAGGCTGTTTGATCCCGACTGCAGATCCCAGCCCCTCGAAGAGCTTTGCATATCATGCGGCATTGCTATCCACAATCGCCACCACGCCCTCGGCGATGCCTTGATGACCGCCGAGCTTTGGTCGCATTATCTTAAAAAAGCCCAGAAAGCCGGCTACCAGAACCTCCATGAAATCTACACCCACATCGCCAGACTCCGCTAACAAAAAAAAGAAATACTTTCGCACAGTGCAACAGCGCTCCAACACCGCGTGCCCAACACCGCGTGCCTGACCCCCGGTGCGGTGAAGCAGCAAAGGGTGCCTGACCCCTTGTGAAATATCGAAATATATTGACATAGTATTCAACCTCTGATAAATTATTTTTAAATAATAAAGTCGATGACGAGAAGAGTAAGGCAGAACCCTGTTCCACAGAGAGCCAGCATTAGGTGCAAGCTGGCGTTCAGCGCTGCCCGAAAATCCCCTCCGAGATGCAAAGCTGAAAATACAGTAAGCTTTGACGGCCTTTCCTCCGTTACACGTGGAACACGTATGTTGGTACGTTGACTAAGTGCCGCAGTTTTTTTGATGCTGCGGAATGAGGGTGGTAACGCGAGTTCAAACTCGTCCCTGTTTTGGGGACGAGTTTTTTTATTTTCAAAAAAAGGAGAGATTATTTTGCGAAAGTTTGACAGTTTGTTTATCGGATTGATGCTATTTTCAATGTTTTTTGGGGCGGGTAATCTTATTTTCCCTCCTTTCCTGGGAGCAATGTCGGGGACTTCCTACTGGCTGGCGATGACCGGCTTTGTCCTGACAGCCGTAGGCCTTCCCTTCGCCGTCCTTTTTGCCATCGCCCGTGTCAAAGGCGGCATCCAGGCAATCGGCAACCGAGTTCACCCTGTATTCAGCACCGTTTTCATGGTGATTGTCTATTTGTCGATTGGCCCGTTCCTGGCCATTCCGAGAAATGCCAATGTTGCGTTTGAAATGGGGGTTGTACCCTTCACCGGCTCATCCAATCCTGTTTTATTGCTGGTCTATTCCGCTGTATTCTTTTTACTTGTTTACTTTGTAAGCTTGAATCCTGCCAATCTCGAAAAATATTTAGGCCGTTACATGACGCCGACCTTGCTTGTGTCCATGGTTGCCCTTTGTGTACTAGGCTTTGTGAAATTGGATGGAAACTTCCAGGCTCCGGCTGGCGGCTATGAGTCCGGCGCGTTCTTCAAAGGCTTCCTTGAAGGCTATAATACGATGGATGCCCTTGCGGCACTTGCCTTCGGAATTGTCATCCTGACTGCAGTCAAGCAGCGCGGAGTACGCAGCGAAACACAAATGACCAGCTATATGCTCAAGGCGGCCCTTGTCGCAGGCTCTTTGCTTGCAATGGTTTATGTCTCCCTCGGAGCGGTAGGCGCTAAAATGGCGGCCAATGGAGAGTTCGAAAATGGGACCCAGATTCTTGCAGGGGCAGCAGCCCATGTATTTGGCCAAAGCGGACCATTGCTGCTCGGAGTCATTTTTACACTGGCCTGCTTCACTACAGTAGTCGGGCTAACATCAGCCTGCGGTCAATATTTCTCGGACCTGATTCCAAAGGCCAGCTACAAAATGATGGTTTTGATGGTCGCTTTAATTGGATTTACTTTGTCAAACATGGGGCTGAGCCAGATTCTCAAGGTTTCCGTGCCATTCCTGGTAACAGCCTATCCGCTGACCATCGTGCTGGTCACCCTCACCTTCTTTGACAAGTACTTCAAGGGAGCCAGGATGGTCTATGCCAGTACCATGCTGTTTACCGGAATCTTTGCGGTGATCGGCGGCCTGAACGCTTTTGGACTCAGCCTTGGACCAATTGAAACACTGCGTACTGCCCTTCCTTTTTCATCATCGGGCCTTGAGTGGGTTGTCCCGGCTCTCACAGGAGCCGTTGCCGGAATCCTGCTGAACAAATTGGTTCCCGCAGCACAATTGGATGAATTGAAGGCAAAAGCTTCTTAATAATGAATAAAACAGGATGCTGGCTTCCCGATAAAGGGAGCCAGCATCTTTTTTTATTCAAGTGATATGCATCACAAACCTGATTCTGGAGATATGGTACATTGTGAATGAGAACAGTTATCACCTTTAATTACTATCTACATCGTGACTATATGACCATTCTTTCACATATTTCCATCATTTTTAAAAGGAGAATGAACATGAGCGAAATCATTAATAACCGTGAATCAGAAATTGAGAGCAAATCAGAACGCCAGGCAATGCTGAAGCAAATCATCAAGGATTTGCACAACGGAAAAAGTGTCGATGATGTGAAAGCCCAGTTTGAAAATGCCGTCGGCCAAATATCCGTGGCGGAAATTTCCCAGCTTGAACAAACTTTAATGGAGGAAGAGGGCATCCCCGTATCCGAAGTCCAGCGGCTCTGCTCGGTTCATGCCGCCGTCTTCAAAGGCTCCATTGAAGAAATTCATCAATTGGGAAAGCCCGAAGAACAGCCCGGCCACCCTATTCATACCTTCAAGCTTGAAAATAGGGAGATTGACAAGCTGCTAAACTTTAAAATGCAGCTGCACCTGGAGCGTTTTGAAAAAGAAGACAGCGAAGAAAATCGAATCAAGCTGATTGAGGACTTGAACCTGCTTGCTGATGTAGACAAGCACTATACCCGCAAGGAGAACCTGCTGTTCCCTTACCTGGAGAAATACGGAATCTACGGCCCGACCCAGGTGATGTGGGGGGTGGATGACGGCATCCGCGCAGCGATAAAAGGCGCCAAGGAAAAGCTGGCCCACTACAATGGAGACAAAAAAGCCGTACACGCCGCCGTTTATTTTGTGATTCGCGAAACAAGTGAAATGATTTACAAAGAGGAAAACATCCTCTTCCCCATGGCCCTGCAAACATTGACGGAGGATGAATGGATCAAAATTGCCCACGATGGCGAGGATATCGGCTACTGCCTGGCTGCACCGGCTGGTGTCTGGAAACCTGAGCGGGCCGAGATGAAGGCTGCCGCCATGTCAGATGGTTTAGTCAAAATGGAAACCGGCCTCCTGTCATTGAAACAATTGGAGCTGATGCTCAACCATCTTCCGGTGGATATCACTTTTATTGACGAGGATGACGTGGTCCGCTACTTCTCTCATGGCAAAGAACGCATTTTCCACCGCACAAAAGCAGTGATTGGACGGACCGTTCAAAACTGCCATCCTCCTAAAAGCGTCCATGTCGTCGAGGACCTGCTCCGCGATTTTAAAGCCGGCGTAAAAGATGTGGAGGATTTCTATATTAAGTTTCGCGATAAATATGTCTATATCCGCTATTTTGCCGTCCGTGATGAAACTGGCAAGTATGTTGGTACGCTCGAATTCACCCAAAATATCGATCCAATCCAGGCTATACAAGGTGAAAAGCGGATACTATCCAAATGAATGAGGTGCAGGAACAATGAAACAAGAGCTGATCGACAAAATGTATGAAGTGCTTGAAGATGTCATAGATCCCGAACTGGGCATTGATATTGTCAACCTCGGGTTGGTTTACGATATCCTGCTTGATGAGGAAAACAACGCTACCATCAATATGACGATGACCTCAATGGGCTGCCCGCTTGCCCCGCAAATCATGTCGGATGCCCATATGAAACTGTCTGCCAATATAAAAGAATTAAGAGATATTAAAATCAACATCGCCTGGAGCCCGGCCTGGTCAAAAGACCGGATGTCCAGATTTGCAAAAATTGCCCTTGGTGTCCATGCCTGATGTTGAATTATGCAGCTGCCTCGTTCGAAGCCCGAGCAAGGCAGCTGTTTTTCATGTTGCCGCAGATGCCAAACACCGGTTTACCAGGATGTCGGTGAATTTTTGGCAGCGTTCCCTGTCGCTTTCCTGCGGCATCAATTCCACTTTTAGGGTAACCGCCAATTGAGTGTGGGCAAAAAGCATGTCCCTGAACTTGTCCACAGCTCCGCAATAAGCAGGGTAAAAAGAGTCACCACTTCCCGCGGCCCCGGTAATCAGCTGCTTGGGAGCACTGCTGGCAATCCCTTCATAAACTGGCTTCATCTCAGCCGGAATTTCCCCATTTCCCCATGTATAGGTCACAATGGCCAAAAGATCCAGTTCCTTTAATCGACTCTCCCGGAAGCTGCCAGCATGGCAGAAAAAAGGTTCAATCTGTTGGTTTCGAAACCCCTCCGCGATAATTTCTGCCAGTTCCCGAGTATTCCCGGTAATTGAAGCATAAACGATTCCGGCTCTTATACCATTACAGCTCATCGAATCCATTATCCTGCGTCACCTTTGAATACGTGCGGGACTTTTGTTCAAAGAAATCCGACTTGGTTTCATTGATCATCTCGTCGCTGAAAACATGGATCCACGGCATAGGGTTCTCTCTATCAGGATAGAGATTCTTCAAGCCGAGCTGGCGGAGCCGCTTGTTGGCGAGATATTCCACATACCCTTCGAATTCGGAAATATCGATTCCCTCTATTTTATTAAAAATGAACCCGGCCCACTCCTGTTCCAGTTTTACCGCAGCATGTATCTGTTCATATATATACTGGATATGCTCATCCGTATTTAGCTCGGGGTGTTCGGCAAGCAAGATCCGGATGAACTGGGAAATAAAATAGGCATGCTGCATTTCATCCCGCTGGATATAGCTGATCATCGTACTTGTTTTCAGCATTTTCTGCTGGCGGGCCAGATGATAAAAGAAGGCGAATCCGGCGTAAAAATAAATCCCCTCCAAATTGATGGAATTGACACCCAGCCTGAAAAGATTTTCCGGAGTGGGATTTTCATAGAAAGAATCATAGGCATCGAGAATCAGCTGGTTCCGCTTCTGGACAACAGGATCGCTTTTCGCCTGGTTAAAGCGCTCATTCTGCTCGTGTACCGGAACAAGCGAGCTCAGGATGTAGGAATACGACTCATTATGAACCGCCTCCTGCTGGGAAATGACCGCGAAAATCGCTTTAAAGCTTGAATCGGTGACATAGTCCATCACCTGGCTCATCGTCGGTGTCTGCAGGCTGTCCAGGCAGGCCAGCTGCGTATTGACTCTGAGGAAAACATCCTGTTCGGCAGAAGTTAATGTATCCCATTGCTTGATATCATCCTGCATATTGATTTCCTGGGCTTTCCAAAAATTCGAAAGAAGCGTCTGGTACAGGTCATACATTTGCGGGTAGGCTATATCATTCCAATTAAGCAGGCCCGAGGAACGGCCATTAAGGATGCCTGTTGATTTATTGGGATGCCCTGGGTAAAAAAGTTTGCTCTTCGGCAGTTGCTGGTAGATGTTCATCGTCTTCCTCCTGAAAAAAATTTTAGCTATGGCAGGCTTCGCATTCCTCTATTTCCGACTGCGATGTGCTTCTGATGTAATAGGTCGTTTTCAGGCCCTGCTTCCAGGATTCGAGGTGGAGCTGGAGCAAGTCCTTGGCCTTAATGTCGTGCCGCACATATAGATTGAAAGAGACAGCCTGGTCGATATGGCGCTGGCGGGCTGCGTTCTGCCTGATGCTCCACACCTGGTCCAGTTCATGCCGGGCCCTGCGGTAGAAATTGTAGGTAATATGGTTAAGGTCTGGCGCTGTCACCTTAAATTTGAAATTCTTTTTCTCCTCCGCATATTCGACCGCGTACAGCGGGTCAATTCCATCCGTGGACCCGCCGATCTTTGCTGTTGAAGAATTGGGGGCAACCGCCATCAGCCAGCCGTTCCGGATTCCATTATGTCTGACAGCTTCCTTCAATTGAACCCACCGATCCGAACCATAGTTCCTGCGCTCGAAATATTGGCCTGTCTGCCACTCGGAACCGCTAAATGTGCTGTAGGCCCCTTTTTCCTTCGCAAGCTCCATCGAAGAACGAATCGTATGGAAAGCAATATCTTCATAGAGCTTGTCTGCATACTGGACAGCTTCCTCCGATTCCCAATGAATGCCTCTTAGGGCGAGCAGGTGATGCCATCCGAACGTTCCCAGTCCTACTGCCCGATATTTCTGATTGGTCTTCCGGGCCTGGCCGACACTGATGGTATTTAAATCAATGGCGTTATCAAGCATTCGTACCTGGACGTTGATCAGCCGTTCCAGCACTCCGGCAGGCGCCGCTTTCGCAAGATTAATAGAAGATAGATTGCAGACGACAAAATCACCAGGCTTCCGCACAATCACAATATTGCCCTCTTCATCCTCATATTCACGAACCATCGTCGTAGGGGACATATTCTGGGCGATTTCGGTACATAGATTGCTGCAGTAAATGGATGTGCGGCCTTCCCCCAGTACATGCTTGTTCGGATTTTGGCGGTTGACTTCATCCCGATAAAACATGTATGGCGTTCCTGTTTCAAGCTGGGCAACCATAATGCGGGCCATGATATCCATTGCCCTGTAGGTTTTGCGGGGCAGCAGAGGGTTGCTAACTGCTTCTTCATATTTTTCGGTAAAATATTTCTGGTCTTTTTCATCATAAAAATCCTCAAGCCCCAGCGGATTGCCATTGTCATCTTTCCAGCCCATCATTTGTTTTACCTGATGAGGACAGAAGGTATGCCATTCTCCAATGCTTCTGCCGTTCCCATCCTTTTCCTCAAGCTTCTTCATGAACAAATCAGGTACAGTGACCCCTGTAAAAATATCATGGGCTTTCCTTCGCTCATCCCCATTATTAGTTTTCAAATCCAGGAAACCATTCATGATGTCCTTGTGGAACAAGTCCAGATAAATTGCGACCGCACCCTGGCGCTGACCAAGCTGGTCAACAGAAACAGCTGTATCGTTAAGCAAACGGATCCATGGCACTACCCCCGAAGAGGTTCCTTTGAACTTTTTAATATCAGAGCCCAGCGCCCTCACTTTTCCATAGTAGACGCCGATGCCTCCTCCGTCCTTGCTGAGGCGGGCGATGTCCCAATTGTTTAAATAGATTCCATCCAGCGAGTCGTCCACCGCATCAATAAAACAGGAAGAAAGCTGCCCAAAGCTTTTGCCTGCATTCGAAAGGGTCGGCGTGGCCACTGTCATATACAGATGGCTTAGCGCCCAGTACGCTTCCTTTACAAGGTTCTGCCTGATGCTCTCCTTTTCGTTTCTCATCAAAGTCATCGCAATCACCATGAACCTCTCCTGGGGCAGTTCAAAAGTGTTGCCATCATGATCCTTCGCAAGATAGCGGTCAGCCATCAGGAATAATCCTATGTAATTAAATAAATGATCCCGTTTTTCTTCAATTTCTCTGCCAAGCTCCTCAATCTGCTTCCTTGAATAGGTTTGCAGCAGGTCCGGCGAATAGATACCCTTTGAGGTCAATTTTTCAATAAGTTCATAGAAACTCCCGTATTTCTGCTCCCGGGAATAGCCCCGGCTTTCCGCCGCTTTTTCATACAGTTCGTCCAGAAAGAGGCGGGCGGCAACAAATGTCCAGTCCGGCTGGTCCATTGCCGTATGATTGAGGGCGTAGGACAGGGCCTGCTGCCTGGCCTCCCTTTCGGATGAACCCAGTTTTTTCAGGTGCCCAATGATTCCTTCCGTGTTCAGTTGATGGTTTCCGGCAGCCTCGCCGATGATTTCCAGAACATGCCCGATTTTTGTTTGTACCTTCGTGTCCATGATGATTCCTCCCACATTCACAGGGATGTACATACATCCTGTTTTTTAAAAATAAAAAAATCCGCCCATTATTGAGCGGATGAAACGATAACATCAAAAGACACCATCCCGGCACTCCACAAAAGAGCCAGGCACTGCCTCCTGTCGCCATCGTTTCATCTTCCCAATCCCCGAAGAAGCTGAAACATCTTAAGCAAGACAGGTCTCCTGACTCATGCTTCACCCTACTCTGAGCCCTTCCCATATAAGCACCTTTTTCAAGCACGTTATACAGTGGTTTGCTCATTTCGTCAGCAATGACAGTTGCGGGGGCAGTTCTGGATTCTCACCAGATTCCCATTTAAGCCTTGACGGCATCTTCACTTAAGGCAACACAATATGTAGTTATTGATATTGATTGAGATTACAATATATTGAATATGATAATCTAGTATTAAGTTATTTTCAAGTTTTAACATCCGAAAAAATCCCGGAGGATGCCCCTCCAGGATTTTTTAATCATTAAACTTTGCGGCTCCAGTGCCTGTGGTCGGCCACAGCCTGAATGAAGGAATCCGCCACATTCCCGATGTCATCCTTATCCCTGCTGGCTGTAATACCCGGTCCCGTTTCGGTAGCCAGGATGCCTCCTGCCAATAAAAGCTCGACGCCGTCACCGACTGCTCCAAGCGCCTTGTAATGTTTGTACGTTTCATCAATAAAGTTCAAGGCATCTTTGTTCATTTTAAGCTTATTCACGCTTTCTTCGCCTCCAGCGATAAACACGGCATCAAATTCATAGGGACTGGTTGTCAGAAACGCGTCCGACACTTCGACCTCCTCTCCATTGTCACTTTTGATCATGCCATGGGTTGTGCTGATGATCTTTCCTTGTACACCTTTTTCCTTAAAAGCCATAAGCAGGTGATTCAGTTCCTTGCCGGAAAACCCATTGTCGGCGAGAATCGCGACTTTCCTGGAAAAGGCTGTCTTGACCGTATTCTCCTGGCTCAATGCCGGGGAAGACATTGTCACATCAGCGCCCATATGATCAGTCTGGACTTCCAGCCCAAGACCCGCTCCGATCTGCTCTGCAAGATAGCGGTCGACATTGCTGAACATGTTGACAACCTGCTGGCGGACATCACTGCTCTTGCATTTGCCAAGCTCAAAACGGAAAGCGTTGATAATATGCTGTTTTTCAGGTTCGGACATGCTGTTCCAGAACAATTTCGGCTGGCTGTAGTGGTCCTTGAAGCTGTCGCTGCGGCTGCGGACCTTGCGCCCTTCGACTTTTTCCTGGTAGTGCTCGTATCCGCCTTCTTCCTTGGTCGCTGGTGAAGGCGTGTTTCCAGCCAGCGAGTTTTTATGGTAGCTGACCTGTCCTTTGTGGATAGCCATTTGGTTGTAGCCGTCACGCTGGTTGTTATGCACAGGAGCCACACTGCGGTTGATCGGTATCTGGTGGAAATTCGGGCCGCCGAGACGGATCAATTGTGTGTCTGTATAGGAAAAGAGCCGGCCCTGCAGGAGAGGGTCGTTCGAAAAGTCGATTCCAGGCACGACGTGGCCAGGGTGGAAAGCCGCCTGCTCGGTTTCGGCAAATACGTTATCCACATTACGGTTCAACGTCATTTTTCCAATTTTATGGACCGGAATGATTTCTTCAGGCCAAAGTTTGGTCGGGTCAAGAATATCAAAGTCAAAGCTGAATTCCTCTTCTTCCTTAATCACCTGAATGCCGAGTTCATATTCAGGATAATTGCCCATTTCAATCGCTTCATAAAGGTCACGGCGGTTGAAGTCGGGGTCTTTTCCGGCAATTTTCTGGGCTTCATCCCATACAAGTGAATGGACGCCAAGCACTGGCTTCCAATGGAATTTTACAAAGTGGGAAATGCCCTGTTCGTTTACGAGCCTGAAAGTATGGACGCCAAATCCTTCCATCATTCTGAAGCTGCGCGGAATGCCGCGGTCGGACATTGCCCAAATCACCGTATGAGCTGCTTCTGTATTGTTGGCGACAAAATCCCAGAATGTATCATGGGCATTGGAAGCCTGCGGCATCTCGTTATGAGGTTCGGGCTTAAACGAATGAACAAGATCAGGAAACTTTATGGCATCCTGGATAAAGAACACGGGAATGTTATTGCCAACAAGGTCATAGACTCCTTCTTCTGTATAAAACTTGGTCGCAAAGCCTCTTACATCTCTCACAGTTTCAGCAGAACCACGCGACCCGGCCACAGTTGAGAACCGGACGAAAACCGGTGTTTTCACATTGGGGTCCTGAAGGAACTTTGCTTTTGTCAGATGGGCCATTGACTCATACACTTGAAAATAACCATGTGCGCCGAACCCTCTGGCATGCACGACTCTTTCGGGGATCCGTTCATGGTCGAAATGGGTCATCTTTTCCCTGAAATGGAAATCCTCCATGATGGTCGGACCGCGCTCGCCCGCTTTTAAGGAATGCTCATCCTCCGATACACGCACTCCTTGATTCGTCGTCATCTTTTCACCTGAACTGTCCACGCGAAACTGCTCCAGCTGCTTGTCCTTGCTGGACTCATTAATACGATTTTCCTTTGTCATCCTGGTGGTATTCCTCCCTCTTATGAATTCATACTTTGCTGCCTGCCTGTATAGGCTGTTCGTTTATGTAGATAAAAGCCATTATGTATTACGGCAGCATTAATGCCTATTCCCCTCTTACCTTTCTCAGGTTCGATTAAACATCCCGGCCCAATTTTTATAAAAATGATGTGTGGATTCAGCCTCAGGTCTTAGAAAATGTTCATGCTTTGGTGCATTGAGGGGATCCACGAAATGGAATATGATGGTAGTAACGAAATCCTATTATGAATGGAGTGGAAATGATGCTGAGGGGAATTTTAACGATTTTTTTGGTGATTACCGGATTGTATCTTGCTTTTACAAATTTACCTTCCTTGGGCTGGTTTAATTGGGGCAATGAAGAAGGCCGGGCATTGGCGACGGATAAGATTAAGAACATAGAGATTGAGACATCCAGCGTCCATACGGTGGTTATTCCGGAAGACAGGAACGATGTTGAGACGGAATATGAGGGAAAGGGCAAGGTAACTGCCCAACTGAATGGTGACACCCTCGAGATTCACGCAAAAGGGCCAAAGCTCCAATTTTTCAATATGAATAACGATAAGGAAAAGCTGAAGATTTATGTTCCGGAAAATTACCATCAAAATATGCAAATCAGTGTAGGGTCCGGTTTTCTGTCTTTTGGAGAAGGTTCGCGGAAATCAGCGATGAAGCTGGAGGAGTTGAGGCTAAAGGCAGGTTCCGGAAGAATTGAGATTGGGCCGCTTGAAGCAGGTTCAGTGGACTATGATCTATCGTCCGGGGAGATTGTTTCAGATTCTTTGACAACGAAGAATGGAGTCTTCAAAGTCAGCTCGGGCAGGCTCAAGCTTGATCAATATTCAGGACCCGCTGAAGCGAATGTTTCCTCAGGCGAACTGCATATCAAGATGGAAAAGCTGGCAGGTCCGATGGAGATTGATGTAAGCTCGGGCCATGCGGAGCTGGACCTCCCGGATGATGCCGATTTCGCCCTGAATGGCAAAATCAGCAGCGGAAACATCAGCAACTCTTTTCCTTTAAGCGGGGAAAGCAGCAGCTCCAATAAAATCAAGGGCCATCACGGATCCGGGAAGCACACGATCAATCTAAACGTCTCAAGCGGCAACATCAGCCTCCACTAAAATCCTTTACTCAACGAAAGGGTGCCTGACCCCACTCGCGGTGACGCGTCACCGCGAGTGGGGTCAGGCACCCTTTTATATAGTGAAGCGCCCTCTGCTTTACTGGGTTAATTAAGTTTTCTTTTCGTTTTTACTTCCATTAGAATAATAGGAGAGAGATGGCATCATAGCTGCCTCTAGAGACTCCATTTAAAGGAGGCATTAGCATGTTCGAACTGACGATTACCATGCTGGAGCGGCTCGGCATTATTGTGACGATTGCGTTTGTCCTCACCCGCTTCCCGTTTTTCAGGGATATGGTCTATCGTGAGCAGCTGAACCGCAGGCAGCAGGTAACTGCCATTATCTTTTTCGGGTTTTTCGGCATTATCGGCACTTATACAGGCCTAAGCCTCAGTACGGAGAGCCTCCAGTTTAACCGCTGGACCGCAGACCTTGCTGCCGATGAAGCGATTGCTAACTCGCGGGTTATTGGTGTAGTCCTTGCCGGCCTTCTTGGCGGATACAAGGTTGGTATTGGTGCGGGGTTGATTGCCGGAATCCATCGTTTTACCCTCGGCGGTTTTACTGCCCTTGCCTGCGGACTGGCTTCCATTATTGCCGGAATCCTCTCCGGGGCGCTTCACCGTAAAAACAAGCGTGTCAACTTGAAGTCCGCCTTCCTGGTTGGGGCCTTGGCAGAAGCGATCCAGATGCTCATCATCCTGCTGCTTGCCCGGCCGTTTGACAGGGCCGCAACACTTGTGAAAATTATCGGTGTCCCCATGATTCTCGCCAACGGATTGGGCTGTGCCTTATTTTTGTTAATTATAAACAGCGTTATTAACGAAGAGGAGAAGGCGGGAGCCATGCAGGCACAGAAAACACTAAGGATTGCGGACCAGACCCTTGCCTATCTAAGGAACGGAATCAATCCAGCTTCGGCCAAAGCAGTTTGTCATATCCTTCATAATGAAATTAAGACCAGTGCCGTGGCGATGACCAACCTTAAGGAAATCCTTGCGCACGTCGGACTTGGGTACGATCATCATAAATCGGAAAGCCCGATTCAGACCCAAATTACAATTGATGCCATAAAAAAAGGGGGAATTATTTCCGCCGGCCATGAATCCATCCATTGCCGCGTCACAGGCTGCCCGCTCGGAGCCGTCGTCATCGCGCCCCTCAAGCAGCGGGGAGAAACCATTGGTACGCTCAAGTTCTATTTCCGGTCCGAAAAGGAAATCACCAATGTGGTCATGGAACTTATTTCAGGGCTGAGCGCGATGATGAGCAGCCAGCTGGAAGTAGCCGAAGCGGATAAAGCCCATCAGCTGGCCAAAGAGGCAGAAATCAAGGTCCTTCAGGCACAGATCAGCCCGCACTTTCTTTTCAACACCTTGAATACGATTGTATCGCTTGTCCGGATCGACCAGGCCAAGGCGCGAAAACTGCTAATCTCCCTGTCCCATTATCTTAGGCAGAACATGTCCGCCACAACCCACAACATGGCAACCCTGGAGCAGGAGCTGCGGCATGTAAAAGCCTACCTGGAGATTGAGGAAGCAAGATTTGTGCAAAAACTGCAGGTTTTTTACGATATCGATCAAGAGGCTTTGCTGAAAAAGCTCCCGCCCCTGACCTTACAGCCAATTGTGGAAAATGCGATCAAGCATGGCTTCAAAGATAAGGAAAACAATTGCGTCGTCACCATCACTATAAAAAAACTCGACGGGGGGACACTAGTCAGAGTCGAAGACAACGGCCATGGAATGGCAGGTGAACGCACCCGGCAGGKGGTTAAAGCGCCGATTGAGTCCGAGACTGGTACAGGCCTGGCACTTTATAATGTAAACCGGAGGCTCACCATGATGCTTGGCGATTATGCCAAACTACAAATCAAGAGTGAACCTGATAAAGGCACAGAGGTCGCCTTTTTCATCCCACATGCAGAGGAAGATAATAAAAATGGAAGCCATTAGAACCTTAATTGTTGATGATGAATTATATACCCGTGATGAACTTAGGCACTTATTGCGTGCCTACCCGTCCATCCAGGTGGTCGGCGAGGCGGAGTCTGGGGAAGCGGCAGTATTGAAGGCCATCCAGCTTCAGCCTGATGTGGTTTTTTTGGACGTCGAAATGCCGAGGATGAATGGAATGGAAGCGGCAAAAGCACTGATGGAACTGAAAAAAGTGCCCTTGGTCGTATTCGCGACTGCCTACCCGGAGTTTGCTGTTGAAGCCTTCCGGTACGATGCGGTCGACTACCTGCTTAAACCGTATGATGAGGAGCTATTGAAAGAAACCATTGTAAGAATTGAAAAGAAGCTTGCTGCTTCCCTTAATGAAGAACCTGGAAGATCTCCCGGAAAACTCGCCGTGGAATTAGAAGGAGAAATCTTTTACCTTGAGCCAAAAGATATTATGTATATCTATCGGGATGACAAAATCACAAGGCTTGTCGCAAAAAGCGGCGAGTATGAAACAAAGACCCCTCTTAAAGATTTGGAAAGCAGGCTCCAAAACTTTGGGTTTTTCCGGATTCATAAAAGCTATCTGGTGAATCTACAATATGTAACCCGTATGACCCCGTGGTTCAATGGCGCTTTCCAGCTGCAAGTTGAAGGAAGGGAAGAAATGCTTTCGGTAAGCCGGAACTATGTGAAAAATTTAAGAATGCGGCTGGAAATATAATATTTCCGCCGCATTTTTTACGGCTCGCAATGATTTTCCTGAGGATGGCTCATGCATCTTAATCCTGAAATAAAGCGCTTTAATTCCGTTTTCCGACCTTTCAATCCCGATTATCCCCCTTTTTCTTTCATTCTATTATACTAGAAATGAAAACGTATTCATTATATTAAAACAAAGGGGGATATATCATGATTACATTTTTAGCGGCTATTGCCCTTTTAATTGTAGGTTATTTCACGTATGGCAAATTCGTTGAAAGAGTTTTCGGTGTAAAGGAGGAAAGAGCCACTCCTGCTTACGTCAACAATGACGGTGTTGACTATGTACCGATGAGCACACCGAAGAATTCGTTGATTCAGTTATTGAACATTGCCGGTACCGGCCCGATTTTCGGACCAATTATGGGAGCGCTTTACGGACCGGTTGCGTTTATCTGGATTGTCATTGGCTGTATTTTCGCCGGTGCTGTCCATGACTATCTTACAGGAATGATTTCCATCCGCAACCGCGGAGCCCATCTGCCCGAGCTTGCAAGCAAGTTCCTGGGGAAAGTCATGAAGCATGTGGTCAATGCTTTCGCTGTGCTTCTCCTGCTTTTGGTTGGTACCGTTTTCGTTTCTACGCCGGCGAGCCTTCTGCATGTCCTGATGGACGGGAAAGTAGCACTTGGCATCCTTATTGCGGTTATTTTCATCTATTACATCCTGGCTACATTGCTGCCAGTCGATAAAATCATAGGCCGCGTCTACCCATACTTCGGCGCATTGCTTGTCATCAGTGCTCTTGGAGTCGGAATCGGACTTGTCGTCACAGGCGCGCCAATCCCGGAATTGTCACTTACTAATTTCCACCCTGCGAACGCAGCGATTTTCCCGCTGATTTTCTTTACCATCACATGCGGAGCGCTGTCAGGGTTCCATGCTACGCAAACACCAATCATTTCACGTACCACTCAGAAAGAGAAGCAAGGACGCAAAATTTTCTACGGCATGATGATCGCAGAAGGAATCATTGCGATGATCTGGGCAGCCGCTGCCATGAGCCTTTTCAATGGCTACGGCGGTTTGCAGGAAGTCTTGGCAGCAGGTGGCCCTGGAGCGGTTGTAAGCGAAGTATCGACAGCGATGCTTGGAGCGTTCGGCGGTACACTAGCGGTGCTTGGAGTTGTTGTTCTGCCAATCACTTCCGGAGACACAGCTTTCCGAAGTGCGCGCATGATCATTGCTGAATACCTGAACATTGCGCAAAAGAAAATTTCCAGCCGCCTTTGGATTGCCGTTCCTTTATTTGCAATCTCTGTTGTTCTTACACAAATCGACTTTAACCTTCTGTGGAGATATTTCAGCTGGGCCAACCAGGCAACGGCCGTTATCGCCCTGTTCGTAGGCGCCATGTATCTCTACATCGCCAAAAAGAATTACTGGATTGCGCTGATTCCGGGAGCCTTCATGCTGGTAATGGTTATTACCTATATCCTGAATGCACAGATTGGATTCCGTCTGCCGATGAACATCGCCTGGATTGGCGGCTTCATTGGAACAGCCCTCCTTGTAGCCCTGTTCTTCTCGGCAGCCAAAAAGGCGCGGGCGAACAAGCTTCCGCTTGAAGAGGACGTATCCGATTACAATCAAGTCGCATAATGAGCTGCTGTCGCCCTGAATATCGCAAAGTGGTAAACGAACAGGAAGAGAAGGTGAATCAGAAAGGGAGGGATTCCCTTCCCCTCCTGGCCAAAATCATCATTGTGATCATAAGTGCTGCAGCAATCGGAACAGCATTTCTGCTATAAACATCAAAAGCACGCGACCATCGCGTGCTTTTATGCATCACCGCACCCCCGGGTGCCTGACCCCCGGTGCGTTAATGCGGCACAGCGTACAGACATAGGCATGACATGGCATGGCGGATTTGTCTATTTCCCCCGCCTATCCGTCCTTTTTCTCCTTCCCCCCTCTAGTTAGTGTAAATGGTACAATGAGGAAAAGAGTGTTATCCGGGAGGGATGGAAATGTGGGGAATGGCCGCTGTTCAACTATTTATTATCCTGCTGTTTCTTTTGTTTGCCTGGGCCATCAGGAGAAAAAAAGCGTACTGGCTGATTTCAGGCTTTTCCACGAGGCCAAAGGAAGAACAGCAGGAATTGATTGAAAATGGAATGCCGCAAAAGACAGGAACATTGCTGCTTGTTACGGCCGTTGGCATGCTGATGCTGCTGCCGCTTGTCTTTACACCATTCCCTTTTGCCATGGAAGTCCAATTTGGTTTCATGCTGGTGTTTCTGCTCGGGGGATTTATTTACTTATCAAAATATGAAACCGTAAAAAAGCGAAAACGGAGCTACCTTTTTTCTTCCCTGCTGTTTATCGGGACAATAGGGTTGGTTTTCGGGCTTTATTTCGCTGGCTATCAGGATTATGAGCTGAATATCGCTGGCGAAAAATTTGAAATAACCGGATTGTACGGAGATGAATGGCAGACGAGTGACATCAAGGAGATTCAGCTGCTTGATGAAATGCCTGAAGTAACCTGGAAGGAAAACGGCTTCGGGCTGGCCACAATGTCAAAAGGCCGATTTACCGTGGAAGGGTATGGAAGTTCATTGCTCTTTATAAGGAAGGGAGCCCCGCCTTATCTCTACATCAAGCTTGAGGGCCAACACATCTTTATTAACGGTAAAACCGCCAGTGAGACAGAAAGCTGGTATGAGAATCTGCGCAAAACCATTCAGCCTGCATCATGATGCAGCATTAAACAGCAAAAGGGTGCCTGACCCCCGGCGCGGTGAAGTGGGGCAGCCCCTGACTTAAGGAGGTTATAAGATGAGAATTTTAATAGTTGGAGCTGGCGGAATTGGCGGCTACTTTGGCGGTAGATTGCTGGAAAAAGGTGCGGATGTCACCTTTTTGGTGCGGGAAAAGCGGAAGCAGCAGCTTCAGGAGCATGGTCTGGTGGTAAGGAGCATTCACGGAGATCTGCATGTTCACCAGCCCAAAACGCTTTTGAGCGGAGAACAGGCAGAGACTTTTGACGTCATCCTGCTGTCAACGAAGGCTTATCACCTGCAAGGAGCCCTTGAAAGCATTCAGCCTTATGCAGAGGAAAACACCTTGATCCTTCCGCTTTTGAACGGAATCGCCCATATGGACGCACTAAAAGCAGCCTTTGGAGAACAAAACATACTTGGCGGCCTCTGCTTCATTGAAACAACATTGGATGAGGACGGAACGATCATCCAGACAAGCCCAATCCATGACCTTGTGTTCGGGGAGTTGTCCGGAGAAAAAACAGAACGCATTCTCAGGCTTGAAGACGCATTCAAGGGAACAAAGGCCCGCATCACCCTCTCAGACCAAATTCAGCAGGATATGTGGCATAAATACTTGTTCATTTCCACCTTAAGCGGCGTCACTTCGCTGTTCCAGGCTCCCATCGGTCCAATCCGGGACCAGGAGTATGGACTTGAAACGGTACGCAGCCTCCTTGCAGAGTGCGGCAGAGTCATGAGAAGCGTAAATGCCCCGCTCGCCGGGAACATTGAAGAAGTCCAGGCTGACAAAATAATGCAGATGGGCTATAACATGAAATCCTCCCTGCAGCGGGATATGGAAAAAGGGCTGAAAACAGAAGCCGACCATTTCTTTAAGTATCTGCTCGATCTGGGGAGAGCCAATAACATTCATACACCGGTCATTGCCGCCATTTACACCAATCTCAAAATATACGAAACTTCGTTACACTAAAGCTTTACTCTAACAAAGGGTGCCTGACCCCCGGCGCGTTGCTGTGGTGCAGGCCCCCTTTTCCTCTTCCACCTCTCCTCCCCTCCCTGAATTATTTCAATATACTAATTTCTTGAATAAAATGAGAAGTCTCATTATAATATAATAGCTGTCTTCCTATTCTGAAAGCGCTGTATGGTGCATGGGAAGCACAGCGATACATCCATCAATTGACGGAGGAGATTTCCATGAAGAAATTATTATTATCTTTCATCGCTATCACCCTTGCCATGGTCCTGTCAGCTTGCGGCGGAGAAAACAAGGAAGCCGAGCAGGATACCACGGCGAAAGAAGGAGCAAGCGAGGAAACCAATATTAAAAAGCCGCTTGTCCAATATTACATGGGCATGGTGAAGACGATCAATGAACATGATGCAGAACTGAACGCCTATGAACAAGCGGAAGAGCCGGCTGCCGACATGAAGGCTGCTGCAAGTTCATCTGCCGCTGCTGTTGCTGAAGAAGTGCAAAAGCTTGAAATCCCTGAAGAATTGGAAGAACAGAAGGCAGATATGGAGAATGCAGTCAGTGACATCATCTCTTCCTATGAAATGAAGGCGGAAGAGCTGGAAAAAGATGCCCCTGCGCTTGATGAAGCCAATGAGCTGTTCGCCCAAGGCGTTGAGAAGCTAGGCACCATTTTTGAAAATGCAGGACTGCAAAAACCAGGTTTGGCAAAAGAAGTGTATTAATACCTTTACCGCCATAGCTGCGCAATAGCTGAAAGAAATACAGACAGAATGAGGACCAGCACTCTTATGTGCCGGTCCCTTTTTATTGCTACTATCCGAGTTTTTCAGGTCCTCGCTGCCACCAGTGTACCATCAACTTCCGTCATCCAGATGTGTGCCTCCCTTATTTAACGGGTAAATCAAGGAGAAAACATCTGCTGAAAAAACAGCAGGATTTTTCATGAAAGAGGTGGTACAGATCATGCCAGCATGCCAGACCAGCAGCGATAGAAAAAAGAAGGCCGCCCGTTATTCTGCCGTGGCTTTGGGACTCACAGGGGCCGCTTACCTAATAGCAGCGCAAAAAAGAAAAAAACAGGCCGCCCCCTCTGTTCCTTCCTTTATGCTCGATTTTATAGAGCAAAAAGAGGACCAGATTACACTTGCATGGCCCCATATCGGAGAATCCTACAGGGTGTACCGCAACGGCCAGGTCGTCTATTCAGGACGGGAACCGAGGTTAACGGACACCAGCCTCCTGCCTGGAACCATTTATTCGTACAGCATTCAATGTCTGGACGCCCAGGACGAGTCCATTGAAAAGATCAAAGTGCAAACCGCAACAGCTGTCAGCGAAAAGCGATCCGAAAATGTCCTTGTTGATTCCATTTTTACCACGGTCGTGACGAAAGGGCAGATTAGCCTGGAGTGGGAGCCGATTGATGGAATAGAAGAATATATGGTTATTCGCAATGGATTGGAAGCCGGAAAAGTAAAGAAATGTTTATTTATAGACTTGGAAGTAGAAGATCAGGAGGAATACACCTACACCATCAGTGCACGGCGTCCGCTTGAACTGTCGGAACAGGAAGCCAGCGAGGGCAAGTCGCTTATGGCCAACATATTAGGCTTGTTAAAATGGGACACTTCAACACAGAGAACTGCCATGGAGGAATTTGAAATCACCACCAGGATTGCTCCCCTGAAACAGCTTTTAGAAGGTGAAAAACAGAAATCCCCTGAAGATAGTCAATCAAAAAAGCATTTGCGCTACAGTACCTTCCTGCCGCAAAAATGGCTGAAGAATCCGAATGCAGCCTCGAAATACCATTATTTTAAAGGCGATCACCGGGGATTCAACCCGGACTCCCCCCAATATCGGACAAGGGCCGATGTACATCTGAACATGAGCGGAGAGGACAATGTAGAGCTCGTTAAATCAGTCGGGACAACCAAGGCGTACAACTGGCTGCGAAGCTCCATCGGGGAAGGACAGGCCTCCGATGAGGGAATTACAGTCGAAAAGGTTTTTAATACAGACGAAAAGGTCGCATTCCAACTGAATCATTCTGTAGGGAATCCTCTCGTCCTTTCGCCTGCCATTGATTATGAGGTCCATGCCACTTTTTACCATAATGGTGAAATGGATATTGCCGGAAACCACGACCAGGCCCCCCATCATGAGGTGTATCTGAAATCCGTGGATTCCCCCCACTGGGAAACCATCCATCAATCCCGCAGCAAAGGGCTGGAAATGATGGCCCCGCCAACAGCAAATAAATTATGGCGATACACCACGTTTACCATCTAGACAGAAAAAAACAAAAAGGAAGGAACAGATCCCATACAGGCTGTCCCTTCCTTTTACGTTTATAAAAATCGCTTTCTGACGCTTGGCGGCGGCAGCATGCAGCTTTCCTTTTTCCCAAACCATTTATAGCGGTTTTTGGCAATCACATCATAGGCCGCGTTCCGGATTGGGGCCGGAATAATGATGAGGCCGTAAAGCAGCTTCCAGGCTCCCTTCAGGTGGCGGCTGATCCTCAGGGCCGCAGCCGATTTATAATACACCTTGTCGCCTTCAACCAATACCATGCTGTCAACATCATCCCGGATATGGTGCTTCCTTGCCAGTTCTTCTCCTGCATCGCTCTGCAAAGAGGCAAATTGGAAGATCCCTTTTGGATCCCGCTGTATGATAAACTGTACGCTCGCATCGCAAAAATTACATTCACCATCAAACAAGACTACCGGATTCATACACTTCCCTCCTAAAAGAGATGCTAGTTTTAAAAATAATGCTTCTTTTATACTTTATCCGTTTCACTAATGTAGGAAACATTTTGCCGCATCCTCCCCCCCTGGAGACCCAAGTGGTACTTTCATCCAATACAAMCCTGCAGGTTGGTTCCCGCCTCCAGCGGGGAATAGCATAATAAAGGTCAAAATTTGCCAACGGAGGGATTCATGTGAAAAAAATACTGTTACCCTTTATGAGCGCCGTCTTATTGGCGGCCTGCAGCGGCGAGGAAGGTACGGATACACCGAACCCTGAGGAGGCAAGTGCGCCGCCCGAGTTCGAAACGGACGGGATGACGCTTGAACAGCTGGAAGAAACGCTGCACCCTGGCACCGACCTGGATACGTATGGAATGGAAGTCCAGGCATTGGTCCAGCAGGGAAGAATTAATATCCAGGAAAAAGTGCAGCTCTCGGATGATGGAAGCTCCCATGCAGACATCATTGCCGCAAAAGACGGCTTCCTGGCCGTCGTTAACGATGGCAACCAGGTCACACATACAGAAAAATTTGATACAGCGGATGCCGCCCGGACCTATCTCGACCACGAACATTAAGCTATCGCTTTAGCCACTGGAACCCTGTAAAGAGAAGCAGGGTTCTTTTTATGACCCTAAAGCGGCAGCTGCTTTATGCTTACATTGTATTACAAAAAGCCCAAACTTCGCCTTGCAATCTTCCATTTTCAGACTTTTACACCTTTCGAAGAACGAAATAATATAGTATCTTATAAAAGAAAATAGAATATAGGAACGAGAGGGCAGGCTTATGTGGAGAAACAGGAATGTTTGGATATTATTGACGGGTGAGTTTATCGCCGGTCTTGGACTTTGGCTCGGGATTATTGGAAATTTGGAGTTTATGCAGGAAAAGGTTCCGTCTGACTTTCTCAAATCCCTGCTGCTGGCTGCCGGCCTCCTTGCCGGAATCGCCGCAGGCCCCATCGCCGGCAAACTGGTCGACCAGTATAGCAAAAAAACCGTCATGCTTGGGGCTGGGGTTGTGAGGGCAATCAGTGTCCTGTTTATGCTCACTGCGATTGAAACAGGCTCTGTCTGGTGGATGCTTGTGTTTTTAATCTGCCTGCAGGTTTCGGCCGCTTTTTACTTTCCTGCCCTGCAGGCTGCGATTCCGCTGGTTGTGGCTGAAAAGGAGCTGCTTCAGCTGAATGGAGTGCATATGAACGTATCGACGCTGTCGCGGATTCTCGGAACCGCAGCAGCGGGGGTCATGCTTGTCATTTTGCCGCTGAACATGCTTTATATCCTTTCGCTTACAGCCTATGTCATCTTGGTGGTTCTAACATGGTTCCTTAAAATTGAAGAACATGCCAAGCCAGAGCGCCCTTCGAAGACAGAAAGAAAGGACCATGCCGGTTTCAAGGATGTTTTCCCTGTCATAAAAAAGCTGCCCGTCATCATGTTGACGCTGATTATGACGCTTATTCCCCTTTTGATCCTCGGCGGATTCAACCTGATGGTGATCAATATTAGTGAAATTCAGGACAGCTCCGCGATCAAAGGGTGGATTTATACATCGGAAGGCCTGGCCTTCATGGCGGGAGCCTTTCTGATCAAACAGATTAACACTAAATTCCAGGCGTATTCCATCCTGGTTTCAAGCTCTTTTTTAATCGGGCTTTCGCAGCTGCTTCTTTATTTTGCCGACATTCCACTTTTAACTATTATTGCATTTTTATTATTCGGTTTTGCTCTTGGATGCTTTTTTCCTACGGCAGCAACCATTTTTCAAACAAAAGTGCCGAAAGAGTTTCACGGCCGGTTCTTTTCCTTCCGCAATATGCTGGACCGGGTGTTTTTTCAGGTCACCCTCCTTTTATCCGGCTTCCTTCTCGATAGTGTCGGCTTGCAGATAATGGCTGTCATATTTGGGATCATGGCGATTTCAATGACATTGGTTTTCATCTCCAAGTTCAAACAGCTGCCAGCCCTGGATGAGCCGCAAAAGAACATCGGCTAAAGGACTTGGGGAACGCTTCTATCATACATTCGCAGTTAAGAGGTTATCCTAACGGGTATATACATAAAAAAAAAGGAGGATGACCATGGCGAAAGATAAAGACAACCTGAATCTGGAAGACACTTCTGCATATGGAGATGAGACCAGGCCCCATATTCTCGACGACGCAAATGGTGCAGTCGACCCTTTTAAGCCGGGAGAGCTTGATAAAGGAACTTCAGGCCTTGCCGATAACCCCGATCATGGCAAATCCCTGTCCCAAATCGTTGAAGAAAGTAAACAAAGGCTTGAAAATAAAAATAAACAACAAGGTACAAAGTAGCAAAGCACCAGCGCCTTTAAAAAACGTGCCAGCTTCCTCCAGGGAACTGGCACGTTTTTTAGAACAGTTTTTCAAAGCAATAATACGTTTCATGCCCTTCTGGCTTGCCTTCAAGCACAACCTCGCCCGCTTTCCGGTAGCCCCGCTTTTGGTAAAAAGCAACCGCACTTTTGTTGCCTGAGTAGGCATCCAGCCTTAGCGCAGGGTAGCTCTTCCCTTTTGTAAAATCTTCGGCAAACTGGAGCATTTTCTTGCCATATCCTTTTCCCTGGGCGTCAGGGTGGACACAAAAGGAGTGCAGGATCAGCGGATTTCCATCCACTTCTGTCCAGTCCGCACTTTCCCATTCAGGTGTCTGCCATTCATCCAGAACCATTGCTCCCACAATCTTTCCTTCTTCCTTAAGAACAAATAAATTCTCATCCGATGTAGCCGATTCAAAATATTCCCTATTAGGATAGCTTTCATCCCATTGCAGGATTCCCCTTTGTTCCAGATAGATCTTGCAATCCTCAAACATCCGGGCTACTTCGAATATTTCGTTGCCTGCAGCCCGTACAATCTCTTCGGTGGCTTCCATCTCAAAACTCCTTTGGTGGTCGTTCTTCCTGCCCTTTAATATTTCCTGGATCCTTCGTTAGAATTCAGGATTTCCCGAATGCAGCTCTGTATGTTTTCTTCCTTACTGGTTAAAGTAAAATGAAAGCAGAACCAAGGAGGCATAAAAATGGAGAGCACCAATGAATTTGTAGCGAAAATCCATGAAAAGCAAAAGAAGGATGAAGATAACAAAAGGCGCCAGGGACAGGGCAGCCCGAGCGACAAGCTGCCTACAAACCGGAATAAAGGATGAAAAAAGGGAAGCCCGGGTTTAAGTACTGGAGCTGGAAATAAAAACGCCTGGGTTCAGCTTAAGAATGAACCCGGGCGTTTACCATTTATTTAACTATGCCATTACCTTATCAGGATATTGGCGCCTGCAAGATCGCTTTGCCCTTTGTAGGTTGCATAAGCGTAGACATTATAATAGCCTGCCGCAAGCTTTTGGCCGTTTACAGTGCCATCCCAGTCAAATGTTGTATATCCAGCTGGAATATTTTCATAAGCTGCGATGTCTCCTACAAACTTTCCAGCAGCCCCGGACGAGTTGGAGGTATACACGAATAGCTCAACCTTCTCGGCACCGCCAGGGAACAAGCCCTCAATCGCAAATTTCCCATCAGCTAGCTGGGCAACGCCTACATACTCGGCACGCGGGTAATCCGGCTCGGATACAAACAGGATCGTTGGTACATCAATTGCTGACTCACCATCGTCAATCGTGATGGAGCCTTCATAATAGCCTGCCGCAAGCTTGCCCGCATCCACCTGGACATTCAGGTTCACTTGCTGGGACTTGCCGGCGTTGACTTTAAGGTTTTTGCTTGTTGATACTTTGATTGCGTCGGAATGTTCTCCCATGTTTACTTTGAAGCTATAAGTCTTGGCTTTGTCAGACAGGTTCTTCACGGTGAACTGCTGTTTTTCCACCTGCTTGCCTTCTGTCTTCAGGAAGGTTCCAAACGAATGGCTTCCAGGAGCAGCAAGGGTTTCTGTCTGCAGGGCATCTGGAAGGCGGATGCTTCCTGCGCCCTGGGAATTATGCGCATAGGACTTTCCGGTTGCAGGGTCAATGACGTCCTCGGCTGTATTCATCAATGCAGCCTTGACATCCTGGACGCTCCAGTCAGGGTTTGCTTGCAGAACCAGCGCAGCAGCACCAGCTACATGCGGGGATGCCATGCTTGTTCCCTGCATCGCAGCATAGCCGTGCGGATTCGCTGCATTATGCGTTGGAACGGTACTTGTAATATTCACACCTGGAGCCGAAACATCAGGCTTAACCATCCATGTGTTTGTCACTGGTCCTCGGGATGAAAACCCAGCCATTGTTTCGCCAACTTTTTTGGAGAAAGCAATGTCGAAAGAGACCTTGTTATTGCCTTTTTCAAGCTCGGCAAGAAGCTTTTGGCCGTCTTCCAGAGTGGTCTTGATTGTCGGCACGGCCATTCCCGGAACATCTGCATGCTCGCCGGCGACATTGTTATAGATGATGGCGCCAACGGCACCTGCCGCCTTGGCATTGGCTGCTTTGTCAACAAACGCGAACTCTCCCCGGCTGATCAATGCTATTTTACCTTTTAGGTCCTTGCCTGCAAAATCAGCTTCAGCACCCAGGCCGACATCAACAAACTCAAACTCTTTCCCATTAAGGGCGAGCAATTCCTCATCACTAGGGAAGCCCATGACTTTAGCAGATGGATACTCTACACCGTCAGAAGTTAAAATATCAGAATTATAGACATTGTAAGGAAGCTGGGTAGCACCTACGGAAATCGCGTCGCGGGATGTTCCCGGTGAACCAACCGTCCAGTTGTCCGGACCAGAATTTCCGTTGGATGTAACGGCGACAACACCTTCGGCCATGGCCCAATCCAGCGCAATGCTTGTTGCATAATCAGGATCATTCAGCGAGTTTCCAAGTGACAGGTTCATCACATCCGCGCCGTCTTCCACCGCTTTTTCAATCCCGGCGATGACATTCTCGGTTGTTCCTCTGCCGCCAGGTCCCAATACTCGGTACGCAAGCAGGCTAGCCTCAGGGGCGACTCCCTTGATCTGGCCATTTGCCGCAACTGTCCCGGATACATGGCTGCCGTGGCTGGTCGATGCGCCGCGCGGGTCGCCAGGAGGCGTTTCCTGCGGATCATTGTCATTATCTACAAAATCGTAACCCTTATAATCTCCGAAAGCATGCTCCAGGTCAGGGTGGGTGTAATCAGCACCGGTATCTATGACGGCTACTGTTACTCCTTCTCCCGTGTAGCCGGCATCCCATGCTTTGTCGGAGCCGATGAACGGTGCACTTTCAAACATGGCAGGACTGAACTCTTCAGCAGTAACCTCTTTGCCTTCCCCGACATTTGTTGTCGTATATGTAACATCAGGATACACTGCTTTTACACCTGGGACTGCCAAAAGGGCCGGAATTTCTTCCTCGGGAAGTTCAGCCGAGAAACCGGAGAAAACATGGTCATATTCCCGCTTTACCTTTAAATCCTTAACAGCCTTTGCCGCATCATTTTTCACCTTGCTGCGGGCTTGTCCCAGGCTGGCTTTTGTTTGTTTCTGTCCCTTCTGTTTTGCTTCCACGACGGACGGCTCTGTCAGTTCGATGATGACGGTTCTTTTGGCAGTGGAATCAAAGTTGAATTCTCCAACCAGTTCTGCCAGCCTCGGTGCTTCCATGACATTTACAGGTGCTGCCGAAGCTGGTCCAACACCCGAGATGGCGAGGGCGAGAGCTGCAGAGGTAACCAAGGTTTTCAGAACGTTTTTCTTTGCCATTATTTCTAATCGACCCCTTTTTTCATAGTTTTACTGGCTCAAAACAGACTTGTTTTATAACAAGCTATTTAGTTGTTAATATTTAAATAATATTCTGACATTACATTAAATTACAATAATTCAAATGACCCGTTTTATTTGATGACAACTGGAAACGAAAAGGTCTATATACCTGCCAATCTTTCTGCCAAATAAGAGATATGGGTCTATTATCCTCCTCTTTTCGCCCCGCCTATCCTTCCTGGACAAGAAAAATTATGTTGATATATTTCACATTAACGCTTTATACCATTAAAGTCTTCTCTCATTATATAAGGCTGGGCAGATATTCCCTGCCCAGCCTCATACCTGTGATTATTTAGAAATGCTGACATCCACCAGATAGGCATAACCATTCTTCACTTTTACCTTGGCAAGGATGTTGCCGTTTCTTGAGGCTTCTTCCAATTCAAGACCGGTATTATCCTCGACAAAATACTTATCAAGGCTGTAGGTGAGATAAGCCGCCTCTTTCCCTTCCAGCCTGCCATTCCAGCTCGTTGTAATATAATCCAGCTTCCCTTTGAGGTATAAGCTGGACTCCGGCTTTTCGAGTGTGACTTTTTCGGGTACATGGAAGCTGCCTTCCCGCTTTAATGGCACATAAACATCGATAGCTGAATGCCCTTTTTCAAGCTCTCTTCGCACTTCCTTTTCAACAATGGAAACGGGCACCTCTTCTGCTTCATACTGCAAGATCACATAATCTCCGCGGAACAGATCCGTCGGGTCGACAGGAATAGTCCGAAGGGTGACTTCTTCGCCGCTCCATAAAGTATATAAGGGAGTGATGGTCATTCCCACCAAGATTGCTATAGGCACCAGGCAGGCTAACAGGATTTGTTTTCCCCGGCTAGACATGGGATCCCGCCCCTTTCTTCCTTTGTCTTTCAAAATACAAGCCAAAACCGAGCAGGAGCAGCCCGCCTATAACGAAAACAAGCGATTTTGGCAAGAAGGCAAAGGTGATATCAAGGTAAAAACGGAAGATCATGACACAAAGAATGACTATGCTGAGGAGACTCCCTTTCTTGATCAGAAACAATAAAAATAAGATATAAAGGATGGAAAACGGAATGAAGAAATCCACGGTTGGCCAGGTCTCGCCAAAAGACAGGAAGAGCGCTGCCACGCCATGCACCAGGTATCCTAAAATCACATAGACATCCCTCAGGTTCTTCCTCGCCAGCACCAGGCCAATTCCGATGACAAGGTAAACCAGACCGTAAATATAAACCGTATCATTCATGCCATCCAGAAAATAACTGAGTATCGATGCGATAAATGCCAGCTGGAGAAGACCGTTCACAAACGCAGTTGCTGGCATAAATCCAATCTTTTCATTAAGGAAATAGATGGCCGCGCTCCAGAGCAGGACCCAAACTGGAACACTCTGTCCCATAAGGGGGTCATGTGTCATATAAACTAGAATCAGCAATGAGGACGCCAATAAAATCCACTTATCCCGCAGGACCCAGGCCAGGGGCATGATGCCGAGAGACCACCACATAAAAGCTTCCTGAAAATCCCCCCCGAAGTGGAACATTTGGCCAATCAGGAAAATTCCTGCTCCAAAAACGAGAACGCCAAGATAGTAAAAGCTTCTGGCTGTCTTTGGAAGGTGGCTTTCAAGCTTGTAGCCGGCAAAGCAGCTGCTGGCAAATAAGCCTAAAATAAGCAGGAATTTGGCCAGTTTGCCAATCTCGGCCCAGTTGCTGGCGACAAAGCTGAGAATTCCCGCACCGATTAGCACCGATCCGACATAGAGGAGCGTCTTGGTAAAGGATAGGTGTTCAATTTCGTACAGTTCCGCTATCTCCTCTCCTTTTCCCGAAGCCAGGACACCCCTCTTCTCCAAATAGCCGAGTTCACGCTGAAGAATCTGGTATTCACCGGCTTTTAACTTGCGCTTATCCATTATTTCACTCCTGTTCGTGACATTAATCGTAATACCTCGATTACAGGCTGCCTCCTTTCTTTCCTGCTTACAGCGGAGTATCTCCCGGACATCATAAAGGTCTATCTGAGGCTTGCTGGCGAGGGTGAAAAAAGAAACATGATTGCAATAAAAAATCTTTTCAAATGGGAGGTTAAGGGAGATAATATTCTGCAGGTTTATACTTTTATTCTATCAGGATTTTACGCGATTGGTGTTAAATTGTGGAAAGGGGAAAAGATTATTTTGTTGATTCGGCAGGCAGAAATCCGGGACTTACCAGCAATGCTGGAAATCTATAACGATGCAATCCGCAATCTTGCGGCTACATTTGATTTAGCGGAACAAACGCTCGAGGACCGGGAAGAATGGTTCAATAAATTCGGCGACAAATATCCTTTGATTGTGGCTGAAATTGAAGGAGAAATTGCAGGCTATTGCGGTTTGTCACCTTATAACCAGAAAGCGGCTTACGCAAAAACAGTGGAGCTGTCCATCTATCTGTCAGACAGGCACCGCGGCAAAGGGACTGGCAGGGCACTCATGGAGGAAGTACTGACAAGAGGAAAGCAAATGGGCTTTCATACAGTCATTTCCGGCATCACAGCCGGGAACGACGTCAGCGTCAAAATGCACGAAAAGTTCGGGTTCGAAATCGCCGGCCGCCTGAAGGAAGTTGGCTACAAATTCGGCCAATGGCACGACGTCATCTACATGCAGCTCCTTTTCAAATAAGAAAAGCGTAAGCGCCTTCGAAACAATCTTTCTGGGATGCTTATTCTTAGAAGTTTCCTTAATGCTCAGCCCCGACCAGCATAAGACGCTCCAGAATAGAAGGCCCTCTTTGCCTTCAATTCTGGATGGGCTTATGACTCGAGGGGCTAGGCGCTGGAGCTGAACAGTTATCTAAGTATAGAAATTTAAGCTTTCCTACAAATATAAAAAACCCTGACCCCCTTTAGCATGCTAAAGGGGGTCAGGCACCGTTTGGGGCTTTAATGTGCTGCAGCGTGTTCTGGCTGCGGTTCTTCTTTTATAAGGGCATGTTTTTCCCATGCCCGGCTACGCCAGCGGAAAAACATGATGATGCCGCGGGTCCATTCATCCGCTGCGATGGCCAGCCAGACACCTGCCAGGCCGAGGCCCGCCTCAAAGACGAGAAAGTAACCGAGGGGGAGGCTCATCATCACCATTGAAAGCACCCCGATATAGACCGGGAACCTGGCATCCCCTGTAGCCCGCAGTGAATTAATCAAAACGATATTCAGCGTCCGCCCGGTCTCGAGCACAAGGCTGAGCACCAAAACGTCCGACGCAAGCCTGATAATCTCCAGGTCATCGGTAAAAATACCAACCAGAGGCCTGCGGAGCAAGATGACGACACCGATCATCAACAAGGTAATCAAGCTTGCCATGCGCGCGCTCTTCCAAACCCTATGGTAAGCTTCCTCCATCCTGTTTCCGCCCACAAGCCGGCCGACAATAATCGAAGTCCCGATGCCAATCGCTATGGCAAACAGAAAAATGAACATGGACACGTTGTTTGCGTATTGTCTTGCCGCCATTGAGGCTTCCCCAAGATAGGTAACGTAATATAAAAAGACAATCTGGCATCCTTGATAAAGAATCTGTTCAAAGGCCGACGGAATCCCGATTTTTAAAATCTTGCCGATAAATTCCTTTGAAAGCGCAAAATAATAGTTCAGCTTAATGCGTACTTCCATCACCCGGTACAGCAGCCAGAAGAAAACAAGCAATGCGAGGAACCGGCTGATTACCGAAGATATGGCAGCACCCTGGACACCCATCTCCGGAAAGCCAAAGTTGCCGAAGATCAGCACATAGTTCGCCGCAACGTGGAAAACATTCATTCCCAGCGAAACAAACATCGCCTGTTTTGTATAGCCATGGACGCGGATGATAGCCGCCAGGGAATTGATGAGCGCCTGCAGGAAGATAAAGCCGCCGACAATGGCCAGGTAGCTTTGTGCATAAGCAAGAACCTCTCCTTTGAGGTTGAGGCCTTCGAGAAGGCTGCCGCCAAAAAGGAAGAAAAGCCCGCTTATAATCAGGCCGACACCAAGGTTCAGCGTGATAGCCAGAGCAGCAATCCTGGATGCGTCCATATACTTGCGGGCACCAATATACTGCGCAACCACAATCGAAGCCCCGTTTCCGACAACCTCCAGTATCAGGATGGAAATATGCAGGTACTGATTGGCGGCTCCTACTCCGGAGACCGCATTGTCAGAAATCGCACTCAGCATCAGCGTATCGGCAATTCCCATCAGCATGAATAAGAATACTTCAAGAAAAATAGGCCATGTAAGATAAAATAAATTCAAATCGCCAGCCGGTTTTGCCGTTAAMCCTTTCTTCGCTCGCATCCCTGCCATAAATGTCACCCCGTTTATATACACCTGAAAAACAAGGAGTATCTTACCACAGTTATCGCGATGGGTGCTATCGTTTTACACTTTGTAACCGTTTTCTATTTTAGACAAATTATGCACTTCTGGTTTGCCGGTTTGAATTTAAAGAGGCAAGCTGCGGGACCTGGCAGCTTGCCTGATATGAGCGAAACCGGGGATGCCGGCAGGATAAGGCAGCTGCTCCCCTGCTTTATGTTTTATCATGCAGCCGGTATTTGTCTTTCAGGCTGTCCGGGGCCCATTTGACCATTCTTTCAATAATAAATCCCGTGACGACTACATCATCCACAATTCCCAGCATGTAGATAAAATCCGGGATCAGGTCGAAAGGCAGGAATGCATAGGTAAGGAAAAACAACAAGCTGAACACCTTTTTATAAGGTTCAACCTCTTTCGAGAAAAAGAAGTCCCTAATAAACGGGAATGACTTCCAAAACTTCAGGACAAACCTCATCCGTTTGAAAAATTTAAACACAAAATCACCTGTTTCCTTTCTTACATTAATAACCCTAATGGACTACACTTCCTATACCCAAAATACCGTACCCATAACATCAACACAGCAAAGCACTAAACGGTGCCTGACCCTCGGCGCGGTGAAGCACTAAGCGGTGCCTGACCCCCGGTGCGGTGAAGCGCTAAACGGTGCCTGGCCCTCGGCGCGGTGAAGCACTAAGCAGTGCCTGACCCCCGGTGCGGTGAAGCGCTAAACGGTGCCTGGCCCCTGAAATTGGTATTGTGTTTGCGATTGGTTTGCTCTATACTTATCTATTGTTCTTCGGGTAACTTCCCGGCGTGGTTCGTAACCCTCCCACGAAAAAAAACTAAGGAGAGATTGATTTTGAATATACGCACCATTGTAGGCAATGGCATCGTAGCTGCATTATACATAGCGGTTTCCGCCGTCATCCAGCCTTTTGGATTCACCAATGTCCAATTCCGTGTCTCGGAAATGTTCAATCATTTGATTGTGTTCAACAAGAACTATTTTTATGGAATTGTACTCGGCGTTTTCCTCACCAACCTGTTTTTTTCCCCAATCGTTGCTTATGACCTTGTTTTCGGAGTCGCCCATTCGGTCATTTCACTGCTTATTACCATCGCTGCGGCCCGCTATATACAAAACACATTAGGCTTGCTTGCCATAAACACAGCGGTTTTCACGTTCAATATGTTCATCATTGCCTTTGAACTAAAGCTTGCCTTTAACCTGCCATTCTTCTTTACATGGCTGACAACGGCAGCAGGGGAATTCATCGTGCTGGCAGCCGGAATACCGGTCATGTACGCCATCCATAAGCGAATCAACCTAAATAAGGTATTATAAAACAAGCGCAGGAGCCCGTTGGCTTCTGTGTTTTTTTAGGCAAAAATCCCAACAGCAGCAAAAAAACCACCGGATTAGCGGTGGCGGCGACATGGATTCCTTTGGATTCATTCAAAAAGAGTTCGGGAATAACCCTACGCTTTAACAAGCTCTTTGGATTTTTCGCTCACACGGTCAACCACTTGATGATTAACCTTTCTTGCCTGCTTTACGTATTCATTGGTGACCTGCTGCCATGCGGCACGGCGTTCGCGAGCATAGGCGAGGTAGGATTCAGCGCTTTTCTCCACATTGTCCTCAAGCTGATCGATAATGGAAAAAGCCGATTTGACCGGAGTCAATGCCAGCTTTTCGAGCTGCTTTGTGACCTCTTTCAGCTGCTTTGTCACTTGCTCATAATCCATTGCCCTGGCTTCTTCAGCGCTCTTTCCTGCCCTGCGGTCGGAAATATTCTGCATAACCCCTTTAGCCAGCTCAACATTTGTCTTTTTTGATTGCTCATACAAGCTTGCAACCGATTTTCTGTATTGCTTGTTGAATTGGACGAGTTCCTTGAACGCTGTCAGGAGAGCCTCTTCCCGGACTTCCCGCAGCTGGCGTGCACGCGCAAGCGATGTTTCATATTGGTTCCAGAATGTGTCCACTAAAAGATCACTTGCGGCAGCCTCTTCTGCAGCCGCTGCTTCTTGTTTTTCAACTTCTACAGCTTCATTCTTCTTGGCCATCATCGTTCCTCCTCTTTCCACTGCTTTTTTTCTCTATCGAATCCCTCATCGGAAATGAGGGGATATAGAGCTCCAGAAAACTACTGTACATTCTGAAAAATTGGTCGAGCATGGACTGATAGGTTTCAAGTTGATTGGCATAGCCTTTTAAATATGTAATACCAGCCTTTGTAATTGAATACTTTCTTTTAGCAGGACCGTTTCCTGTGGTATCCCATTCCGACGACACCAACTCGTCCTTTTCAAGCTGCCGGAGCATCCGGTAAAGATTCCCCTGGTCAATGCTTTTAAAACCGAATGCCTGAAGCTTTTGGCTGAGTTCGTAGCCATGGAGGGATACCCTGCTGAGTAGCAATAAAATAAATGGGAGTACAAAATTCTTTGATGGATTCACTGGCTGGCTGCGCTCATTATTCACCATAATTTATCACCTCACCTATATGTATTTTACACCTATATGCACGACTTTGTAAATAGTTTCCTTATATGTATTTTACACCTATAGTATAAATTTAGTCAAATCAGAATATTTTTACACTTCGAGAGCAGTAATAAGCATTTACAACTTGGGCAGTGTGACAATAAACTTAATGAAAACCAAAAGGGGGTTACCATATTGAAAACGAAGCTGAGTAAATCAGGGATTACCTATTTACATTTCGGGAATGGCGAACCACTCGTTTTATTGCATGGTCTTGGTGAGGTGAAAGAGGGGTGGCGTAATCAGTTTGAACTCGGAGCTGAATATGAACTCATCATTCCGGATTTGCGGGGCCATGGAGAGTACGAAGCCTATGAAAATATCTCCATTGAAGGGTTCGCTGCTGATGTGATCGGTTTATTGGCAGAACTAAAAATTGAAAGCGCTAACATTTGCGGGCTGTCAATGGGCGGGGCAGTTGCCCAGGAGATGTACCGCCAGGCCCCCCATATCTGCAGGTCCCTTATCCTTGTAAGCACGTTTCATTATTTCCCCAAAAAACTGGGACCGCTGATGCTAAAGGGACGAGAGGCAAAAGTGGAATCCTTATCTGACAGCCGCCAAAAAGAGGGCGCCGCCCAAATGGCATTGTTTTCATGGAAAAGAGAAAATATCAAAAGATTTGAGCCGCATTACAGCCCCCACAGCGAAGTGTTTGTATCCTCCCTTAAAGCCTGCTTCAAAGTGAACAATCTTGCCCTGCTGCCCAAAATCCAGGTACCGACGCTGGTAATAGGAGGCCAGTACGATACAGTCATACCGGTTTGGATGCAGCTTTGGATGCACAAGCTGATTCCCCGCTCCGAGTTTGTGATCATTAGAAACAGTGGCCATCTAGCCAAGCTGGAAGCGAAAAATGCATTCAACGCACATCTCCGCCGCTTCCTGTCACAGCAAACAAGAACCTCATCCCATCAATCATCCGCTTAAGAGCATTAAGCTTTAAATTCCTGTTTTTCCCAAGAAGTTAACACAGCAGGGTATCCCCCCTGCTGTGCCCTTCCTGCATTATCAGTTTTCATCCATATCAAGAAAGCGCCCAAAAGGGAGGATCATCCTATTCTGTCCTGTCAGCAGGCGGCTTGTCCTTTTTTGGTTTTCATAAATGCAGCCTGCTGTAAGTTTAATCTGGCGTATGTATTGCGCCCTGGCCTTTCTTCTCCACTCCATATATCCCTTCGCCATCTCCAGGGACTTATCGACTGACTTCCCGTCCCAGTTCTTCCCGCAAGGCACGCGAAGGATCGAAGCCGTGGAATGAAGGATTCTATCCATTAAGAGATTAATCTCTTCATACGATTTCACTGGATAAAAATGCTGAAGGATTGTTGTCGCCATCAGGAACTCTTCCCGCGCTGTCCTTTCCCAGTCGGCGGCTTCCTTCATAAGCTGGGCAGTGAGAAGCTGCATATTTTCCTGATTTCGCTTGAGCTTCTCTGCATATTGCCCAAGGGAATGAATCAAAACATCATCCCTCCACTCTGCGTGCCGGGACCAGCTTTCCAGCTCTTCCATGAGTCCCTGCCAGACGAATTCATAAGGTGATGGATCCACAGTCTCCTGCCCTGCTTCTGGAGGGGGGCCTTTCTCTTTCGCGCCTTTAGTCTCCACTTCAACTCTCCTCCTTAAATGTAAAATTATCTTTATATAAGATATGGCAAACTTTAAGAGTCACTTAAATTATTGTTTGTTTCCCTTTGTTTTGCAAACGGTTGCAAAGCAGCAGATGTCTACAAATTTCTCGTATAGCTTATGAATTCATAAGAAATTTTCCGGAAATATGACGTTAAAACGGCTTTCACAAAACAAAAACCCGAGAATTTTGTCTAATCAAGCCTCTTAATTCACAAAAAGTTCAAAAATGAATTTCTTTTTTTCCAAAAAATACATTATCCCAATAAAATCTTTATCTCTGGCATGATACTAAAAGCACTAAATCTGGGACAGGGAATGCGGCAGCTTGCCCAATGATTATCACCAAGCCAGAACCCCACATTCCATAAGCTTCCCAATGATTTTCCAGGGCTGATAAACCCCCGGCCCGTTTCTTCTCAAGGAATGGCATTGAATCTACCCCCTTGTTTGTCTTTCACAAATATCAAAATAATATCATCTATATGTTTTTTACACTTACGGTAAACATCAAATTATCCCCGAATATACTTACATTGTAAGGAAACTTTGTGAACGTTTAGAATCTGCCAAAAGCGGCAATAAGGCATAATAAAAAAATCAAAGGTGGTTGTATATGACTAGGTCGAAAATAAGCAAAGAGGGTATTCCCTATCTGCATTTTGGCAGCGGGGAACCATTGGTGCTGATTCACGGACTTGGTGAAGTGAAAGAAGGGTGGCAGAATCAATTCGAACTTGCTGGGGAATATGAGTTGATCATTCCCGATCTGCGTGGACACGGCGAATATAAAACCCTTGAGGGCATATCCATCGAAAACTTTGCCAAAGACGTCATTGGGCTGCTTAAGGAGCTTTCGATTGAAAGCGCACACATTTTGGGATTATCAATGGGCGGAGCAGTAGCGCAGGAAATTTACCGCCAGGCTCCCGGCTTGTGCCGTTCATTGATTTTGACCTGCACATTCCATTACATGCCAAAAAGATTCGGGGCCCTCTATATCAAATACAGGGAAGCAAAAATCGACTCTTTGACAAAAGGCCGCCAGCGGGAGAACGCTGCCCAGCTATGCCTCTATTCCTGGAATGAAGAAAACATAAGGAAGTTCTCCGATTACTATCAGCCGGACCGGGATGCTTTCATTGCTTCCGGCAAAGCTTGCATGACGGTCAATAACCTTTCCCTGCTGCCAAAGATCAAGGTGCCGACGCTTATCATTGCCGGACAATATGATTCTGTCCTCCCGCCATGGATTCAATTATGGATGCACAAGCTGATCCCCGATTCAGAGTTCATCATCATGCGCAATACCGGCCATGTGCCAAAATTCGAAGCAAAAGAACGCTTTAACAAGCATGTCAGGAATTTCATCCAGCGAGCCTCCGTCAAAACAAAGCGGCTTGACGCGTCCGCTTAAAATAAACGCGGGAAGGCGGAACCTTCCCGCAATTTTCATGCCATTGCGCCTTCAAGCTTTTCCGACCGGGAGGAAAGCCACTCATCCACTATCGGGGCAAACAATCCAGTCAAAGCGAGCGACACGTGGCCAGCCTGTACAACCTGATAGGTTTTGTCTTCGCTGCCGACCAGGTCCATGACTGGCAGGCTTTGCGGCTCAAGGACAAGGTTGTCATTGGCGGAAGAAATCGCATAAAAGCTGCAGGTGATGTTTTTCAGGTCCACGTTCCTGCCCGCTACAACAAGGCCGCCATTTACCAGCTTATTCTCCTTGCTTAATTCATTGAAAAACTGTTTGAAAGCTTCCCMGGCAAAAGGAGTCGCATCATTCAGCCACATGTTCATCCTGCGCCATTTATCCACAAACCTGCTGTCGTGCGCACGGGTCAGCAAGCTGACATAAGGACTGATATAAAATGGGGCAAGGCTGCGGAACATCATGAATATATACTCTGCCGGAATGGTACCATAAACATCCGCCAGACGGTCGATATTGACCAGCCCATCCTTCATCCCTTCCGTCCACTTTCCAGGGGCGACACTCGTACTGAAATCAATCGGGACGGTGGCCACAATAAGGTTCTTAATCGGTAATTCGGTAATGGATGTAAAGATCGAGGCAATTGTCCCCCCCAGGCAATAGCCGACCATGGAGATCTCTTCTGCTCCGGAATGGCGGAGCGCCCGCTTCACCGCTCTTTCCAAATACTCTGTCACATACGTATCCAGGCCGATGTCATTGTCCTCATATCCAGGCTGGCCCCAATCAAGCAGATAGACATCATATCCACGTTTGGTAAGTCCAGCGATGACGCTCGTTTCTGGGCTGATATCCAAAATATAAGGTTTATTAAAAAGCGAATAAACAAGGAATAGAGGAACCTTGTATTTTTTTTCGACAGCCGGATAGTGCCATAAGACGGATTTATTTTTCCTCCAGACCATTTGTCTTGGTGAATGGTCAATCTTTGGCTCCGGTCCGCTGATAATCTTGTAAACTTCCCTCCAGCGGTTCATTTCTTTCTCATAATCCAATACTGGAACTTTTAATGGTGCCTGAGTTGCCATTGTTTCCCCCACTTCCTGATTAAACCTATTTTCCGGCAGCTCCTGCCAGGACTAAATCTTTCTCTTCTTGTTCCTTGTCAGCCTTTCTCATGAATTGCGACAGCTCCTGCCTCAATTCCTGGACTTCAGCCTGGACGGCATTTGCTTCTGCCAGTGCTGTTCGCAACTCCCGGATTTCCGCTCTTAGGTCATTTGCGGCAGCCAGGTCATTTCTCAGCGCCTCCAGCTCAGCCTTCATTTTTTTCGTTTCCCCAAGCTCTTTTGCATTCCTTGCCAACTCCGTCTTCATTTGCTTGGTGACTTTCACCAATTCACTGAACAGACCCATATTTTCCTGGTTAACGGCCTTGAAACTGTCCTGGAGGTTCCAGATTTGCTCCTCAAGCGCATCAATTTTCTCTTCTGCCTGAATGGTCAGCCTGGCGACATTCTTGAGATCGGATTTAGTTGGAATATTCATGACGCTGGCCATCAGTTCCTGGTTTTTCCTTAACTGCTCCATATACTTTGCGTGTGATTCAAGCCCGGCTTTCGCAAAGTTTACAAATTCGGCATTGTTGGTTGCGGTTTGAAACAGGGTATTCATCTGTTGTTCCCAAAGTTCGCTCATCTGCCTGAAGCTTTGATACGGATCGTATTTATCCTTTGCCACATTTACCCCTCCGGTATTATGATTTCAATAAATCCTCATTCTTTTCCAGATACTTGTTGAACGGGAAAATAGATTTAATTTGCTTTGAGAAAAGGTTTACAAATATCTTCTGGTTTTCATAGACCAGGTTAGCCGTTTGCTTCACGCTGCGGACATATTCTTGTCTTCCTTTTTTGCGGAGTTCCACATATTGCTTGACCATAGCTGCATATTTGTCCACAGCCTGTTCGCTGCCGACAAGGCGGTAAGGGGTCTTAAGGATATCGGAAGTGGACTTTTGAATCCTGTTGAAAACAGAGTTGATTTCCTCATAGGATTTGATCGGAAGCACATGCTGAATCGCTGTAGTCGACATCAGCAGCTCTTCCCTGGTGCTTCTTTCCCAATCAGCCAGTTCTTTATTGAACTGCTGTGTTACAGCCTTCAAATTTTCACGGTTTCGCTTTACGCTGTCCACGTAATGGTTTACAGCCGTCAGCAGCACTTCATCACGATAATCTGCACGCTTTGCCCAGCCGTCAAGTTCCTCGAAGGCACTCTTCCAAATAAGGTCAAGGCTTGACAGCGGCTGTTCCTGCTGCTCCCGCTCTTCCTTAAGCTCCATCTGCTTATTTGCTTCCAGTACCTGCTGTGCTGCCTTTTCAAGCCTTTCTTCCAATTCCTCGCTTACTTCAACCTCGGCTTCGTTTGCTGCCGGTGCTTTTGTTTCAACCTCAGTATTTGCTGCTGTTATTGCTTCCTCTTTTTTAGTAGATTTCTTTTTTTCCGCCATTTTCCTCCACCCTCTCAAAAAATATTGATTTCAGTTACTGGCTTAACGGTTTGCCAGGTCGGCAAGCTCTGCTGACAGCTGGGACAGTTTCGCCCGGGATTGCATAAGCTCGAGCACGGTGCCGTAAAGATCTTCCTCCAATTGGTCAAGCCTTGCCTCATTTTTAATCAGTCTCTTCGCAATGGCTGCGACTTCATCCCTGCAAGGCAGACCGAGGCTTTCCAGCATGGACTTGCAAAGCTCCCTGCCCCTTTCCACCTGATCCAGATGGGCCTCCAGTGCCGCACCTGCCAGGGTCATGAATGGGACAGTACCCGCAACACAGCGGTATGTGCTGTTCAGCTCTTCTTCTATCTTTTTGCATAGCGCTGCTGAATCTTCATCAAAAGGGTGCATAGGCTCCTCCCGGCTACCAAACTTTTAAAAATAAGAGGCTGATTCGCGCCACTGTTCTGAACTATATGAAAATTACATATATTATATCATGTTTAAAAATAGACGAGGAGGCTGTTTTATGCCAGTTATCTCAGCAAATAATATCGAGCTTTATTATGAAATCCATGGTTCAGGAGAGCCTTTGCTGCTCATAATGGGTCTTTCCCACAATTCCCTGTCGTGGAAAAGAAGTCTGCCTGCTCTGGCAGAACACTTCCAGGTCATCCTCTTTGATAACCGGGGTACCGGCCGGAGCTCCAAGCCGGAAACGCCCTATTCCATTGAACTTATGGCAGAGGATGCGAGGGCCGTCCTCGATGCGGCCGGTGTCGAGTCTGCTCATGTGTATGGAATATCAATGGGGGGCATGATTGCCCAAAGGCTGGCTATTGCCCACCCTGGCCGGGTCAGGTCCCTTGTTCTTGGCTGTACAACTTCAGGGGGCGTGAACCATGTGCAGCCTCACCCCGAAGTCGGCATGGCCATGCTTTCCCGGGCCTCCGCCAGCCCGGTGGAAGCAGCATGGGCCGCTGTACCGATTCTCTACAGTGATGGCTTCATCCAGAATCATCGTGATGCTATAGAAGAAGATATAGGGACACGGCTCCAGATCCCTACTCCCGCACAGTGCTATATGCTGCAGCTGCAGGCATGCCTGGCCCATGATACGTATGATGAGCTTGACCGGATTTACGTCCCGGCTCTCGTCATCCATGGAGATGCCGACTTGGTTGTTCCTTTTGAAAATGGCGTAACATTGAAAGAAAAAATCAATGGTGCGGAATTTTTCAAGGTACATGGCGCAGGACATCTCTATGTGACAGAAGCACAAGACGAAGTGAATCAAAGAGTGCTAGAATTTTTAATCAAACAGGCATGAATATGCTTACCGGGCCATCGCTGCCCGGTACCTTCTTTCATTGGACAGACTGTCAGACCAGGGCGGACATTCCGCCGTCAACAGCAAGGATATGGCCAAAGACATAATCCGAAGCACTGGAAGCCAGGAACAGGGCCGGGCCTTTCATGTCGTCATCGGAACCAAAGCGGCGGGCCGGTGTCCGGTCAAGAATGACTTCCCCTGCATGGTCGATGACACCTTTGGCCATCTTTGTCGGGAAGAAGCCTGGTGCAATGGCGTTGACATGGACATTATATGGGGCAAGCTTGACGGCAAAATCCTTTGTCAATGTGATAACCGCGCCTTTGCTGGTTGCATAGCCGATCGCATCCATCATCCTTGGGTCCTGTCCGCCAATTCCGGCGACAGAGGCAATATTGATGATTTTTCCAGACCCCTGCTCTTTCATGATTCTGCCGACAGCCTGTGTAAACAGGAAAACCGCCTTGAGATTGATATCCATGACCTTGTCCCATTTATCAACTGGCATCTCGAGGGCGGGAGCTCCCCAGCTAGTCCCGCTATTATTAACTAAAATATCAATCCGCCCGAATTCTTTCATCGTTTCTTCTATAACACGCGCGATATCTTCCTGCCTGGAAACATCGCATCCTACACCAAGGGAACGGACCCCCTTTTCTTCCAGCCTTTTGCTTATGTCCTTGCATGCTTCTTCATTTCTGGAGCAAACAACGACATCGGCACCCGCCTCCGCAAAAATGGTCGCAATCTGTTCGCCCAGCCCGCGGCCGCCGCCGGTCACAATGGCTGTCTTCCCTTTAAGGCTGAATAACTCCTGAACATTCATCCTAAATGTCTCCTCCCGCTTTATACTCCAACTTTTGGGGCTTTTTGCATTTCTTCATCCCGCAATACTCTTCTGAGCAGTTTCCCAACAGAAGATTTAGGCAGGTCCTCAAGAAGTTCAACCTGCTTTGGCACTTTATAGGGAGCTAGATTCTGCTTCGCATAAAGGATGATATCTTCAGCCGCCAGCTCCGCACCTGCTTTCAGCTTTATAAACGCCTTTACCGTTTCTCCACGATATTCATCAGGGACGCCCACGACAATTGCCTCGTCTACGCCTTCCATCTGGTAGAGAACGTCTTCAACCTCGCGCGGGTAGACATTATAGCCTGAAGCAATGATCATATCTTTCTTACGGTCCAGTATGTAAAAATATCCATCTTCATCCATTTTCACAATGTCACCGGTCAACAGCCATCCATCCCGGATTGCCGCCTCTGTATCCTTCGGACGGTTCCAATATCCCTTCATCACCTGCGGGCCTTTGACGGCCAGTTCACCAGCCTCTCCAACAGGCACATCTGCCAGGCCATCCTCTGTGACCTCAACAACCCTTACCTCCGTCCCGGGGACCGGAATTCCGACACTGCCCTGTTTAGGGGCCAGGAACGGCGGGTTGAAAATGGGGGATGGCGATAATTCCGATTGGCCGTAGCCATCCAGGATCCTGCTTCCTGTTTTGCTTTTAAAAGCATTGATTTGTTCAACTGGGAGGGGAGCGCCGCCGCTGCTTAAATAATTGACGTCCCCAAAGCCGCTCTCCGCAAGGCCTGGATGGTTGTTTAATGCAAAATACATCGTTGGCACTGCAGACATTTGGAATGGCTTCTCCCTCTTCACGACTTCAATTACCTCACTTGGATCAAAGCGAGGCAATACCAGCTGATTGGCTCCCTCCCTGATTCCGGCAAGTGCATTGCAGGAAAGTCCGAACACATGGAACATTGGGAGGACACTGATCATTTTCAAGTCGGCGGGCCGCTGGTCGCCGTAGGCCCTGTAGACAAAATCACAAACCTGGACAACGTTCGACAGCAGGTTATTGTGTGTCAGCATGACCCCTTTCGCCACTCCGGTCGTTCCTCCCGTATACTGCAGCATGGCAATATCTTCTTTTATGTCGATTGCCACATCAGGCATCAGGGAGCCTGTTGCGATAAAGTCCTCAAAATATTGGTCGCCGTCCCCAAGAGCCCTCCTTTCTCCGCCAAGGCTGACAACAACCACCTTTTTCAGGCTGGTTCCAGGCTGTACCTGCTTAATGCGCTGATAGAGACTGTCCAGGACCACGATATATTCCGTTCCAGAATCGTTCAGCACATGGTTGATTTCCCGTTCGACATACATCGGGTTCACCTGGACATTGATGCCGCCCAGCCGGAATCCTCCGAACAAGCTAAAAATATAATGAGGGCTGTTAGGGAGCATAATCGCCAGCCTGTCGCCTTTTTTAAATCCGCTTTGGCTTAATGCAGCGGCAAAGGCTTCTGAAATGGTTTTGGTTTGAACGAAGTTCCATGATCTTCCGTAAAAAGTCAGGGCCGGCTTTTCCTTATATTCAGCTGCAGCTTTTTCCAGGAGATCAAACAATGATTTGTACGGTACATCCACGTGTTCACTTACTAACGGGTGGTAATGCCTTAGCCATGGTTTTTGCTGATATGTCATATGATCTTTCCCCCTATCTCCCGGTTGACTTCAATAAAGCGCATTCTTCATACAAAATATGGGTTTTAACACTTAAATTATTGTTAAAAAACAGTTTTTTGTAAACGTTATCAGTTCGACAATTTTCTCACTATTCTATAGATTCTTGCTGATTAGCGGGGAGAATGGAGCTTTAAATCGTTGAATTACTGCATTTTCCCAGGCTGATTACCAAAAAGCAGAGAGAAATTTGTCGTAAAATTTTATTAGAAAAATGGTTGATATCATTTTAAGTGTGGAAATGGGGAATTCATTTTGCAGCCATCTTATATAGCGGTAAAATAATATCGGCATGGCAGACGCACATCGGATGGAATGAAAAAAGACCCTTGTCATAGGACAGGGCCATTAAAATTATAAGTTATTAAAGGACAGTTACCGGAAAAATCTAAGCCAGTTCGAAGCTGTGCTGAGTCGGAAGGTCGTTAAACTTTCCTGCAACTTCGAAGCTGTGCTGGGTCGGAAGATCGTTAAACTTTCCGGCAACCTCGAAACTGTGCTGCGTCGGAAGGTCGTTAAACTTTCCGGCTGTCTCCATTTTATTGCCGAAAAACAAGGCTGAACCTAATAAACCAAAAAACAGAATAGAAATGATCAATTTTTTTCTCATCAGGATGCTCCTTTCGGTCATTTTCACTAGATATATAGTAACATTAATTGATTATTTTTTCCAATTCTGAAATTACTAAATTTACAAACACTTCATTTTCCTGCAAGGTAAAAGCTTGAATCGATTTTTCCCAAAAGTCCTTTCCCTTTTCCAGGTTGCCAATTTCGATATAATTGAGTCCCGATTGATAGTAAAACTCGCCGAACAAATACATGATTTCATCATTGATACATTGGCTGATTCCTTTATTGCTGTAAATGAGGGATTCTTCAAACCTTCCCAAATTAGAGAGCGACTGGGCCATGCCGAACAGAGCCCTGAGCCAGACCCTTGGGTCGCTGACGACCGGAAGTTCCTCCAAAGCATCCAGTGCTTCCCTCAAAAAACTGATGGCCTTCTCATATTGCTGATCATCTTTTTCAATCAGGGCAATGGCGATAAGAATTTCAACTTCCCTCTCAGTCAAGCCTTTTCTAGCGGGATTGGTAAGCCTTAAAGCTTCATGGAGCATCTCCACAGCCTCTGCCTTTTTCCTGTTCCCTGCTTCACCCAGATAATACAGGGACACAGCTTCATGCCATAATAGGAATTGTTTGTTCGAAGGCAGATTGAACAAAGGGTTGATCTTTTCCCGATTCACAATCTCATAGATGGCCTCGTAGTTTCGTTCCCGCTTATATTTTTTTACCAGGTCGAACACAGCTGTCACATAGTTGTATGAGCCTGCCTCAGCAAAATCAAAAAACTGGATTAAATCTACATTGAGCTTGGATGCAATGTTATAGAGCTGGTCTATTGCAGGATATTTTTTATTCTTTTCAAACTGAAGCAAGTCTTCCGGAGAACAAATACCCTTTGCCAATTCTTCAGCAGACATCCCCTTATAAACTCTTAAGGCATTCAGAATTTCGCCCAGGTTGACATGTTCAATGCCCATTCCTTCCCCACTCCCTCCTCTTGTTTCTACCATTATTATAAATTAAAACTTGGGAATTTTATTATATATTAGGAAAAATGAATTATTTTCCCAAGAAGAGGAAAAAGTCACTATCATTTTGGTTATAAAAAGGGCCTGCCCATTGATAGATTGGAATCGTTTTTGTCCTTACCCAGTCTGCCAAATGCCTTTATAAAATATATTCGGTTTTTAAGTGAACATGCTAAAATCCTATGAATGTCCGAGCTTTAATCCCTAATGAAAGCGGTTCATAAACCGACAATCTTTGTTCAATACTTCACAATTTTTGTGGCTATGTTCATGCTATATTTAAGTCAGGAAGGATATTCAAAACTACGAGGTGATTAAAAATGATCAAATGCGAATGGGTCACTTTTTCAACCGATACTGAAACCTACACTCTTGAAACCTTCGAGGAAACTGTTGGTGATGAGTTTGAGGCGATGATGATTAAGGAAAATGATACTATTCCTGCCGTCATTTGGACAGTCAACTATGTGATAATCGTCAAGAAATGTTCCCGGATCACCAATGATATTTACTTTGAGAAAGTTCTTCGCAATCCGGTTTGTGAATGATTTTTTCGGCTGAACTTGTGAAATGTTTCACAAATTAATTTGGAGGGATTTGCAATGGCAATTTCAGAACAGGAACTGAAACAAACCCAGGTACTTGATATGGTTGACGAATTGGTGGAAAAAGGCTTGAAGGCGCTTAATGAATTCAGGGGTTTCACCCAGGAACAGATCGACAACATTGTGAAGGATATGGCTCTCGCAGGCCTTGATCAGCATATGGTCCTTGCCAGGCTGGCAGTCGATGAAACGAAGCGGGGCGTTTATGAGGATAAGATCATTAAAAACATGTTCGCGACCGAATATGTTTACCACAATATTAAATACGATAAAACGGTCGGTATCATCAGCGAAAATCAACATGATGGCATCCTGGAAATAGCAGAACCTGTTGGAGTCATTGCCGGAGTTACCCCGGTTACAAACCCTACCTCGACAACCATGTTCAAAGCATTGATTTCCATTAAAACGAGAAACCCAATCATCTTCGCCTTTCACCCATCTGCCCAAAAATGCAGCAGTGAAGCAGCAAGAGTGCTGAGGGATGCGGCCATTAAAGCAGGAGCTCCGGAGAACTGCATCCAGTGGATTGAAACTCCTTCTGTCGCAGCAACAAGGGAACTGATGAACCATTCCAAGGTTTCGCTTATCCTGGCCACCGGCGGTTCCGGCATGGTAAAGTCCGCTTACAGCTCAGGAAAACCGGCTCTTGGCGTGGGTCCGGGAAATGTTCCTTGCTATATTGAGAAAACCGCCAGCATCAAGCGTTCAGTAAACGACTTGATCCTGTCAAAGACCTTCGATAATGGGATGATTTGCGCATCCGAGCAAGCTGTTATCATCGATAAGGAAATATATGAAGAAGTTAAACAGGAAATGGCCTCCCATAGCTGTTATTTCCTAAATGAAGAGGAAATACGGAAGGTCGAAAAACTGGTCATCAATGAAAATACTTGCGCTGTAAACGCGGATATCGTCGGAATGCCAGCATGGAGAATAGCCGAGATGGCAGGCGTAACCGTTCCTGAAGATACTAAAATTCTTGTTGCCGAGCTTGATGGAGTCGGGCCGCAATACCCGCTTTCCCGTGAAAAACTGAGCCCTGTGCTGGCGTGCTACCGGGCAAACAGCACGGAGGAAGGCTTCCAGCGTGCAGAGGAAATGCTGGAGTTTGGCGGTCTCGGACATTCAGCCGTCATTCACTCCACCGACCAGGAAGTGATTAAAGGATACGGACTGCGCATGAAGGCCGGCCGGATCATCGTCAATGCTCCTTCCTCACAGGGAGCGATCGGCGATATCTATAATGCCTATATGCCCTCACTAACTCTGGGCTGCGGAACGTATGGCGGGAACTCTGTTTCTACCAATGTCGGCTCCATCCACCTCATCAATGTAAAAAAAGTAGCGAGAAGGAATGCAAATATGCAGTGGTTCAAGGTACCGTCAAAAATTTATTTCGAGAAGAATTCCGTTCAGTATTTGGCAAAAATGCCAAAAATCTCAAAAGCGCTAATTGTTACAGATCCTGGCATGGTAAAGCTTGGCTACGTTGATAAAGTGCTCTACTACCTAAGAAAACGGCCGGACTATGTACATTGTGAAATTTTCTCGGATGTGGAGCCTGACCCAAGCATCGAGACAGTCATGAAAGGGGCAGAAATGATGGCGAACTTCCAGCCTGATGTCATCATTGCCCTGGGTGGCGGTTCGGCAATGGACGCCGCCAAAGGAATGTGGCTGTTCTACGAATATCCGGACGCTGACTTCCATGGATTGAAGCAGAAGTTCATGGACATCCGCAAGCGGATCGTCAAGTATCCAAACCTGGGGCATAAGGCGCAGTTTGTCGCCATTCCAACAACCTCAGGAACAGGTTCGGAGGTAACTTCCTTCTCGGTCATCACCGACAAGAAAGCAAATATCAAATATCCTTTGGCTGACTATGAATTGACTCCTGACGTGGCCATTATTGACCCGCAGTTTGTCATGACCGTTCCAAAAGTGGTTACAGCCGATACGGGAATGGATGTCCTGACCCACGCAATCGAGGCTTATGTTTCCGTCATGGCCAATGACTATACAGACGGTTTGGCCATGAAGGCGATTCAGCTGGTGTTTGAATATCTGCCAAGAGCCTATCGCAATGGAAGCGATGAACTGGCCCGCGAGAAGATGCACAATGCTTCCACTATCGCAGGAATGGCATTTGCCAATGCGTTCCTTGGCATAAACCATAGCCTCGCCCATAAGCTGGGAGCAGAATTCGGGATTGCCCACGGCCGCTCCAACACGATTCTGATGCCGCATGTGATCCGCTATAATGCCGAAAAGCCAAAGAAATTCGCTGCCTTCCCGAAATACGAGCATTTTGTCGCAGACAAGCGCTATGCAGAGATTGCAAAGACCCTTGGGCTGCCGGCCCGGACAACGGAAGAAGGCGTCGAAAGCCTCGTCCAGGCCATTATCAAACTTGCCGAGGAGCTGGATATCCCGATGAGCATCGAATCAAACGGTGTAGATGCTGCCGAGTTTGAAAACAAAATAGAGTATCTGGCAGAGCGTGCCTTCGAGGACCAATGCACCACCGCCAACCCTAAACTGCCGCTCGTAACCGAACTAGCCGACATCTACCGCAAAGCCTACAAAGGGGTTTAACTCTTTAACGCACCACAAAGTGCCTGACCCCCGCTGCTTTAAAGCAGCGGGGGTCAGGCACTCTTTTTTGCGGTGATGCAATAGTGGGCTGGTGCTATTTTGAACGTTTGATGAACTTATGCTGATTCTACTTATTTCAACAATTTTCATAGCATGATTCGACATCCACTCTTTAAGGCCCATGCTATATTCTGGGAAATGGTGTCAAACTAGGAGGGGTACATGATGGTGGTTGAAGAAAAGAAGTTACAGGAGAAACAGCATGCCGTATTGATGGTTGATGAACTCGCGAAAAACGGAGCAAAAGCTTTAGCCCAATTCAACGGCTTTTCACAGGAAATGGTCGATGAAGTGGTCAAACAAATGGCAATGTCCGCCCTCAAGAATCATAAACGCCTGGCAAAGATGGCGATTGAAGAAACGCAGCGCGGGGTTTTTGAAGACAAGGTGTTCAAAAACATGTTTGCCACCGAGTACATATACAACAACATCAGGCATACCAAAACAGTCGGCATCATCAGCGAAAATGAACATGAAGGAATGATTGAGATCGCCGAGCCTGTCGGCGTGATTGCTGGAGTCGTCCCGATTACCAACCCTACCTCAACAGTCATTTTCAAATCGCTGATTGCCATGAAAACAAGAAACCCAATCATCTTTGCCTTCCATCCACTTGCACAAAAATGCAGCAGTGAGACCGCCAGGCTGATGCAGGAGGCCGCTGTGAAGGCAGGTGCGCCAAAGAATTGCATCCAGTGGGTCGAGATTCCTTCACTCGAAGCGAGCCAGGCGCTCATGCGCCATCCGTTGACTTCCCTCATCCTCGCCACCGGCGGCACAGGAATGGTGAAGGCAGCCTACAGCTCCGGAAAGCCGGCCCTTGGAGTCGGCCCAGGCAATGTTCCTTGCTATTTTGAGAAGAGCGCGGACATCAAGCGTGCCGTCAATGACCTGATCCTTTCGAAAACCTTCGATAATGGCATGATTTGCGCGTCCGAACAGGCTCTGATTATCGATAAGGAAATCTATTCGGAAGTTAAAAAGGAATTGATATTCAACAACTGCTATTTCCTGAATGAGGAAGAAAGGCTGCAGCTGGAAAAAGTGGCAATCCAGGAACAGAGCGGTGCCCTCAACCCGGTTATTGTGGGCCTTCCAGCTTATGCTATCGCCCGGATGGCCGGCATCTCCGTGCCAAGGGAAACAAAGATCCTGATAGCCGAATTGAAAGGAATCGGGCCGAAACACCCGCTTTCCTGCGAAAAGCTAAGCCCCGTCCTAGCCTGTTACAAAGCAGTCAGCCTGCAGGACGGACTGAAAAAATGCGAAGACATCCTGGCATATGGCGGCCTAGGGCATTCGGCAGCCATCCATTCCGCTTCCCAGCAGGTAATCGATGAGTTTGCCCTGAGGATGAAGGCCGGAAGGATCATCATCAACACTCCTTCCACACATGGGGCGATTGGAGACATCTACAATTCTTCCCTGCCTTCCCTGACCCTTGGCTGCGGAACGTATGGAGGCAATTCGGTCTCCACCAATGTCGGAGCCACCCATCTGATCAACATTAAAAAGGTGGCCAAACGTCAAGTTAATACACAATGGTTCAAGGTGCCGCCGCAAATCTATTTTGAGAAAAACTCCATCCAGTGCCTTGCCGCACTGCCTGGCATCACGCGCGCTTTCATCGTAACAAGCCCAAGCGCGCTCAGGAACGGAAACCTTGATAAAGTCCTGTATCAGCTGAAAAAACATCCATCCTCTGTCCAATATGAGATCTTTACAGAAGTGGAGCCTGAACCAAGCCTTGAAACCATCCAGCGGGGCGCTGCGGGAATGCAGAAATTCCAGCCGGATGCCATCATCGCGCTTGGAGGGGGATCAGTCATTGACGCCGCTAAAGGCATGTGGCTTTACTACGAACATCCGGACACAGACTTTGAAGCCTTAAGGCAGAAATTCTTCGACCCGGGCAAGCGGGTGGCCAAATATCCGCGGCTCAGGGGCAAGGCGAGGCTTATCGCCATCCCGACCACTTCCGGAACAGGATCTGAGGTGACCGCCTTCACCGTCATCTCGGATAAAAAAGCAAATATCAAATACCCGCTGGCGGATTTTGAAATGACACCGGATGTCGCCATTGTCGATCCGCAGTTTGTGATGACCGTTCCAAAGCATATCACAGCAGACACGGGAATGGACGTCCTCACCCATGCGATCGAGTCCTTTGTGTCCGTGCTCGCCAATGATTTTACCGATGGGCCCGCTTTGAAGGCAATCCAGCTGGTATTCAAATATCTGCCGCTTGCCTACCATGATGGCAGCAATGAACTGGCCCGCGAAAAAATGCATAATGCTTCCACCATAGCGGGCATGGCGTTCGGAAACTCGTTCCTGGGAATCAACCACAGCCTGGCCCATGCCATAGGTGCAGAGTTCAATATCCCGCATGGACGCGCGAATGCAATCCTGCTGCCGCATGTGATCCGATACAATGCGGCAAAGCCAAATAAATTCATGACATATTCGAAATATGGCCATTTCATCGCCAACGAGCGGTATGCGGAAATCGCTTCCTTCCTTGGCCTGCCTGCACGCACAACAGAAGAAGGCGTGGAAAGCCTGATACAGGCTGTCGCCAGCCTGGCCAGGGAAGTCGGCATGCCGATGAGCATTGCCGCAGGCGGTGTCGAACTGGCTGAATTTGAAGCAAAAGTAGATGCATTGGCCGAACAGGCCTTTGACGACCAGGATACGATTGCCAATCCAAAGATGCCGCTCGTAACCGAACTTGCTGAAATCTGCCGCCAGGCCTATAAAGGAATTTAATTTAACACAGTAAAGAACCGCAGAGTGCCTGACCCCTTACAAAAAACACCGGACCAGGTGTAATCACTTGGTCCGGTGTATTTCAATTCATTCTTTTATGAGAACGCATTTCTAATTTTTTCGATCAATTCTTTAAAGAAGGTGGATACTGTCTGGAGGAATCCTTCGTCACCCACGGCATCGCCGATTCGCTGCTGGATATCCTGGGTCAGGTTTTCAAGCTGTGATTTGACATTGCCAAAATTGATGTTCAGGTTCCGCATTTTTTCAAACAGGTCAATCAACAACTGGCGGTCCTGCTCGCTCAGGGAAATTTCCAGGGTTTTCAGTTTTTCATCAACAATCTGCTCGATGTCATCTTTTGTAGCAGGATTTTGCTCGGCAATCTCCTTTTTGATTTCGGTTAAAAGCTCACTCACTTTGTCCTGGTCCAGTCCTTCTTTCTTGGCCAGGTCGGTGGCAAGATTCAGCTCTTCATTGGCTACTTCTGTACGTTCCTTGCTGAGCTCTGCTCCTTCGCCTTCATCGTAAGCCTTATAAATGCCGACAAGAGCGGAGTGTCCGCTCACTTTAACCGGTGAAGACACATCGACAACGGCATCCTGAATGCCAGCCGTCAGCAAGGCATTTGCATACATCTCATCGGTCACTTCGGTAATATTCTCCGGTGTGACCTGGTTGACAACAAGACCTTCACCCGCATCCTTCCTTGTGATTTTTGCGGAAGAATACATATTGGAGTGGCGGTCTCCTTTTATATAATAGACCAGGTCTTCCCCTGTAACAGTAATCTCCTTCACCTTCTCAGGGTCGTTGACGTTAAGAAGCCTTCTGACCTCATCCTTTTGCGCCTGGGACAACGCTTCCCCATATACAACAATCGGCAGGCCGAACTTTTCATTGATGCTTTCCTCATCATTACTGGAGGCATTTGCCATTCCTGCACTCCMCAGAACTAAAAACAACAGCAATAAAGACAATATGAAAGTTTTAAACATTCTCATAGCTGACTCTCCCTCTTAAAATTCCGTTCTGACTATTATAGACGTTCATACCTCCAGATTGGTTTCAAAAAAGGCCTGCCCCCTATTCCATCAAGGGCAGGCACAGCTCTTATTTTATGAAAAGAACCTTATACAGCTGAATCAGCACAAGCGGCGACAGCGCAAGGGCATAAATGGTTCCAAACTGGCCAGGAGTCAACGGCGCAACTTCGAATACTCCCATCAGAGGCGGCAGCAGGAGTACAAGATGCAGCAGCACAACGCCGACTATGACAGCCAGCCAGAGATATTTATTGGTAAACAGCCCTATTTTGAACAATGACTGCCGGCTTCTGGCATTAAAGCCATGGAACAGCCGCGCAAGGCACAGGGTAGAAAAGGCCATGGTCATCGCAAGCATATGGCTTCCTTCAGCCAGGCCGATATGGAAAGCAGTCAATGTGGCTGCTGCAATCAGCAGCCCTTCCACAAGTACCCGGCGGGCAAAGGATTTATTCAGAAGCGGAACGTGGATATCACGCGGCTTTTCCTTCATGATATTTTTCTGGTGCGGCTCAAGGCCGATGGCTATTGCAGGCAGGCTGTCCGTCAGCAGGTTGATGAACAATAAATGGACAGCAGCAAACGGGACCGGCAAAGCAAGCAGCGAAGCGTAAAGGACAGCCAGGACTCCGCCTGTATTCCCCGCCAGCAGGAAACGGATCGAATTTTGGATGTTCGCATAAATGCTGCGGCCATTTGAGATTGCTTTTACAATGGTAGAGAAATTATCATCCGTCAGCACCATCGATGACGCTTCCTTGGCAACCTCCGTTCCGGTGATGCCCATCGCCACCCCGATGTCAGCCTGCTTCAGCGCAGGGCCGTCATTGACCCCGTCCCCAGTCATGGCAACCACATTCCCTTTTTCCTGCCACGCCTTGACAATCCTGATTTTATGCTCAGGGGAAACGCGGGCGTAAACCGAGATGCCGGCTACCTTTTCCTTCAGCTGTTCATCACTCCATTTCTCCACTTCAGACCCTTCCACCGCCTCCGACTCATCCTTTAAAATGCCAATCTGCCTGGCAATGGCGGCTGCGGTGATTTTGTGGTCCCCAGTAATCATGACAGGCTTGATGCCAGCTTCAATACAGGCTGCCACAGCATCATAGGACTCTTCCCTCGGCGGGTCCATCATCGAAATGAGGCCAGCGAAGACCAGCCCATTCTCGTCCTCAAAGCTGATGTCTCCATCCTTCACTTCCTTGTAGGCAAAACCCAGCACCCTGAGGCCATCGTTCGAGAAGCTCCTGTTGATTTCTTCAATTTCCTTCCTGTGTTTATCATTAAAATCGTAAACACCCTCGCTGGTCTCGATTTTGACGATTCTCGAAATCAGGACATCAAGCGCTCCTTTCGTCACCATATAGGATTTGCCTTCATACTTGTTCACCGTACTCATCAGCTTCCGGTCCGAGTCAAAAGGCAGCTCCCCGATGCGCGGATACTCTTTCCTGATCTTCAGTTCATCGTATTGATACTCCTCACCGAAATTAACGAGCGCGACCTCGGTAGGATCGCCAATTTCCTTTTGTTCAAACGTAACGGAATCGTTGCATAACAGGGACATTAAAAGCAGCCGCTCTTCAACCGGATTTTTCAAATCCAGCTTGTCATGCTCAATCACCCTGTTATCCACATAAACTTTTTGCACCGTCATCTTGTTCTGGGTAAGCGTTCCTGTTTTATCGGAACAGATCACCGAGATGCTGCCAAGGCTTTCGACTGCATGAAGCTTCCTTACGATTGCATTTTGCTTCGCCATCTTCTGTGTTCCGAAAGCGAGGACGATCGTTACGATTGAACTCAATGCCTCCGGAATGGCGGCAACAGCCAGGGCAACGGCAAACATGAAGGAATCCACCAGGTCATTGCCCCTGAACAGGTCAAGTGCAAATATGACGATAGCAAGGGCAATGATGGCAATGGCCAGCTTTTTTCCAAACTGGTCCAGGCTGTTTTGCAGCGGTGTTTTCTTATCTTTCGCCGACTCCAGCAAATTGGCGATTTTGCCGATCTCGGTGTCCATTCCGGTGCTGGTAACGACGACAACTCCCCTGCCATATGTAACAAAGCTGCCAGAAAACACCATGTTTTTCTTGTCGCCGATTGGGACATCTTCCTGATCGATTTCCCCGGTATCCTTCAGCACACTCAGTGACTCGCCAGTCAGCGAGCTTTCATTCACCTGCAGGCTGTGGTTCTCAAGAATCCTTCCGTCGGCAGAGACAAAATCCCCTGCATCGAGATAAAGAATATCGCCAACGACGATTTCCCTTGAGGGAATTTCAACCTTCTGGCCATTGCGGAGGACTTTAGCAGTTGGCGATGATAAAGCTTTCAGGCTGTTCAGGCTTTGCTCTGCTTTGCGGTGCTGGACCGTGCCCAGGACCGCATTAAGGACGACGACAACCACGATGACAATCGTGCTTTCAAGCTCACCCAAAAAGGCTGAGATCAGGGCGGCTGCAATCAGGATGATAACAAGGAAGTCTTTAAATTGCTCAAGGAACACCTGAAAAGCAGTTTTACGCTTTTCCTCTGCCAATTCGTTAAACCCATACTGCTCCCGTCTTCTTTCCACCTCCTCCGACGTCAGGCCTTTGTTGGTMACTTCCAAATCATTCAGCACTTCATCCGATGTTTTCCTAAAAAAGTCATTCACGTTGGAACCTCTCCTTCCAATTCGGCTTTCATATATGCTACAGCCTTGCTGATGGGGCATAGACGCACAATTGACATTAGTATCACTTTTTACAAGGAAATTTATCAAAACAGGAAAGACCCTACAGCCAGCGCCATAGAGTCTCACAAAACCTGGAAAGTTTCCAAAGCCGGGACGTTAGTCCGGGTGACGGCTTTGGATCCTGAAAGTGTATTTCAGGCAGTTACTCCCTCTATTATAAAGGTGTATTCCCCTTAAATATAAAATTAATCCGCTAAAGAACTTTCATCTTTAATTACGGATGAATGATGCAGAGGGTTTCAGTTTGCCAAACATGAGCAAAATAAAAAATATGAGAGGAGGATTTTAAAATGGAACCATTTGATTCAAAGTACCTGCCGTCCCAGGGAAAAAATCAAATCAGGGAAAGGCTGCAGGCCAGGAGCCATGCAGATTTTAGCAGCGCCTCCCTGAGAAGAATCGCCTTCATGAGAGCGGGCCTTGAGCGGAAATAGGAGGAGGAAGGGATTTGGGTGGAGCTGGCTGTTTTTAACGAAAGTGCGCTATCCTTGATGAAAAAAGGCCTTGAGAGATGCTCTCCGGGCCTTAAATTCTTGAGAATGCTGAAAAAAAGGCGTTGAGGCGTGCTCTCAGAACCCGAAATTCTCTTCTGCCTGGGAAAAGGTAACTGAGGGGAA
>NZ_LIGG01000001.1:1584599-1601344 GCF_001273925.1 Bacillus sp. FJAT-27251 | reverse complement strand
GCCTCTAGACCCTACCCAAGCAAAAAAAGACAAGAACGCGTCGCCTTTCCCCCCGCGCGTCCCTGTCTTTTAATTTCCTTACTAAACCTCGCCCAGTACTTTCCGAATCCTTTCGATCGCCCAGTCCAGCTCTTCTTTCGTGATGACAAGCGGCGGGGCGAAACGGATGACGGTATCATGTGTTTCTTTGCACAGCAGGCCTTCCTCTTTTAGAGCTTCACAGTATTTTCGGGCCGGCTCATTCAGCTCTACGCCAATGAAAAGCCCGCGGCCTCTAACCTCCTTGATAGCAGGACTATGGATTTCCTTAAGCTTGCCCATAAAATAGCTGCCAAGTTCGAGCGAACGCTCAGCAAGATTCTCATCAACCAGCACATCAAGTGCGGCAATGGAAACCGCGCAGGCCATCGGGTTTCCGCCAAAGGTGGAGCCGTGGGAGCCTGGGTTGAAAACGCCAAGGATTTCCTTATTGGCGACCACACAGGATATCGGGAACACCCCGCCTCCAAGCGCCTTGCCAAGAATATACATGTCCGGATCTACGTTTTCCCACTCGCAGGCAAACATTTTGCCTGAGCGTGCAAGCCCTGCCTGGATTTCATCCGCAATAAACAGGACATTCTGCTGCTTGCAAAGCTCGAAAGCTTCTTTCAGGAAGCCTTCCCTGGGAATCACAATGCCGGCCTCCCCCTGGATAGGCTCGATTAAAAATGCAGCCGTGTTTGGTGTAATTGCCGCTTTAAGTGCTTCAAGATCGCCGTAAGGAATCAATTTAATGCCAGGCAGCATCGGTCCAAATCCACGCTTATACTCTGCTTCGGAGGAAAGGGATACCGCCGCCATCGTCCGGCCGTGGAAGTTGCCGATGCAGGCAATGATTTCCGCCTGGTTTTCTTCCACGCCCTTGACATCATAAGCCCAGCGGCGAGCTGTTTTAATGGCCGTTTCAATCGCTTCTGCCCCTGTATTCATAGGCAGGGCCATCTCTTTGTTTGTCAGTTTGCAAATCCGCTCATACCAAGGCCCAAGCTGGTCATTATGAAAGGCTCTTGATGTCAGGGTGACCCTGTCCGCCTGGTCCTTCAGTGCCTGGATGATTTTCGGATGGCGGTGGCCCTGGTTAACAGCCGAATAGGCACTAAGCATGTCCATGTACCTGTTGCCTTCAGGGTCTTCCACCCATACACCCTCCGCCCTGGAAATGACAATTGGCAGCGGGTGATAATTATTGGCCCCGTATCTATCAGTCTGTTCAATAAGTTCCTTTGATGATTGGCTATGAACCATGTTTTTCACTCCCCTGTTTGTTGTGATCGATGCCAGAGCGACGTTGCCCAACGGCCGCCTGGCTTCGCCTATGCATGCTCTAATACATTTCTGAAGTGGTCTTCGCCTGCATATGGAGCAGCAGGTAGTCCGGCCCTCCAGCTTTGGAATCGGTGCCCGACATATTGAATCCGCCAAATGGCTGGTATCCGACGATTGCACCTGTACATCCGCGATTGAAATAAAGGTTGCCGACGTAGAAGTCTTCGCGCGCCTGCTGGATTTTATCGCGGTTTCTGGTAATGACGGCCCCAGTCAGGCCATATTCAGTGTTATTGGCAATTTCAATCGCGTGGTTAAAATCTCTCGCTTTGCTGAAGCCGACAACCGGTCCAAAGATTTCTTCCTGCATGATCCGGGAGTTCGGGTCAAGGTCGGCAATAATCGTTGGCTGGATGAAATAGCCTTTCGAATCGTCTCCTTCACCGCCGGCAGCCAGCTTCCCTTCACTCCTGCCAATTTCAATATATTCCATGATTTTATTGTAAGCGCTCTGGTCTATGACTGGTCCCATATTGGTGCCAGCTTCTTCAGGGTTGCCGACTGTCAGCTGTTTTGTCAGTTCAATCGCACGCTTAAGCACCTGGTCGTATACATCCTCAACAACAACGGCACGGGATCCTGCGGAACATTTTTGCCCCGAGAAACCGAAGGCCGAAGAAACAATCGATTGTGCCGCCAGTTCAAGGTCTGCCTCGCTGTCAACGACGATTGTATCCTTCCCGCCCATTTCCGCAATTACCCGCTTCAGCCAGATTTGGCCTTCGCTCAGCTTAGATGCCCGCTCATAAATGCGCAGCCCCACATCTCTGGAGCCTGTGAAGGAAATGAAGCGGGTATCTTTATGGTCAACAAGATAATCGCCGACTTCCGCACCGCTGCCTGGGACAAAATTAAGCACTCCTTTTGGCAAGCCGGCTTCTTCCATGACCTCAACAAACTTGGCTGCCACAACCGGAGTGGTGGAAGCCGGTTTTAGAAGGACGGTATTTCCGGCAACAATTGCGGCAACGGTTGTTCCTGCCATGATGGCGAGCGGGAAATTCCAAGGGGAAATAATGATTCCCACCCCTAGCGGAATATAGTCATAACGATTAAACTCATTCGGGCGGCTTTGGACCGGTACCCCATCCTTGATACGGAGCATTTGGCGGGCATAATACTCAAGGAAATCAATGGCCTCCGCTGTATCCGCATCCGCTTCATTCCATGGTTTACCCGCTTCTTTGGTAAGCAAAGCAGAAAATTCATGCTTGCGGCGGCGAAGGATGGCCGCAGCCTTGAAAAGGACATCCGCCCGCAGCTCCGGCTTTGCCTTCTTCCACGTCTTGAAGGCTTCAACGGCGGCCTGCATCGCCTTTTCGGCCAGCTCGCGATCCGCTTTTGCAACGGTGCCAATTACTTCTTCTTTATTTGCAGGATTGAAGGAAACAAGCTTTTCCTCAGTTGAAATCCGCTCTCCGCCAATCAATAGATCATAATCCCGGCCGAGGTATCCTTCTACCGTCTTTAAGCCTTGAAGATACTCTTGGTTATTTTTATCATCCTTAAAATCTGTAAAGGGTTCGTGTTGGTATGGCTGCACCATGAATGCATTCCTCCCTGTGTGTTAAAAATAAGTCTTTTGCCTTCAACCATATAGATGCAATTATCATGCCAATATTAAATACCATGAAACTATAGAAATCACAGCATTAGGTGCAAATATTTTTTGCAAAAATCCAGGGAGTGTCCAGTTTTTTTGCGCAAAAATTCCTTGCACCACCACCCTTACCTCCATAATATATAATCAAGGACAAAGAAAAGAGGGGAAGTTATGGAGCAAAAACAGCTTGAAGACCTCCTGAAAATGAACAAAGTCTACAAACATATACTCGATAAAATCGATGTTGGGATACATGCGGTGAACGAGGAAGGCAAAACGATCATTTATAATAAAAAAATGCGGGATATCGAGGGAATGAGCATTGAGGATGTTCTTGATAAAAACCTGCTTGAGGTTTTTTCTTTTGGAGAAAACAGCAACAGCACCCTGATTGAAGCACTAAGAATGGGAATAACCATCCAAAATGCCAAACAAACCTACTATAACAACAAAGGCAAGGAAATCACGACCATCAACGATACCTTCCCTTACATTGAAGGAAAGACCCGGATCGGCGCAATTGAAATTGCCCGGGATGTGACCAGATATGAGCGGCTTGTCAGGGAAAATCTTCATAAAAAGAGCGATACCAAATACACGTTTGACAGTATTATCGGAAGCAGCCCCGAACTGGAGGAAGTCATCGAGGCGAGCAAGCGGGCAGCCCGCACATCTTCTTCTGTCCTTATTACCGGTGAGACCGGAACAGGGAAGGAACTGTTTGCCCAAAGCATCCATAATGGCAGCCCCCGTGCCGCCAGGCCTTTTATCTCGCAAAACTGTGCTGCCTTGCCTGACACCCTGATTGAAGGACTTCTCTTCGGGACGAAAAAAGGAGCTTTTACAGGGGCGATTGAACGGAAAGGGCTGTTCGAGCAGGCCGAAGGCGGCACTCTGCTGCTCGATGAAATCAACTCCCTTAATATTGCGCTGCAGGCCAAACTTTTACGTGTGATCCAGGAGAAAACCGTCCGCAGGGTCGGTGACACCCGTGATGTGCCGGTTGATGTCCGGATCATCGCTACCATCAATGAGGATCCTGTCAGCGCCATTGCCGAAGGACGGCTGAGAAAGGACCTGTATTACCGGCTAAGCGTGGTCTCCCTGTTCGTTCCTCCTTTAAAAGAAAGAAAGTCCGACATCAGGGACCTTGCTGTATTTTTCATTGAGAAATATAACAGCCTGTTCGGCATGAGCGTAAAAAAAATGGACGAGGAGGTTTTGCGGCTTTTCATGGCCTATGACTGGCCGGGCAATGTCAGGGAGCTTGAACATATTATCGAGGGATCGATGAATGTAATGGACCATGAAGAAGTACTATCGTACAGGCATCTGCCCATCCAATTCCGGAGTAAACCGCGGGTCAGCGGGGAAAAGGCACCCGCTCCAAAGGCAGAAAACCTGCTTATTCAGTCGGGAAAGCCCATCAAGCCCTTTGATGATTATATGAAGGAAGCGGAGACTTACTATTTGAAAAAGGCTTTGCAGCAGCATGATTTCAACATTACCCAAACCGCCGAAGCATTGGGAATGAGCAGGCAAAACCTCCAATACCGCATCAGGAAATGGGACATCCGGAAGGAATAATTCCTTGAAGAGGCTAAGCTTCACTTCATGAAACTGGAATATTTTTTCCAAGTAAGCCAATCCTATTGATACGGAAGAGGAATTTAACCCTTGGCATGGGAGAGACCGGAAAATGAACGCATTATATGCTTTGGTTTGGATTGGCGCATTATGGAAATGGGGCGACTGGAGGAACTGGCGGCTATATTACCCCACCCTGCTCTTTCTGCTGCTTGGCGACTTTCTTTATCAGTATCTCCTGGTCGATCATTATCCGATGTGGAAATACACTCCACAGGGAATGGATGCAGAACTGGGCTTAACTCACACTCATATATTTTTATCCATAATGCTTGTCAAATATCCTGCAACGGTGATGATCTATTTATCCAAATTTCCCAAGGAACGCCTGATCAAACAAGTCTTGTATATCCTTTTCTGGATTGGCATTTATTCTGTCAATGAATTCATTGATTTAAAGACAAATTTGATGACGCATGAACATGGCTGGAGCCTCGGGTGGTCAGTCCTTTTTAACACCGTCATGTTTATCGTTTTGAAAATCCACTTTCACAAGCCCCCGGCAGCCTGGGTCATATCCATCCTTTTTATTTTGTTTCTCTGGAATATGTTCGATGTACCGGGCTCCGTTTTCCGCTGAACCCTGGCTTTCATTCCTTTACCCTGGCAGCAAAACTGACCGGGGTTTTTGAGGTCTGCAGCCTCTTTACCACCAATCCGGGTATTAACAGCAGCGAAATTGTTTATACCGGTACTAATCAGTATCCAAGATGGGGGAAGGCTTATGAAAGGAATTTTATTTATTAACGACCGAATTGAGCTGAACGGCTTGTCCAGGGAAGAGAGTTTTCAGCTGCAGGAAGAATCGCTAATCCACTTTATCGGCCAGCATCATATCAAAGCTGTAAGGCTGGACCCCTTTCAGCTGAACAGCCACTACACGATTCTGCACGCCCTGTACTATGACCTAAAGGGCACGTCCGAGCCAATCGACTGCCTCGCTTGTTATTCTCCGGCTGTCCTGGATGACTTCATCGATACGTATCCGGCTCGCTGGCTGATCATTAAAAGCTATTTTGGCAGGGTCCTGCCTGTTTGCCCGTAATGGAAATTCGGCCGAAGGGATACTTCCTAAACCGTTCTTACAGGAAAAACACAAGCAGCTGCGAGATGACGGCAACAAGTATGAGTGCGAATGGATAAGCGGCAGCATAGGCAACCGCCGGCTCTTCGGAATCAACCAGCTGATTGACCGCTCCGAGGCCTGGTGTACTCGTCATCCCCCCGCATAAAGTCCCAAGCGAGTGGGCGATGCTAAGCCGGAACATTCTCCTTGAGACAAAGTAGCCAATAAACAAGGGAACAATCGTAATCAATGCGCCGGCAAACACAAGGCTGAAACCTCTTTCCTGGATGACATCCACTATGCCCTGGCCGGCTGTCGTGCCTGCCCCTGCCAGGAACAGCACAAGCCCAATATCGCTGATGACCCTTGTTGAGGGCTGGTAATAGCGGGCTTGGATGGGACCCACTTTCCCGAAGTGGCCAATGATCAAGGCGACAAACAGCGGACCCCCTGCCACTCCAAAGGTTATTTCCCCGAGCCCAGGCAAAGTGAGCGGAATCATCCCAACCAGAATTCCGACAAGCAGGATGAGGCTCAAGGAGAGGATATGCACATTGGTGACCGACAGATGCCTTCTGCTGAACAGCTTTTCCACCTGATCCAATCGGTCCTCGCTGCTGACAACAGTCAGGACATCGCCGCGTTCAAGGCGCCATTTGGGATGCTGGTGAAATTCAAMCCCGCCGCGCTCTATTCTTGTTACGGTGACTCCGTACACATTCCTCAAGCTCAATTCCCTCAGGCTCTTGCCGATAATTTCTTCTGCATCGACAACAATTTTCCGAAGCTTGACATGATCGGAGTTTTCAAGATGGGTTTCCACCCTGGGTCCAATATCCTTGGACAGATGCTCAAGATCCTCCTTGGAGCCAACGGCGACAAGATGATCCCCTTTGAGGATGACCGTATCATTCAGGGCGATGATGTTGCGGTCGCCGCGGATCACACGGCTTATCGCAACGGAACGATACCTGTTGAAATGCAGTTCCTTAATGGTCCGTTTATGGAAAGCAGGATTGCGGACTTCAAGAGTCATCAATTCAGGCGACTCCGAATTGCGGATCGGGCCGTTCGATTCATTCATATCCTTCTCCAGGTCCGTCTTCAGCAGCCTTGGGAGCAGCTGGACAAACAGGACAACGGCAATGACACCGAACGGATAGGCGATCCCGTAGCCAACAGAAGCAACAGGATCATTGGTCGCCTGCAAAGCGGCCGCCAAACCAGGTGTGCTCGTCAGCGCCCCGGTCATCAGGCCAATCGATATAGCGGGCGAGAAATCAAACAATTTGGCAATGATGACAGTCGTCACAGCAGCAGAAAGGACGACAATCAGCCCAATGATTCCAAAGACCAGTCCATTGGAGCGCATCATCCGGAAAAAGCGCGGTCCAGCCTGCAGGCCGACGGCAACAATAAACAAACTTAATCCAAGCTGCTGGACAGTCTCCGGAACATTGTACCCAAAATGGCCAAACACCATCGCTACTAGCAGCACTCCTGATGTACCAAGACTGATGCCCTTTATTTTTGCCTGCCCTAGTGCCGATCCCAAAAACAGGATAACAAATAATAAGACCAATGGTTCTTTTAGCAAAGTGCCTATCATTTCAGGTTCCTTCTTCCATGTAGATTCATCTTCATCATGAAAAACTCTAGCATATCGCCGCTGAAAAGAAATGAGCATTCTTGACAAAGTATGGACAATTGAGCCTGTCCTCGTGTGCTTAATCAAACGTTTGATTATAACAGCGTTTCCATTTACCCTTTCCCAAAAGAATGCATGACTACTCCCTTGCAGCAATAACTTGGCCATATGTTGGAAAGTGGACAAATGATTAAGGAAGATTAAAGGACTTTCTTTATTAAAATAGAAGTAGTTATAGACACTATCATTTTACAGGGGGATGAAGGATTTGCGGAACAAAGAAATGCTGCTGATACCAGGGCCGACACCGGTGGTTGATTCGATTTATGATGCGCTTAGCGGGGAAACAAGAAGCCATACCGATGCACGGTTTGCCGCAGTTTACCGAAGCGCTCTCGAAAAGACAAGAGAAATGCTGAAAACAGACGGCGAGGTTTTTGTCATTTCAGGCTCGGGAACGCTTGGAATGGAGATGGCTCTGCTGAACACCGTGGCGCCGGGAGAACGGATCCTGGTCATCAGCCATGGATTTTTTGGCGACCGCTTCATTAAGCTGGGGCAAGCATTTGGAATTGAAGCAGATGTACTCCAGGCAAGTTGGGGAAAACAAGTGAGTCCGCAGGAGCTGGAGGAAAAGCTGGCTGCCGGCCGTTACAAGGCTGTTACGATCACACATGCTGACACATCCACTGGTGTTGCGGCGAATCTGGATGCCCTGGTGCCCATCATTAAAAAGCATGGCGCCCTCGTGATTCTCGATGGAGTCTGCGCTACCGCAGCGATGGAAGAGGACATGAGCAAGTGCTATGGCGATCCAGATGCGAAGATTGATGTCATTCTGACAGGGTCACAAAAAGCGATCGGCGTTCCTCCTGGCCTTGCCATTGTGGCATTCAACCAGACAGCGCTTGCCGCCCGGAAGGAACTTGGGCGCATCCCTGCCTATTACAGCGATATTTACAATTGGATTCCAATCATGCATGACCCGCAAAAGTATTTTGCTACGCCACCTGTAAACCTCATTTACGCCTATGAGGAAGGAATGAAGCTCGTGCTGGCGGAAGGCATGGAGAACCGCTACAAGCGCCACGAGGCATTTGGAAGAGGAGTGCGTGCCGCCCTTGCTGCATTTGGAATGAAGGCGCTTGCAGATGAGGAAGCGGCAGCAGCCACACTCAGCTGCATCTTGTATCCAGAGGGAATGGACGATGCCGCTTTCCGGGCCAGACTGGCAGAAAAAGGCCTTATCGTCGCTGGCGCATTGGCCCATTTGGCAGGCAAAGCCTTCCGGATCGGCCACATGGGCAATACCACTCAGGAGATGCTGGAAAGAGCGGTGCTTCTCATCGGCGAAACGATGAACGAACTGGGCTATGATGTACAGCCAGAAAAAGCGGTCGAAGTGTTCAAAGAGGTGCTATACGCTAAAATGAGCTAAAAAAGGAATGCCCTCCGGCTGCCGGAGGGCATTTTTTTGGCTTTGTGCACCTTTGTCGTGAACCTGGCTGTTTTGTTGTGAGTGCGGTGGTTTATGTTGTAAGCCTTTATGCTTTTGTCGTAAGTGCAGTGCCTTTTGTCGTAAGAGGCCAGGCTTTTGTCGTATAGCCATTCTTTTGTCGTGAAAAGGCAAGCTTTTGTCGTATGTGCCTGCCTTTTTGTCGTAAACTCCATGACTTTGTCGTAAGTGCCTCCCCTTTTGTCGTAAAACACCAAGACTTTGTCTTAACCGACCCTGCCTCGTCGTAAAAAACCCTACTCCCCACGCCGATCCTGAAATTGCTTCGTTGCCATTAGAGAAAGAAGCAAGATCAATTCAAAGGCATTGACCACTGCCGCACTTTCAACAGGAAACTCAACGGCACTGCCAACCCCCATTAAGACAGTTCCCACAAAAAACCACGGCCATTTTTGCTTTTTCCAGACGATGATGGAGGCAATCAGCAGAAAGACGGTTACAACCAGGACCATCAGCGGCGGGCCTCCACCCTGGGCAGCATTTTCGTAGCTCAAGACTCCGTATTCCCGCTTGGCCCTCAGCTCAAGGCCGGACACCTCCGTAGCCAATTCCAGGACCACAAGCCCAAGGAACACAAGGTAAGTGCCATATTTTAACCACTTGCTTCTTGCCCATTCCACCCCAGTCCCAGAAACCGTCTTCCAAGCAAAGATCACGAGCAGGGGCGTGAAAAACGCATGCGCCCAAAAGCGGACAGCGTTCAGATTTTTAAGCAGCCCGCCTTCCCCAATAAGGGTGCCGGCAGCTAGAATTCCATTATCATAAATGAGCCCGGAAATGACTAACAGAATAAGGTTCGCACTGTTATTCCAGCCGTTTTTCTGTGCAAGGACAATTCCCCAGACCAGAAGAGCCAAATATGCAATTGTAAAAAATAAATATATCACCGGATCCACATTTCCACTTCCMTTTCTCTCCAGTTTCTCCATACCCTTTCAGGCACAACCCTTAACCATAGCTTGGGAAAACCACATAAAAAAACAGCCGCTGCAAAACGCAGCGGCCGACAAGGCAACCTTCTTTATTCCTTGATAAACTCCTTTGTGCTTCTGACTGTGTCAATCGGGCGCACATATGATTCAATCTGTTTCCGCTTTGGCTCCAGGAAAGGCGGCAGCGAGAGTTTTTCCCCAAGTGTTTCATAAGGCTCATCTCCCATAAACCCAGGGCCGTCTGTGGCAAATTCGAACAATATCTGCGGAGCCACTCTCGAATAAAGCGATCCGAAAAAGAAGCGGTCCACGAAGCCGGACGTCTGGAAGCCAAAATTCCGCAGATGCATGTCCCAATCCTCAAGAACGGAACGATCATCGACCCGGAAGGCCGCATGGTGCACAGTGCCATATCCTTGCCGCGCCTGTGGAAGAACCGCATTGTATTCAACAACAACCTGCGCTCCGTTCCCTCCTTCTCCAACCTCAAATAAATGGAACGCACCATCCGATGCAATCTCTTTGAACTGCAATACTTTTTCCATCATCTCTTTAAAATAGTCGAACTGCGCCACACGGACATGAAGCGGCCCTAAACCTGTTATGGCATATTCCAGAGGAACTGGTCCCTTTTGCCAAGGAGTGCCAGATGCCACTCCCTCATTGGTTTCATCTGACACCAGCTGGTATTGCTGCTCGTCAAAATCGGCAAAGGAAAGGGTCATCTTGCCAAACTGTTCGGTAATCCCCTTGTGCTCCACACCCATCCTGTCAAACCGCTTTACCCAGTATTCGAGGGCTTTGTCGGTCGGTACCCGGAAGGAAGTTTTATAAATTTCATTTGTTCCGTGCGATCCTTTCGGTATCCCCGGAAAATCAAAGAATGTCATATCCGTCCCCGGACTGCCAGTGTCGTCAGCAAAGAACAGATGGTAGGTTTGGATATCATCCTGATTGACTGTCTTTTTCACCAGCCGCATTCCAAGTACATAAGTGAAAAACTCATAGTTCTTTTCCGCGCTGCTTGTGATCGCGGTAACATGGTGAATGCCTTTTAATCCTTTCATTTTTCATACCTCCTGTTTTATATAATACCCTTAGAATTATTTTTAAATGAGATATCTTTAATTCGAGATAAATATATCATAAACAAAGAGAAGGTGTCAACCATACCGCTTCTCAGCTGATCAGGCATCCCCCGAGGATAAAAAGTGGATAATCAGGAACCCAAACGATAACATAAGGTTGAAAGAGGTGATTTGATGAAAAAAATAAAATTGGGCAATAGCAATCTGGAGGCCTCCAATATTTCACTAGGCTGCATGGGAATGGGAAAGCTCTCCAAGGAAGAGGCTGCAAAGGTGATACATAATGCCCTGGAGCTGGGAATCGACTTTTTTGACCATGCGGATATTTATGCCAGCGGAAAATCGGAAGAAGTATTTGCCGATGCTCTTGAAATGAGCCCTTCAATCCGGGAAAAACTCATTATTCAAACAAAGGCTGGAATCCGGAAGGGATATTACGACTTTTCCAAAGAGCATATTGTGGGGTCTGTCGACAAAAGCCTGCAGCGCTTGAAAACAGACTACATTGATGTTTTCCTGCTGCATCGCCCGGATGCGCTTATGGAGCCGGAAGAAGTGGCAGAGGCCTTTTCACAGTTGCAGGAAAGCGGAAAAGTTCGCCACTTCGGCGTGAGCAACCATAACCCCGCGCAAATTGAACTGCTAAAAAAATCTGTCCAGCAGGAACTGATCATTAATCAGCTTCAGTTCGGCGTTATGCATACAGGGATGGTGGATGCAGGAATCCAGGTGAACAACAAACACGACAGTGCCGTTGACCGCGACGGCGGCATCCTTGATTACAGCCGCCTGAATGAAATCACCATCCAGGCATGGTCTCCGTTCCGGTACGGATTCTTTGAAGGATTCTTCATTGACAACGAAGAATTCCCGGAACTGAATGCCAAACTCCAGGAAGTTGGCGATAAATACGGGATCAACAAATCAGCGGTTGCCGTCGCCTGGATCCTGCGCCACCCGGCAAGAATCCAAACCATCGTAGGCACAATGACACCAGAGCGGCTAACGAATATCGCCAAGGCTTCGGATGTGGTCATCACAAGAGAAGAATGGTATGAGATTTACCGTGCTGCAGGAAATATATTGCCATAATGGAGGATTTTAAAAGAAAAACATCAGACACCTAATGGCGTCTGATGTTTTTAAATTAGCGTAGTGTCTTTAACGCTCCGCTCCAGGCAACAACCTCTTCAAGCATTGCGTTTACATTATCAAGATGCAGTTCCTGCGGCTTAAATTCACTCATGTTCTCGAAATCTGTGAAAAGGGAAAGAGTTGGATGTGTGCGGACATCCGCTACTTTAATTTCCCCCAGAATGCCGCGCAGATGTTCTGCTGCGCGAGCTCCGCCAGTTGAACCATAGCTTACAATGCCTGCTGCTTTGTTGTACCATGCTTCACGGGCAAAGTCGATCGCGTTTTTCAAGGCACCTGTAATACTGTGATTGTATTCCTGAACAATGAATACGTACCCATCAAGGTTTGCCAGTTTCTCGTTCCAGGCAGCAATGCCAGGCTCTGTGCCATCTGTAGTTCCCAAGAATGGAAGGTTGAAGTCAGCAATATCGACAATTTCGTAATTTGCATCTCCGCGTTTGTCAGCAATTCCTTTTACCCATTCTCCAACCTGCGGGCTTACACGGCCTTGACGAGTGCTTCCCAGGATAATACCAATGTTTAATTTTTCTGCTGCCATTGTTTCTTCCTCCTCTGTTTGTTTACCAAAAAGTTTTTGTAAAAAACCCATTTATCTACACCTCTAAAAGTTTTTACTTATTTCTCTTCTAACGACCGGTGCCACTTCCGTTGCCAATAACTCAATGCTTTCCATGACATTCTTTAGAGGCTGGCCGCCTATGTCCAATTGCGCCAAGAAACGCTGATGTCCAAACAGTTCGTGCTGCTGCAGGATTTTCTCGGCTATTTGCTGCGGACTTCCTACAAACAGCGCAGTATCCGGGCCAGTCATATATTCGAAGTCTGCCCTGGACATTTTTGTCCCCATTCCGCGCTGACGGTTCACGTATTGCCAGTAGTTGGCGTAATAAGGGTAAAATTCGTCCTTCGCCTGCTGCGTTGTCTTCGCAATGTAGGCGTGTCCCGTCACACCAATCTTCAAGTCCTGTGCTGAATGGCCTGCCTCAACTCCAGTTTTACGGTAAAGGTCAGCAAGCGGCTTAAAGCGCGCTGGATTTCCTCCCAATATGGCCATTGCCATTCCAACTCCATATTTTCCGGCACGAACGGCACTTTCCGGTGACCCGCCGACTCCAATCCAGACTGGCAAGTGTTCCTGTACCGGTCTTGGAGCAATTTCCGCTTCCCTAAACGAAGGGCGGAACTTCCCGGACCATGTCACGGTCTCATTACGGGCAAGCTGCAGCAAGAGTTCCAAGTGCTCTTCAAACAATTCATCATAATCGTCTGTACTATAGCCGAACAGAGGAAATGATTCTATAAATGCTCCCCTGCCTGCGAGTATTTCAGCACGGCCGTCGGAAAGGAGATCCACTGTTGCGAAATCTTCAAACAGACGAACAGGATCAAGCGTACTTAAAACACTTGTTGTACTTGTTAATCTAATTTGTTCTGTTACTTGTGCAACTGCAGCCAATAGTACTGCAGGAGAAGAAGATGCGTAATCGAGTCGATGATGTTCTCCTACTCCAAATACATCGAGCCCTGCCTCATCTGCAGCTTTTGCGGCCTGGACCATTTCCTTCACTCTTTCTTTAGCAGTATTTGTCTTGCCAGTAAGAGGGTCAGGACCAATATCCGCAAGTGTGTAGATGCCTATTTCAATTCCAGAGCTTTTTTTATCAGCCATCGTATCCCTCCAATCCGAAGCCGGTTCGGCCTGTTTTGATATGATATTAACTTACTTTATGTAACTAAGTGTATTTTAGTAATAAAATTTTGTCAAGTAACTAAATTATCTTTTGTAATTAAATTGTTTTTTTCTGTGATATAATGTAAACAAGTGAGGTGTAGTAACAATATGAAGCAACCAACCATTTGTCCAAGATTTGAAAAAGCTATCTCGTTATTAAGTCAAAGATGGACCGCCTTAGTTATCTATCAGTTACTATCAGGACCACAAAGGTTCAATGAAATACAATCTTCTGTTGGCATAAGCGGAAAGGTCTTATCGGAACGGTTAAAAGACCTGGAGCATCAAGGGGTAGTAAAACGCGAAGTCATACCCGAAACGCCCGTCATAATTGAGTATTCTCTAACTGAAAAAGGACTATCCATGGAGCCGATTTTAAAATCAATCGAGAACTGGTCCCAGGCCTGGATTGAACCCGGGTCCGGATCCGCGGATTAGATTCATTACAATAAAAATAAAACCCCGGCACCGCAACTCTTTTTGCGATGCCGGGGTCTTTTTAGCATGAGCATATTTGACTGGTCATGTTCTTCTGACTAGCAATGCGCAGCTCTCAACCTGTGAAGTATGCGGAAACATATCCACCGGCTGGATGTATTCCACTCTATAGTGCTTGCCAAGGATATTGATGTCTTTTGCCAATGTAGATGGATTGCATGAGATGTAAACAAATTTTTCGGGCTTCACTTTTAAAACGGTATTCAGGAATTCGGCGTCACACCCGACTCTTGGCGGGTCAACCACTATCACATCCGGCCTCCAGCCTTCTTTTGCCCATTTGGGCAGCCATTGCTCGGCTTTGCCCACTTCGTAGCGGGCATGTTTTACCCCGTGGCGGGCAGCATTTTTACGGGCATTTTCGATGGATTCCGCAATCACGTCCATTCCCCTGATCTCCCCAGCATCCCCGGAAAGCCAGAGTCCGATTGTGCCCACGCCGCAATAGGCATCAACCACCTTTTCCTTGCCTGTAAGCCCGGCAGCCTTCTTGGCTTCATCATAAAGTTTGACCGTCTGCTCGGGGTTCAGCTGGAAGAAAGTCCTGGCCGATAGCTCAAACTGGAGGTCGCCCAGCGTTTCCTGGATGAAATCCTTCCCTTCAAGCGTTTGTGTCTCTTCGCCGAATATTAGCGAGGTTTTTTGGCMGTTTACATTCTGGACAATCGAGGTCAGTTCCGGCAGCCGCTTTTTGGCCTCCTGGATGATGAGCTCTTTCTTAGGCAGCTCTTTTTTCGTTGTAATAAGTACAATCTGCAGCTCGCCTGTCCGGACTCCGGTCCTGGCCACAATCGTGCGTACCAGGCCCTTGCCGGTCTTTTCATTGTAGATCGGGATTCTCAAGTCCTGAAGAATGCCTTTAACGACTTCTGTCGCTTTGGATGTGGCCGGATGCTGGACGGCGCACTGCTCGATATTGATGAGATTATGCGAATTTAGGCCGTATAGGCCGGCAAGGACTTTTCCGGCTTTCTCGCCGACCTGGAACTGGCTTTTATTGCGGTAGCCCCATGGATTTTCCATTCCGATGGTGTCTCTGATGTCCAGTTTGGACACATCGAGCTTGGTGTGCCGTTCAAGCGACTGGATGACAATATCGCGTTTTTCTTTGAGCTGCTGGGTGTAATGAAGGTGCTGCAGCTGGCAGCCGCCGCATTCTTCATACACCGGGCAGACAGGCGTGACCCTGTGTTCGGATGGCTTTCTGACCTTCTTGACCTTGGCTTCCGAATATTTCGGAAGCACCTTCGTAACCTCGGCCACTACCTCTTCCCCAGGCAGCGCCCCGGGAACAAATACAACCTGGCGCTTAAAGTAGCCCACGCCTTCCCCATTGATGCCAAGCCGTTTAATTGTGAGCGGCATCGTTTGTCCGGGTTCGATTTTGACCCCCTGCTGCTGGCTTCCGCCCTGTGCCTTCTGCCGGCTGCCCTGCCTGTTCATCGCAGGTGCGGGACGGCCTTTCTTAAAATCGCTTCTGCCGGGCGATTGCTTGTTTGTTCCATATTCCTTTTTCATGTTGTTCACTCCATTTATTCAATGCTTCTCCATAAGTAGAGGGAAGCATAGCTCAAGTATGGCTCCCATGGCTCTTTAAGTTGTTCCATTTCGGCGATTGTCGGTTTCCGGTCAAGTTCGTAATGCTTTTTCAAGGCGTTCTGCAGGCCAATGTCCGCGAGTGGAAACAAGTTCGGCCGGCCCAATGCGAACATGAGGAAATTCTGGACTGTCCAGGGGCCTACTCCTCGTATTTTGATTAAACTGTTTTCGACTTCGGCATCGGCCTGATTCCTCAAAGCGGCAATGTCCAGCTTTCCCTCCGCTGCAAGCTCAGCGATGCCAATGACATATTCCGCCTTGCGTCCGCTGAACTGCAGTTCGCGAAGCTCTTCGACCGTCAATCTCGCAACTTTGTCTGGAGCCGGATAAAACCAGACACCATCTTTTTCGGTTCCGTAGGCATGAACAAAACGCTGTGTCAGTGTATAGGCAAAGGATAGATTAAGCTGCTGGTGGATGATGCACTTCAGAAGGCTTCCGAATGGGTCGAAATCAAGGACAAGCGGAGTTCCGTAATGGGCATCGAAAATCGGCTTCAGGTCGGTGGTCTGGAAATGGTCATGAATTTTCCGGAGCTCGACATCCCACCTGAATATCTCCTTCAGTACGCTTAGAGTCTGCTCCTTGCTTCCTTCTGCCGTTATATGGAATTGCGGGTTTTCCAGGCTTCCGGTTCCTGTCACTGTTGCAATCTGCCGTTCCGAATCATTCGCAACCGGGACCTTCACCGTCCTGCTGTTAAGGTCGACTGCATGCAAAGGATCGAGCGACAGCCTGTCCAGGGCAAGGTCAAAATTATAAGGCCCGGGGATTGAAATGGTTTCCTGCCACATAAAATCTCTCCTTTGCGAAAGATGGATTCCGTAAAGCCACGTTGGGAAGATTCATTGTCACCCTTTTCTTCCAGCAGCACCGGTTTGGGCACATTG
>NZ_LIGG01000001.1:1555087-1584102 GCF_001273925.1 Bacillus sp. FJAT-27251 | reverse complement strand
GGCACATTGGCAGATTCATCGTGACCCTGCATCACCAGTTCAGCTGGTTTTGGGATCATTGATACACTTTTCCCTACCCTCATAGAGTGGCTAGTCGTTTCCATTCCATTATTTATCCCCGTATTATAACACGAATAAGCTTCACATACGAAAAACCCATTTACAGCAAAAAACCGGGCGGTGCCTGACCCCCGGTACGGTGAAGCGTTAACTCGCCAACGGGTGCCTGACCCCCGGCGCGGTGATGCGTTAATCTCCCAACGGGTGCCTGACCCCTGTTAGTAGAGCATTGGGTTTTGCAGTGTGCCTTCGAGCATGAGGTCATCGAGGGTTCTGAAGGTGTATCCCTGCTTTTTAAGGTCCTTGATGACTTTTTCGAGTGCTTCGGCGTTGTCTTTTGATACTGTGTGCAGCAGCAGGACGGCCCCTGGGTGGATTTGCTTCATGATGTTGTTATAGGAGTACTCCCATCCTTTTTGCCTTTTCGTATCCCAGTCCATGAAGGCCAGTGACCAGAGGATATGGGTGTATCCTTCTTCTTTTGCCAGCTTGAGCGTCCGCTCGCTGAGGATTCCCCGGGGCGGCCTTAAGTAGGCCATATGCTTTTGCCCAGTTATCTCGTAGGTTTTCTCCCTCACCTTCTCAAGCTCGGTTTTCAGCCTCTCATCATTCACTTGCGTCAAATCAGGGTGATAGTAGGAATGGTTCCCGATCGTATGGCCTTCTTCGGCCATACGGATGACAAGATCCTCGGCTGTTTCAAGATAATGTCCGGTAATAAAGAAGGCAGCAGGCACCTTTTCTTTTTTCAGCACATCCAGAATCTGTTCGGTATAGCCATTTTCATAGCCATTATCGAAGGTTAAATAAATGTCTTTTTTGGCGGGGTCGCCTTTATATACTCCTCCATAATCTTTAAGAAGGTTCTCCAGCTGCTTGCCAGCATCAGCAGGCTTGCCGCCCCGACCCTTTGTGAATCCCCAATGCACCGGTTTATTGGAAACCTCGGCACGTGCGGCCAGCGGGCTGCCAATGCTGAAGATAAGGCATACTGCCAGAAAGATATTAATACTCTTTTTCATATTTGTCCTCCATTAATTGTTTTTTATATTGTTTGTTTTACCGGCTAAAATAAACGAAAAAAGCAGTGCGATTAACGCACTGCTTTTTTCCAATTTTTATTTTCAGATTTCCTTCATCGAGGTGATGGACGACCGAAAATGAAGCTGAATTCGAAAAACGATCCTCCATCAGGCGAATGGACGACCAAAAATGAACTTAAAAACGGTCTTCCATAAGCTGAATGGAGGACCAAAAAAGGGTCTGCAACCCAAAATCGGTCCCCCATCGCGTAGATGGAGGACCCATAAACATACATATACAGAAAAACAGTCCTCCATCAGTAGATCCAAAAACCCACAAACAGACCTATCCACAGATACTCGTCTGCCGGTACAAGTTTTCCTGTTATTTAAACACCGGCTCTTTAAACTGTGCCAGTTTTTCAAGCGAGGATTTCTCAACGTCTTCATGCAGGCTGTTTCCATGCGAATCCATTGTCACCACTGCAGTGAAATCTTCGACTTGAAGATGCCACATAGCTTCCGGGATTCCAAAATTCATCAGGTCCACTCCGTCTACCGACTTGACGCATTCTGCGTAATACTGGGCCGCACCTCCGATGGCGTTAAGGTAAACGCCGCCGTGCTCCTTCAATGCCGCAAGGGTCTTGGCACCCATGCCGCCTTTCCCGATTACGGCGCGGATGCCGAACTTCTTCATGATATCGCCCTGGTAAGGCTCTTCACGAATACTTGTTGTCGGCCCGGCCGCTTTTACATGCCAATTGCCTGCTTCGTCTTTCAGCATGACTGGTCCGCAATGGTAGATAACTTGTCCATTCAGGTCTACTGGTGCGTCATTGTCCATCAGATACTTATGGATCGCATCACGCCCGGTGTACATTCTTCCGGTAATTTTGACCACATCGCCAACCTTGAGCTGGCGTATTTGCTCTTCCGTAATCGGGGCAGTAAGCGTAATGGCTTCCTGGGAGATTGGCGCTTCAGCCGCTGCGGCGATTTCCGCAGCTGCCGCATCCTCGCCGGATTCGTCCGCAAAGTCAATGTCTTCGCCTTCCTGGTATAGCCAGTCCTTAATTTCGCCTGTTTCCGGGTTTACCTGTACACCAAGCCGGCGGAATGCCCAGCAGTTGTACGCAACCGACACAAAGAAACTTGCCGGGATGCGGTTCATCACACCTACTTTGCATCCAAGAAGGGTGGTCTCGCCGCCAAAGCCCATCGTGCCGATTCCCAGCTCATTGGCATTATCCATGATGTATTCCTCAAGCATGCGAAGCTCTTCGTTAGGGTTCACATCATCCACCGAACGGAACAGCTGCTCCTTCGCCAAATCATAGCCCGAAGAGCGGTCGCCGCCGATGCCGACTCCGATAAAACCGGCACTGCAGCCTTGCCCTTGCGCCTGGTAGACGGAATGCATGACACACTTGCGGATGCCGTCAAGGTCCCGTCCGGCACGGCCAAGGCCTTCAAGTTCGCATGGCAGGCTGTACTGGATGTTTTTATTTTCACAGCCGCCGCCCTTTAAAATCAGGCGCGCATCAATAAAATCCTTTTCCCATTGTTCAAATTTGATGACAGGCAATCCGAGCCCAAGGTTATCGCCGCTATTATCGCCAGTAAGTGAGTCGACGGAATTCGGGCGCAGCTTGCCGTCCTTTGTTGCCTGGACGATCGCAGCTTTAATCGCCTCTTTCATCTGAAGCTGGTTCGCCTCGACAGGAACCTTCAGTTTAAAAGTAGGAAGCCCTGTATCCTGGCAAATCGGCGATACATTCTCATCCGCCATTTTAATATTATTGGTAATCGTCGCCAGGCTCATGGCAGAGCGGGTTCCGGCATTCTCGCGCTGCTTTGCGCCCTTAATCGCACGGCGCACGTCCTTCGGCAGGTTTGTAGATGTTTGCACAATCAAGTGGTACATGCTCTCTTGAAACTTTTCCATGTTCATTTGTTTATCCCCTCTCCTCATGCTCCCATATTCGTCAATCTATTTTTGTGAATTTTCTATTACAATACCGCTTTCATTATACTCCTATCGCCGTTCTTTTAAAAGATGGAAAACTCCTAATCCCTCTGGATCGACTCCAAAAAAAAGAGACCCGGCAGGCCTCTTTATTTGTCGCGGTTATTGAACTCGCGGCATTTTGCATCCATTTCCTCGACAATCGCGATCATGCGGTCGATATCCTCCAGCTCGGCCTGTTCCGGATCGATGGCATCCAACAGATCCATAAAGGCGTTCAGGCGGTGCTTTAGAAATACCACTTGGGTATTTTGGTCCTTAATCGGGCTTCCCAATCAACTCTCTCCTTTCACTTCCGTTCTCATCCTAACGAAAATAGGCGGCTGTTGCAATCTTAATCAAACGTTTGATTAAAATTTTCAGCGTATTCTTCGGGCAATCTTATTGTCACCTGTCTGCACCATTTCAATTACAAAATTAAGTCAGGGAGCAGGCAAAGCTCACCTGCTCCCCATCTGCTTCATCATTCATCGATTCCAGCTGCCTTGCCTTCCCTGCTGGAGTCGGCGGCGCCATACATTTCTCCCGATTCCTGATTGATTGCAATGGCCTGGACATTGCCGATTGGGTAAGGCTCCTTGCCAAATTCGAAGCCCAGCTGCTCCAGCTTGCCTTTTGCCAGTTTGTCTACATGCGCTTCCCAGCCAATCAGTGGGCCGGTGCTGTTGAAAATGCGCGGTTCTTCAATCGCTTCCTTTAAATCCATTTTAAAATCCAGAACATTTACAAGCGTCTGGAATACGGAACCCACAATGGTTGGTCCCCCCGGCGACCCGAGCGTCAGCACAGGTTTTCCATCCTTGAACACGATAGTGGGGCTTTTGCAGCTGACGGGGCGCTTGCCGGCTCTAGGCTCGTTTAATCCCCCCGGTACTGGGTCAAAATCGGTAAGCTCATTGTTAAGCATAAAGCCATAATCCTTCACCATAATTCCTGAACCAAATGGATGCTCGACTGTCGAAGTGCAGGCAACGATATTTCCCCAGCGGTCCATGACTGTAAAATGAGTCGTTTCGCTTCTTTCCCGCTCAGGCTCAAACGGCTGTGTAACCACACTGATTTCCTCACCGTTCTCATACGCCCACGGGTTCCCAAAGTCGATGGCTGGGTTTTTCCCTTCAAAATTGATAAACTTGCGGCGTTCACGCAGGTACTCCTCGTTAAGCAGCCCCTCGACAGGGATATGGTTGAATTCCGGATCACCAGAGAATGCGACCTTGTCCGAAAAAGCAATCCGCATGGCTTCGACAAACAAGTAATACTTCTCCCATGACTTGGCATCATACTTGCTGAGGTCAAACCCTTCAAGAAGTTTCAGGATTTGCAGCACGGTGGTTCCGCCGGCACTCGGCATATTGGAGGATGCCACCTTGTACCCTCTGTACTCCCCCCAGACAGGCTCGTCAATCATAGGCCTATACTCCTTCAGGTCGGACAGCTCCATAAATCCCCCATTTTCCTTTAAGGTAGACACAATCGCTTCCGCTATTTCGCCTTCATAAAATGCCTTGATGCCTTCCTTTTGCAGAATCCTGTAGGTCTTAACAAGATGCTCCTTGAAATAGGTATCCCCTTCTGCCAGCGCCTTTCCTTTTGGCAGGAACAATTCCCTCGCCTGGTCATTCAGGCGGTATTCGAATTCCTTTAGCGCCCAATCAAGCATGAAGTTGACGTGAATGCCCTTTTCAGCCGCCTCAATGGACGGCTGAATCAAATCGGCTAGTTCCTTTGTTCCATGCTCCTGCAGGGCAGCATCCATCGCGGCCAATATGCCGGGCACTCCTACGGCCGTAGCATGGGTCGACCTTTTTTTAAAAGGGATTACTTCCCCTTTGTCGTCCAAAAACATCTCAGGGTGAGCCTTCTTGGGCGCCTTGGAGTGGCCATCGTAGATTTTCGTTGTGTTGCTCTCACTATGATGAACCATGAAAAATCCACTGCCGCCGATTCCGGTCATCATCGGTTCCCCAAGATTGAGGGCGAATTGTACCGCCACAGCTGCATCGATGGCATTTCCGCCTTCTTTCAGGATTTGATTTCCAATGTCGGTTGCCGTCGGGTGGGCGGATACGACCATCCCTTTTGCACCCCTGGCTGTTTCCCTTTCATACTCACTTCTATTTGAACGGGTTATTATTTCTTTTCCTTTTGCCATATTATTGCCTCCAATTCATTTGACAGACAGATATCAGTTTTTACCCATTTCCCCGTTAAGCAAAACTATGTCAAAATACCAAAAAGACCAGTCCTAACCTGGACTGGCCCTTTCCTGAAATTTTTTTATCGATTATTTTTGTTCATTTGGTCTTCGGGAGGAATGGAAAGTGTATTGGAAGTGTTTCCTAGCTCCGGAGTATCTTTAGGCTTGCTGTCCATTCCTGTTGCATAGGCATTTGTTACATCGGAATCAGCTTTTTTCGCGCCCATATCGGTTCCTGTTGAACCCGATGTATTGCCATTATTTTCACTCGCTGCATCCACAACAGGATTGTCCATTGCCACTGATCCTGCCTCTTTGACTTTGGAACCGATTTCAGCAAGTTCACCTTTTGCATCCATGGCGGTATCGACAGCCTCGCTGGTTATCTCCTTTGCTTCGCTCACTTTTCCAAACATATCCTTGTTCAATCGGTCGTACAAGCTTTGCGCATCATGGATGGCTTCCTTCAATACATTGGACGCGTCCTTGAATGAACTCACCATCTGTTCCTTTACATCTGAAGGGTTATTTTTCACTTCGCTAATCATGTTCATGGAAGAATCTTTCACATTTACCGCGGCGTCCTTTACCTTTGTCCTTGTGTTGGCATCAAGCATCGCCAGGACTCCGCCAATCACGCCGCCGATAAGGATCCCCTTCATCATTTTGCTGTTGTTGCTTGAAGATGAAGTTGCGGACGAACCGAATGATGTTTTCACATTGTTCATTGAAGAATCCATGCTGTTCGTTTCATTGGGCAAAATATTTTGTGCCATTATTAGTTCCTCCTTAACATAGATAGTATGTGCGATTATATTGGTGTAATTCCCGGCATCGCAACACGCTAAACACCTTTGTCAGGAGGAAGTGGAATTACAAGGAAAAAACATAAGCAAAAATGCCGGCGCTATGGCCGGCATTTTCACTGGATTATCTAGGGCGTTCACTTGACACAAACCCAAAAGTCACATGATCCTGAATGGGAATCCAGGCCCCAATTCCCTGGGAGGTAACATTTTGCACTACAATCATCTTCTTGTTTCCTTTTAACATCAAGTAAACTTCCCCGTATGTCACCTTGCCTTTTTCGTTTATGGCAGGCGCATAGGCGTACAGATAGCCGAGCCGGTTTGGCTGGATGTTATAAATATGGTCCTTTTTTGTACCCGCGCCGACAATCGTTTCCAAGGCCAGCGGCAGCCCTGTCTTCTTTGCGGCTTTCAGCATCATCATCTTTTGGACATCCTCAGCGTTCTTTATCTTCGCCGTCAGGCCTCCTTTGACAGCTTTTTGCTGCTCCTGGACATAATGGATTTGATAGGGAGCGTTGCCGCCACGGTTATCATAATAGTTGGTATTGATTTTTTGGTACTGCCAGTTAGGCGATGTCTCTGTCGATTCATAATTAAGCGGCCACTCTCCGAGATAAACGATGGCCCGGTAGCCAATTGCAAAAGGCGTACTGTTAATGCTCGTTTCGTTCAAAAGGCGAATAAGATCGGGATTTTCAATTTTAACCTTCGAGGTCTCAATCAATGTCTTCGCAAGCTCGCTCGGCTGCAAGGAAGGCAGGTCCTCTGCTGGATTTGGATAGGTATTGTCCTTAGTAATATTCATAACAGAATCAGGAATTGCATATTTAGCCTCCTGCTTTGGAGCAGGTGCTGGCTTATCACCCTTTTTCTCAGCGGCCGCCGGTGATAAAAAAGCTAGCATGAACACCATGCCTAAAAGGATAATGCTGTACTTTTTCATGATGTCGGACTCCTTTCCTTACTACAAAACATTCTTGATTGTAGTTTTTTCGTAGTCCGCGCAGATTATCCGCCTTTTTTAAATTATCTTGGAGAAGCAGCCAGTTTTTCGAAAAGCCTTTGAGCGTAAGGCGCGAACAGCTGCAGTATCGGTCCGACCGCAAAGGTGACAATCACCGTTCCAATCCCAATTGGCCCGTTAAAGAAAAAGGCAAGGATTAAAGCCGTCGTCTCCCCGATGGTCTTTGCGACCATCAAGCTGAATCCAAACCTTTCCCGAAGCGCCATCATCAGGCTGTCAATCGGGCTGAGCGGGAGCTTTCCCTGAATATAAATGGGAATCCCAATGCTCATGATCAGCAAGCCCAACAGAAATATGACCCCCTTGGAAGACAGGTCGACGGCTGTTAGGTTTTTAAAGGCAATCAACAGCCAAAAATCGATAAATACTCCAGTCAAAAACAAGGTGATGATGGCGCCAAAGTCCGGCCGCCGCTTTCCAAGATAAGCATTAAAGATAATCAGGAAAATTCCTACAAGAACAACCCAGGTCCCCGGAGTAAAGGCGACTGTTTCCGACAGGCCGACATTGAGGGCGTCCCACGCTCCGGATCCAAGTCCCGATTTGATTGTCAGGGATATTCCAAGCGACAGAAGTGCCAGGCCGACTAGAAAGAACAATATTCTGTAAAACCACATCATTGTGTTATCTCCTTTAGTGATTAAAAACTCTGCTCCAGGCAGGAACAGAGTGGTATTATTATATTTATTTTCTTATATTCTCTAAATACTTATGCCTTCTTTATTTTGATGCAGGCTGTTCCGGGATGATTTCAAACGTCTCATGCACTTCAATGCTGCCAATGACCGATTGGACCATCGAGCAATTTTTCCGCGTGAGCTCCATGGCTCTTTCAAGTTTGCTCTCGCTAAGGTTCGTGCCGGTAATCCTGAAATGGACAGTGATTTTCTCCACACGGTCCGCCTCTTCGGAGTTGCGCTCCACATCCGTTTTAATTTCTATATCACTGAATTCCTGTCTCATTTTGTTGAGGATTTTCCTCAGGATTCCACCGCTGCATACGGCAACTGAAGCCACAAGCAGCTGGTAGGGCCGGAAACCATATTCCTCATCGCCCGCTACATCAAGCCGGCCAAAGCCGAGGTCCGCGTAAAAACCAACGTCCTTTTTCATTTTAAATTCCATTCCCGCTCCTCTTCCTTTCCCAGGTCCACCTGAACCTGTGCATCTAAGAGAGAGTATACTATTTTTCCCGGCCTTATACATTAAAAACATTTCCCTTGCCAGGAAAGTGGCTCTCGGTTACCATCAAGGAGGAATAATATGGAACGGAGTAAAAACATGGGAAATAAATTTCACTTCTGGATTCTGGTCAGTATCGTGGCCATTTCGGGTTTGTCGCAGGGGATGCTTCTTCCTTTGATTGCAATCATTTTTGAGCAGGATGGCCTGTCATCCTCCATGAACGGCTTCCATGCCACCGGTCTTTATATAGGGATTCTCCTTGCCTCCCCCTTAATGGAAGGTCCGCTAAGAAGATTCGGCTATAAGCCCATCATTCTGGCTGGCGGATTTGTGGTGGTACTGGCACTTGCGCTTTTTCCAGCCTGGAAATCGTTCTGGTTTTGGTTCATTCTTCGTTTCCTGATCGGCATTGGGGACCATATGCTTCACTTTGGGACCCAAACATGGATTACATCCGCTTCTCCAAAGGACCGCCTCGGCCGGAACATCGCCCTTTATGGCTTATTTTTCGGGCTGGGCTTCACGCTGGGGCCGCTTCTGACGAGGCTGCTGGAAATCAGCGAAGCGCTGCCGTTTATCATATCTTCCGCCATCAGCCTTACAGCGTGGCTGCTTGTCTGGGTTCTGAAGAACGAATTCCCCGAAAAGGATATGGAAACAGGCTCCTTATTTGGTACCATGAAGCGCTTTGGCAAAGTGTTCAAATATGCATGGGTCGCGTTCCTTCCGCCATTTGGCTACGGATTCCTGGAAGCATCGCTCAATGGAAATTTTCCTGTATATGCACTAAGGAACGGGATTGAAATCGGGGCTGTGGCCATTATCCTGCCTGCGTTTGCCGCTGGAAGCATCGTTTTCCAGCTGCCGCTTGGAATCCTGAGCGACCGATTTGGCCGTAAAAGAGTCCTGCCTGCTGTCATGCTAGCCGGCTTTATTTGTTTTACAGCCGCCGCCATGCTCCAGGATTCCGTAATCGGATTGCTTATTTGCTTCTTCGTTGCCGGGATGCTCGTTGGTTCCACCTACTCCCTTGGCATCAGTTTTATGGCCGACCTGCTGCCCCGGCCGCTCCTGCCAGCAGGAAACCTGATGGTAAGTATCTTCTTTTCATTAGGAAGCATTTCAGGACCGCTTATTGGGGGCCTGGCGATTCAGCACTTAAAAGGCGCAGGCTTCTTCTATGTAATCAGCACCATGCTCCTGCTCATTTTCTTCGCCCTGATCAGCTTCAGGCCGGGCCTCACAGCGAAGGAGTCCAGTACCGCATAGAACATAACAGATAGGAAAAGGGAGCTGACATTCAGCTCCCTTTCTTCATTAATGGTATCCGTTTGATTTGTTTGCAGAACTTGAAGTTTTATGTTTCGGACTGGATTTGCCTTTTTGTTTCGTTTTGCCTTTTCCCATCCTGATCGCCTCCTATTAGAAAATTCGCTGGAGCTGGACAGTTATCCAAAAAAGTGAGGCATCTGCCTCTCTTATAGCTTTGGCAAATACGGCGCATTCTGCTCAAGGAAAAACAAGGCAGGCAGCTTTTATCTCTTTTCACTGAAGTAGGCATTGATTTGACCGCCGATAATGATGATGAAGGCCGATAAATACAGCCAGATCAACAGGACAATCACGCCTCCGATCGGCCCGTAAATCACTGTATACTGACCGAATTTACTGACATAGAAAGAAAAAGCCCAGGAAGCAGCCGCCCAGCCGCCAGTAGCAAAAAAGGCGCCCGGGAGTGCGGAGGTTATTTTCAGCCTTTTATTCGGGGCAATCCAATAAAGTCCGGTAAAAACAAAGAATAGAACAAACAGGGAAACCATCCACCGCATCGTATTCCAGGTGTCAAGGAACTCCCTTTCCATTCCAAGCTGTGAGAAAATCAATTCACCTATTTCACGTCCAAATACCGGAAGAAGCAAAGCCAGGATAAAAACAAAGATCATCGCGACTGTCATGACAATCGACATGAGCCTTGCAGTGATAAACGAGCGGGTCTCCTCCACGCGAAAGGCTTTATTGAAAGCCCGCACCACGGCATTGATTCCATTGGAAGCGGACCACAGTGTGGCCAGGATTCCAAAAGATAATAATGCTCCGTCCCTTTTAAGGACATTTTCCATGTTATCATTGAAAAAATCCGCCGTGTCACCCGGTGCAAAGTCCCTGATGAAATGCATAATATCGTGATGGCTTAGCGGCAAATACGGCAGAAGCGAAACGAGGAAGATGAGAAGCGGAAACAAGCTGAGCAAAAAGAAATAGGCAAGCTGGGCCGCCAAGGCCGGAACTTCGTCCTCTTGTATCCTGCGCCAGATGCCTCTGAAAAAAGACAAATCAACCATAGCTGCACCCCTTTGCCCATTAATTGGATAGCCTGTCCCCTTTACTGGGAGCCTGAAGCCTCTCCTTCAGGTTTGCCCATTCTGTTGATTACCTTTTTGGCATCTTCCACAATTTCGGCCACCTGGGGCGGAACATCACGGATTTCCTCCACTTTTTCCGTTATAAAAGCAACATCGTCGGATACCTGTTCAATCGTATGTTTGACTTTATATACCGTATCCTTAACATCCTCAATGAATTCATTGGGATGTTTGGCTATGTAAGCGAGATTGCCGGAAGCTTTTTGGAAATCTTCCCTAACGGCCGCTCTTGTTCCTCTATCAAGAAGAGAGATTGCCCCGCCAGCCACTGCGCCAAGTGCCATTCCCAGCCAGAATTTCTTCGAACTTGCCATACTGTCCCATCCTTCCTGTTGTAATTTAAAAGAATATAACCTATAACCATTTTCGTCCATTTCCCTGCTTATATGCAAGTTTGGAAGCTAAATCTTTGTCTCGGGGATAATGACAAATACTCCTGTTTGCAGCAACGCCATCCCCTTAAATTTGGTTGACATTTATTCAAGAACATGGAAAGATGTTGGTACAAACGGCGGGAGGATGAAGAGAATGGACCTTTCAGTAAAATCAGCTGAAAATGTTGAATTTATGATAGAAAAGATCAAGGAAAAACTGAATGTTTTAAACATGGGCGCCATCAAGCCATCACATTTTGATGAAGAAATGTATGAAGAACTCCGCGATATTTATGAGATGATCATTAAAAAGGACTCCTTCAGCATCAACGAAATGCAGGCCATTGCCGAAGAGCTCGGCAGCCTAAGAAAACAATAAAGGAATTGAACAAAAAGGCGGCCGCTTTGCCGCCTTTTTCCTTTTCCTATTCCTGTTCGGTCAGGATTTTGATTCCATCCTTGGTTACTGCAATTGTATGTTCATATTGGGCGGACAGCTTGCCATCGATCGTGCGGGCGGTCCAGCGGTTGCCGTCCATTTTCGTTTTCCATTCCCCAAGATTGACCATCGGTTCAATTGTAAAAACCATCCCTTCCTTGATGCGGGCCCCTTTTCCGGGCAGTCCAAAGTGAGGAATATCGGGCTTCTCATGAATGGAAGCTCCAATCCCATGGCCGATAAATTCCCTGACAACCGACATCCCCTCTTCTTCCACGTAGCTCTGGATGGCATGGCCAATGTCGCCAATCCGGTTTCCAGGGACAGCCTGGGCAATGCCCCGGTAAAGCGCCTCTTTTGTCACTTCAAGCAGTTTTTCCGCTTCGCCCGATACATCGCCAACGGGATAGGACCAGGCAGAATCAGCAAGCGCCCCATTAAGATTCACCACCATGTCGATGGTTACGATATCACCCTGCTTAAGGGATTCCTTACGGGGAAATCCGTGGCACACTTCATCATTGATGCTCGCACAAGTCGCATACTGGTAGCCCCTGTATCCCTTCTGTTCGGGTTTGGCCCCATGTTTCTCAAGGAAGCGTTCAACAAATTCATCAATTTCCCAAGTCGAGATACCCGGCTTAACCATCCTTTCAATCTGTTTATGGCAAGCAGCAAGCAGTTTCCCTGCCTCATGCATTCTTTCAATCTCCCGCTCCGATTTCAAAACAATCATTCCTTCATCTCCCTGAAAAAGTTTCATTTCTTATCCCTATATTAGCTTATACGCTGCAGACTGTAAAAAACACAAAAAAAGCCTTTTTGCGTTCAGCAAAAAGACTTCTATAGGCAACAATTATTTCAACAAGTTCAAAGCCTCGCGGTTAAAGGCTGGTATATCATTGGGCTGCCGGCTGGTGACCAGCTGGTTTTGGCAGACGACCACTTCCTTGTCGGCATAATTGGCCCCAGCATACTCCATATCGACAGCGATGGATTTATAGCCGGTTGCATCCCTTCCCTCAAGGGCCTTAGCCGTAATCAGGAGCTGCGGTCCATGGCAAATGGCGAATACAGGCTTCTTTTCATCCATGAACGACTTGGCGAAATTCACAAAACGCTCGTCTGCACGCAGCAAGTCCGGTGAAAAGCCGCCGGGAATGAACAACGCATCAAAATCGGCTGGATTCACCTCATCAATGCCTTTATCAATCTTGGTTGTGACTTCACCTTGCTTTCCAGTCACTTCCTTGCCGCCTTCCTTTTCAATCGTGACCACTTCGTGTCCCGCATCCATGAAGGCTCTTGCTGGTTCAATATATTCAGAGTCCTCGAACTGATTGGTAACTACACAGGCTATTTTTTTACCCATCTCGCTCACTCCTTTTAAAAGTTTGTCCACTTATATTACTTCCCCGTGGACACTTTATAAAACATAAGAAAAACGCAAGCGCCTTGCTCAGCCCCGACAAGCGCTGGAGGGCCAGCTGATGAAGTCGTTCTTTGACTTCAACAGATGGACCGAAGCGACTCGAGGGGCTAGGCGCTGGAGCTAGACAATTATCTAAGTGCAGAAACCTTATACTTTCTTATCCTGTAAAAAAACAGCCGCTCTTTGCGGCTGCTTCTCAGGTGACCCGGTCCATTCTTCTGGCAAAATCGACAAACCGGAATTTGTCCGGCCTGTGCCTCGATTCGGTAAACTGGAACAATGTAGCGTCGTCAAAATAGATATAGTTTTTCACGACTACAATGGCATGGAAGCCTTCCATGTCCAGGTGGGCCCGGTCCTCCTTTGATGGCTCTTCAACGGTAAATTCCTTTTTCGCAAAACTGATTTTCCTGCCAAGCTGCCCTTCAATGTAGTCAAAAATGGACTGGGCGCATACCTCTTTTGTCAGGCCAGGCACATATTTTTCGACCAGATGGTCCTTATCAAGAATGATTTTTTCGCCATCAATTTTACGCACCCGGATGACGCTCCAAATTGGCTCTTCTTTGTTTACATTCAATTGCTTCATAATCTCCTCGCCAGGGAGTCCTAGGGTAAACTTTTCAACCGCTGTCTCGGCTTTGCTTCCCATCTGTCCGGCAAGTTCCTTAAAACTGACAAGGCCCGAGATTGGAAATTGCAGTTTTTTCAAATCGAGCACAATTGAGCCTTTGCCTCTGATCTTTTGGATCAATCCCTTTTGGGCAAGCAGGTTCAAGGCTTTACGAATCGTTTCCCTGGAGGTCTGATACGTTTCAGTCAATTCATTCTCCGAGGGCAGGATGGTCCTGGCAGGATATTCGCCTGCCTGGATTTTCCGGGCAAGCTCATCATAAATGACCAAGTATTTGTTCTTCATCTTCTCACCATTATTTCTCACTGATTGATACCATTCTACCCGTTTTCATGTTATTTGAGAAACATTTCCCCAATTCCTCATAAATTTCTTCTTTTTGTCGAATAATTTAATGATATTGTCATTTACCACATGGCAGTTTTGATAAAAGTAATGTACCATTGCAATAGTAAAAAAGGATTAATTTTGTTCAATCGATGTTCGCCATATGGAACTCGCATTACGGATTTGCTATCATTATTTCATAGAAGAAAAAGGTGTGTGAAAGCAGTGATTGGAGAAAGAGTGAAAAAATACCGCCAGGAACGAAAAATGTCTTTGTCCGAGCTCGCAGAACAGGCAGGAGTGGCAAAATCCTACCTGAGTTCGCTAGAGAGAAATCTTCAAAAAAACCCTTCGATACAGTTTCTCGAGAAAATAGCCTCGGTTTTGAATATTCCCATCGATCGGCTGATTCACGACGAACCTAATAAGGAATATGTGGACTCAGACTGGATTGGCCTAGTCCGCGAAGCGATGGATTCCGGTATTTCCAAAGAGCAATTCAAGGAGTTCCTTGAATTCAATAAATGGAGAAGCAACCAAAACAAATAGCATTTCGTAAGAGTTCCTTTTTTAAGGGGCTCTTTTTGCTTAAAAAGGGTAAGAACCCTTTAAATACTTTCTGTTTAAAGAAAAAAACAACCCTTGAAGAGTCGTTTAAAATTTAAATTATGTAACCTCCCATTTTAACTTCCCGCCATCAGGACTTCCTTGTTCTTGCTATTCAGAAACCTCCTGATCTCCTCTTTGTCCAGGCCCATTGCCAAAGCTTCCTTGATGAGTTCCACCCATTCCAAATCCAATTCTCCTAGGTCCATCTTTTCCATCGATCCTATTCCCCCCAAAATACGATACGTATTCCAGGCAATCCGGCTGTCGTAGAATGAGTGATTCCTTAGACCCGTGACTTTGCGTCCCATCCTTTCAAATGGTTTGCCTTTTTCTGTTTCTTTTGTCCGTTATTTCAGATTCATGGTACTATTGTACTTCTCACTTCCAAAAAATGGTGTAGAATAATGTCGTATAAATAAAAAATTCTTAAAACTTTAACGATATATTATGACATTTCGCACAGACATAAAGATTTTCTCCTTGGAGAAATGTGTATTTCAAAAGAAATCTGTCGAAACTCTATTCAATTTGTCTAAGATATTTTTCCTGCTCCCCAAAAACAATTACCGCTTTAAATTATAGGACTTATTGCTTGTTTTTCAAAAAGTCATATAAAGACAAATATTCTTTAATAAGAACGTTTTTCCTCTTATTTCTTGTTCATACTCCTGTTTACTGCCTGTTACAGCTTTTTTACAATTCCCTTATGTTCGTTATAATGAATTTACTACACTTTTTAAGGGGAATAGCCATGGTCGGTGAAAAAATTAAAAGATATAGGCTTGAGAAAATGTATTCAATCACCGAGCTCGCTGAGAAAGCAGGCGTTTCGAAATCTTATCTCAGCTATATCGAGAGAGGCATTCAGGAAAACCCTTCAATGCAAGTATTATCCCGGTTGGCTAGGACACTGGGGGTAACGGTGGAAGAATTGATGGGGGATGACAGCCAGGAAACCGAGTCCCACGGCCTAGTTGACGAGGAGTGGATGGGATTAATCGATGAAGCAATTAGGAGCGGGATAAGCAAGAAAGAGTTTGCCTTTTATCTGGATTTCATCAAGTTCAGGAACAGGAATGAAAATTAAGGAGTGTTTTTATACGGCCAGCAGCAGTTGGTCGGTTTTTTATTTTTGAATATTCAATTAATTTGTGTCTATTTTGTGACAAATCGATTATACTATTTATATATTGGATATCTTTTATGGAGGTGATTGTTTGACGGCCGTTCATATCCTGAACTTTGCTATCCCCATTGCTGCCATGATTTTGATTGGAGTGAAATTGGATAAAATGTGCAAACCCGAAGTCCAGGACGACAAAGGGAATAAATAAACCTGCCCTGTTAAAGGCAGGCATTTTTTGTTATAGAAGCTTGTTTTCGATCTTCTTCCGGTAATTCTTAAAGACGGCGGAGTTTGTATGGGCACCCCTTTTTGACATAAGTCCGTTGTATCGGAGCAGCTTTTCGCTTAGCTTTCTGTTCAGCCCTTCTATCTCTTCAGGGTCCTGGCAATTCCTGATTAGATTTTCGATTGTCATGACTTCCTGCCTTAAGGCATTCTCTTCGGGTGCATATCCCGCATTCTTCATCAACCTGTAGGCCATCCGCAAGTCTTCGGGGATTCCTGATACATCATCAAGCATAAGTGGCTTACCGTATCCCGGAAGCCGCTCAAGCTCTCCGTCTTTATAAGCTTTTTTTATTTTCTCCTCTGACACAATCATGGCAAAATCCACAGCAATTCCTCCCCGGCAGGAAATGTCTTTACTCTATTATATTCTAAATCCTGCCAGGGTCCCACCTGGAACTTTCCGGATTGCCTCGTATTACGAAGGCCCTGGCACCCAGTTGGCCGGGGTACCCTTCCCTGTATCCCTGGAGTATTGGAGTGCCTGAAGCAGCCTGATATGCTCTGGCAGGTTACGTCCAATTTTTTCCGGATAAATGAATTTGGCCAGAATGACAAGCTCGGGATCAATAAAAAACGAAGCCCGGCAGGCGTTGCCAGTGGATTTATCCAGCACTTGATAGGCCATGCTGATTTCCTGGTTCCTGTCGCTTAAGAGGCTGAACGGCAAGCTTCCAAGAGCCGGGGTGATTTGCTTAAAGACTTGATGGGCCTGGATACTGTCGGTACTGATGGCCAGCAGCTCAGCATTCAATCCCTTTAAATGGTGATGAACAGCGGCGACCGCCGCCAGTTCTGTCATTCAAACAGGGGTGAAATCAGCAGGGTAGAAAAAAAGGATCAGCCATTTTCCTTTGTAATCCCCCAGGTTCACTGTGATGACCTGGTTATCCGACAATGCTTCTGCTGAAAACAAAGGTGCCTTGTTTCCTGGTGCTGTCCAATCCTCCGCTGGTGGTTTTTCCGATGCATTTCCGGCGCTTGTGTCCATATATGCTCCCCCTCCTCCCTGCACTACATGCCCCTTATATAACTATGCTCTTCTGCGGTTAAATTGCCCATCATAAATACAATCCTGACGGGAAAACTACATCAAAAGAAAGGAGGTCATCACTTTGGGAAGAGGGCAGGGCTTTCAGCATAAGCAAAAAGGACATCCCGGAAAATTTCCAAAAGGAGCACAAGTAGAGGGGCGGACAACCGAAGCCCAGGAAGATGAGGAATTTCTTGTTGTTCAGGAAGCTTTCAAGAACCGCATTGAAGATGAAGAAGCATAAGCGTTTATATAAGAAACCTTGTGTAACATGCAAAAAACCAGACCTGGCTGCATTTAGGTCTGGTTATCCCTTAATACCTTTGGACAAAGATCCCATTTCCTGGGACGTATTCGGCGTAACAGATTTCGTCGGGCCTCATGACTCCCTGTTTCTCCAGTTCTTCCATAAGCCAGTCCTCGCTCACCCCGGCATTTCGAAGGGTGTCATTCATAATCTCTCCATCGCTGATGATTGTGAATGGCAGCTTCCTTTCTTCCGCCTGCAGGTTCAGGTCCCTGCAGGTAGGCTGATCGGCCTCAGCCTTTCTCAATACGCTCACCGACCCGTTGTTTTCAAGGATCGCATATTCCACTTCCTGCATGGAAAATACATCCTTGGCACGCAATAATTGCTGCAGCTGGTCGATATCCAGATGGTTCTTCTTCAGCTCATGCCAGTTAAGATTCCCTTTCTGGATCAGAATGGATGGTTTGCCTTCGAGAAGGCGCCTCATCTTAATCGACTTCTGCGTCATAATCTCGGTTACATAAATTAGCACTCCCCATACGACGCTGGTAAAAACGATAACGCCAAATCCGGTGTCCGGATCGTACATGGCATTTCCAACAAGCTCTCCAAGGACGAGAGCAGAAACAAAGTCAAAGGGTGTGATCTGGCTGATTTGTGTCTTCCCCAGCATTTTCACAATGATATATAAAATGAAAAATCCGCCTATCACTTCGAACAGGATGGTCCAATACAACTCACATACCTCCAAGGAAAGTCTATTATCGGTATTGACATACTTTTGGCTCCTTAGTCGTTGAACTCCAGCCCTGGCCTTGGTGAATACAAAAATTCCGGATTTTCCTTTATACTAGGAGGAGTACCGAGAGTTGAAAGGAGTTTCTATGAAATCATTAGTTCTTGCAGAAAAACCAAGTGTGGCGAGGGAGCTTGCCCGCGTTCTTGGCTGCAGTCAAAAACATAAAAGCTATATAGAAGGAAACCAATATATTGTTACCTGGGCGCTGGGTCATTTAATCGAGCTGAAAATGCCTGAGCATTATGATTCCAAATACACCACATGGAGGCTTGAGGACCTCCCAATTATTCCAGATAAAATGGGGCTGAAGGTGATCAAGCAGACAAGCGCGCAGTACAAGGCGGTTGAAAGCCTGCTGAAACGGAAGGACGTCAAGGAAGTCATCATCGCGACCGATGCCGGACGGGAAGGCGAGCTCGTCGCCCGCTGGATCCTCGAAAAGGCAGGAGTGCGAAAAAGCATTAAGAGGCTGTGGATTTCCTCCCAGACGGATAAAGCGATCAAGGACGGCTTTAAACAGCTTAAGCCTGGGCAGCAGTTCGAAGCACTATACGAATCCGCCGTCTGCCGTGCCGAGGCTGACTGGCTGATCGGCCTGAATGTTTCGCGCGCACTGACAACCAAATACAAGGATCCATTATCCGCAGGCCGGGTGCAGACGCCAACTTTGGCGATGATGATCCAGCGCGAGAAGGAAATCAACTCGTTCGTTCCTAAAGAATACTGGACCATCCAGGCCAAAGTCGGCCCACTCTCCGCCGAATGGGAGCAGAATGGGGAAAAACGTCTGTTTTCATCGAAAAAGGCTGAGGAAATCAAAAACAAGCTGGAAGGGCAAAAAGCGGTTTTAAAATCGCTGGACAGAAAAAAGAAAAGCGAACCTCAGCCGCTTCCGTACGACCTGACAGAACTGCAGCGGGATGCCAACAAGCGGTTTGGCTTCTCGGCAAAGAAAACCCTGAATGTCCTGCAGGGATTGTATGAACAGCATAAGCTGGTCACCTACCCGCGGACCGACTCCCGCTACCTGACGACCGATATGGAGGCGACGATGGCAGACCGCCTCCAGGGAATCTTGTCCGGGTATAAAGAGGAAGCCCGGCCGGCGCTGAACCAAAAAGGCAAGGTGCTGGCAAGGCGGGTGTTCAATAATGAAAAAGTAACTGATCACCACGCCATTATCCCGACTGAAGAACGCTTGAACCTTGGCGACCTGGAAACAGATGAGCGCAAGCTGTATGACATGATTGTCCGCCGCTTCCTGGCACTGTTTTATCCGGCCTATGAGTACGAGACCCTTTCTGCCGTATTCGATGCCAACGGAGAAACCCTGACAGCTCGGGAAAGCAATATTCTCGAGCCAGGTTTTAAAAAGGTCACTGGCAAGGATGATGATGCTCCGGAACCGAAGCAGAGCCTGGCTCAGCTGGCAAAAGGCAAAGCCTTCACCGTCGGCGAGGTTTCCCTGAATAAAAAACTGACCGAGCCCCCGCTCCGCTATTCCGAAGCTGACATTCTCGGGAGGATGGAGAAATTCGGGCTGGGAACACCGGCAACGCGCGCCGATATCATTGAGAAGCTGATTTCATCAGAAGCAGTCGAGCGGCAGAACAGCCGCCTTTATCCGACTAAAAAAGGCAAGCAGCTGATCGACCTTGTAAACGATGAACTCACCTCGCCGGAATTGACAGCAAAGTGGGAGAAGGAACTTGAGGAAATCGCCCGCGGCAAAGGCAATCCAAAAGCGTTCAAGGAGCGGATCCGCAAGCAGACGGCACAGCTCGTTTCAGAGGTCAAAGCCAGCGACAAATCCTACCGGGCCCATAACCTGACCGGCTCGAAATGTCCGGAATGCGGCGAGTTCCTGAAAGAGCGGAAAACAAAGGACGGCAGGGTGCTGGTATGCTCCAATATGCAGTGCAGCTTCCGCAAGCATAAGGATCCGAAGCTTTCCAACAGAAGATGCCCGCAGTGCCATAAGAAAATGGAAATCCATAACGGCAAAGCCGGCACCTACTTCCAATGCCGCCGCTGCAACATCGTCGAAAAGGCGGAAGAACGGAAAAAAGCCGTTTCCAAGCATGAGGAACGGAAACTCAAGCAAAAATACAGCCCGGAAGAATCCGGATTTGGCACAAGCCTCGGCGATTTGCTGAAGGCCGCGTTGAAGGATAATGAATAATACAATGAAAGCAGCCTGTCCGGGCTGCTTTTTGCTTTTCTTAAGTTGGGAAAGTTTCCTTATTTTCCAAAAAACATGTTTTATTTTCCAATAGAGGGGCTTTATTTTCCAAAGCCTTCAATTTACTTTCCAAAATAGGAAGTTTATTTTCCAAACCGACGAATTTATTTTCCAAACACCAATAAAAGGAAACCTCACACCGATTTTTACCTTGTAAAATCTTCCTTCCCGGTAGTATGATACATCTTGGAGTTACATAGGTTTTAATTATATATAAGGGGTTAACATCATGAGGATCAAGGATTGGGATCGGAATTTAAAGGTCCGGCTTTTTKGGGAGGCGTTGATGAACATCAGCTTCTGGATGTTCTTTCCGTTTTTGACCATCTATTTTGCGGAGAGCTTCGGCAAAGGCAAAGCCGGATTGTTATTAATTTTTTCACAGCTGTTTTCCGTGGCTGCCAATTTGATGGGCGGCTATCTGGCTGACCGTTACGGACGCAAAAGAATGATGGTCCTGGCCTCGTTTGGGCAGGGCTGCGCCTTCCTTCTCTTCGCAGCAGCCGATTCCCCGTGGTTCACCTCACCCATGGTCGGTTTTATCTCGTTCACGATCGTCGGTGTGTTTGGCTCCATCTACTGGCCTGCAAGCCAGGCAATGATTGCCGATTTGGTCGAAGAAAAGGACCGGAGCAGCGTGTTTGCCGTCTTTTACACTTCCATCAATATCGCTGTCGTTGTCGGCCCGATTCTCGGAGCCATTTTTTATGCGAATTACCGGTTTTATCTCCTGCTGGCCGTAGGCATCATCTGCATCATGCTCGCCTTCGTCCTATCAAAAATGACACGTGAAACCATGCCTGACATAATAAAAAGACAGGACCAGGACGGCAAATGGTACTCCTTCCTTCTCAGTCAGCTCGCTGATTATAAACTGATTGTCCGGGACAGGGTGTTCCTGATGTTCATTATCGCAGGGGTTCTTGTTTCCCAGACCTTCATGCAGCTTGATCTCCTTTTTCCTGTTTACACGAGTGAAAAGGTGGATAGTCAGACTTTATTCGCATTTGGCAGCCATTCTTTCTCTGTTAGCGGCGAACAGGCTTTCGGGCTGATTCTTTCGGAAAATGGATTGCTTGTTGCCTTGTTCACGGTCGCAGTTACCAAATGGGCAACCAAGTACCGGGAAAAGAACATTTTCGTCCTGTCCTCGATTATTTATGCAGTGTCGATGGTGATGTTCAGCCAGACACAATGGATTTGGGGATTGATCCTGGCCATGGCAGTTTTCACACTGGCCGAATTGATGACCGCCGGGCTTCAGCAAAGCTTTATTTCCAAACTTGCTCCCGACCATATGCGCGGGCAGTATTTTGCGGCCGCCAGCCTGCGATATACGCTAGGGCGGACAATTGCTCCCATCTCGATTCCTCTCACCGTCTGGATAGGCTATCAGTGGACTTTTTTCATCCTCAGTGCCCTTGCGTTGCTGAGCGCCTTCCTCTTTAGCATGATGTTCAGCATGCATGAAAGGCAGCAGCTTCAGGGCGGCAGCCAATCCTGATAGCGGATTGGTTTCTTTTTGCCAGCAGAATGGTTAAAATGAAAAAAAAGAATCAAAAAGGAGAATGAACCTATGAGCGATTTCCAAACCAAACTGGAGAAATACGCGGATTTGGCCGTCAAGGTCGGTGTTAACATCCAGCAAAGCCAAACCCTGATTTTAAATGCGACACTCGATGCCGCTCCGTTTGTGCGCCTCGTTACCAAAAAAGCCTATGAAGCGGGCGCCAAAAACGTGGTGGTCAACTGGAACGATGATGTGGTCAACCGGACCAAGTATGAGCTGGCACCTGACGAAGTATTCACCGAATACCCGGAATGGCGTGCCAAGGAACTGACCGAGCTCGCTGAAAATGGTGCCGCCGTCATGTCGGTCGTTTCTTCAAGCCCTGACCTTTTAAAAGGAGTCAAGCCGGAGCGAATCGCCAACTTCCAGAAGGCGGCAGGAAAGGCGTTATCTACATACAGACAGTACATGATGAGCGATAAAATCAGCTGGTGCGTAGTCTCCGCCCCGTCAGAAGGCTGGGCTAAAATGGTCTTCCCTGGCGAAACTCCGGAAGTAGCCGTGGAAAAGCTTTGGGAAGCGATTTTCAAAGCCGTCCGTGTGGATGCCGAAAACCCGGTCGAAGCCTGGAAACAGCACAATGCCAACCTTCATGAAAAGGTTGAGTATCTGAATGGCAAACGCTATAAAAAGCTTCATTACAAGGCTCCGGGCACAGACCTGACCATTGAACTGCCTGAAAGGCATCTCTGGGTCGGCGCGGGAAGCGTGAATGAACAAGGCAAGGATTTTATGGCCAACATGCCGACAGAAGAGGTTTTCACTGTTCCGTTGAAAACAGGCGTGAATGGATATGTCTCAAGCACAAAGCCGCTCAGCTACGGCGGAAACATTATCGACAACTTCAAAATCACTTTTGAAAACGGAAAGATCACTGAGGTCCAGGCAGAAGTAGGAGAAGAAATCCTTAAGCAGCTGGTGGCGACGGACGAGGGGTCCCACTACCTCGGAGAAGTGGCCCTTGTGCCTCATCAGTCCCCGATTTCACAATCCAATGTGCTTTTCTTCAATACACTGTTTGATGAAAATGCCTCCAACCATCTCGCCATTGGCAGCGCCTATGCGTTCTGTCTTGAAGGCGGCAAAAAGATGTCCAAGGAAGAGCTTGCGGAGCATGGCTTGAACGAAAGCCTCACCCATGTCGACTTCATGATTGGCTCCTCCCAAATGGATATTGACGGCATCAAAGACGACGGTTCATCAGAACCAGTCTTCAAAAACGGAGATTGGGCGATATAAAAGCGCAAGCGCCTTGCACAGCCCCGACCAGCATAAGACGCTCCAGAATAGAAGGCGCTCTTTGCCTTCAATTCTGGAGCGGCTTATGACTCGAGCTGCTCAAAGCTCCACTTCTCGCAAGATACTCAAGGAAGTCTATTCAGAGATGAAAACTGGCTAGGCGCTGGAGCTGGACAGTTATCTAGGTACCAAATTTTAACATTTTTAACTTAGCAGAAAAGGCAGCTTCCATGCTGCCTTTTTTTATATTCATATTATCCTGTCCTATTATAATTGCTATAATAAAGGTGCATAGGTATATATACTTATTTACGCTGTTTAACCAGCGAGTCTGGGGGCGAGGTCTTGTTGCAATTACAAATTGTTGTTACTGGAAAGGTCCAGGGTGTAGGATATCGCTACTATGCACAGATGATGGCTGTCCAGCATGGAATAACAGGCTGGGTGAGGAATCGGCCGGATGGCTCGGTTGAAATGCTAACCTCAGGAACAAAGGAAAATCTCGACCTGTTCCTCAAGGAAATCCGAAGCGGCAGTCCCTTCTCTTCTGTAGATGAAATGAGGATTGAGGAGAAGCAGCACAAGGAAAGATACAACTCTTTTACAATCAAATATTGAAACCGCAGCGCAGAGGCAATGCAAACCTCTGCTTTATTTTTTCGGAGAAGCTTGCTATTTTAGCAAGTTTTCATCAGAATAATGGATTAGAGAGAATTTCAGGAGGTACATATGTGGGAAGAATTTAAAAAATTTGCGCTGAAAGGCAATGTGCTGGACCTCGCTGTCGGGGTAGTCATCGGCTCCGCTTTTGGAAAAATCGTCACTTCCCTTGTGAACGATATCATCATGCCAATCTTTGGACTATTCATGGGAGGGGTGAATTTTTCAGCCCTCTCCTACCCGCCAGGCGAAGAGGGAATTAAATATGGCTCCTTCATCCAGACAGTCGTTGATTTCTTTATCATCGCCTTTTCCATCTTTTTGGTCATCCGGCTGATTGGCCGTTTCCGGAGAAAAGAGGAAGAAGAGATCGTAGAAGAAGTAGAGGCGGACGTGAAGGAGGAATTGCTTACCGAGATTCGCGACCTGCTAAAACAGCAGGCAGAGGCCAATAACCATAACTCCAGACAGCACTAAAAGAACTATTCTGCCAATTATCCCCCAATGGTTTAGCATCGGGACGAACAGGCTATTTAAGTATTACATTACCTTAAGGAGGCTGTTTACATGGAAGAAAACCATATGATCCATAAAAACGGGGAAGTAGACACAGGCAAGGTCGATGATACTCTTGACCGCATGACGTCTCAAGACGCCGATGAAATTCTTGGTGATTTCGAAGAGTTCAAATCGTATCTCAGCAAGCGAATTCAGCTTGGCAAGAGCGCCGGGCTTAGTGATGAGCAGCTGGCGGCGACTGCCCAGAAAATTGCGGATTACCTGGCGGAGAACGTGAAGCCTCGCAACCGCGAAGAGCAGCTGCTCCGGGAACTTTGGAAAGTCGGCAATAAAGAGGAACAGCATATGCTGGCCCATATGCTCGTCAAATTGGCTGAGTAAGGATTTTTTAAGCGCTTAAAACGCCCTCCTGGTGCAGGAGGGCGTTTTCCTATTAAGCTTGCTCCTCATTGGAAAAAGCTGTCCTTCTTTTTCGTTTTGAGAACGTCCCCTGTCCAGCCTTTCATCCACAAGTAGATATACAAAGCCACAGTAGAAAGGACAATAAGGGCAATGGATGCAGCATAACCGTATTTCCATTTCAATTCAGGCATGACTTCAAAGTTCATTCCCCAAAGCGCCCCCCAGGCGGCAATTGGGGTAAACAAGATGGTCATTACCGTCAGTGTTTTCATAATTTCGTTTCCACGATGGGAGGAAACAACTTCCTCAAGATTGAGCATCGTATCGATTTCGTATTGATGCTCCTTGACTAGCTCCCTCCCCCTCTCCAGCCGTTTACACATCCTCTTGTATTCCTTCTTCTCTGTTACCCAATCCCCGAAGGCCTCCTCGGCCGCAATTTTAATTTCAATTAAAGGAAGCATTAAATTTTTCCAAATTAGAAGTTCATGGCGGTTATCCGCGATTTTTTCCAGAAGCTGAACTTTATTTTCTTCCTTTAGAATCCAAATCAGGTCCTCCAGACGCTCCTCAAATTCATCAATGTGAAGCAGATAGGAGGAAAGGATTTCCCCAGTCAAAATAAAAAAGCCTTCAATCGCATTATCAACCTGTTCAAATCGTTGAGTAATTTCTTCTGAATGGCTTGATTTAATAATATCAATGTCGAAATTCGCTGTGACCAGCCTGTTTTTTTCCAGGTAAAAGTGAAAAACCTTTCGATCTTCCCTGCTATCGAGGTCCTGCTGATAGACAAGCGACCCAAAAATGTATTCACTGCCTTCTTTTGCAGTATTTATATGCAATTTGTTGGTGGCCGACTTATCCTCCGGTTTAAGCCAGTCCCTTGCATCAGGTTCTATGCCGGCCCTATCAATAAACTCCTCTAAATCGTGGTCCCCAAGCTTTACCCATGTCCATTTATCATGATTAAATGAATATTTCATGTTCATTAATCCTTTCAAACTAGTTATTCTGTATCTTTTCCCTTTTATCCGCAGTTAAAACTGGAAAACATCTTTCATGTTTTCAATGACAGTAAACCGGGTAAAAAAGAACAACATTCATTGTTTTAGATGAGAAAAAAGGAGGAAACATCCATGCAATCAAATCTTAAACAGGCCCTGCTGATTGGTGCAGGCGCTGCAGCTGCCTGGGTAGCAATGAATCCAAAGGATAATATTAATAAAGTAAAGGATGTTACAGCAGGCCTCAAGGAAAAACTGACGCCAGCAAGGTTTAAAGAGGAAGATGTTGTACCAGTGGTTAAGGCGGGCAACCCGGATCCCCTGGACGTGGAAGACAATAAGATGGTCAGCGAAGGCTCCATGTACGGGGTAAACTACTACAACGAAAATCTTCAAGAAAAGTAACTCCCAGCCTGGGGACTAGGTCCTCAGGCTTTTTATTTTTCACACTAATCGATGCACAGGGAGGCTAATACATGGACTTTCTTTTTATTCTCCTCTACCTGGGAATTATTTTTGCTGTTATTGAAATCAATGTTGTTCTATTTGCGGCTACCGGACTTGATCGTCCCATCGCCCGTTTCCAGGTGATTTCGATGCTCACAGCCACAGGCTTCACAACGGGAGAATCCGAGCTGATCATTAAGCATCCTGTCAGAAGAAAGCTCGGGGCCTTCCTCATCCTGTTTGGCGCCTTTTCCCTGGCTGTCATCATTTCAGCCATCAGCAATCTGCTGGCCGACACTCTTTATACCAAGGCGGCCGCCTATCTGGGCGCTTTGCTGCTGGCCGTCGTCGCCGTGCTGAGAACACCGATGGCACGAAAGCAGCTTGAAAGATTATTTAAATATGAGGTTAAAAAGCATGATGAGCTTGCAGATTTGCCGATAGCTGACGTTATGCTTTTCGAGGAAGAGGACGAGATTGTTGAAATTGAGATTCAGGAGGGTTCTTCCCATGTGGGCAGCTGCTTCGGTGACATCCTCGAAAAGGACAAGGATATCATGGTCCTTTTTATCAGCAGGGGAGAGGAAAAAATCAGAAGTGAAAGCTATAGCACAGAGCTGAAAGCAGGAGATAAAGCCATTTTATACGGAGACCGGACCGCCATCAGGGAGGAGTTCGAAGCCGAAATTGTTAAACATAAAACAACCTGAGGCACTCCAATGGATAGCTAGCTAAAAAAGCTTGCAATGTCTGCAAGCTTTTTTGGCTCAGTCTATCCCAAATGTTTTTCGCAGCTCAGTGATTCCTTCCTTGCAGACACCGTAAGGAAGCCAGGAACAGCCTTCGCAGAGAAAATCAAGGTCATCCGGTTTCACCTTTTCTGCCGTAAGCTTGAGCAGCGGGGATTTCTGATAGCTTTCCCCTTCGGAAAGCCCCAGATGGGAAATAACCTTTCCGTCCATTGAAAGCACATGTTCATTCGACCCCTCATCCGCCACACACTTTGTCTGTCCCCGGTGAGGGCAGGCCATGCATGCGTCATCAAAAGCGGTCACGGCCTGTATGCTGAATTCCTTGTCGGGATTTCGGATATCGGCGACGATTTCCCCCATCCTCACGATAAAATCAGGGCTGTACCCCATTCCCCTGAATCCATGGACACATAGGAGATGATGCCCTCTCAATACTTTATCCACCCCATCACTTCCATCCAAACATAATCTCCATTCTTAATTCGCCGCCTCTTTTTCAAATCCTTCAAATATTGCGGCTGGCTGGCTTTGTGGTCCAGACAAGCCCGATTTTCTTACAGACAGTCAGATAATGCATCAGGGTCATCAGGACTGCCCCGGCATTCATTCCAACAATGACCCCGGACATCTGCCACTCCGGCCGGGAACCTAAAAGATAAATGGTGCCAAACGACACAATGGTCGCCCAAACTGTATGGTAAAAAGCATCTTTAATCAGCCCCAGCCCTATCAGGTATGCCTGCAAGGGAATGACAAAAAAATGCAGCAGGAAATACGGCCACAGCAGCTGCAGAAAATAGGCCGCATTGTCGGAATGAACAAAAAGGCTGGTTAGCGGCTCGGCAAAAAAATAGACGACGGCAACCGCCGGAACACCATAGAATAATGTCAGCAGCAGCACATGCTGCAGTGTTTTCTGCAGTTTCTCGAATTCCCCGACGGCATGGTGTTTCGCAACCGTCGGAATCAGGACAATCATAAATGAATGGGCGATGAATGCCGGAAAGAAACCGATTGTCATCGCGACGCCAGCCAGCAGCCCGAACTGTCCATTGGCTATTTCAACTGGCAAGCCGGCGTGGATGATGGCCGCTTTTATCAGAAACGGCTGGGCCGCATGGGTGAGGGCGTGAAAAATCCTTAAGGCCGTGGTCGGCCCGGAGATCGCCAGGAGATTCCGGCGAATAACCTTTTTGCCCAGGCTCTCCCGCGGGAAATGCTTCATGTTCTGATAGCTGATGATAAAAAAATAGACCAAATACATGAACACAACCAGCTCGCTTGCTGCCAGTGTGAAAAAGGCAACCAAAAGGGCGGTGGATCGTTCAAATTCAAAAAACTGGTACACTGATGCCAGCAGCAAGAGCTGGACCAGTCTTCTCAACAGGTTGGCGGCCGCAATTTTGCCCATCTGCTGCCGGCCCATGAAATAACCCCGGGCAATGGATGAGAATGACATCAGCGGAATCAGCCCGAGCAGCATCCATTTTAATAAAGGATGGTAAGATTGAAACACCGGCACCACCGGGATGAGCGCCGCAGCGAGCAGAAACAGGGCGGCCGACAAAACGATGGTCATGTTGACTACGTCCCTCAGCATCCGTTGGTGGTAAATTTCCTCTTTCTCAGCTACCAGCTTCGATATCGACACAGGCATCTCGAAACTCGCCAGCATCATGATCAGGAAAATCAGCGGCAGCACGGTCATATACTGCCCCATTCCGCCCTCGCCAAGCTCTCTCGCCAAAATCATATTAATTAAAAACTCCGCTATCTCACTGATAAACGCCGCCAGAATCAAAACAAGCGCCCCACGCAAAAAAAGTTTCATGCTGTCTCCCCTCTGTACCTGTCCTCCCTTCATACATATGAGACAAGACCTCAAAATAAACCTTGGATTCTTTAATCAGATGACTGAATAAGGAGGTTGGGTGGGGTGGGCTGGAGTTACCTTTTTCGATGACTTTCGCCGTTTTTGGGCACTGACGAGGCTTGTCAGTTACCTTTTTTGGGAGACTTCGCCGTTTTTGGACACTGACGGCGCTTGTCAGTTACCGTTTTCGGTAGATCTTGCGGATTTTGGGCACTGACGAGGCTTGTCAGTTACCTTTTTT
>NZ_LIGG01000001.1:1546619-1554547 GCF_001273925.1 Bacillus sp. FJAT-27251 | reverse complement strand
GCCGTTTTTGGGCACTGATGACGACTGTCAGTTACCTTTTTCGGAGGACCTGACGGATTTCGAGCACTGATGACGACTGTCAGTTACCTTTTTCGGCAGACCTCACCGTTTTTGGGCACTAACGCCCCGTATCTCACCATCCCCTCCCAGTTTTCAATGAGTTCCCAACACCTATCTGGTTAAAACTTCCTGTTCTTACAATACATTCACTAAAATAGAATAGAATTACACTTGTCCAAAGCGTTTATGGACTCTTTGGCGGCGGGTAATGTGATAAAGAAGGAGTGGGGCTGATGCTTAAAAAACTTGAACTTTCTGACTACCAGCTGTGGATGTGTGCGAAGATTAAAGAAAAATTGACTGAGGACCCTCATGCTGTGGAATATAGTCCTGCCTATCATGACAATGTTGAGGAACGGGAAGTCATCTCGCTCGCTCTCAGCGAAATGCTTTACAGGCTGGGCGGACTGGATCCACAGATGAAGAAAATAGATTAAAGAGGCCAGCAACGGCCTCTTTTTTGTGCAAACCAGCTTATGCCCGTCCATTTTCTTCCCCGACTTATTGCGGAATTGAACTTTCTGCATCAATATAGCCAGCTCCGTAAATATTCGGATCAAGCGCCGTCCGTAATTCGGCACCTGATTTCAGCATCGTTTTAACATCATCGGGAGTCAAATCAGGATTATGCTGCTTGATCAAGGCAGCGACTCCCGCGCAAATAGGTGTCGCCATGGAAGTTCCTGATAAAACAAAATAGTCATTATCCACACGGCTGGACTTTTGGATTTTATCCAGATAGGAATTAGGCGCTCTCAGCGAAACGATGTTGACTCCCGGTGCGAGCAAATCTGGTTTTATCTCCCCATAAATGGTTGGCCCTCTGCTCGAAAAATTGGCTGCGTCGTCATCTTCCCTTTCGACTGTATTTCTGTCATCTGACGCACCGACCGTGATCACTTGATCACTAATGCCCGGACTGGCAATCGTTCTGCTTCTCGGTCCATCATTCCCGGCAGCGACACAGACAACAATTCCGGCAGCCCATGCTTCCTCGACAATTCTCACCATCGGGTCTTCATTTTCATCGCCAAAGTCCTGGGCGGTACTTCCAAGAGACATGGAGATAATATCAATCTTTTTATCCGGATTTTCTTCATTGTAGCTGATGCACCATTCAACCCCTCGCATCACGGTTTCGAGCGAGCCGGAGCCCAGCTTATCCAAAACCTTTACTCCTGCGAGACTGGCTTCCGGTGCAGGGCCTCTATATTTAAAATCAGAAGCTTCTCCGCTCCCGGCTGCGTCGCCCGCACAGTGTGTGCCATGGCCATTGTCATCATAGGCTTCCGTTCTATTGTTAACAAAATCTACGAAATCCGTAATCCGTCCCGCCAAGTCACGATGAGGATAGATTCCCGTATCAATGATGGCAATTTTGACTCCTCTGCCGGTTAATATCCCCTGTTCCCTTACAACGTTATCAGCCTTGGCCGATTTTACCGCTACATCAAGCAGCGCCTTGACCTCCCGATTCAGGTAGACTCTTTTCACATGCCCGCAGCCAGAGAGAATCTCTTCAAGACAGCTGGGAGTAAGATCGGCGCTGCAGCAGGAAACTCTTGAAAAGTGATGCCTGATATTGTTTCTCATATGGCGGTTCATAATACCGGTGACTTCCTGGCATCCGGCTTCATAACCGCCTTTCTCGAATTCAATAATAACCGAAAACTTTTTACTTTTTTTAATGGCCCCTTCCAGGAATTTATGCAAAAAACATGGCGTCCATTTAAAAGGCCGGTAAAGATTCAGCATTTCTTCCCTTAATGGGCGTTCCAGCTTATCTGCATGATTGCGGACCATTTGGACCATTGAAAAACCAAACAAAGCCATTCCCCTTCCCTTCATAACTTTTGTTATAAGCTATGATGGTCCCGATGAAATGGCTTTGGTGTTTGTCCCTGCATAATAAAAAAAGGCTGTTGGATTAGTGGCCAGCCAATATTTTCAGCTACTTCGCAAGTGAATGCTTGAACGCATAAATGACGGCCTGGGTCCTGTCCTGGACCTGCAGCTTGCTCAAAATATTGCTCACGTGTGTTTTGACGGTTTTAAGGGCGATGAACAGTTCGTCGGCGATTTCCTGGTTGCTTTTACCTTCAGTCATTAAAAGCAGCACTTCCATCTCACGCTCAGTCAATTCTTCATGAGGAAGGACATTTTGCTTCTGGCGCATTTTCATCATCATTTTGCCGGTGACTTCCGGCTCAAGCACTGGCTGTCCGTGGTATGTAGCCCGGACGGCATTGGCAATGTCGCTCGCCTTTGAAGTCTTCAGCATATAGCTCGTTGCACCTGCTTCAAGTGCAGGGTACACCTTTTCATCATCAAGGAAGCTGGTCACCACGATGATTTTCGCTTCAGGCCATTGCTCCATGATTTTCCGCGTTGCTTCAATGCCGTCCATTTCCTTCATGACAAGGTCCATCAGGATGATGTCCGGCTTCAGGCTCAGGCAGAGCTCGACTCCTGTCCGGCCATTGTCCGCCTCTCCCACGACCTCAATGTCAGGCTGTGCAGACAAATAGGAGGAAACCCCAATCCGCACCATTTCATGGTCATCGATAAAAACTACTTTAATCATCTTCCTCACCCGCCGTTTTTAATATAGGAATCTTTGCTTCCAGCTTTGTACCCTTGTTTTTAACGCTGACGATTTTCAGGATGCCGCCGATTTCCCCGGCCCGCTCATGCATATTCTGCAGTCCGTATGAGCCGGCCTTCGATTCTTCCACATCAAATCCGATGCCGTCATCGGACACTCTCAAGATGACCATGTCATCCCGTCTAATCAGCAAAACATCAAGCTTTACGGCCTGGGAGTGGCGGAGCGTATTGGAGACAGACTCCTGAAGGATCCTGAATAAATGGTCTTCCACACCCTTATCAAGGGGAAAGTGTTCGAGTTTCCAGTGGATTTTCATGGTGACTTTCTGGGAGAGTTCGATCAGGAGCTCCTCTGCTCCTTCCTGCAAGGTCTTGCCCTTCAAGGCGGCCGGCCTGAGGTGGAGCAGCAGCGCCCGCATCTCCAGCTGTGATTTATGGATCATCTCTTCGACCATTTTCAGCTGCTTGGCTTCCCGGGCCTCCGCTGGGCCCGGATCTGCAGCCAGATCCTTGGATTCATTGATCGCCGACATCATCATGGACGCGGCAAAAAGCTGCTGGGAGACAGAATCGTGCAGCTCTCGTGCGAGCCGGTTCCGCTCCTGTGAAATGATTTCCTGTATCCTTGTTTCCTGCTCTTCCGCCTTTTCGTTTGCCAGTCTCTGGGACAGCATCGTTTTTTCGGACATCTGTTTCTGGACTTTTTGAATCCGTTCCGAAATCAATCCTGTTTCAGGCAGCATGTCTGCCTGCGGCGGCTCTGAGTAGCGTCCTTCTTCCAGCTGGTACAGCCAGCCCTCTACATTCTGCAGCTGCCTGCGCCAGTAAAAGCCTGTGAAGATTCCGAACAGGAGGCCGAAGCCAAGGCTTACACTTGCTGTAAAAACAATAAAGGGAATATCCACAAGTTCCAGTTCCCAAAGCTCTGACCAGTGGTCCAGCGGGTGAACCCAAAAATAGGAAGAGGTGAGAAAGAGAAACAGCAAAAAAGCGAGGGACATCCCCCACAAGATTTGGCGCTGGACAATGCTCATATCCGCTTCACCTCGATATTCCCAATCAGCATGGATGTGAAGATTTTAATTTTCTGTTCCGCCCCGTCATAACCCGGGGTTTTGACGACCAGCTGCTGGTTAAATGAACGGTCCTGGTGATATTCCAGCAAGTCCGCAGCCCCCAACAGTGTTGTATGGTGAATATTCACTTCGATATCATATGGTACAAAGATTTTGATATTCCCGACAATATTGCGGATAAAAATCACTGCCTCGCCTTTTGGGAGAACCGTGTAGCTGAAATCGATGACTGTATCGCCGATGCCGGCAAGGACATTGATGTCATCCCACTCATAGGCCTGCTGCGGAGTTTTTTGGCTGCCGAACCAGGAATTTTTAATGAATGGGGTGGAATTGACCAGCAGATGGTCTCCTGAAGGAGCAGGTTCTTCAATCACCGGCCTGATAATGGCGGGCTTCTTTTTGGACTGGGCAAAATGGATGACAATGTAAATCAGGACGGATAGCAGAAAAAACCGAAACGTCAGCATGCCGATCACACAGCTGATGAAGAAAAAAAGTCCGCCCCAGAAAAGCATCTTCCCCATCATTTTATGAAGCATCTTGCGGCCAAAATAAACCATCGCTCCCGACACAAAGAGAGAAAAGATCAGGCCGGGATTGAAAAAGAAGACCTCCAGCAGCAACAGCAAGGCGCCAATGAGGACAATCCAGCTTATATAGTCATCTTTCATTTTGTTCAACAAGATCTTTTCCTCCTTTCTGGCGGGTACTGGTTCAGGAATGAAAAGGCGCGTCAAGCTTGCGCCTCTTCTTTAGAATACCATGTTTCCTGTTTTAATTAGCATAGGTTTCCTTGTTTTTCATTTCTTTTTCGAGCTGGGCGATGCGGCCATCGATTGTATTGCGATAATACGAACTGTTCACCTGGTTCTCCAGGTTGGCGAGGTAGCTCTCGATTTCGGTGAACCGGGAGTGAGCCTTGCCTGAGTAATCCTCCTGGTTCATCACATGGTCCATTGTCGTATGGGCGCGGGTCACGTTTTCCCTGCCCATCAGTTCCATACGGCGGATATGCATATCCTTCAATTTGTGTTTCATGTCCTCATATTTATGTTCAAGCTCCTGAAGCTGGCTTCCGGCATTGGCCAAAGCTTCCTTCAGGTGGGACGCTCTTGCTTCATACTGGCTTTGTTCCTGGGCGGCAAAAACATGAAGTTCAGTTTCACCGGCCTTTTGTGCAACCTCCGCCTGGTAGCGGCGCTTTTCGGCCATTTCTTCCGCCTTCTGATACTCGGCAGTAAATTGTTCCTTCAGCTGATGCTGCCGCTCAAGCAGCTTGCGGACCTTTTCTGTCTCGTTCTCGCATTCACGGAGATACTGATTCAGCATCGCAATTGGATTTTTACGTTCCTTGCGATCGAGTGCTGAATTCAGATCGGCCAAGATGGTTTCTTTTAAACGGGTAAACAGGTTTGTCATATCAATACACTCCTTCAATCAGTATTTTTTAAGTTCGGACCATTGCTTTTCAAAATTGGCAAAGGGGTCATTGCTGGTTGTGCTCCCAGTCTCCCCGGCATTCCATTTTTTATAGACCAGGTACAGGACAAAAGCAGCGGCGATGCCCAGGATGGCTGGAACATTCGATGCGGCCGCCATGAGGATAAAGAACCCAAGCGCACCCCAGATGATTTTCTTAAAAGTGGAATCACTAACTAAAAATTGTTTCACGATGAAGTAGAGAACAAACAGGCTGACGGCCAGACCGAAAAGCGGGCCAAGGTTTGAGATCAGCACGAGAGCGGCGATGCCACCTGCCAGCAGTAAACCGAATTTTTTCATTTTCGTTTCCTCCTTTCTTGATATCATCTTACCTCGATTGCAAAATCCCCATAACGAGCCTGAGCTTGATTTTCAGGTAGGACCTGAGGCGGAGGAATAGGTAGGACTGTCCCCTGCGTGCACGTTGAAAGACAATAAAAAAGCACCGGCAATCCACTATTGCCAGTGCTTTTTTGCTACTTCGCTATAAACATTTGCGTCCAATAATGGCCATAGGAGCCTCCGGTCACATGGCCGACGCCGATATGGGTGTACGAGCTGTTCAGAATATTGGCGCGGTGGCCGGGGCTGTCCATCCAGGCTTTGACCACTTCCTGCGGAGTCCGCTGGCCAGCGGCAATATTTTCTCCCGCGCTTCGATAGGCAATGCCAAATCCTTTAATCATATCGAATGGGGTCCCATATGTCGGGCTGTTATGCTGGAAGTAGTTTTTATCCCTCATATCGGCCGATTTGTACCGGGCTACTCTGGATAGCTGCCAATCTGCCGCCAGCGGCTTCAATCCGTGCCTGGCCCGCTCCTGGTTCGTCAGCTGGATTACCTGGTTCCCAATATTCTTTGCCGTACTTAGGTCCGGAACTGTAATCTTCTGGCCAGGATAGATCAGGGCCGGGTTTTTAATATGCGGGTTGGCACCAATAATTTCTGATAGCCCTACCTTGTACCATACAGAAATTTTCCACATTGTATCGCCAGAACGTACAGTGTGTACCTGCTGTGCAAAGGTTACCGATGGGATCATGACCAGCAGCACCAAAATTAGCAACAATTTTTTCAACATTTTCTCATCCTCCTCCTGAAATAGGATGAGAAAATGAAACGGAATTATACAGAACGCATTGTTAAATTTTTATAAAAGCTTTCTCTCGCAAACGACCACACCGTCCCCATCGGCATAGGCATAGCTGCCTGGCTGCCACTGGATCCCGCCAAACGAGACTGGAACCTGCTTTTCCCCTTTTCCTTCCTTCTTGCTTTTAAGAGGATTGCTGCCAAGGGCAAAGATGCCAACATCCAATTTGGCCAGATCCTCCGTATCGCGGACACAGCCGTTGATGATGATGCCAGCCAGCTTGCGGTTTTGGGCAATTTCCCCAAGGCGGTCGCCCATCAGCGCACAGCGCCTGGACCCTCCCCCATCAACCACCAGCACACTGCCTTCCGGGATGCTTTCAAGGCTTTCAAGCACAAGGACATTGTCCTCAAATACCTTGACCGTGGAAATCGGGCCATGAAATTTAGGCTTCTTGCCATATGATTTGAATTCACTTTGGCACACCGTCAGCTCACTTGCATGCTCATCGCATAAATCTGCACATTTGAAATCCATCGATAACACTCTCCCCTGCCTTTTTCTTAACTAGTTCTAGATTCAGCCCGCTTTTCCTCCTTTTTCTTGACAACCTAGTGCTGGCAACCGGGGCAGTAGAAAGTCTTTCTTGAGGAGACGATTTCCTTGATGATCAGGGCACCGCACCTTATGCAGGCTTCCCCCTCACGGTCATACACCCGGCGCTGCTTTTCGTAGCCCCCAGTTTTCATGTCAGCTTTAAACAGGGGCTGGTCCATGTAGCCGCCAGCCTCAATGGCCCTCAGGAAGACCGTCTTCATTCCATGGTACATGAAATTCAGCTCTTGAGGCTCAAGCTCCGTAAAAGTCCTCACCGGCTTGATGCCTGCTTCATGGCAGATTTCATCACTATAGCAATTACCAATGCCGGCAATTACCTTCTGGTTCACCAGTGTCGTCTTAATCATGCCTTTCCTGCCGGAAAACAGCTCCTGGAACTTTCCAATCGTAAATGCAGGATCAAGCGGCTCCGGACCCAAATCAGCCAATTCCGCTTGCAGGCTCTGTTCGTCATGGAGATGCAGGAAACCCAGCCTGAGGCCAATAAAATACATCTTCATTTCCCCAAACGAAAGGATGATCTGCTTGGTCCTGTCCGGGTTGTCATGGCTGTCCCCAAGATACATCCACCCGCCCAGCATCAAGTGAAGAAGGAGGCTTTTCCCTGACTTTAGCCGAAAAATCAGATGCTTCGCTCTCCGTTCGACTCCAGTAACGCTATTTCCCTTCAGCTCGGCGATAAATTGAGCTGCAGAAACATTGATTGTTTTTTCCCGGTTTACTTCTGCATCACTGATTGTCCTTCCAACAATCCGTTCACCCAGCATTTTTCTGTAAGTTTCCATCTCCGGAAGCTCCGGCATGTTCTTCAGCCCCTTCTCAGGTGTTTTCCTTAGTATGTTTGGGGAGAAGTGAACCATGCACGCTTTTAAGTATCCTAGCTGGCAAAATGGATACTCCTGCATATGTGAATTTAGGTGTACATAGAATTTTCAAAGTTACCTAATCGTCTTTTTAAAACAATCTCCGGGCACATTGAACCCTTCAA
>NZ_LIGG01000001.1:1484235-1546178 GCF_001273925.1 Bacillus sp. FJAT-27251 | reverse complement strand
CAGGCCCCGCATAACGGGACCTGTTTCAGTTCATTCATTATTAAAATTCGCGGTTATGGCCCAGGCGGGTGTTGGCTGGGTTGTCTGATGTCAATGGTGCATCCGTTGGATCTGCACCAGTCAGTGTTCCGCCTGTTACATTGCGGTCAGCTGAAGTGTTCAGCGGATCTTTGATAGTGTTGTCACGGCGCTCTACAACCACTAGGATTTTACCTTCTTTCACGTAGCCTTCATAGCGCTCGGCGTCGTCTTCAGGCAGACCCATGCCGATCAAAGCTCCGGCAAGGCCGCCGACACCAGCACCTGCTGCTGCGCCAGTCAATGTCGCTGCAATTGGTCCTGCAGCGACAATTGGCCCGATTCCAGGGATTGCTAGCGCACCGATTCCGGCAAGCAACCCGGTCAAGCCGCCAAGGATGCCGCCTGTAGCCGCACCAGCAGCCGCTCCTTCCCCAGCTTTTGTGCCAGTTTCATCGTTGATTTCAGCTACTTCTTCCTTATTTTTACCAATGACCGAAATATCCTCGGCTCTATAGCCTTGACGCTTCAGGTCTTCTACTGCATCGATTGCTTCTCGTTCATTATCGTAAATTCCTACCAGGTGTTTTTCATGTTCATTCAACATTTGAAATCCTCCTTTGGACGAGTAGTCTTTTTTAAAAGTACCCGCCTGGAGAATCCGTAAACTTCCAAATAAAGATTAATCTGTCGTTGGATCCGGGTCCAGGAGGTCCCAAGGAGTGATGATTCCTTTTGGCCTGCTGTCCGATTTTCCGTTTTCAGTCAGAATCACAGCCTGAAGCTTTTTGTCTTTGATATGATAGCTGTCAAAAAGCTCTTCAACCTCATAAAAGGATGTGTCTTCGGCCATAAAATCCACATAATATTTCTTGTTGTCTCGCAAAAGTTCACGTACTTTGACATTTTCAAGCGAGATGACATTGCTTGTCAGCTGCTTGGCCATCCATCTGATGATATCGGAGGATGTAAGCAGCCCCTTGTATTCATTGCTTTGATCGTAAATCGGAAAGCGGGTGAACTCAAATTTATTGATCGCCTTCAGCACATCCTTTAACAAGGCATCATCGTAGTAATAAAATACTGGCGAAGAGGCCACTCCCATCGCCAAAGGCGGTTTTTCAAAATGGGCGGCAATTTCTTCTATCCGTTTGACGACCGACTTATGAGGCTCGGCAATATAATAATCCACATCCACCTTTTCATGGACAATCGCGTTCCTTAGCTTGGCGAACTGGTACAGCTCATTTTTATACTTGCGGATGATGGAATGGTTCTTGTAGCCGCTGTTCAGCAGCTCGACAAATGCGTCGCTGCCGGCATCCTTTACCATGTCTTTCAGGCAGCGGTGAATGCGGTTAAAGGCTACCTCGAACCGGCCAGACTGTGTTTTTTCGGTCGATTTCTCCAAAGCTGTTCCCTCCACTACGAAATAATACAAATAATACCCATTCTACACTAAATAAAGCGTGCACACCCCTCTTAAACCTTACAGGAAATAAAGATGCCCGCCAGTAGGTAGCCGGCGGGCATGTGCACATCAATCTATCGGGTTGTTCGGCTTCTTCGCCTTCTGGCCGGTTGTCCACTCTACCAGTTCTTCACTGTTCTGCTGGCCTTTTTTCCTGTTGTTGTTGCGCTGTGCATTCGCATTGCCAAGCTTTGTCCTGCCCATACTCCTCTACTCCTTTACAATAGCATCATAAAAGTAGTATGGACGTTTGCCCCATCCTTATGCTTCCTCCTCCATGCTGGCGGCAACTTCCAGTACGGGAGGACGGCGGACCTTTGTTGCCTGCTCAAAGGCATAGGCCAGCTTGATAAGCTGGGGCTCACTATAGGCATGGCCTGTAAAAGTTATCGCAAACGGCTCGCCCATTGCTGTGTATCCCGCCGGAACCGTAATCGATGGATAGCCGGCCCGGGCCGCAATGTCCGAGCCATGGTCATGAGGGAAAATCAGGGCCGCTGCCCCTCCCTTTGACAAGGCATAATCAATTCCATGATCTTTTGACATGTACTGGTCATGCTCCAGCGCTTTTAAATACTGTTCCTCTGTCAGGGTTCCGCTCGTGTCCTCCGAACCTTGCAGGATCTTTTGGCCATACTTGAGCATCTTCTCCATATGATGTTTATTAAAAGCAATCACCTGAGCAAGGCTGCGCACCTTTACGGAAGGATGCAGCCTGCCTAAATAGGCATTGATACCCGATTTGAACTCATAATCAAGTACATCATAGTCCCAGTCTGCATCAGCGGAAGGAAGTGATACCTCCTCAAGCTGCGCGCCCAGCTCCTTCACCTTCGCCAGGGCCTGTTCAAAAAGGCTTCGCTTTTCGTCAGTCAGCTCTTCGTAAAACACAAGATCTCCTGGCACTCCCAGCTTTACGCCTTTCAATCCATCGTGCTCCAGGCTGCAGGTAAAATCAGCAGGCTGAAGCTTTGGACCCGTCAATGTGGCCGGGTCGCTCTCATCCTTGCCTGTAATGGCGGCAAGCAGATAAGCGGCATCCTTAACACTTCTGGCCATCGGACCGGCGGTATCCTGAGTGTGGCTAATTGGGATGATTCCGCTTCTGCTGATGAGTCCAACAGTCGGCTTGATGCCCACAAGCGCGTTTTGCGCGCTCGGATTGAGGATCGACCCTGACGTCTCCGTTCCCACAGCGACCGCCGCAAGGTTTGCGGCGATGGCCGCCCCGGAACCTGCACTGGATCCGCCCACATTGAATTTGCCCGGCCCATATGGATTCAGCACCTGGCCGCCGCGCGAGCTGTAGCCGCTCGGCATTCCGACTGCCATAAAGTTGGCCCATTCCGTCATATTTGTTTTTCCTAAAATGACAGCCCCCGCTTTGCGAAGCTGTGCGGCCACAAACGAATCCCGAGGAGCAATCGAGTGTTCCAGGGCAAGCGATCCTGCACTGGTGTGCATCTTGTCATGAGTATCAATATTATCCTTCAGCAAAACCGGGATGCCGTGCAGCGGGCCGCGGGGACCGTGCCCGGCCCTTTCAGCATCGAGTGCCATCGCAATATGCAGCGCATCCGGGTTGAGTTCCAGCACCGAGTTGATGCGAGGGCCGCTTTTATCATAAAGCGCTATTCTGCTCATGTACATAAGCACAAGATCTCTTGATGTCAGCTCGCCGCTCGCCAGCTTTTCCTGCATTTCATCAATCGTAGCCTCAGGCAGCCAGCCATCCCTCAGCTTCCTTAGTTTAGGATTTTCCATAGGTTGTTTTCCTTTCTGAAGAAGATAAGAATAATTTCGGCTGTTTGAGGCTTTTTTCCTGCAGCTGCAAAAAAAAAGCCATGGCATAGGCCACTGGCTTCACACGATTTACCTTTTACTTGCATCCACGATTTTGCCGCTGTAAAACTCTTTCTGCGCCGGTTTGACTCCAAGTTCCTTGCAGAACTGTTTCAGCTCGCGTTCTTCGCGTTCATTGACAATCGAAATGACAGTCCCCTCGGCACCAAAGCGTCCAGTCCGGCCGGAACGGTGGATGTACTGTTCACGGTCACGCGGAAAGTCGAAATGGACCACATGCGTGACCCCTTTGATATCAAGGCCCCGGGCCGCAATATCCGTCACAAGCAGCATCGCATTCTTCCGCTCGCGGAATTGCTTCAGACTGGCCTGGCGCTGCTGTTTCGTCAGCTCGCTATGAAGCATCAGGGCAGGAATATCTTTGTAGTTCAGTTTTTCGGCACTTACCTGAAGATTGCCGATATCCTTAAGAAACACCAGCCCTTTGAAGGCATCCAGCCGGGACAGTTTTTCCAGGATTTTTATTTTATCGCGCTGCTCGCTGATAAAATAGATATGCTCCACCTCTGCTGACTGAATCGTACTGTCCTGCTTGATCTTAATGACTTCCGCGTCTTTGACAAGCTCTCTTGCTGCCTGTTCCGTATGATTGGGAAGCGTTGCCGAAAACAGGAGCACTTGGCGGTCTGCAAGAGTGGATTTAATGATGCTTTCAACCGTGCTGCGATGTTCGGGGACGAGCAGCTGGTCTCCTTCATCAAGTACGACGGTTTTGACTTCATGCATCTTCAGCTTCTTTTGTTTGATCAGCTCCAAAACCCTGCCTGGAGTGCCCACGATCACCTGCGGGCTTTTCTTCAGCTTTTCCAGCTGCCGCTTCGGATTGGCACCGCCAATTATGGAAGTGGAAGTAATTCCGCTGCCTTCCCCCCATTTCTGCACTTCGGAAAGGATCTGCATAACCAACTCCTGTGAAGAAGCAAGAATCACCGCTTGAGCATTCCGTTTCTGAGAATCGATTTTATTTAAAACAGGCAATAGGTAGGCAAGTGTTTTGCCCGTTCCCGTTGGTGATTCAGCAATCACGTCGGTATTGCCAAGGATCAGCGGAATCGCTCTTGTCTGTACATCCGTAGGCGTTGTAAATCCGCTTTTCTCCCAGTTTTCCTGTAAAAAAGGCTTTAGCTCTTTAAAGATTGTTTGATTTTCTGACATTATAGTCTCCTTTGTTACGCAATTCTTCCTAAAAAGAATACTAGCTAAAACGGCCGGAGAAGTCCAGCAAGCATTTGGAGGCTGATCTGCTTTTCTGCTTAAAGCTCCCATTTTCTACGATTGGGAAGCTTTTATTGTGGTATGAAAAGACTGAAAGGCAATACAAGGAGGGGCAATATGAACAATGTAAAAACGCTCGAAAGTGTAAAAACATTGCTAAAAGAACTGCTGCTGATTGACAGTTCCCATAAGGAAGGCGCCAACCAGGCAGTGGAATATTGCTGCCACTGGCTGAGGGAATATGGCCTCAATCCGGAATTAATTGAAAACAACGGTTATAAAATGCTTGTTTGCGAGATCGGCAGCGGAGAGAAAACACTGATTTTTAACGGCCATGTGGATGTTGTCAGCGGAAAGAAAATGCAGTTCATTCCAATGGAGAAGGACGGAAAGCTGTATGGACGCGGAGCAGCCGACATGAAAGCCGGCGTGGCCGCGATGATGTGCGCCATGGCGGAGCTTAAAGAGGAAGAACTTGGCGTGAAAATCCAGCTGCAGATTGTATCAGACGAAGAAACCGGCGGAGACAACTGCTCCGGTTACCTTGTCGAAAACGATTATATTGGCGACTTTGTCATTTGCTCGGAGCCTACCCAGCTGGGAATCGCCCTCGAAGCAAAGGGGCTTCTCCAGTTTGATGTGGAAGTACATGGTACCCCGGCACATGGAAGCCGCCCGTGGGAAGGTGAGAATGCGATTGCCAAAGCATGCACCCTTCACGGAAAGATCCTGAAGCTTCCTTTTATGAAGGAAAGTTCCGATTTTTACCCTTATCCCTCTGTCAACTGGGCCAAGGTCCAGGGCGGAGAAGTTTACAACAAAGTCCCGGAGAGCTGCACAATGTCCTTTGACCTTCGCTACCTTCCCGGCCAGGATCCGGACGAAATCATCCGGCAAATCCAGGAAATTGCCGATGGGGAAATTTCTGTCCATGCAAGCATCTCCCCTGTCGAAACGGATAAAGAGGACCCTTATATTCAAAAGCTGAAGAAGATTGTTGAAAAGCACACAGCCGGAGAGGCCGTCTTCTTCGGTCAGCATGGTGCATCCGATGCACAGTTTTTTGCCGAAAGAGGGATTCCAGCCATTGAATTCGGACCTAGCGGCAACAATTGGCACGGGGACGAGGAGTTTGTCCACATCCATTCCCTTGAAGTGTATAAAAATATGCTTCTTGATTATGCCAGGGATTTTTAAAGACAGCCTCAGGCTGTCTTTAATTCGTTAAGCGGTATTTCCTGGACCAGGAATGCAGCAGCAGGGCTGCCATAATCACAAATTGAAGAAAGAAGACAACAGCATCCCAGAAGAGGATAGAGGTGGCCGGCTCAGAAAACCCCGGTATCACCAGCATAGCAGCATGGATAATCAGCGGCAGGTTATAAAAGGCTAAAACGGCGATGGTGATCATAATGCCAACAAGATAAAAAAACGCATAAGGCCGAACCCACTTTTCTTCGCCGGCAAATTCCTTGCTCGTTTTCACTTCCGACAGGAAAGGCAGCCAACGCCTCAGGTAATTCTGGCCATTTTCCATTAGATTGTACGAGCCGGAGTGGTTCTCAATCACATAATACAGATCCGTTTTCATATATACGCAGCATTGGTAAAGAATGCGGATGAACGTGCTAAAGGCAGCCATTTTAGCGATTCCGGCCGACAGTGCATGCCCAGAAAAAACTAGCTGGACCAGCAGCGCAGCAAATAAAACGACAGCATCAAAAGCCAGACCCGCAAGATAAAGCCTGTACCTTCTATGAGGCGGCAATGTCCACACCCTCGACATATCGGTTTCAAGCACAATAAAAAACAAACGGTGTCCCAGGCTGATCCCTGTCGGAAGGCTCTCCGCCCGCATTGCCAGCACATGCCCGATTTCGTGGAGCACAACAAGCAAAAACGTCAGGCCCAGAAAAACCAGAATATTATACATCATCAAATCAAATACAAAGATATCTTTATAAGCCGGGAACAGCCCGGGCCGAACCATCAGAATACCGGCGCTGGCAAGAAGGGCAGCCAGATAAACCAGGGAGGATGCACGATTAAAAAAGAATTTCCCTGCCTTTTCAGGAATCCAGGTCAAACCCGGGGTTTCGGCGGGTTGGGCAGTCCTTTTTGGTACTTCCTTGCCGTCGATGGTGCGGATGAGGCCGAGGTCGAGCAAGTCCTGGACGAAACCCTTCATGTCTACATCCTCGTTTGGGAACCGCTCCCTTAGTTCCTCTTCAATGGAATGCAAATCCTTCCCTTCACCGATCAGGCCGATTGCATCAATACACACTTCCGGCATTTCGTAAAAATCACCTGAATCCAAATCTTCCACAATGTAATGTTTCCTGTCTTTACGAATGTTCAAGGGATTAAGAGTTACTTTAGAATGACTGTGCAGTTCCATTTCGAAGCACCCTTTCAAAATAAATATGGGATGCCTTCAAATTGCTGGCATCCCATCATTCTTCATCCTCTTCCCGCTCCTGGCATAAACACACACCACCAGCAAGTTGTTTTAACTTTGGACAGCTTACGGATTTTCATTTCGCCACCTCCTTGCCTTCTGCTTTATTTTGAAGAGGAACTGCATCAACCCAATCATAGGCTTGATGATAATTCACCCATTCAGGAAAGATCTTTTGAAACTCCTTTACCAGTTCTGGATCAAATTGGCTTCCCTTTCCTTCAACAATTCGGTTATAAGCTTCTTCAACAGACATGGCACTGCGATAGGACCGTGACGAAGTCATTGCGTCAAACGCATCCGCAATGGTAACAACCCTAGCCAACAAAGGAATATTTTTCCCCTTCAGTTTTTCAGGGTAACCCGTCCCATCCCAGCGTTCATGATGGTACTTAATAACCTCGATGCTCATATTTATTCCATCCACTTTGCGTATTGCTTCGGTGCCCACATCAGGATGGGTTTTTATCACTTCAAATTCTTCGGCAGTTAATCTGCCTGGCTTCATTAGGATAGCGTCCGGTATACTGACCTTTCCAATATCATGCAATAAACAGGCGTAATAAAAAGATGTCAATTCGTCTTTAGAGAACTTGTTTAAAGACGTGGCCAGGGTTTTTGCATAATAGGCGACTCTTTCACTATGCCCTCTTGTGTACGGATCTTTCAACTCAATCGTAGCAATGACACCTTTTACGATACCCTCCAACTGGTTGTTGTATGAAGTTTGGATAGCTCCTACATAAACCTGGAATCTTTTCAATATAAACAAAGAGATAAAAGCAAGAATTATCACAAGCGCTATGGCAAATATTACTTCTGTTACGCCAAATAATAAGCCAGTAATCAGATATTTTAATAAAAGGCCCCCGCTTACAAACAAAAAGAAATTTGTGTTTACAAAAATCGGCGCAAATAGCAGCAGCATAACTTCTGCTGCATTTCCACTTCTATAGGATTCCGTACTGTAGAAAAAGATGGCTGACTCACAAATAAGGGAAATCACAAAATAACTAGACACAAAGAAATACTTTACTAGAAATATTTTGCCTCTTTTTAAAAGTAGATATGTTATGGGCAGCAGTCCCCAGATTAATGCATACATTACAAAATTCAATAGCCCGGGGCTCTCAGATTCTCCATATAATAAAAAGTCCCTATAAATAACCTGATAAAATATCTCATAAAAGAAATAGATGAAATAGAACAAAGCGAGAAACCATTTTAGAGTGCGATTCTCTGTATTGATAAAGGCTTGTTGATTTATTTTATCATGCATATTATTACCCCGCGTGTTTTCAATTCAAATTCTGACGATGCAAAACCCTACTTTTTACCTAAACGAATTCGTCATCAATCGACACTCTGATAACATTATAAACCAAAAGTTCTATCACAAGAATACAACAATTGAATATAATTGTAGATAATTTATTAATTATTTTTGTCCAGGCAGTATAATTTGTACGGTTGCACCTTTATCGGGATTATTTCTAATGTCGAACCTGCCCCCATGCTCCTCAATAATTTTCTTTGTTACCATTAAACCAAGTCCGGTTCCGTTGGGTTTTGTGGTAAAAAACGGCTCGCCAAGTTTAGCAATTATATCCGAAGGAATGCCTTCACCCTCGTCCCTAACACTAATGACAAATTCATTGTGGCTGTACTTGGCATCAATCGCCACATTGCCACCCTCTGGCATTGATTCAACCGCATTTTTTACGAGATTGATAAAAACTTGTTTGATTTGGTTTTCATCACAGTAAAGTTTAGGCACCTGGCCTTTAATCCTCATATGAATATCGACCGACTGCCTGACCGCCTGCGGTTCAATGATAGAGGTAACATAAGTTAAGATTTTCTCGATGCTAGCTGGCCGCTTTGAGGAGGAGTTCGGCTTCCCGATGATCAAGAGGTCGGACACGATCAAATTGATCCTATCGATCTCATTCAGCATAATAGGATAAAAGCTTTCTGTTGACCCGTCTCTTTCCTGCTGAAGCTGTGTGAATCCTTTTAAAGCTGATAAAGGGTTTTTAATCTCATGGGCAATCGAAGCTGCCATTTGTCCCACAACAGCCAGTTTTTCTTTCTGCTGGGAATCTTCATACAGCCTGACCATTCCATTAACATAGGAGATAATCCTCGTAAGCAAAATAAAGCCGAAACTGCCGAAGAAAACTATCAATACAATTGGAACAATGACTGCTGTAGTCTGAAACAAGAAGCCATAAGCAACATATTTAAGCGACATAACAATGGAAACAATCCAAAAGAAACGCTTATTTACAAAAATCGGTGCAAAAAGCAAGAAAAGGATTTCTACAATATTCCCGCTTGAAAAATCATTATCCGTCCCCCAATAAATTAGGATATTATCAACAAAATCTATAAGAAGAAACACAAAAAAATACATGTATTTAATACGGAATGGATTTCCCTTTTTTGCCATGTAAAGCGCTGCCGGCAGCAGCATCAATAATAGGAAATGAGCAATATAGCCAAGTCCTCTGTCCGGGAAGCCTACAGGCGTCATTTTGACAAAGTGAGGAAAGGCATAGCGGTATATGAAATCAAATCCGATATAAGCAGTATAAAACAACGTTAAAAATAACTTGATTGCCTTAATTTCTTCTATTCGTAATGTTTGTTCCCTGGTCCCCGTCATATTCCAGGTTCTCCTTTGAATTTGTGTAAAAATAAGCATACCCTCATTATAGCATCAGTTTAAAATTTATTATCTGAGCATAGCTATCTATTCACGCAATCCAGACTAGGCCCATTAACCTATCTATTTTAATACATATCATTCCATATGGGTACCCGTTTCAATGTAATCCAGCATTTTACAAACTACAACCGTTATTTTTGCAAAATACAATCTCTTTCAGCCTAAACACGGCAAAGAGACAGGATGGTTCCTGTCCCCCTTCGGTGCCTGACCCCCGGCGCTTTAAAGGAGGAAAGCGAAGCCTTTTAAGCGGGGAGGAAGGCATTATTCACTTGAAATCATATTGCTGCAAAATGCCTTCAAGTTTAAGAGCCTCACCGATACTTCCGTCAATCTTCAGTTTGCCCATCATGAAGGCAGTGGTTCCCTTTAAGTTGCCCAGCATCATTTCTTTAAAGTTTTTATCAGACAGCTTTAGTGTGCATGCCGCTTCTTTAGGAGACCCTTCCACGACTTCAGCACGGCCGCCAGCGAGAAGGAGCTGATAGGTCCCCGCATCACTGCCGCTAATGTCATATTGGTAAACCACATTGACTCCCTCATACGGAACAGGGTTTTCGTTAAGCGCCTTTTGTATTTCCTGCCACACTTCCGGAATGGCCTTCTCCCTGATGCTGTTTGTCATTGGACTAACCTCCTAAAGATAAGAGTTATTTTTAGAAAATTTTAAACTTTTTTACAAATATTTTCAATAGTTTAGCACTATTTTAACATTAAAGAAGTTACTAGCTGCCGGTACTCGCAAACGACTTTAAGCCCCTGTTCCAAAAAGAATAGGCGATTACACAGCAAACCAAAGCCACCACAGGCGTCCATAAAGCCAATTCCCTGAAACCGGACTTATCAATAAAATAAGCCGCTGGATAAAAAGCGGTAAAGCCATAAGGAATGATCCAGGTTAAAAACGTACGAATGCCTTTGTGGTAAATGGTCAGCGGGTAACGTGCAAAATCGCTAAGATTAAACACGGCCCAAACGACAGGCAGGCTGTCAATCATCCAGAAGGAAAAAGTCGCAAAGAATAGGTTAACAGCTACAAAAATCAGGCCGGATGAAATAATCATCACAACAAGCAAAGCGATTTCCACTGCTCCCCAGGCCAGGTCCAGCTGCGGTATCGCAGTGCCCAGGATAATCAGCCCGATGATAAGCTGGCCAAATCCATCCTGGTGAAGCCGGTCAGCTACGATATGAAATAATGGGTTGATCGGCCGAATCAGAAGGCGGTCGAGCTGGCCTGGCCTGATATACTGCCAGCCCAGCGTCCATAGGTTATCAAAGAAGATATGGTGGATTGACCGTCCTGTGGCCGCAATTCCATAGATGAACAGAATCTCATAGAAAGACCAGCCATTGATTTGCTCAATATGATCAAACACAACTTTAATAAAGAAAATCGAAGCAAACTGCTCCAGAATCACCGAAAGTACTCCGATTATAAAATCAATCCGGTATTCCATCATCACTTTCATGTGATTCTTGGCAAACTCCCAGTACAATTTCGCATAGCGGCGCATGTTTTCCCCTCCTATCCGCCAAAGATGGTAATCTGTTTAACAGCCTGCGCCCAGATCACCCTGACCAAAACGTAGAATGAAATCAGCCAGAACAACTGAAGGCCCACCGCCAAATAAGCTTCGGTGCCTGAGATCATTCCCGAATAGATTGATACCGGCAAATACACCATCGCCTGAAACGGCAAGAACTCCGTGATAACGCGGAGCCAATCGGGAAATAGCGAAATCGGCACGAGAGCCCCCGAAAAAAACGTAACCAGCGACTCCTTCAGCACGCGCACTCCCCAAATGTTCACCGTCCAAAAAGCCAGCACCCCTACAAGAAAATCAAAGAACGTTTCAATCCAAAGGCCGAGGCCGGCACTAATGATAAATAGCAGCCACGCTTCAAGGCTTCCCGGAAACGTTATATCCATAAAAAAGAAGGCGATCAGCATCATCGGGATGGTTCCCCTGATTAAATGCATTAGCTTTGAGCCAAGGTCGACGGCAAACATCTTATAAATCAGGTCATAAGGCCGCATCAGCTCAATCGCAACATTCCCGTTCTTGATATTTTCAGCCAGGTCCTGCCCGACGCCGCCGACAAAGCCCTGCAGCAGCATCGCAACAACAATGTAGGTGATCATCGTCCCCAAGTCGATATCCTGGATGGCTGACCGGTTTGAATATACAGCCTGCCAGAAATAATAAATAATCAGCAGCCGGAGAATGGACGAAACCGTCCCTGCCCAATACCAGGCAGAATAGGCCGTGTCCTCCTGCATCCTCACTTTAGCTATTTGCCAATACTTGTTCATACGTTCCTCCCTGCTCCCTGCGGTTGTAAAGCTCTTCCACAATGCTTTCGATTTTCGGGTCGGCAATCGTGAGGTCCTGAATGTCATATCTGTTCATCATTTCCGAAATGACAAATGAGCTTTTCACCCGTTCATGGTCAAAAGACAGGCTCACCTTCGCTTCCCCTTCTGATGCTGGCAGCACCTCGGCCATTCCAAACAGCGGTGCAGGCAGGATGAAAGGAGAGCCAAGCTCCGGCAGGTCAAAATGAATGACCCGCTTCTGCCCGAACTGCACCTTAATTTCCTCCAGCCCGCCGTCATAAAGAATCCTGCCTTCATCAATGATGATGATCCGGTCGCAAATCTCTTCGATATCCTGCATATCATGTGTCGTCAGCAGCACCGTTGTACCCCAAATCTTGTTCATTTCCTTGATGAACTTGCGGATCCTCACCTTCACCGCGATATCCAGTCCAATTGTCGGCTCGTCGAGATACACGACTTTCGGCCTGTGCAGGAAGGCAGCCGCCAGTTCGCAGCGCATCTTCTGTCCAAGTGAAAGCTGGCGGACCGGTATGCCAAGGAGCGGCTCAAGATTCAGCACTTCCGTAAACATCGCCACCGTCTCTGCAAATTCCTGCTCGGGAATCTCATAAATATGCTTTAGCAGATTAAAAGACTCGCGCACCGGAATGTCCCAGAACAGCTGGGTCCGCTGCCCGAATACAGCTCCAATGCTGCGGGCATTTTCCTGGCGGTTTTCATAAGGAACGAGCCCATTCACGGTCACCTTTCCGGCGCTCGGTGTCAAAATCCCTGTCAGCATCTTGATGGTCGTCGATTTTCCCGCTCCATTGGCGCCGATATAGCCAACGGTCTCTCCCTGATTTATTGTAAAATCCACTCCTTTCACCGCCATTTTGGTCTCATATTGGCGGTGAAACAGCGATTTGACAGCGCCCTTCAGCCCAGGGTCACGCTTTACCAATTTATATTCCTTTTGTAGATTTTCAACGGTAATCATAAATTTCATCTCCATTCATAGGAACGTACATTCTGTTTTTGCGCACAAAAAAGCCACAGACAAGCATGTCTGTGGCTAGGCATATGCAGGCATACGTATGCTTAACGGCACAAAAACAGGCAGGTCATTTTTAACTCATATGAAATTTCAGCGGTCTTTCCTTTATAATCAATCATTTTTCCTGCCTCCTTTTCTCATTTACTCTCAAATTATAACTCCACAGGAAAGTTTTGTATATTTTTATTTTTAATAAATGTTCATAAAGTTGTCGACAAAGTTCGGAGGGATCGTGTGAAGGATGGCGAATAGGTGCTACGCAGCCGCTTCCCTTCCTATAAGAAAAGCAGCCACCAGCAATGAAGGGCAAATACGAGGGTGTAACAGATGGAAGCGAAAATGGTTACGCCCTTCACAAGCATAGTTGCGGGCACTTTGTTAAAAGCAATAAATACATACAGCAAAAGTGACAACGAAAGCTTGATTAGGAGAAAAAGGACAGGGTCCGCCTGATAGGCCCTGTCCATGAACGGATTGCTTTCCGTAATCAAACCGTTCTTCAGCCCGTAATGGGTCACAACCGCATCAAACAGATTCAGCAGGGAGAGGTAGTGGAATAATTTTTTCATATCATTCTCCTTCAGTGATACACGTTATAACGAACAAAGAGATATTACTTTATCAGCCCGTCTGCTCCATATGATAGGCTCGCCCTGTTCTGGCCACTTTATTCCATTCGTCTTTGTTCTGGAAGTACTGGATTGTGCCGAAGAGGGTGTAAAAAAGCGTAAGAAGCCTAAAGAAGACGATATCCAGGACAAGCACTAACAGTATATGCAGAAGGTCCTTGACAGAGAAGCTGTTATGATAAAAATACGAAATCAGGATGGCGATGATATTGTAGAGCAGGCTTACGGCGATGTAAACACATAGGTATATAAGGAAGGCACTAAGGTCGCCATAGTAGATCCAGTGGAAGATGAATCCAAATACAGTTAGAAACGAACAAATGACTCCAACAAACAAGGCATCAAGCATGAAAAAGAAGGACAGCGGATTTTTAAAAATAGCCGGAATGAAATCTTTAAAATAAAGAATCACGCAGTCGATAAACCCCTTCTGCCAGCGAATTCGCTGTTTGAATAAATCCCTCCACGTTTCCGGAACTTCGGTATAGCAGATGGCCTCCGGAATAAAGGCGACCTTTAAATCCTTCCTGCCATTTTTGAAATTCTGGACCTTTAGGGTAATATCAATATCCTCACCGACCGTTTTACGATAACCGCCCACCTCCAGGAGTACGTCCCGTTTAAAAACGCCGAACGCTCCAGAAATTATGGAGAGGGCATTGGACTTCGCCAATGACGCTTTATAGATAAAGAAACCTTTCAAATACTCTAAAATTTGGAATTTAACAATGGTCTTTACCACCATGGTCGGTTTTAAAACATTATTTTTGAATTTCCTGCCTTGCAAAATATGGACATTGCCGCCAGCCGCGATTAATTGCTGATCAGTAAAGGCCCTGTTGATAATCGACAATGCCTGTTCATCGAGGATGCTGTCGGCGTCCAAGGTGACGACCAGTTCACTGGAAGCATAGGCAATCCCAGCATTTAGCGCATCTGCCTTGCCTCCATTGACCTTGTCAATGACTATGATCTTCGAATTTTTCCTGGAACGGTAAACCCCGCGGACTGGGGCAAATTCCAGGCCTTCATGCGGCTTTATTTTCTGGATTTCCAAATCAAGCAGTTCTGCCATTGTTTCAAACGTCTGGTCAGTGGATCCGTCATTGATTAGAATGTACTCGTAATTTCGGTAATTCACACGATTTATTCCCAGGATCGTTGTGTCTATGATCGTCTGCTCATTGTAGCAAGGCACGAGGATGCTGAAACACTTCTCCTTCAGCATCACCTGCTTCTCCATGTAATAAGGCTTCTTCCTCAAGACAAGCAGTGCGTTCACCATATGATAGAGCGGGAAAATCAGGCAGATTGCAAAAATGACGAGAGTGAAAATGGTGAAGAAGGTGTTCATTGGGGGCACCTGCTTTCTGGTTTCTGTAAAATAAATGAAACACTTGCGTTTTATATAACGAACATATTGCTAAAAAAATATACCTAGATATCTTCATTTAACTTTTCAATCAGCTCGGTAATTTGCTGCAGCTTTTTGGGGGTAATTTGCTCCTTTGATAGTTCAATTTCAAGCTTGAGTGTCGTCTTAATAGGCTGTTTGGCTGGAGGAGGAACGAGTTCCGCCACCCCTTCATTCTTCACCAGGTACTCCACACCCACCTGGAAAAAGTTTGCAAGCTTTTCCAAAATATCTAGGCTAGGGTTTTTATGCAGGTCCCTTTCAATAATGCTCAAATAGGATTTGGATATGCCCGTAAGCTCGCTTAGGCGGCTTAAGCTCAATCCCCTCCCGGTTCGAAGGTCCTTTATTTTATTGCCATTCATTCCATACTTCTCTTCCATTTCAACGATATCCATCAGCAGCACTCCAATTCATGATATCTGCCATTATCCGCCCAACCCTTTGGTTACAAGCGTGATCACGAGCGGTCCAAGGATGACAATAAACAGGGATGGAAAGATGAAAAACACCATTGGAAACAACATTTTAACCGGCGCTTTCATCGCCTGTTCACGTGCCGCTTCCCTACGCTGTTCCCTGACCCTCCTGGTTACATTTCCAAGCACCTTGGCCATTCCGATTCCCAATTGGTCCGCTTGTATTAAAGAGTTGATGACACTTTGAAAGGAATCGGAGGGCACCCGCTTTCTTAATTCATAAAACGCCTCTCTGCGGGACATTCCCAGTTTCATGTCCTCAAGGGCCTGCTTGAATTCATCGGCAAGAGGCCCCGTTAATTTCCGGGATACCTCTGCAAGGGCCAAGTCCAGCCCCATGCCCGCTTCAAGCAGCAGGTTGACGGTATCGAAGAAATCCGGCATATCCTTATTAATCTGCTTAACCCTGGCTGTCGCCTTTTTCCCCAGAAAGAAAACAGGAAGCCGGAAACCAAGAAGTGCAACGGTGAATGCCAGCATCCACCCGCTTGCCGCCTTTTCCGCATTCGGTACCATTAAGAAGGCAAAGAATGCTCCGGCACCTGCACCAAGCACCATTTGGAATAGCCGGAATTCAGCGGCCGACTTGAAGGGATGTCCTGCGTCCCTCAAGAGGGAATCCAGCTTTTTCTTTTCAGTACGCGATACCTTTTTATTTAAATGCAAAATTCCTTTTTCCCAGTAAAATTTTAATAATCCCGAGAGCATTCCAGTTTTGTTTTTGGTAGCCGCCGCTGCCACTTCCGGCCTGGAAATGTCACCAAAATACATGGTTACCCGTTTGTCGAATGCCAGGCTCCGGCGAAAGAGGGTAAGCATGACGGCTGCGATTGTAACGGTAAAGAATCCCGCTGACAGCAGGAGAAGAAGCAAATTCACCATTTCCTACACCTCGATTTTGATAATTTTTTGGATAAAAAGCCAACCGATGATGATGGAGACACCGGCCATTGACAGCATGACCAGACCAAGCGGATGATCAAGCATCGGACCGAAGTAATCCTTATTGGCCGTTGCCAGATACAAACCCAACCCTACCGGCAGCAGGGTGATGACCCAGGAAGACATCCTCCCTTGTGCTGTCAGGGTGTTCAGTTCCTCCAAGATTCGAATCCGGCCGCGGACGGTTTCTTCCATTGTTTCCATCAGTGCTGCCAGATTGCCGCCGCTTTTCCGCTGTGCGAGGATTGCTCGGACAACCACTTCCAGCTCCTTATTCGGAAGGCGCTCGACCAGCTCCTGAAACACTTCATCAAGCGGGATACCCAGGCCAGCCTGACGGACGACCCGTTCAAACTCAGGACCAAGCGGATCCGGCATTTCCTTGCCAACCAGCTGCATCGCCTGCATAAAACTGAAGCCGGCACGCATGGAATTGGCCATCATTCCCAGGATTTCCACCAGCTGATAGGAAATCAGCTTTAAGCGCTTCGTCCGCTTCCGCTTCATGTAGACATCCGGAACAATAAAACCGGCCAGAAATGCGGCCAAATACATGTACCATGGCAAAGCCATTACATAGACAAACAGTCCCAAAGCAGCCACGGTGAAAAGTTTAAGGACGAAGAACTCTTCAGGCTTTAAATGGCTTCCCGCTTCAAGCAGAAGCTTCTCCGTTTTTTTACTGAACTCCACGTTTTGCAAAACCTTTGAAAAAGACGAAACCATATTTTTAAGTGGATTGGATTTTTGCCCGTCCGGCTTGCTGGACTCTTCCTGGTGATCGGCGGGCAAGAAGGTTTCCACTCGTTTTGCGATGTTCCTTTTTTTGCTTGCACTTTTAAGAAACAGGAAACATACAAGACTAGTAATTATGAAAATAGCAGTGAGCAAACGAATTTCTTCCATCTCTACCACTCTCTCGCAAACCAGGATGCAGGCACTTCGTATCCGTTCATCTCCAGCTGCTCGGTGAAGTTTGGACGAATGCCTGTCGAAACAAATTGCCCTTGAATTCTGCCATCAGTGCCAAAGCCTGTTTCCCTGAATAAATACAAGTCCTGGAGAACGATCGTGTCGCCTTCCATTCCGAGCACTTCGGTGATGTGGGTGATTTTTCTAGTGCCATCCTTCAATCTAGCCTGCTGGACAATCAGATCAATGGCACCGGCAATTTGTTCACGTATCGCTCTCACTGGCAAATCAAACCCCGCCATCATAACCATTGTCTCCAGGCGTGAAATAATATCCCTCGGCGAGTTGGCATGGCCCGTGCTCAAGCTGCCATCGTGGCCCGTATTCATCGCCTGCAGCATATCAAGCGCTTCAGCACCCCGGACCTCTCCAACGACAATCCGGTCAGGGCGCATCCTGAGTGAGTTCCGCACAAGATCCCGGATGGAGATATGCCCTTTCCCCTCAATGTTTGGCGGCCTGGACTCCAGTGAAACGATATGGTCCTGATTCAGCTTCAGCTCTGCCGCATCCTCGATTGTCACGATGCGGTCCTCGTTGGGGATAAAGGAAGACAGCACATTAAGAGTGGAGGTTTTCCCCGAACCAGTACCTCCAGAGATAAAAATATTCAGTTTGGATTTTACACAGATGTCCAGGAACTGCGCCATATCGCTGCTGAGAGTTCCAAACCGGATTAAATCATTGATGGTAAACGGCTTGTCCGAAAATTTACGAATTGTCAGGCTCGGCCCTTTTAATGCGAGCGGCGGGATGATCGCATTCACACGGGAACCGTCAGGCAGACGGGCATCAACCATTGGCGAACTTTCATCCACGCGCCGGCCAATGGGCGACACGATTTTTTCGATGACTCGAAGCACATGCTGGTCATCCTGAAAAACCGCATCACTGCGGAGCAGCTTCCCATTTTTTTCATAATAAATTTCACCCGGGCTGTTCACCATGACTTCACTGACCAGCGAGTTCTCGAGCAAAGGGGTTATTGGTCCATAGGCCAATAATTCATATTTGACAGATTCGATGATTTCCTGCTTTTCTTCGAAGCTAAGACGGCTTTCTTTTTCCTCAAAGTATGCCTGGCTTAGCTCGTCAATCTTCCTGGTTTCTTCCTCTGTGCTTTGACCAGGGTATTTTTTCAGCTCATCCAGCAGGTACGTGTGAAGGGTAGATTCAATTTCCCAATAGCCTTTCGACTTCTGTACGACCTGCTTTTGCGGAGAAGCCTCAACGCCTGCAGCAGCTTCTTCTTTATACCGATTAAAAAGTGACAAGCCCCTTCCCTCCCTAAGCTTTTAATAAGATTCTTCGTTTTATTTTCTTCCTTTTCTCTGTCACAAGCTTAGGTACTTCCTGCTCATAAAGCTTCTCGGACAGCTGAAGGACACCTTTGCTTAATTGACTTCTGGCATCCGCCAGGACAAAAGGCCAGCCTGTTGAGATCGCGGAGGCAGCTATTTTTTCCTGTTTTGGCAATGTGGCATGGATTTTGAGATCAAAGATTTCCTCTACCTTCTTTAACTCGAGGCCTTGTTTCTTGGAATGCATATTTAAAATTAGTTTTACTTTGTCTTTCAGATTAATGGTTTCCAAAGTTTCAAGATAAAGCTTAGTGGTTCTCAGCACAGAGATATCGTTTGTAAATAGCAGCAAAATATCATCTGCGGAGTCCAGACAGCTGATGTGGATTTCGGATAAATAGCCTGGAAGATCAATGAAGACAATGTCAAATTGTTTCTTGGCTTCCTCGATGGCTGCCTTGATATGTTCCTCTGTAATTCCTTCAAAGAATTCGGGGCGTGGCGGAGCAGCTAGGAAGGAGACGCCGCTATCGTGTTTCATCATATATTGGTCGATGGAATAGGTGGATCGGCCATAGGCTTCCTTCACCCATTCATAGATGGTTCGTTTCGGTTTTTCATTAAAATACATCGCAATATCGCCAAACTGGATATGGGCATCAATAACAGCCACCCGTTTGCCTTTTTTTGCAGAAGCAATCGCCAGGTTAACGGCAAGCGAGGTTTTCCCCACTCCGCCCTTTGGCCCGGAAACGGCGATCACCCTGCTTTTTCCCTTTATGAACGCTGGCTGCCCGCTGCTCTTTTCGGCCCGGTGTTCCATGTACTTTTTTGCCTGTTGGAATGACTCTTTTAACTCCTCATAGGAGTAGGAAGTCCGCAGAATATCGGAAGCTCCCATATGCATGGCCTTTTTCAGGTTTTCCATATTGTCAGGAACGATTAAAACAATATAAACATGCGGGTAAAGAACGGAAATTTCCTGGCAAAGATCATACACGTTATAGATGGAGTTTGCCCTAAGAAACAGCACAGCCTGGTGGTCTTCCATCAAGTGGCGGTGAATGGCTCCAATGTCGTTCGTTTTGACTAGCGAAAACTCCTTTTTAGCCAAATAAGCTTCAATTTCTCCCGGCGGTGTATTGGTATCGGAAAAGTAGTACCAGCTTATGCTCATTTCTTATCTTCCTCCTTGTCTTCTTTAATCACTTCTCTGGTTTCCTTGTAGCCTTGCTTGCCGGTCTGGGTATCCAGCTCATTCCGGAGCATTAAGTAAAATCCGTCTTTATCCCTTGAGGCAAGCCCCAGCATGACGCCTTGTTCCGGGGTTACTTCGAGAGTGACGGTTTGGTAGTGAAGCGCCTCTTGTTTCGTATCGGCGGATTTTCCTGATGTGAGAACCTTTACATTTTCAAGAATCAGGACTGCAGATTTGTATTCTTTTTTCTTTTTTTCATCTTTAGTCGTTTCATAGGCAATGACGTCGACCTTTGACTCAGGTTCGACATAACCCGAGACGCCAGGTGCAAGATCCACATTAATCGAGATCGCCCTTAACCCTTTTGCTATCTCGACCATTGGGTTGGCGATTTCTCTTTTAAAAGGATCCTCCTCCACAACCTCGGCTTCCTCCTCCGCTTGATCGTTCTTTACCTCTTCCGTGTTTGTTGCCGTAGATGCCGACTCATTCGGCAGAACGGTAAAATAGGCAAACACCGCAACTGTCATCCCCAGGATTAATGACCATATCCAAATCTTCTTTAAGTTCATTTTGATCCCCCATCTTTTGATGTACGATTTTCCTTATTCATCCAATTTCATCCCGTAAACACCGTAGGCTCCAATGGTGCCAGGCTTGGCAATCTCTCCGGCTGCTACCATATTCATAAAATGGCCGATAAATTGGTTCGTTCCCTTATCGTATTTCTCCACCCAGTAGGCGGCGAATCCAATAATTTCGACGCTGTTATTTACACCTTCCCATGTATCAATCACCGCCACATAAATGACCCGGCTGCAGTTTTTGTCCGCTGTTGATGCGGATTGGCAATGGGGTTTTCCAGCGTCCTGGCTGATAATCTCCGTAACAGCAGCTTCAACCGGACCTTTCATCTCGCCCTTTTCCGTATCGACTGTTGTTTTTGCCGTATAAGATCCTCCATTTATAAATGCTGCTTTAAGCTCATTTGCTCCTGTACCGTCTACTCTTATAAAACCGCAATTGCCTGTAACATGTTTACTGCTGCCACAGTTTAAGATGGTACCGTTCGGAATCGTGTCCTTGGCAACCGCAATGGGTGAAATTCCGGAAGTCGAGACTAGAGGGCCAACAATTACTTTTGCGGATGCGGGTACATCCGCTTCTGTAAGGCCAAAAACCCTTGCAAAAGTAAGAGGAACTTTTGCTTCTTTCTTTACCTTTATGTAGGATTTATGCACAGCCTCAATGCTGTCGGGAGTGTAGCCGTTCTTTTCAGCAATCTCCCTGGCTGCCGCCTTTGCATCATTGACACTGGTGCTGGCATCCCCCAATAATTTCTGAGCTCCGGCAAGAGCGGCCGCGTCCACAGCTTTCTGGACTTTGCTTTTTTCCAAATACATTTGTCCCACATCTATTACCAAAGCGGTGAAGCCAAGAAGAACTGTCATGGAGATAGCCACAATGACAAGTGCCGCACCGTTTTCATCTTTCAAATTCATGGATTGTAACAATTTCTTAAACATTTCATTCCACCCTCATCACAGTGGTATCAGTAAGATTAAAGCTTCCGCCAATTAATTGGCCGATTATAGGAGTTAGAAAATCGATGGGATAGGTGATGGTCACCTTCACATCTGTTCCGGAAGGATAGGATTTTGCAGGGTCTGAAGGAGGAGTAATCGTTACAGAGGCTCCGGACTTGTTCAAGTTGATGCCTGCAGCTGTTTTGACGGCAACTTGACTTGCTTCGGAGTATGTTTTCCCCACACTCGCAGCCCTGGCAGCTTCCCTGCCGGCATGATCAATCGTTAGGTATGCATGAAAAATGCGTCCAAAATCAATAATTCCAAACAACAACATCATCAACAGAGGCAGGACCAGTGCAAATTCGACCAGCGACTGTCCTTTTTCTGATTTCATTAAAAACCACCCCAGATTAGAGTGCAGAATGTGCCAAGGACGATGGCTACGCCGTAGGGGAAGGAGATACGGGGACGCTCTACCTTTCCTAGGTGAAGCAATGACCCAATACTGCTTTTATAGAAAAAGATATGGAAAAATAAAGACCTCACGGAATTTGAAAAACCTTTTTGCTTAAAAAGCAATAGTATTGCAATTACCCCTCCAATTAGTGCGGTATAGAGGAAAGAGTAGAAAACAAATGTCGTCCCCATCAACGCCCCAATTGCAGCCATGAGTTTTATATCACCAGCACCCATCCCCCCTAGAAGATATGGAATTAGAAGAAGACTAAGCCCTACTAGAAACCCTTGGCCGCTAAAAAGAAAGCCGGACAAACCTAGAGTTATTGAGTAATAAGTAATGCCGATCAGTGTCGAGGGAATGGTAACAATGTTTAATATTTTCCTTTTTTTAACGTCCGTTATTAACGAGACCAGCAATACAGTAATAAGTATTGAAAGAATTAACATATATTTTTACCTCATTTGTTAGAATTACAGCCCTACTTAATTAAGTAGGGCTGTGTTTCACTTAACTTTTTTAGCCAAGCTTAGTGACAATTTCACCAAATTTCCCATTCAGCTTTGTTCCAATTGTAGCTATAGCACCAACAACAACAACTGCAACCAATGCGATTATCAAACCGTATTCTGTCATCGCTTGTCCTTCTTCTTCCACAACCAAATTTTTCATTTTTTCTAACATGGTTCTTCCTCCTAAAATATAAAAGTATTTTTTAGTCTTGTTCATTTTAATGAACTTTTGTTGAACGATTCTGATTGATCAATCTGAATCTCTTTCGTTCAATTGTTCTATTTAATGAACAACCCTTGAGTAAATAATAGTTCATATAACCTGTAAAGTAAATACATTTTCCTATATTTTGTTCTAAATAAAAAACGACAAGATTCTACTTTGTTCAGTATTGAGAATAAATAAAACTTAGAGTATATTCAATATACAGAACAAAAAGACGAAGGGAGATACGAGGATGGAAGAATTAAAGCGAACATTGCCATATCGCATAAGTAAGGCAGATTCATTCGGAAAGAGATTAAGAGGTTTGATGTTCAGGAAGGATCCTTTAGTGGAGGAAGGACTTTGGATTACACCTTGCAATTCGATTCATATGTGCTTTATGAACTTTGCGATTGATGCGGTTTTTATCAGTAAGGAAGGGAGAGTCGTTGAATTGATCGAGGAACTTAGGCCCTGGAGGTTTGTAAAACCAGTTCCAAGGGCCCATTCTGTTGTGGAGCTGCCCTCAGGAGCAATTAGGGAATTGAATTTATTAAAAGGTGAGTATGTTAACTTATAAACTTCAAACAGGCTGTCCAAAGTCGGTGGGATTTTGAACAGCCCAATATATTTCTTATTGAAAACACTATGACCCTTCTGTGAATCCTTCAATAAGCTCTGTAATTTGCTTAAGTTTTTGAAGGTTATTCCGATTATGTGGCAATTCAATTTCCAGTTTAATTATTATCTTAATAGGTTCCTCTATTGAATGTATCTTTTCGCTTCTATCTCCCTTAACCAAATACTCAACATCTACTTGAAAGAAGGTGGCGAGCTTATCCAGGACTTCCAAGCTTGGATTTTTATGCAGTTCACGTTCAATAATGCTTAAGTATGACTTGGATATGCCAGTCAGCTCACTTAAACGGCATAAGGAAAGCCCTCTCTTTTTTCGAAGGTCTCTCAGTTTGGTGCCATTCATTTTATACATATCATGAACTTCTAAACTTTCCATTTTAAAGCACCTCAATTCATAAGCGGCTCTCAAAATCATCCCCTGATTCTTCCCATAATGGCTCTAAGAGTTATATATTCTTGACAACTTGAATGTCCGTACCAATGGAGGTGACTACAAAAGAGTCTTCCCCCTTGTGCAGCACCTTTCTTCTCAACGCTGCAGTTATTGGTTTTTCAACAAAGATATAAACAAAACAGCAAGATACCGTGGTTAGCAAACTGACTAACAATATCATTAAATGACCATTTAGCGTATAGTCCGGGCTTACTATCCCTAGCAAAATTATGAATATACTTAAAAATGGACCGTGTGCTATATATATGGAATAAGATGCGTCACCCAAGAATGATAACAATTTAGGAACTTTTCTAGGCTGTTTATCCTTTTCCGCCATTCCTAGCATAATGAGCATTGAGAATAGGCAAAAAAAGAAAGGAGCATGTATTTCGTATAGCAAAAATATGTTATTTAGCCATATAGACAAGAAACCTAGGATTCCGGACACAATCCAAACCGTAGAGTATCTTACCTTATGATTAAGGATCCAGTAAGCCACCAAGGAACCCATTAGGACTTCTATACTGCTAAAGCTGAATATAAAAGAATCCAGGATTGAAAGCAGACGAACTTCAGTAAGAACAGTCAATATTACCCACACCACTATAATCGGTTTCATTCGTTTTGGTTTATAAATCCAGGCTCCAAATATCATATAAAATAACAGAATATGTTTGAGAGACCATGTTGACCCTATTACAGGGTCGCTCTCTACGAATAGAAAGGATTTAACGATTACTTTCCAGGAATAGTGCGGTTCAAAATCCTTTATTAAGAATGCTGCTATTATCATCAAAAATGTAAAGATCCAATATAACGGAAAGATTCGAACCACACGTTTAATTAAAAACTCCTTAGCTTTTCCGGGTATACCAATTTGTTTGTGGTATAAGTAATAAATCATAAAACCGGTAACAATGAAGAAGAAGTCAACACCGCCAGTTCTTTCCCAGACACCCATGTTCAACCAGTCATAGCCATACGCCTGATAAAACTGCGTATTAGCATGGCCTAATAACACAAATAGAATAGCAACAGCTCTTGAAACCTGGACATACGAAAGTTTTGCTCTGGTATCATTCATGCATGATCTCTCCTATTTGTGCATATTAAGCCAGGAACATCATCGTCCTTTTAAAATATTACATAGTCCTTGAATGCTTTTTTAACGCATTAACTGAGTAATTTGTAAAACACCATAATGCATATGGAATATTTATCTTTTGAACTTTTCGATACGTATTCCAAGTTTTCTTTGCTGATTTTATTTTATTGCTAGACAACGAGTCTTCGCATTTTCGATATATAGCCAGTTCTTCATTCAAGCCATAAGCAATAAACCCAGAAGATAGGATATATAGCCAAAGTCCATAGTCCTCCGAACAGTCCCGATACAAAGGCATTCTTACTTCCCCTACCATTTTCTTATCAAGTACAACCGTTAAAGTTCCAATCATTGTATTTTTAAGCAGAGCATTATAATCCATTCTTTTGGGAACGCGGAAAACAGTGTTTGACACCTCCCCATCCTCATTCATTATTCTATAGTCTGTGAATGAGAAGCCTGCTTGATTTTCCTGCATAAATTCCAATTGCCTTTCTAACTTTTGCGGGAGCCAAATGTCGTCACTATCGAGAAAAGCGAGATACCTTCCTTGAGAACACTCTATAGCTGTATTTCGTGCTTCCGCCGGTCCACTATTATGGTTCAATCTAATTAATTTCACCCTTGGATCAAGGCTGATTTCCCGCTCGATTATTTCAACTGTATGATCTGTGGATGCATCGTCTACAATTATCATTTCCCAGTTTTGATAGATTTGTTTTTTTACTGAAAGGATGGTTTCTTTAATATACTTGGAAGAATTATAAGTAGGAGTAATAATTGAAACCAGCTTATTGTTTTTATTAGCACTCAAGCATCTCTCCCCCTTTTATAAAATATAACGACCTGAGACCGGTTACCTTCCAACTGCTTTTCCGTTCTTCTCCAAATTGACTAGCGGAGACATTTTTTGCTCGGCTACCCCTTTGGCCTGTTTATGTTGGACAACTACTCTCATGGTCTGCATTAAAATTTTTATATCTAATAAAAGGGAGTAATTTCGAATATATAACAAGTCATAGCGAAGTTTGTCTTCAACTGTTGTTCCATAGTTCCCCATTACCTGCGCCAAGCCTGTAATTCCTGGCTTTACAGCTAATCTATAGGTATAATCAGGAAATTCCTGCTTGAACTGTCTAATAAAGTAATCTCTTTCAGGACGCGGTCCAACTAAACTCATATCACCTTTCAAAACATTGAATAACTGCGGAAGTTCATCAAGTCGTACGGCCCTCATAAACCTGCCGAGCGGAGTTATTCTCGGGTCTTTTTCGGTAGCCAAAACCGGTCCTGTGACTTTTTCTGCATTTTGGATCATGCTCCGAAACTTATAAATCCAGAACCTCTGCCCGTTTAAGCCCACTCTTTCCTGTCTATAAATTACTGGCCCCCTCGAAGTCATGGGTATCATGATGGATAATAACAGCAAAAGAGGGCTGACACAGACCAGTAAGATGGAAGTCACTGCAAGGTCAAAAATTCGCTTTACTGCCATTGAAGTCTTGCTGACTATGGGAGAGGATATTGAGAAAACCAGCATATCATCTACTTGTTGCGTTGCCGCTCCTTGCACAGACAAATCTAAAAGCTCGGGAACCACCAGTACTTCTTTTCCTTTCCTTAAACATGCATTTACGATTTCATCTTTAGCATCATGTTTAATTCCAGAGCCGAGCACAAACACGTCATATGTCTCAATAGCTTTTAAAACCTCTCTTTTGTTATCTTCCGATAAGATACCGACAACCTTATATCCCCTATCATTGTCGTTAAGAAATTTTTCTGCCAAGGTATAACTAGCCTGTAAGTGGTCTCCAATTATAATTACTTTTCTTGCTCCAACCGACTTCTTGCCAGCTAGCCATATTCCTGTCCGGAGTAGAACTACCATCACAGTCTCAATGATTAACAATGGGATGAGAGATAAATGGTCATTAAAAGGAACAGGCGCTATGCTCATAATCAGAAGGACCAATACGTAAGCAACAACCATTGATAAAACAACGGAATAAATCAAATTATTGATATCCCGGCGGATCGACTCTGTGTATAAATCAAAGAGCGAAAACATTAGAAATACCAAAAAGAGAAATATCGGAAATAGAATGTTGCCCGCTGTTTCAACTGAAAAGAAGGATGCAAACTTATAATAGACAACACCCCCTGTCACTAGTGTTAAAAGGTCCAGCAGCAAAAAGTGCATCTTAAAACCATTGCGGCTCATATTCAACTTCGATTCCTCCCAAAGAAAAGATTCCACAAACCAAAGGATAATAAATTTCTTTATAACGAACACAACTAGCAAAAAAAAATTACTTGTTACTAGTCGCTGGAGTTTTGTTAGTTTTGAGTAATCTATTATTTATTTCGTAAGTTCGGGTCCTTATCTTTTGAAGATTAGTTGGTTTCAGCTTATACAGCTTGCGAAAAAAGTGAGACCAGTGATAGTCAAATCTTTTCCCATCCAAAACAGTCACGTCGCCAGCTGAAGTAATTGTATGAACTCCATCGGGATAGAGACTGTCCTTGTTTGGTTCAATATATTTTATTGTTTCTTCCTCAAACTCAGATGGTGTCAATTTCTTAATTTTATTCAGCGAAATCCTTCCACCATAAGTTTTAGAGCAATCCTGGGAAGGCCTATACAGTCTTTCTTCATATATAAAAGGAGTGCCTGCAGGCCTGGATGATCGTACATCCACTTTAACCGGATTTAATGCATGGGGTTTCCACTCTCCCATCAGGTTCCTGGAATAAAAAATATAAAGCTCATTGTTGTGACTTTGAAAGGTTGAGTTTGCTTTCGTACAAAACAGCCACCATAAGTCTTGGTATTTTATTATTGTTGAATCTATAGCAGGAAAGTCTTTAATCAGTGCTTTAACTTTTTGCCAATTCCCATTCTCCTGATTTAATTTGTAAATCGGAACCTCCATTCTTTCGGACGTTTCAGGTACACAATAAATCTCTCCCCGATATTCTAATATATAGGGGTAAGACATATGGGAAGCTGTACTTATTGTTGCCTGGCGAAATGCGGATTCTCCGCTGCCATTTTGGGGAACTGTTGCTTCGCTAATGAACCCTTTTACTACCTTATGGTTTAATTCTTCCATGATGATTTGAAACTTATCTCCTATTTTGTAAACGAATGGGTCAGCTAAATACATATCCTTTCTTTCTACTATCCATTCAATATCCAACCTTTCCTCGTCGTCATTTAAAAAATGATGAATCGGTCTATGGACGATTCCAACATTCCAGTATTCATAACAAAATAACTTATTATAAATAGAGCGCAGTTTATCTTCAATCCACTTCAATGAGAAGGAAACTTTCCTGTTTTCTCCCTTTTCAGCTCCCTTATCAACACTCGGAATGTTATAGAGATACGAAGCATTGTCATTTAAAATGTCCCGGCAAACGAGCGCTGGCCATGGGGCAGATGCCATCCTTACAAGTCTTTGGCTTTTAAGATGAGAAGAGTTAAAAGTTGAAAAGTATCCCTGTTTTAAAATTATATGTTGATTGTTAGGCAGAACCTTTTCAAGCGATGCAGCGATCACTGGAACTCCATGGATATTGTTCTTACCGGAGTCAGGATGGAGAAACCTCTGATTAAATCTCCATACCCCATGTTTTGGAAGAATTACTATTTCACCACTAATCTGACGACTGCTCAAACATAAGATAAAATCCAATTCAAGATGATTAATCAGATTTATGTCTTCTTTTGAGAAAACATAATCTTTGTCTGTCGCCTCCCCACATTCAATCCGCATCAGACTTTCATCATAAAAGCTGGTTATAGGTCTGGTTTTCCCAAATCGAAATTTTGTCTGTTTCTTTTTCCCCGAAAATTGGATGACAGCACAACAAACTGTCTCATCTAGCCCGGATAGCTTAACGATTGCTTCATGCTGCCAATCCTCGACAGTATCAGTGTCAGAAATCAGGGCATAACGAAGCTGTGGTTTTTTCATTGCCTCACTCCTATATATCCTTTAACATCATCAGCAAAATTTAGATATTCTTCGAGTGTTTGCTTAGCCATTTGCTCTAACGAAAACTCTCTTTCTACTTTTTGGCGTGCTTGTTTGGAAATCCTCATTCTGGAGAGTTGGTCAGATTCCAACCTTATTATTTGATTACTAAACTCCTCAACAGAATGGCTTTTAATAAGGACCCCGGTCTCATCCTGTATCACCGCTTCCTTTATCCCCCCCTTATCAATTGAGATAACAGGAGTACCTATAGCCATCGATTCTATAATGACCATCGGGAAAACTTCTCTGTTTGATGTCAAAAGAAGGATATCCATATCTCTAATAAAGTCTTCAGGGTTTTGAACTTCTCCTAACATCTTTACTTTCCCGGATAGGTTATAAGATCTTATCAGATCGGATATCTTCTGTTTCTCCGGTCCATTTCCGGCAATATAAAACATAACATTTGGCCTGTTTTTTAGTTCATTTGCTATTTGTATGAACAAGGCATGATTCTTTTCTTCTGATAGCCTGGCTAATATACCAATATTAAAAACAACTCCTGATTCTTTGCGATGGAATACGAATTGCTCCAAATCGACGCCATTGTAAATGGTCCTAATTTTACTGTCTTGGACTCCGAGCTGCTCTAGACTCCCCTTCTCGGATCCACTGACCGTTATGATTCGATTCACGTAAATATTCATCAAATGCATAAATCCTAGAGGGAACTTCTTCTCAAGGATGGTGATATTATGCTTCGTATAAATAACTTTGATAGGCCTTTTAAATAGTTTCTTTAATAGAATGCTATATAAAACCATCCTTAAACTATTCGCGTGGATTAGAGTAATTTGCCTGTCATCCACCAGATTTAATAAGGTCCTAATATTTTTGAGATGATTCGTACGGCTTAATTCAGTAAAATGGTGTTTCCCCTTAATTTTGTTAAACAATTCGCCTTTTGCAGCCGCATAATAAAAAGTAATTTCTGGATGTTTTAACTGATTTACCAGTTTGCAATAGTACATTTCTGCTCCGCCCATAATCAGCTTATCGGTTAACAGTAAAACGTTCATAGAAAGCAATCCCTCCTTTAGAAAGATGGCCTGTTGGATCCGCTCTTTGTGCATTAAAAGAATGTTGATTTGCCCTATCCCTCTCATTTGCGTACAAATGATGTAAATAGGCGGACAGTATGGCTAGATACAGAAAGAATATGTCATTGATAATGACAGAGAGAAATCCCATTTGCAGAACAAAGCCTAAGAACGTTAAAAACAAGTAGGGGTTCTTTCTGTGAATATTCATTTGAATGATTTTAATAAAAACCAGAAGGATAAACAGGCTGTAGCTAATGAACCCCACCAGACCGGATTCCGCTAATATATCTAAATACGTATTGTGTGCGGTGAGCGGGTCCCCATTTTCAAATAAGTTATAATCTGAAAAATTAAAGGCTCCAATCCCTACTAAAATGTCAGAGTTAAAATAATCCCAAGCCCTTCCCCATAGGGTCAACCTCCCACTGCCTCCATCTTCTGAGGTATCATCCAGCCTTGACTGGAGAATGGATAAAAAATCAAATTTCATCACATATATGGCAACATACCCAACAACGAGAAACGAAAAAGACAGGCTAACAATCATTTTTAACTTATTGAAAGGATTCGTTAAAAACAAATTGATGATAAACAGGAACATAATGACTAAGATGCCGCCCCTGGAAAAAGTTAATAAATTGGTGAGAATGCACAAAATTAAACCGATTTTATTTTTTTTTGATTCAAAATTACTCAGGTAATAACAAAAAAATAGCGTGTTATAAAAGACAAAGAAGTTGGGATCCTGCAGCAGGCCAATTAGTCTGGGATAATTCCTATCGACCATAACCCCATATTGTGAAATCCTGTCTCCATCAAACACAAAGGAAACACCCTTTAACCCTATTACATATAAAATCAAACTCGCGGAATTAAACAGAATGCCCACATTGCCTATTGCATTTTTTATGGCTAAATCATTCGCTCTTCCAATGATGTATCTGATAATAAAATAACAACAGATGTAAAGAAGGATGCCTACTATTATTCTGGCACTAGAGCCAGGATATAAAGCAAAGGCCCCGGTATAGCTGTACATCAAATAAAATAGCAACATGGCTGCCTCAAACAAGTGCAATCTTTGAAAATAAAAGGATCCAATATGGATGATAAAGAATAGGATACAAAAAACCATATAAGGCTTTAAAGCAAATCCAATATAGATATTGTATTTGGCTAACATCACCAGCGTAAAAAGCCAAAAAACTGTTCTTCCATATTTTTGAGGCTGCCCTTTATAATCCATGATGCACCTCCCGGCTTTCCTCCAGCTCCCAATCTTTTTTTCGTTTCGCTTTTATAAAGCTGGAAATTTTACTCTTCAGCTCTTTGTCGATGACAACCAAACTTAACACAAGCAGAAAGTTTATAGTCGCCGATAAAAATGGATAATTTGGCAGGAGATAGCCTATGCACGCTATGGTCAAAAAGAAAAAAGACAAATAGGGAATAAGGGTACTTTTTGCTATAAACCATCGGTTAGCGGAACATACCCAAAACCCAGCAAGTGCAATGGATTCTATTAACACCCCCGCATAGGCTGCACCTTGTATGCCATACGATATACTAAATGCCACATAAAAAACGATTCCTCCCATTACAGCAAGTATCTGAACCATCATCCGCTGAAATTGCTTGCCGCTGGTGGTTAATCCATCTGCAAGGGCAATGCCGAGTGCCTGTAATAATAATAAAAATGACAGTATTTTTAATGGTTGGGAAGCAGACAGCCACTCCTCCCCAAACAAAAGCCTGATCACTAAATCCGAGAGGTGGTAAAAAGGGATAGTCATGATCATTCCTACAAGGGCCATCAATTTAATTTGAAACTTTAAGTGTTTTAAATGCTCACCTGGAAGGTTGTTGTTAAACGCCTTGAATAAAACAGGGTAATAAGCACCCGCCACGATAAAAGGAATCTGCTGCAGGGCTTGAGGAATCCGGTACGCCACCGCAAATTCCCCTACCTCTTTCAAGGGAACAGTTTTCTCGAGAATGATTGGACCCAAATGAGGGATCATGACAAACAACAGACCGCCGGCGGTGAAGGAGCCCAGACTTTGCAATAACCCTCTGTGAAATTTACTTCGCAAGTCAATTTTTATATTTTTGGCTAATAAAATTTGGGCAAATACCCCGGCGATTAAATAAGACACCCCATAAACCAAGCAAATAACAATCGGAGCAAAGTCTAAGGCAATGCCGACAGACAGCGTGATCAATAGGCAGCCCGCCGATATAATCCTAATGAGGCCGGAATATTGCATCCTTTCACTTAGCTGGTAGAAGGTAATTCCGATACTTTGCATAGCGATTCCAGTGACCATTGGAATGATTAAATAGTAAGCCGTTTKGATTAACTCTTGGTTGCCCTGATTGAAAAGATGAATGAGAAGAAATCCAAGCAGAAACGTTAATAAAAGCAGGAACATCCTCATCTTTATATAAGAGGCCATGAGAATGGGAATGCTTACTTCTTTTTTGGAACCTTCTCGCAGAACAATTTCGCTAAGGCCAGCGTCAGTAAAATACCCCATAATCATGGCAAACGCTAGAGCGACGCTAAAAAGGCCATAGTGATAGGTTTGCAGATAAGAGGCGAGAACAATCAGGGCAATCGCATTTAAGACGCTCGATAAGGCCGTGCTATAAAAGAGATGAACGATATTCATTGCAATCGAGTTCTTTTTCTTCGGTTTCTCCATATCAGCACCTGCCTTATGTGATAAAGATGGACTTTTTTATCCGTCCTGGTAAATAACGCCTAAAACACGCTTGTTTGACCGAAGCAATGACTCTTTTGTTTTAAGGGCTGCTTCTTTTTTTGTTCGATTGCCTTCAATAACGAGAACAATCCCATCACATGAGTTTGAGAGAGTATGGGCATCAGAAACTCCCTGTAAGGGAGGGGCTTCAAAAATAACCACATCAAAGCCTGTCCGGCATGCATCTTCAAATCTTTTAAACTTGCTTGCAACCCACAGGTCAGAAGCACTGACCGGCAAGGACCCTGCAGGCAGTACAGAGAGTCCGGGGATATTGGTCTCATGTATATTCATTTTCATTTTTTCCTGGTTTACAATTATATTGACCAGACCTGTTATATTGCTAATTTGGAACAAATCATGCAAAGTTGGTTTCCTTATATTTGCATCCACTAATAATATTTTTTTTCCTTGTTCTGCAAAGGCTGCAGCCAGGAAAGAAGTAATGATTGGCTTTTGGCTGATCTCAGTGGGGGAGGAAACCATAATCAAATTTGTTTCTTCCTTCAAAAACTGACCCAGATTAGCGCAAATTATTCTCATCTGCTCACTGCTTATTGATTCTGGAATAAAATTAAGCTTGAAGGAGCTCTCTTTCTTTTTTTTAAGCACTGACCTCCCCTCCCTTTTTCTCTTTTAAAATTTTCGCCGCTTTTATTTTAGATTCATTCTTAGTCTTCTTTTTATAATCTTTCAGATCTACTGAGCCCAATACTTGGAGCCCAAGGATTTCCTCCACCTCTTTAGCATCTTTAAAGGAATCGTCCCAGTACTCCCGGAACATGGCCAAACAAATCCCAAGGAATAATCCGACAATTCCTCCAATGGCAAGGTTTAGGGCAGCGCTTCCAACCCTCTCAACACCGACCGAATCTTCAGGGCTGGCCAATACTTTGATTTCTGAAACTCCAAAAATCTCTTTCATTTTATTCACCGTCGTATTTACAATAGCTACCGTTAAATTTTGGGTTCTTTCTGGGTTCTGATCCCTTACAACCACACTGACAATCTGGGAATCTTTGTTATTTTGAACAACGATCTTCTCTTCCAGCTTAGAGTCTGTAAAGCCAAGTTCTTTTTGTACTGAATTAAGAACCGTTGGACTTTTTATAAAATCTTTAGTGGAAGCTAAAAGCATATAAATCTCCTGGGTCTCCCCATAATAGCCTTCTTCTTTCTTTAATTTGCCTACCACTATATTTGCAGTTGCCTCATAAGTTGGTTTCATCACGAAAAAGGAGACACAGGCGGTAAGGGCGAAGGTCATTAGCATTGTAATCAACACTGTTAACTTTCTTCTTTTAAGTATGGTAAAAAACTTCTTTAAATCTGTTTTTTCGTCCATAGTAACCTCCATTGAATTTTTTCGTTATATAGAACATTCACTCCAAAAAAATATACCGGTTTATTGGTAACTTTCATGCCCTATATAAATGTAACCGTAGGCTTAATTTAATAATGTGCCTCCTGTGGCGAAGTAAAGAAATTTTGGTTCCCATTATCTTCAATATAAGTTGATTCTAGATTAGAAAACAGGGTGTTTCCCTTAGTTTGAGCGGTGAATTCAACTATTGGCCCCAAAGAGTTCTCCAATAAATGAACATCCCATATCATGGCGTCAAATTTATTATCCGATCCATTTACAGATATGACTTTTTCCGTATCATTTGATGTCTGAACCTGCAGCCCTTTAAATTCATTACCTGAACACTCATTTGGAATAGTTACTGAACCAATGATCTCGATACAGTTTACACAAGCATCAAGAGTCAGATTCGTGAACCGGTTTCCATTAATAAAACTGTACCCCTCTTCTCCTTCCGGAGGCGGCTTGGCCTCCAGCCTCACACCCGTATGTAAACCGGAAATATTTATATCTGTAAAGTTCACAAAACTAATGAAATGGTCGGCACCTTGTGAAAAAAGTGAAATCCCCGTTCCCTTCTTCGATCCGCTTGAATTTATGATTGTTACATTGTTAATCCTTGTTCTCTCCCAAGACCAGAACTTTTGCTCACCATTTAAGTAAATGACCTCTGAATCGAATTCTTTATTGGTAATTTCAAAAGTCGCGTTCGTTATGGAAGCATTCTTCTCTACCTCTATAACCCGAAAGTCACCCTCCACAAATAGCCGGGTATTCTGGCCAAGCTCAAGCTCCACCCCCTCTTTTAGCACCACCCCCTTGGTCAAGATGTAATTTTTATTACCAAGAAGCTTTACCTTCCCGATTTTCTCTTTTTGGCTATAGTTTATGGCCTTTTGGATGGCGGCAGTATCATCTTTTAGATCATCGCCGTCAGCACCGAACATTTGTGCATCAACGTATTCAGTCGTTTTTTCTGCTGTAGAAGGAGAGGTGTAAAGCTGGTTGTATAGAAGAACTATAGCAATAATTATTATGGCCGGTAACACCAGTTTTTTTAGTTTCAAATGTTCTCTCCCTTCCGCCTTTTGTTCTTTATAGAGAATTTTACACTAACTGAGTGGGGATTACAACTAATATGCCATTCATTTGTTCATTGGAGAGAACTGTTGCTCAATTTAATATCAATAGTTATGTTATTTGAAAAAGCTAAATTAAGTTGGAGAGGCTGAACTTTAGTACTAATTTACTGTTTCTCGGTTTAGTAAAGCTGATTTTTCGACTGCGCTGCCAGTATGCCCTTTTTGGGGTGGGATTAAGAAGAGTCAAGTTTTTAATTAAGTTTGTTCCTTTCTTCAATCGATTTTTTTGGCGTAAATAATATAACGGTCGGGTGCATCCCCAATGAACCCGAAAGGATAGCAGGTAGTGAGGACCAATTCTTCTTCGGTATCCTGAAGTGTGATAATGCTGGTATCATTCGCACTGACAACCTTCATATTGGTAATTTCGTATTGATAGGTTCCATATGCCATCCTGACCTCAAGGATATCATCCAGTTCCAACTGCCCCAATTTACGGAAAACCGTATCCCGGTGGCCTGATAAAACAATTTGCCCATTCTCACCCGGATAAAAGGAATTCCGATAATGGCCAACTCCCTTATCCAGGTCGTCCGGGTCTGTTCCTTCCACAATAGCGAGCTCGGCATTGATTTTTGATATGACAAGCAMCCCTGCCGTTTCTCCCTGTTTAGGAATTAACCGACCTCCCGCTTTCATAGGCTTTTCCTCCAGCTGTACCAGCCCCGGTGCCTCGTTCAGGGCCTTATTGCTTTGTATCTTACTGTCAAAATACTGGGTGAGTCCTTTCCCCAGCATAAACATACCTGCCAGGATGATTAACAGAAGCAAAATATTTTTCTTTCTCACGCCATTCACTCCAAACATGGTCCATTTCTCCTAATCTTAGGATTTCAGAAAAACAGGGATGAGGCAGATACGGAACAATTCCGATAAGGACCGTGACCTCAGCTGTATGACCGGGTTCCTAAAAGCGCTCCCTTGGTGAGTCAATCTTGTCCAACGCAGAAGAATGGGTCACCTGATGAACTCCATACAGTGGGTTCTGCAGCAGTCAAGAAGCAAAAAACTGGTTAATACCTATAGCACTAAGGGTTTTCATGGGATTAGTTTCTGAAGTTTATTGCCTTATACTTTATGGGCGAACTTTTCCAGTTATCATTTATAAAAATGTTTAAAAAATGTAGAAAACAGTCTACCTGCCGGACATCGTGGAGGGACTTATGGTCATGGGGGAAKGGGAGAAAAGGTATATTACATATTGACGTTCTTTACATAGAATCCTAATGCTACTTAGATTTTTATGTCATCTCTAGTGCAGCCACCAGTAATGGACTGCAAAAACAAATGTGTAACAGACGGAAGTGAAAATGGTCTCCGACTTCACTAGCAGAGTTGCCGGCACTTTGTTAAAAGCAATAAATACATACAGCAATAGTGATAGCGAAAGCTTGATTAGGAGAAAAAGGACAAGGTCAGCCTGATAGGCTCTGTCCGTAAGAAAGAATAATACCCTGTAATATACTCGTCTCGTTTTGTAATAAAGGAATTTTCGAATAATAAAAGACCTATTTCATGTTATTCCGAATAGGTCTAAATAACATCTCAATTGTAAAATTATTMTTCATCTTGTATGGACTCTGTAACTTTTCCCTCAGCAGGGACTTCTTCAGTTTTTTGTTGTTCTTCATTCGTTTTAGATTTCGATTTTTCTTGACTTTCCTGAGCCAAATTATCCTCAGTGGCGGGTTCCTGTTTCGCCACTTCTTCCTTTTCTTCTACTAATGGTATTTTTTCCTCCTTAGTCTCTGGACCTATAGCTTGATCTTCTTCCTTAAGTTCCGCTATACCTTCCTCTTTTTCGGTAACAATATCATTTTTTACTGATGGTATGGTACTTTGCGTATCAAGGCCTTTAGATTCTTCTCCCTCTTGAATCACCTTTTTTATGTCTACATTCTGGTTATTTGCATTTTGTTGTCCACATTTCATCCCGTTATCATTATTTTTATTCTCTGGTCCTTTTCCGTTTTCGATTGCAGGGTCCGGACATACTCTTTCAATAACAATCTCCTCACCTGTTATTTCTAGTCGATCGGTAAAATAGGAATAGGAGTCGATTAAAACCAAGTGATTTATGGCCAATAATATTAAGGAAGTGCCAAAGGAGACAAAAAACACAACTAATTCCAGCTTTCGCGCTTGTTTTTTTGTTTGGTTTTTTCGCTTTCTGCTCAAGTACATAGTGGATTCTCCTTTGACCTTTTATTTACTGCGTTCCGCCTCTTTAATAAAATGAAAAGTAGTGTGCCAGAAATAATAAGCACGGAGCCAATGAGTATAAGGTTATACATATTTGTACCTGTATTAGGGAGGATCTTCCCGGTCTCATCCTTGATCATCGTACTGCTATCCCCAGATGCTTTTGCAATGAACTCTCCATTGAGCTTTACACCTTGAAATTCATTTCCAGCTTCTTCTATTAGTCGCAAGGTGAAATTTAATTGGTAGTTCTCTCCTCTCCCGAGTTTTTCCATCAAAATGTTATTGTTGAATAACTCAGTGAAGTTGGTGAGGGAATGCCATTGGCCATTAAACAGGTCCTCCGACTGCAACTCATTTCCACTATGAAAAAGTTTCGCTTTAATTTGGTAATAGGACAACATTCTGTCCATTTGACTGTCATCAATATTCTCTAGGGTAAAATGGAAGATGGGTTTAAGTTTAATTGTGCCAGTATAGTGATTTTTGATTGTCACCGTTCTTTCCCCTGTTGTTCGAGAGGGGGCAAGCTTCATATCGTTATCAAATAAGTCGTGTTTTTCTCCTGGAGTAACCAATAACAATAAATCCTGCTGCAAATCATTGGCAAAAGCAGCAATAGTATTTATTAACATAGAAAGCAGGATTATGGAAACTATTATTGTAATCTTCTTCAGGGGGTTCTTTCTGCGCAAAGAATTTATTCTCATTCCACTCATCCTATTCTGAGTTACTTTAAAAACTCCGCACCTTTATCTATCTGTTTAGCCTCAACGATTATGACTGGCTTAATTTTTATTTCTCTGTATGTATTGTTGGTTTTGTCCTTAACCTTTAACGAGATCATTACTTTAACAGTTTCTCCCGGATGAAAGGGGCCATTCATGTAATCTTTGAAAATATTGAATTGACTTATATTATTTGATTCGACAAAATCAGTGATGAGCTTATCCCCGATTTGTACTTTGACTAAGTATCTACTTAGAATTTCAGGTTCATTCAAATTTTTATTACTCTTTTCCGTAACCTTAAGCTTTAGGTGCCCTTTCATAAAAACCGGCTCTTCACCTGTGTTTTTTATTGTAATTGAATCACTAACTATCTTGCCTTTTGACAATTCATCTCCATTGAAATTCATGGAACTTTTCCCATGGGCCTCAGATATAGCCAGAGTCGAATTAGTGATTTTCCCTTCAACTGTAGCACTTGAAGAAAACCATGCATAGGTACCGAAACTCGGCCCTCCTGCAAGGATGCCGGCCAATGCAATACCAGCTAACGAATTCTTTAACACTTTTAATTTATTCACGATAAACTCTCCCTATAAAAGCTTGTTCCTTCTACTATCCTAAAGAACAGTTTACATTAGAATCATTTCGACGCTGACTCAATAGATTGAGTGTTTAAGATTTAAAGAATAACAACCTTCACAAATATGTGAAGGTTTCTATAAGAAGAACATTAGTTGGGCTTTTTCTCTACTTGTTCAAGCAAGAAGTTTATTTTCGCCTCAAATGAAGCACCTTGGAATTCATTCCCTGCATTTTCAAGCAGCTTAACGCCGTAAGCTACATAAATATCTTTATTATGGGTTAACATATCCTCAAAAATCGTCTTTGAGTATGTTGTTCCAAGAGGTTCGCTTCCACCAATGTTATCTACAGGAATTGGTTCCTTAGAATTTTCAGGTTTATCAGGTTTACCTGGATTTGCAGGCTTCCCTTTTTCCACCTGCATAACCGTTACATTGTTTCCTTGGTTGACCTTTTGCTTAATTTCTTCTATAACAGCATCGTCGTTATAACCATCAAGAATATAAAAAGAAACATTGTTTTGGGTATTTAAGTATAGGTTTTTTACTTCCTCTGTATTACCAGTATCTAAATAGGACTTAATGGCAGATAAATCCTTTTGCTTTGTATCATCATTTGGCTCTTGAGGTTGAATCCTTATAACGGTTGCACTTCGATAATAAGATAAATCCACACCGGCTTTTCCAGTTACCTCCGATTCGTAAGTAGCGGTTAGATAGGTATTCTCCGTAGATTTGTTGTCAATAAATATATAATCACTAAACGCACTGCGTGATGGGGCCAACTTTTTGTCCGTTAACTTAATTAAATTTCCAGTGGGGTTATCTAATTCAATAACCGCATTTTGAACCGAACCATTTACAGTTTCCTGATCTGAAAACCAGGAATAGGTTCCATAGCCAGCACCGGCTAAAATCAACCCACTAAGTGCAGTAGCCGTCAGTAACCCTTTAACCTTTTCCATTATTTTCACCTGCCTAATATAATTATTATTTGTTAATTGACAATTCGGGAGGCGTTAAATGCCTCCCGAACTAAAAACTGTTAAATTATTAGAATCCTTTGTTTGGATTGTCGGTTTGATCAAGTTTCACATCAAATTTCGCAGTAAATTCAGCCCCTTGATACTCATTTCCAGCGTCTTCAAGAAGTTTGACACCGTATTGCAACACGAAGCTCTTATCAACCGTTAGTACTTCACTCAATACAGTTTTTTCGTTGGAAGGAGCAGATGTATCAAACACTAAAACATTCTTGTCAGCTTCTAAAGCGGTGTTTATTGTTGCCGTCGCAGCAGTTTGAGAAGTTGTGTTATCCAGTACAACTAGCGTCTCATATGCTGTTTTTGCAAGAGCATCTTGTACTTCTTGGCTGTTTACATCACCAGTTTTCAAAAACGCGGTAATAATCGCTTTATCCTGTGCTTGGTTAAGCTTTGGTATGTTTAAATTGTTACTAGCAATCCGGTAAACCGCTGCACTGCGATACTTGCTTAGATTTGCTCCAGGACGGTGTTCTGACAAAGAAGATGTATACTTGACACTTAAGTGTGCGCGCTCATTAGAGCCATTTTTGAATGCGATAGGGTCACTGTAAACCGATCGCGATGGAGCAAATTTTCCAGTAAGATTCAATAGATTTGCAGTTCCATTCCCGTTGATGTTTTCTGCAGCAGAAATATCAATAACCGCGTTTTGGACGCTTCCTTGGACAGACTGCTCAGAAGTAAACCACGAGTATGTACCAAATCCTGCACCTACTACTAGCGTTCCTGCGATGGCTGTTCCTAGTAATGCTTTTTTAACATTTTTCATCAAATTCCCCTCCAAAGTGTCTTTGTTTTTTTATAATAAAAGGGATTCCCCAGTTACTATCAGATTGTTAGCTTTGCTCCAACTAGCTTTGAATTTCTTCCTTTTTCCTATTACCGATTAATCCAAGCCTCTGGAATATCTCAATAATGATTACTAGTAAAAGTGGGACTGCTACTAAGAGGAAAAAGCCAATGGGACCTGCTACGAACTTTGCTATGTAACCTGCTCCCGGAACAATGATTTTTTGCACTCCTAGAATATCTTTTCTAGGAATGAGGAGATCATCTTTAACGTTATTATTGTCTCCCTGGGTGACAAAAAGGTTCTGACCATTTTCTTCTACCATGTCAATCGCTCTGTGTGTAACAAGGATCCCATCAGGATGTTTATATGTAATAACGTCATTCACTTTAGGATCGACTTCAGTATTTATGAGAATAACATCCCCTGCATCAAAGGTTGGCTGCATACTGTTTGAAAGTATGGTTAGGGGCTTGTACCCAAAGACTGCAGGAACTTTTTCAATATCCCCCTTTGCCTGGAATACAAAGAAAATAACCGTTCCTGCTGTAACCATGAGTGCTAACAACAAAAGAGTACTAGTTATTTTGACTAACTTTTCCAATAGAATCACTTCCTATGCTGTGTAGATTGTTCTTATAATTTGTTTGTTCTTTATAAAGAACCTGTACTTGGAGTATATTAAATTTATCTCGTAATATAAAGTTCCAAATTTGACCATATTTTGTCTTTTTAGAGGAAATACCTAATGATATCTTTAATTATCTAATTATTCCTTACTAATTTGTTTTCTATAAAGAACATTTTGACAAGATTAATTACATATTGTTTGGTAGGAAGGAATCCTCAAGTAAACTATGTTAATAGCAAAAAACCCGGACACCCCCAATGCCCAGGTTCTCAATCTCATATTTTTATATACTCCCTAGGATCCACACTATTAGACTTCTCCAAATCCCAAAGCCCTTCATGAATCTCAAAATGCAAATGCTTCCCTGTGCTGTGGCCGGTGTTGCCCATGTATCCCAGCAGCTGCCCCTGTGAAATTTGCTCGCCGGTTTCTACGAGGCGGTTTTCGAGGTGGGCGTAGACGGTGGTGAAGGTTTGGCCGTTGAGCTGGTGGGTGACGAAGACGACGTTGCCGTAGGAGCTGGAATAGTAGGAGCGGATAACGGTTCCGCTGGCCGCTGCAACGACTTCGGTGTCTGGAGAGCCATCGGCGATGTCAATTCCGGCGTGGGGGCTTCCCCAGCGCATGCCATACTCGGATGTGACACTACCGGTCGTTGGTACTATGAACAGGCCATCCCCCTGTTTTATTGGCGCTTTTTGTCTTAAACGTTCTTCCTTTTTACCTTTTATAGGCTCTTCCTTTTTCTCTGGAGCAGGCTTTGCTTTTCTCGCATCCATCTCTGCTACAATCGCTTTTTCCTGTGCTTCAACGAGAGCCTGGATTTCTTCAATATTAAGCAGGTCGGCTTCGATATATTCCTTCTCCTTTTGCAGGGCCTGCATGACTTTATTCTTTTCTTCCGCTTTGACCTGCTGTTCTTCTTTCAGAGCCAGCAGCTTTATCTCGCTTTCTTCCAAAGAAGCCAGCTTGTTCTGGAGTTCTTTTTCCATTTCCTCTTTCCGCTGGAGGTCGCGGTAATGGGTTTCCATGATTTTTTTATCGGAATCGAGGATCGCTTTGGTGGTGATGGCCCTGTCGATAAATTCGCTGAAGCTTTTCACACCGAGGAAGACTTCTATGTAGGAAACCCTCCCTCCCTGATCCTGGATGGTCCGCAGCCGTTCGCTGATAACTTTTTCCCGCTTTTCCATTATGTCTGTAATAATCTTAATCTCTTGTTTTTGATTTTCTATATCTCTAACAATCGCTGTTTTTTCAGGCTGAAGCATGCGGATTTCTTCATTGATCCTTGCCGCTTCTTCGTCGAGATATTTGATATCTTTTAGGACTTCCTCCTGCTGGCTGCTAATCTCTGTTTTTTGTTTTTCTTTATCCTGTTTTTCATTTTCGAATTGCAGGCGTTCTTCGCGCACGTTCTTGAGGAATTGTTCCATCGTAAGCTTTTCATCTGCTTGTGCTGCCTGAGGCCAGCTGGCAATGGTGACTGAGGTGAGCGCTACGAATGCGATAAGCTTAATTCCTTTCACTTCATGTCCCCCCTAAACTAGTGAGTTGCTGAGCAAACACTTCTTTCTTTATATTCTAGCTGCGCGCCTGTTTTCCTGCCTATTTCATGCTTGTATGTATATCATAATTTATCGTGTTTTCGGCAAGAAAAGAACACAAAAAGCAGCAAGGTTCCCTGCTGCCTAATTCTTCTCCGGTGGATGGATCGTTTTGATTTTAGTAATGAAATAATACCATTTATATAGCACAACTGCCAGCAGAATGGCCCGTACATAGGCTTTATCGACCATGATAAAAGCAATGAGGATCATGCTGTCGGCAAATAGGTTGATGGCGACCTTCTGTTTTACTGTCATCGAATTGTCGCGGATGAAATCCTGGAGATATTTCTTGTAGACCTTTGTTTCCCGGAACCAGGCTTCAAACCTTTTGGAGCCCTTTACGAAGAAGAAGAGTGCCAGCAGCAAGAGCGGCGTGGTTGGCAGGACGGGCAGGACAATTCCAAGCATTCCGAGGCCCATGAATAGAAATCCGAGAGCTATATAAAGTAGGTTGACCAGTTTTTTTATGACATGTACCTCCTGCATATTTTTCCCTTTCATTATAGCATTTCCGGCATGTTTTCAAAACGGTGGTTCGTTGGCATTTTCACATGCGGCCTTTTCAAACAAACAACTTGTGTGATAACATTAAGTTGTTGCTTTATTCCTAGATAAATAGAATGACCCAGGAGGTATGGAATGATACGGTTTGAAAATATCGTCAAAAAATATAACCGGACAACCGTTATAGAAGATTTCAGCTTGAATATCGAGGCCGGACAGCTGGTTGTTTTTATCGGGCCGAGCGGCTGCGGGAAGACGACCTTGCTGAAGATGATCAACAGGCTTGTCGAGCCCACATCTGGGAAAATTTATGTGGACGGCGAGGATATTACGAAAGCAGATCCGATCCAATTGCGCCGCAATATCGGCTATGTGATCCAGAATACGGGCTTGTTCCCGCATATGTCAATTAAGGAGAACCTGGAACTGATCCCAAAACTTAAGGGAGAGGATCCAGCTGAAATTGAAAAGAAAACAGTCGAGCTGCTGGAATTGGTCGGGCTGGATCCTGAACAATTCATGCACCGCTTCCCGAAAGAGCTGAGCGGCGGACAGCAGCAGCGGATTGGTGTCGCAAGAGCCTTCTCTACAAACTCCGATATCATCCTGATGGATGAACCCTTCTCTGCGTTAGATCCCGTTACAAGAAGTTCCCTCCAGGAAGAGCTTTTCAATATGCAGAAGGAACTCAATAAAACGATTATCTTCGTCACTCACGATATGGACGAGGCCTATAAAATTGCCGATAAAATCTGCCTGCTGAAGGACGGCGAGATCCTGCAATACGATACGCCGGAGAATATCTTGAAAAACCCGGCTTCCGAATTTGTTGAAAGCTTCATCGGCAAGCGCAGGGTGTGGAACAATCCGGAGGTGCTGAAGGCGGCGGATATCATGATTTCCAACCCTGTAAAAGTGACGCCGAAGCGGAACGTGCTTCAGGCCATTGAAATCATGAAGGAAAACAAAGTCGACAGCCTGATGGTCACCGACAGGAACAGCACTTTGATTGGGCTTGTGACGTTAAAATCGATCAAGCTTCAGGAGCGGTCTTCCCTGATTGATGATGTGATGGAAAGCCAGGTGTTCGCCGTGACGGAGGATGAGGACCTGATTTCTGTCCTGAAGATGATGAATGACCATAAAATTGGCTATCTGCCGGTCGTGAACGAGGCAAAGCAATTGACTGGCCTGATTACAAGAAGCAGCATCCTGTCGGCCTTGAGCAGCCAATTGATTGATTTGGAGGTAGTATTTTAATGAGTGACTTTTTAAATTATATAACTTCGAATTACCAGCAGATCTTTTCCTTGCTGGGGCAGCATATTTATTTGAGTGTGTTTTCGGTGTTTGTGGCCGTGTTGATTGGCGTTCCGCTTGGCATTCTTGTTTCGAGGAATGAAAAGCTGTCAAAACCGGTCATTGGGACGGCGAACGTGATGCAGGCGATACCGAGCCTGGCGCTGCTTGGATTTTTAATTCCGTTCATCGGCATTGGCAGTACGCCGGCAATCGTGATGGTTGTGCTTTATTCCCTGCTGCCGATTGTGAAAAATACGTATACGGGGCTGACGAATATTGATTCGGATATCCTCGAGGCCGCCAAGGGCATTGGATTGACCAGCTCACAGACGATGAGGAAGGTCCAGCTGCCGCTGGCGTTTCCGGTGATCATGGCCGGAGTGCGGATTTCCGCGGTAACGGCGGTCGGCTTGATGACAATTGCCGCGTTTGTTGGAGCCGGCGGACTGGGTTATCTGGTGTTTTCCGGGGTTTCCACAGTTGATAACAACATGATTCTTGCGGGTGCGATTCCAGCTTGTATTCTTGCCCTTGCGATTGACTTTGTCGTCGGCAGGATGGAATCGAAGCTTTCCTATACAAACCGTGCTGTGGGTGCCCGCGGCAGAAAAGCGCGCTCTTTCCCTTCGAAGAAGGTGCTGGTTCCGGCTACAGCGGCTGTTGTGATTTTAAGCATGGTGTTTGTTTACCCGATGGTTAATGCAAAGGATAAAATTACGATTGGCTCAAAAAACTTCAATGAATCGATCTTGCTTGGCCATATCCTTGCTGACCTTATTGAAAGCCAGACCGATCTGCAGGTTGAAAGGAAGCTGAACCTGGGCGGAACTCAGGTGGTCTTCAATGCGATTAAGAACGGCGATGTGGATGCATATGTGGAATATACGGGTACGGGGCTTGTGAATCTGTTGAAACAGGAGGCAATGACCGACCCTGATAAGGTATATGACATCGTTTCAAGTGAGTTTAAGAGCAGATATAACCTGCACACTCTGGAGCCGCTTGGCTTCAATAACACCTACACCTTGGCGGTGAGACCGGAAACGGCGGAACAATATGGGCTGGAGACGTTCTCGGATTTGGCTGAGGTGAGCGAAGAGGTCAAGATTGGCGCAACGATTGAGTTCACCAACCGCCCGGACGGATTGCCAGGACTGATGGCGGATTACAATATGAACTTTGCCGATGTGAAGGCAGTGGATGGCGGCCTGAGGTATACCGCTCTTGAAAGCAAGGAGACCGATGTGATTGATGCTTTCCTGACAGACGGCTTGCTTGAGGCTTTCGGGTTGAAGGTGCTTGAGGATGACCAGAACTTCTTCCCGCCGTACTATGCGGTTCCACTGGTAAATGGCGAGGCGATGGACGAATATCCCGAGTTGGAGGGAGTCCTCAACATGCTGGCTGGAAAGCTGACGGATGAGAAGATGCGTGAATTGAATTATAAAGTGGACAGCCTGAAGGAAGCTCCGGAGAAAGTGGCAAGAGAGTTTCTGGAAGAGGAAGGGCTGTTGTAAGCAGACAAGGCGGAGTGATTCCGCCTTGTTTTTTTAGGGGTTTGGTTTTTGCCTGGTGGTGGGTTCGCTAGGTTATGTTTGCTTGCCCTTTTGAGCCCCTATTCCTCCAGGAAATTTTTTACCCGTTCGTACGTTTTTTCGTCGCCGATAATCAGGAGGATATCACCGGCCTGTACGCTGGCATATGGGCCCGGGGAAAGGATGAGCTCTCCCTCCTTCTTGATGCCGACGATAGTTCCGCCTGTGTTTTGCCAGAATTTCAGTTCGGATACGGTCTTTCCGATGTGGCTGAAATCCGGTTTAATCTCGATTTCGATTGGTGTCAGCGGGTTGGTATGGCGCATCTTCCCTGTATAGTCGATAATTTTATCAATCGTTTGATTAAGATCTTCGTCCAGCTTTTGCCGCTCTGAGATGAGCTGCCTCATTTGCTTTTCAAGGTCCTTGATGCTGGCAAGGCTTGAAAAGCGGTTGATGTATTTAAAGGCGTTCTCACGCGAGGAGATGACGACTCCGCTTCCTTTGGCCGAATGGACGATTTCGACATCTTCAAGGATCTTGATGGCTTTGCGGACCGTTTCCGGGGAAACATTATACTCGCTCGCAAGCGTCGAGCGGCCGTGAATCTTCTCGCCAACCTTAAACTTTCCATCATAGATTCTATTAGCTATATCAATAGCGATACGTTCATAAACAGGCATCTTCGTGCGCTGCAACAGGCTCACATCCTTATCAGAGGGGTCAGGCACCCTTTAGTGCTTTATTGCTTCACCACACAGCGGGTCAGGCACCCTTTAGTGCTTTAGTGAAGGGAATGGTTTTTTGTTGTAGATATGTATGTACCTATTCTAGTGGAGGCGGGGGCATTAATCAAACGTTTGATTAATAGCGGGGTTGGGTTTGTCTTATTGGGACCCATTGGTCACTGATTTTACCGTGGCGAGGGCTCCAATGGGACGTATTGGTGCCCATTATCCGCCGTTTTTCCTAAGGACAGGCCCCAATCGGCCTTATTGGGACCCATCTTCACTGATTTTACCCCGTCACGGGACCCAATCAGCTTTATTGGAACCTATCCATCCCTGATGTTGCGACAAACGGGCTCCAATGCCCCTCATTGGTACCCTTGCAGCCTGAATGTATCCGCCAACAGGCCCCAATTTCCTTATCAGGGTCCTCACAATTCACACAACAAAAAAGCTCCCTCCCTCTGAAATGAAGGGAGGAAGCTTGTATTATTATTTGCTATACAAAATTGGAGAACCTGGTCCGAGATCCATTCCCGTAAGCATCCAGACAATCAGCAGCAATACCCAGAAAATCGTCAAGGCGATGGAATACGGAAGCATGGTTGAGACCAATGTACCAATTCCGACCTTTTTGTCATACTTCTGGGCGAAGGCAATGACGATCGCGAAGTATGGCATCAATGGCGAGATGATGTTGGTTGTTGAATCAGCGATACGGTACGTCAGCTGTGTCAATTCCGGAGAGTATCCGATTCCCATCATCATTGGCACGAATACAGGAGCCATGATTGCCCATTTTGCCGTTGCACTTCCGATAAACAGGTTGATGAATCCGGAAATCACAATGAAGGTCAGGATGAGCGGGATTCCTGTGAATCCAGTGCTCTCGAGGAACTCAGCCCCATTTACGGCCAGGACAATTCCCAGCTTCGACTCGTTGAAGTAGGCAACAAACTGCGCCGCTACGAAAGCAAGCACGATATAAGAGCCCATTGTCGCCATCGTTTCAGACAATTGGTTAGCGACATCTTTATCATTCCTGATGGATTTGGTCAATTTTCCGTACACCAAACCAGGGATAAAGAACATGATCAGGATGATTGGTACTAGGGTCTGCAGGAATGGCGAATCAATGATGCTTTCCGCGCCGGCACGAAGCGGTCCCCACTCTGGAATAACAAGCAAAGCAATCGCAATCCCAGTAATAATAATGGAAATAAGGGCACCCCAAAGGCCTTTCTTTTCTTCAGGGCGCAATTTGTTTGCTTCTTCGTTAACCGCGACATTCCCCTTGTATGTGCCAAGTCTTGGCTCAACAATTTTATCAGTAACAAAGGTACCTACAATAGTAATCAGGAACACAGATACAATCATGAAATAATAGTTCATGGCATAGTTCATCTGTGCTGCATACTCAGGATCCAGCATGGCAGCAGCGTCTTGAGTCATTCCGCCAAGCAGCGGGTCAAGGGAAGTCAGCAGCAAATTGGCACTGAATCCGCCTGATACACCGGCAAACGCCGCAGCAAGACCTGCAAGCGGGTGCCTTCCCAATCCAGCGAAAAGGACGGCTCCAAGTGGAGTCAATACAACATAGCCCGCATCAGAAGCCATGGAGCTCATGACGCCTGCGAAAACCAATGCAGCTGTGATGAGCTGCTTTGGAACAGATGTAACCAGGCCGCGCAGGGCCGCAGAGATTAAACCGGAACGTTCAGCAAGCCCGATACCGAGCATGGTGACAAGAACCGTCCCCAATGGAGCAAAGCCTGTAAAGTTGCTTACCATGCTTTGGAATAGATATAATATCCCTTCAGAGCTTAGAAGGTTTCTGACTTCAATAACTTCTCCTTCATTCGCAGGGTCGGGTACACTCATCCCCATACTTGAGAAAATGGCAGAAAGTACGATGACAGCCAGCGCGAATATGGCGAATAGCGTGACCGGGTCTGGCAATTTATTTCCAACACGTTCAATGGTATTCAATGAACGTATGACAAAACCTTGTTTGCCTTGTTTAGACATTGGAAGTTTTCCCCTCTCTTTCCTTGTGTTTATTTAAATTTTCGAAAAATAAAAAGAAGACATATGAGGATTATAAAGAAGATAACTTCGGAATGGAAGGGGAATTCCGATATTCGCAATAGGGTTTCTTTTCCCAAAATTCATATAACCCCTGCCCCTTTAAAACATAAAAGCAAGAAAGAGTGCCTGACCCTCAGCGCTTTAAAGCGCTGAGGGTCAGGCACTCTTCTTTTCGGTGATGCGTTAATTTCTTAGTATGATGTAGATGAGATAGGCTGTGTAGATGGCTACGAGGACGGCGCCTTCGACTTTGGAAATTTTGTACTTGGTTCGCGAAAAGATTAGCAGTACGACTGTAAGGATAATCATGCAGACAACGTCGGTGAAGATCCTATTGTCTACGGCAAGCGGCGCGATGGTAGCGGACGTACCAAGGACAAATAGAATATTGAAGATGTTACTGCCGACAATGTTGCCGAGGGCAATTTCGGTTTGCTTCTTCAAAGCAGCCGTAATCGAGGTAACCAGTTCAGGAAGCGAGGTTCCAATCGCCACAATGGTTAAGCCTACCAGTGTTTCACTCATCCCGATGGACAGCGCGATCTGGGTGGCATTGTCGACAACCATATCGCCCCCAAAAATGATGGCCGCCATTCCGCCAACCGTAAATACCAGATTCTTTCCCCAAGTGATGTCCCTGTTCTGAACCTCTTCAACCGAATCGCTGCTCCTGCTGTTTCTCGCCACTTCATATATGTAGTACAAGAAAATGGATAAGAACAGAAGCAGGATAATTCCTTCACTTCTCGTAATCAGGTTCGTTCCCAGATTTTGCAGGGCAGCATCACTGATGAATACCCATAGTACGATGCTCGCCAGCAGCGTAAACGGAATTTCCTTCCGAATGGTTTCACTTTCCACTTTTAGCGGGTTGATGATCGCAGTGATCCCAATAACCAGCGTAATATTGAGGATGTTGCTGCCCACGACATTTCCAAGGGAAACATCACTGCTGCCTTCAAGTGCGGCGATGATGCTGACAGTGGCTTCCGGTGCGCTTGTCCCGAATGCGACAATCGTCAAGCCTACCAAAATCGGCGGAACCTTGAGAAGCTGGGCAATGTTTGACGCCCCTTCTACAAAATAGTCCGCTCCTTTAATGAGCAGAACGAAACCAACAATCAATAAAATATAAGTCATCTATATTCCCCCCTCCATACTAGACCAATCCTTATGCAGGCCTTTTCTGATATTCAGCAATTTGAATGATGGCTTTTTGCGAACTATTCCATATCATACCCCAAATTTTTGGAACCTCACCTTTTCGGCAAGCTTTTCATCCAATAAGCACAAAAAAGGATGCCGGCAGCATCCTTCATCTTGATCATCCAATATTTATAAATTAACATCCACTTTAATCAGCTGTTCATCGTTTTTGTCGATTCCCAGATAACGCAGGGTTTCAGACGGTGTATGATGGTTGAAGATTGACATTAAAAAGGAAATGGCAATGCCTTTTCTATAGGCATGATAACCGAATGTTTTCCTTAGGGTATGCGTCCCGATCTTACCGGTTATGCCCACCTCTTTAGCGGCCTGGTTGATGATCCGGTAGGCCTGCTGCCGTGAAATTGGCATATTATCCTTTTTGGACTTAAAAAGATAATCGTCTTCCTTGAAGTTCCCGTTTCCCAAATAGCTCTTCAAGGCTTCCTCCACGCTGCTGTTGATGTAAAAGGCCTTCTGGTCCCCGCTTTTTCCATCTTCTACACACAGGAATTCCCTTGGCTTTTGTCCGTCCCAGATATCGCCTACCTTGATGGACAGCAAATCGCTGATGCGGATACCGGTGTTGATGCCCAGAACAAACAGCAATAAATCGCGCGGTGATTGCTGCTGTAAATTTTTCTTGATGCATTGAATCTTTTCTATGTCTTTAATCGGATCAACATATTCCATGAGACCAACCCCCAGCCACCAAATCCTGCTCCTTACAGGTTAGCAAATCGGTGCCCCTTTTACAATTTTAACTTTTATTCCCTGGGAGTATAGCAAAAAAAGAAGCAAAGCCGCAAGCCCTGCTTCTAACAATCTTATTCGCTAGTACAGACTCAAGGCCGGGGAGCAGGATGGTTCCAAGCTGTACATGGAGGCCTCCGCCTGGATGTGCCAGCGGTTTAGCACATCTGCAAAATCCTGGATGGCCTGCGTGTTCAGCCTGCATGTATCCTCGGTAACGCCGCCCACCCTTTTGACGATTTGCTTTTCAATGAAATTCATTTTGGAAACAAGGAATTCCCCGCCAAAAATGCCGTTTGCAATTGCCCGGTCCCTGAGAGCGCATGGGAAAGCGCCCTCAAATTGCTGCTCCGCTTCCCGTCCCTCGCGCATGCAGCACAGAAAAAGCCCGATATTCTTTGTCATCAGGTCAGCAGAATTCTCTTTAATAAACTTCCTGACTTTATTCTGGATGTTTCCGGCATGAATGGAGCCGCCAATAATCACCGTGTCAAATAGCCCAATGTCAGAGTGAAGCTTCGTCCGGTTCAAATTGACAACCACTACATCTCCTTCCAGCTCCTTCCGCAGAAGCAACGCGGCCTTCGATGTCGTACCATGGGAAGAACAGTAAACAATCAAACTTTTCATACGTTCGCCTCCTGAATGGTCGATATGATAAAACCCAGCCTTGAATCTGTTGAAGGCTGGGCTGTCTGGGCATCAGGAATTTATCTCATAATTTCATTATAACTGGACTTTTTTTAAAACAGCGAAGGGCTTGTGGCAATTTTCTTACAAAAGTCGCCTAAACCAGGATTGGCTTCGCCTTGTTATGCCTTTTCCACGGTCCTGGCAAGAAACGCTCCAATAAGAAGCGCCCAAACGGGGGCACTTATATGAAAAAAGGAGACATCTGACAGCGTGACGATAAACGCGGTCAAGGCGCTGATTTTATACCTGCTGGAGGAAAAGCCTGACTGCAGGCTGCCATACAGGACAGAAACGAGCGAAAAGCCCGCAAGCATCGCAACAAAGGCCTGTGGAAGCGATTGGATGAACGGGACGATTTTCCAGGCAAACACTCCAAAGACAAGGATTACAGCCCCGGCAGCCACCGAAGCCATATAGCGCTTTGCCCGCGGGCCCGCGTCAGGCCCTGCGCATATCGCGGTCATCATGCCGGCAATATTGGCGCTTTGCCCACCGAAGAAACTTGCCATCACAGAAAACGCACCGCTTGCGGTAAGAATTTTGCGGATAGGCGGCTTATAGTCCCCGCTCTCAAGCGCCCCGATTCCGGGAGCGGCATCATTGCTGAGGATCAGCATCGCCAGCGGAAGGGACAAGGTTAAAAAACCAATCATGCTAAATTCGGGTATTTGAAAAGATGGCCATGAAAAAACCAGCTGCGAAGTACCTGCGGATAGCCCATCTGTCAGCAGGAGGGCCGCCAAAGCCGCGGCGATCGCTCCCAGCACAGGGGGGATGCGCCTTGAGTAGCGGGTGCACAGCAGAAAGCTGACGACGGCTGCCCCGCCCACCACCGGCATTTCCTTGACTGCCGGAACCAGCTGGACCACATAGCCAGCAACCAGTCCGCCAAGCATGGCCGAAATGACTTCCCGCGGCACCCATTTCATCATCCTTGTGAACAGCCCGCTCACAGCGATCAGGAAGATCAGCAGTCCCGACATCACATAACCGCCGATCAGCTGCGGATAGGTGAACTGTGCGGTCGCCGTGGCAAGGAATGCCACTCCTGTCAGCGAGTGGCCTCCTGTAATTGGAATCCGGAACAAAAGTGGCATCAAGATGCCGTATACCCCTCCGAAAAAGTAGACGGCAAACATCCAGCTGACCGTTTGCTGGCTGGTAAACCCACCGCTTGCCGAAGCCTGTAAAATAATAAGGGCTGGACCGGTCATCACCAATGTGCTTGATATCAGTCCAGCAGAAATGTTTTGACTATTTAAATCCCGCAAAATCGAATGCTTCTTTTCTTTTAAATGATCATCGTATTCTTCAGCCAATCCCACAATGTCCACCCCTGCTTACAGTTCATTACTACTATCTTTAGGGCAGAACATCGAAATTGTCAACCAATTCCGTCATTTTACTTCCGCAAGCTCTCCCTGCATGGTTCCGTTCTTGGCAAAATTCACATGCCAGGACAAAGCCTTCTCAAGTACATGCGGAGTTTGCCCGCCTCGTTCAAGGGCTTCCTTGTAGTATTCCCGAAGCTGCTCCCGGTACATAGGATGGGCGCAGTTTTCAATGATCTTCCCGACCCGCTCCCTTGGTGCGAGCCCGCGCAAATCAGCATACCCCTGCTCGGTGACAATCACATCGACATCATGCTCAGTGTGGTCCACATGGGAAACAAACGGCACGATGCTTGAAATCTTTCCATCCTTGGCAATCGATTTTGTCACAAAAATCGCCAGGCGTGCGTTCCGGGCAAAATCACCGGAGCCGCCAATGCCGTTCATCATCTTTGTGCCAAGAACATGCGTTGAGTTCACATTGCCGTAGATGTCCAGCTCCAAGGCAGTATTGATGGAAATCAGGCCGAGGCGGCGGATGATTTCGGGATGGTTGGAGATTTCCTGAGGGCGCATGATCAGTCGGTCACGGTATTTCTCGAAGTTGCTGAACACTTCTTTCATCTTGGAATCCGACAATGTAATCGAACAGCAAGAGGCAAATCGGACCTTGCCGGCATCCATCAGCTCAAAGACCGCGTCCTGCAACACTTCCGAGTATACTTCCAGATTCTCAAACTCCGAATATAGCATTCCGTGCAGAACCGCGTTTGCCACCGATCCTATTCCCGATTGAAGCGGGGCCAGCTTCTCTGTTAATCTGCCAGCCTCAATCTCCGCCCGGAGGAAGTTCAATAAATGCTCAGCCATGATCTTCGTTTCTTCATCCGGGGCGACAATCGTTGAAGGGGAATCCTCCTGGTTGGTGAACACGATTCCTTTTATTTTACTGGCATCCACTTTGATGCCTTTCAATCCAATCCGGTCATCTGCTTTTGCCAGCGGAATCGGCTCCCGCTCTCCCTGTTTCCCGGGTTCATATAAGTCATGCAGCCCTTCCAGTTCAGTGGACTGTGCCATATTGATTTCCACAATGATGTTTTTGGCGTTCTGAGCAAAAGAGAGGGAGTTTCCAATCGACGTCGTCGGAATGATCATTCCATCCTCTGTTATCGAAACCGCTTCCAAAATTGCGAAATCAACCGGCTCCATCACTCCGGCCCGGATCATTTCCGCCGTATGCGAAAGATGCTGATCGACAAACATGAAGTCCCCATTGTTAATTCCCTTCCGCATCGTGGGGTCCGCCTGGAACGGCAGTCTTTTGCCCAGGATTCCCGCCTCGGCAAACAGCTTGTCAACATCCGATCCGAGCGATGCCCCTGTATAGACATTCACTTTGAATGATTCCGTCTTCGCCCGCTCCACCAAAGCGAATGGCACCGCTTTCACGTCACCCGCACGTGTGAATCCGCTTAACCCCAAGGTCATTCCATCCTGTATCCATGATGCCGCTTCTTCAGGGCTGACAACTCTGTCATGCAAGCCCTCGTGCCTGATCCGTTCCAAATTTCCCATGCTACCATCCCTTTCTGGTAAATAGATTTATTCTCATTTTACCCACGCAAAAAGGGAAGACTGAAAATTTGGAATACAAAACAAGATACTGTGACCAAGCAGCATATCCAATGTATGAAGCAGAAAATCCTGCTAAAAACCCAGCAGTTTTCGGAAATAACTGGAGTATGACTGGCTCACAGGCACCCGTTCACCATTGTCCATGGCCAGTAGAAACGTAGAATGAGTGTCGGGAAAGATTTCTTCAATGTGGTTCACATTGACGATAAATGAGCGGTGGCAGCGTATGAAATAGTCTTTCGGCAGCAGGTACTCAAACTCCTGAAGCGAGTATTTATGCGTACCCTCGTACTCGGCTGTATACACATGCGTCTTTTTGTCCCTGGCCTCCAAGTGGACGACATCACCAAAAGGAATCGGCTTCCAGCCGTCCATCGTTTTGACCGTGACTACCGATTTCCCGTCCGTCAAAGCCGGGAAGATGGCTGTCACGCAGCCTTCGATTTTCCCTTCATGAAGAAAGGGCACAGCCATCCCATGGTAAGGAATCCCGAATAAATCCCGGTTGATGAACTCGGATACCTTTTGCTGCGATGCTACTGCCTTGTAGGCGATCGTTCCTTCCTTAAGAGGATCGCCAGGCCTGATTTTCAAGTCAATCCGCTTGCTTGGGCGGTAATATATATATTCTTTTGTATTGGATACGGCAATTGAGATTTCATCCGAAAACAGCTCGCCGATAACATCGAGCAATGAAACAACCGTGATGCTCTCCATCCCCTTACTCCCCCCTTTTCTCGATGTATATTCACTTTCATTTTACAGCGTTTTCAAACAGAAAGACAAAGGTGAGACATGCTGTTTTCATTGTCTTTCTGCTTCCATGTTATAATCAGGCTATTGACTTTAGGAATGAAAGGATTTTACAGATGGATACAATTGGATTTATTGGCTGTGGGAGCATGGCCAAAGCGATGATTGGCGGATTAGTCTCTTCGGGATATGTGAGCCCCCGGAATGTTTATGCCTCCAACCCCTCGCCGGGAAGTCTGGAAGAAATGAAAGAAGCTTACGGCATTGCCACGACCCATGACAATTTGGAGGTTGCCCAAAAAGGGAGCATCCTCTTCCTGGCCGTGACTCCCGACAAATATGATTCCATCATTGCCGAAATCAGGGACAGCATCCGGGAAGAAGCGATTATCATCATGATTGCTGCCGGGCAGACCCTTGAACAGAATGAGCAGCGCTTCGGCCGGCCAGTCAAGCTGGCAAGGTCGATGCCGAATACGCCAATGCTTGTCGGCGAAGGAATGGCGGCCGTGAGCGTAAATGATAGAATTTCAGAAGATGAAAAGCAGCTGATCAAGGAAATATTCCAGTGCTTTGGCAAAGTGGAATTTGTAGAGGAGCATCTGATGGATGTGGTCAGCGGTGTAAGCGGGGCTTCGCCTGCCTATGCCTATATGTTCATCGAGGCGCTGGCCGATGGGGCCGTGCTTCAGGGAATGCCGCGGAAGCAGGCTTATGCATTCGCTTCACAGGCCGTTTTGGGGGCAGCAAAAATGGTACTGGAAACGGGCAAGCACCCCGGTGTCTTAAAAGATGAAGTCTGTTCACCTGGAGGGGCAACAATCGAAGCAGTGGCCAGCCTTGAAGAAAACGGGCTCCGCTCCGCTGTCATCAAGGCCGTACAGGCTTGCGTAAAAAAATCGCAATCCATGAAATAAGGTATGTATAAAATTTTGCTTAGCGGGGAATCCTGTAAATGTATTCCCCTTTATTTAAAGCATCTGCCGCGGCAGATGCTTCTTTTTTTACACTATTCTTCTTCTGTTCCTTCTTCATTCCGCTCAAGCACGACTACCTTGATCCGGCGCACCCGGTGGTTATCAACTTCCTGGACCGAAACCTCAAGGTTTTCATACATGAATCCTTCTCCCTGCTTTGGAATCCGCTCGAGCGATTCAAAAATCCAGCCTCCCAGGCTGTGCGCGGTCGATTCCGGCATTGGGACATTGAACATCTCGACAAAATCATCAAGATCAAACTGGGCATCAAATTCGTATGTGGTATCGCTCAGCTTCGTCATGACATTCACTTTCTCATCATGCTCATCCCAAATCTCGCCGACAAGCTCTTCAAGAATATCCTCCAGCGTAATCAACCCCGATGTCCCGCCAAATTCATCTACGACGATGGCCATATGGCTTTTCGTTCTTTGCAGTTCAGGCAGCAGCGAGGCGATCCTCATCGACTTCACCACGAACATTGGCTTACGCAGCAATTTTTCAACCACAATCTCCTTGCCCTGGATCAGCTCCGAGAGAAATTCGCGTTCGGATAAAAAGCCGATGATATTATCTATATTTTCTTTATAAACGGGAATCCGTGAAAATCTTTCCGCCAAAAACACCTGTTTAATCTCTTCAATCGGCTGGCTTACTTCCACGGCAATCATATCCATCCGATGGGTCAGCACTTCGCCGACGGTAATTTCATTAAATTCCAGCGAGCGGTGGACAAGCTCTCTTTCGTCCTTATTGATCACGCCCTCTTCCTCACTGATATCCACCATTACTTTAATTTCTTCCTCCGTCACGGATGGAGACGCTTCCTTGTTTTTGGAAAAGGTCCTGGAAACGACATCCTTCAGTTTGCTGAACAGGAAGTTGAATGGTGTCAGCAATTTCATCAGCAGCAGCAGGATTCCCGAAATCTTCAGGGAATAGCTTTCTGCGTTTTCCTTCGCAATCGACTTTGGCAAAATCTCACCGAAAATCAGGATCAGGATGGTCATGCCCAGGGTGCTGACCACAAGGCCGGTACCTGCGCCAAAAAGACCGGTGAACACACTTGCCGCAATACTTGAAGCCGCAATGTTCACGACATTGTTTCCTATCAAAATCGTAGATAAAGCATTATCGAAATTATCAGAAATGTATAAGGCCTTTTTACTTCCAGGCTTGTTCTCAGTTACATAATTCCGCAGCCTGATTTTGTTCACGCTTGAAAACGCAGTTTCCGCTGATGAAAAGAAAGCAGAAAAAATGATTAGAACAACCAGAAAGATAATTAAACCTATGGGCACTTCAGCCAAAAGTATTCACTCTCCAAAATTAAAATAAATGTACCCTTTTAATTTTACAGATACACCCTTGATAAATCAAATATCAGTCATTGAATGCGCAGACCCTCAACCCACAAGACAACAAAAGCATTTGGAGTGATTCCCAAATGCTTTGGACGTTTCTATTATTGTCCCTCGGAAGTTGCATCGATTAAGTAGTCAAGGTAATCATCTAGAGCGAATTGATTTTCGTTCACGAAGTCCGTTAATGTTTTTTCTTCCATCATATTCATGTTGTTTTACCTCCTATTTTAATCCTGATTTATAATTTGATGTGAGATTGAATGATTAATTGTTTTGCTGCTCTTGGTAGCATTATTCCCGTCCCCGCAGTCTTTTATTCCTAAAAGCTATAAAAATATTTTTCCAGTTTGGTAACAAATATTACATGTTATGAAATTTTTGGAGCGGTATTCAGCAATGCTATAATGAGGGATATGCCCATAGAAACGAGGAATGGAAGCAATGGATAAAAAAGAAATCGAATATCAGATTGCAGAGCTCAAAGCGGAATATATCCGGCTGCAGCATGACTTGGAGAAACTGGAATATGTGGATGGAAAACTGTCTCCCCTGGAAAAACAGATTGCCGAGATCGAAGCCCAGCTGAGCGCTCTCAACCAAAAATTGCGGGAGGTTTAGAACCTCCTGCCTCTATACCCATATAGGACATACTAATCAAACGATCGATTAAAATGGCCCTAATGGGACAACCCTGATTGAGGACGACCCTAAAGTTAATTTTAAAACGGCCGGATTTTTCCAGCCGTTTTTATGTTAGTGATATCTTTTAGCTGCTAATTTTGGCTGCTTGTTGACTGTCCTTTCAAGGCGGAACGGTCCGCCTTATCTTACTTCTTTCACACCCTTCACAAATGCTTTCATCTGCTCTTCATCCGTCTTATTTAGCCATTCTTCCAGCTCTTTTTCCCTGCCGTCCAGGTACAGTTGTATCCCTTCATGAAGCTCTCTTCGGTAATCTTGGTTGTTTCCCTCTGCTTCAACCGCCATCTTCCTGATCATCGAGGCCCAGTTTCTCACTTCACTGCCAATGGAGCGCTCAGGATACTTCTCCGCCAGGGAAGCTGCCTCATTAAATGGTCTGCCAGCCTGCAGTTCAAGGGCCAGCCAGCTGCCAATGAAACGGTTGCTTGCATCAAGCTCCATCGCCTTTTTAAAAGCCTTCCGGGCTTCTTCCTGTTTCCCTTGCTTCATCAGCACCGCAGCATGGTAGCCTGCTGCATACTCGGAAGGCGCCTTCTCCCTTTCAAGGTATTTCCCGTACCAGTGTTGGTAGTTCCGCCAGTCCCTCTTTTCTGCGTAATAGCTAGCCATATCAAAGGCATCATCAGGGGAGATTGAGATTTCTGCCCACTGCAGCTGGTAGTTATCGGAAGCTGCATTTCCCTTCATTTCTTTCTCCCATCCCTTGAGGCGCGAAAGCATCCGTAAGCTTTGGGCGTCTTTGTTTTTTTCATAGCTTTCTTGGTAAGCTTTGTATGCTTCGGGGATTTTTTTATTCAAAAAGAGCTGATCGGCTGCGCTCATTTCCCTTTCCTTCAGGTAAAAGAAAGGAAGGTTCCCAAGTGTTTTTTCATCAAGGCGGTAGCCGTTGCTCTGGGTAATCATCTCGCCCTCTTGATTGAAGGCCTTTACTGACCAAGAAAATCGATTTTCTGTATTGGTAAAAGCCAGGATGGATACCGGATCCACCGTCGACCAGCTGTCCCCTTCGAACGTAATGCCAACACTCTTGTCATACAGCTGTTCAATCGGAACAGAAAGCTCCGTTCCCTTTATCCGGTTTTTAAATGGTGAACTGATTGAACCGCTCTCCACATCGACTCCCAGGTTAAGTTCATAATACGCCGCCCCTTCAACCTCTTCCCAGGCAAAAGTGACCTGATCCGCTGAAATTTCCGTTTGGTTCACAGGGGATTTCAGCTCAATCAGCGGATGAAGGACGATTTCGACCTGTTCGGCTGTGCTTCCGTCCAAATCAATCCACGGGTCCGCCGGAATTGGATAGGCCCAGCCGTCAATCTGGTTAAAGGTTAGTCCAAGGTAAATCTGATAGCTCCCCGGCAGCACTCCAGTAAATTCAAACTGGCCTTCCCCGTCGGTGAGCAGCTGGTAAGGCTCCCCCTCCCATACGCTGTACTGGATGCTATCCTCTTCCCGCAGGAACACCCCCGCCCCTGACACAGGAGTTCCATCACTCCTCACAATTCTTCCTTTAACGCCCGAAAGGCCTGATTCTCCACTCTCCAGCGCCTGCCCGAGATGGTTCTGTAAAGATTGGAGCCTGGAAAGGACGACGGGCTCCCCTTCCATATCATCGGAAACCTCCTGCCTTTCCTTTTCAAATTGGGCTTTAATTTCTTCTATTGAACCTGAAACCAGCTTCTCTGCTTCCTCCATTCGGTCTTCCCGGATCAGGATTTCCGCTTCCAGCGCAGCCACATTGCCCTTTAGGTCGCTTTGCTCTTTTTCTGCCTGAACCTTAAGCTCATTCAAAAGCTCGCGCCCAGCCGTAAAGTCATTATGCCGGATGAACAGCTCTGCTCTTTCCAGCTGGAGCTCATGCTGATGCCACGATTGCTGACTCTTCTCCATCCGCTCTATTCCCTGCACTAACACGGCATCAGCTGCCTCCAGTTTTCCTTTCCCTTGATAGTATTGCGAGAGCTGCCGCGCTGCATTGACGAGATAGCCGTCTGCCGGCCCTTTCTCCAGATATCTTTTTAAATAGGGAAGCCGCTCTTCGAGGGAAAACCTCGCATCTTCGGAATAGTGGGAGACCTGGGTCGATGAGGGTCCGACGTACACATCGAACCTGCCATAGCTGCCGTCTTCAATCATCCGCTGCCTGATGATTTCCCATTTTTGCCCGTTCATCACGTTTCCCTCGAGGGATTGGAGGATTTTCTGCTTGCCTGCCGCGTTTCGTGCAGCAAGCTGCTTCTCCCCGGAATAGAGCTCGATTTGGGGGATGATGAAAAAGATGGTCAGCGGAAGCAGTACAATCAGACTTAATAGCGCCGCAACAAGATGCTTTATTTTCACTTTAATTTTCATTCTTTCCCGCCGCCTTTTCATAAAGATCCTTCCAGTAAGTGTTGCCCCCCGCCTGAATCAGCTCGCGCTCTTTATTGCCGTCTGGCTGGTTTTCCTCAGGAATGATGTCCTTGATTCCCCATGAGAAGAAAAGAGCCAGTACAACGCCAACGGGCAACAGCGGAATTTCCACTTCCTTATTCAGCAGGGCCGAAAGCCTTTGCGGGAAGGAAGGGCGCTGCACCTTTTTCATCACTTCCTCCTGCAGCGAGAATTTCACACTTTGCAGCTCCTTATCGAGCTGTTTTTTTAACCTTTCCTTCCCCACTTTCATCTCCCCCTCTCATCAAGATCTCTTTTAATAATGAACGTCCTCGCGCGAGCCGTGCCTTCACGGTATTTTCATTCACATTCATCTGCTCGCTGATTTCACTGATCTTCATTTCATTAAAATAAAATAGAATGATGGCTTCACGATATTTATAGTTGAGTTCCTGTATGGCGGTTGATAAATGCTGGTTTTCGGCCAGCAATAGCAGCGACTCCTCCGGCCCCGGGTGGAGGTCATCCTCCCTGAAACGCTCAACCAGATCAAAGGAGAGGAAGACATGCTTCCAGTTCCGCTTTCTCATTTGAGCCCTGCACCTGTTCACAAGGATCGCCGTCAGCCAGCTTTTCACTTTATTCTCATCTTCCAGCTGGCTTATTTTTTCGTAAGCCGTGATAAAGGCATCCTGGACGGCTTCTTCTGCTGATTGCCGGTCTTTCAGCAATAAGACCGCCGTGCGGAGCAAATAATCCCCATACAGCTGCATCAGCTCGCTTAAAGCAGACTCCTGTTTTTCTTTTAGTCTCTGGACCAAACCCATGCTCGCGGTCCCCCTCTCCCTCGCCCCTTCAACAGAATAGATGCTCTGATGTTGGAAAAAGTTGCATGAAATAATCTATTTTTATTAAAACAGAAATTGATGCTGGATTGTTGGGGGAAATTTGGTTGGTTTGGAGGCGGGAAGGAGGCTGGGGGGGCGTCAGTGACCGAAATTCGGGGCTTCACGAAAAAACGGGCACTGACAGACCCCTTCAGTACCCAAAACCAGCGCTCCCTCGAAAAAACAGGCACTGACAGGCACC
>NZ_LIGG01000001.1:1475483-1483794 GCF_001273925.1 Bacillus sp. FJAT-27251 | reverse complement strand
TCTCGAAAAAACAGGCACTGACAACACGCATCTGTACCCAAAACTCCCGCCCGGTTAGAAAAATAGACCTTGAGAAGAGCCAAGCGCCCCTCAAACCCGGTAATCCAAGCAACTAAATAATAATGAAATAAACAGCAAACATTAGCGCGATGAAGGCAATGAAGATACTGAGTGTAATGATGTATTTTTTCGAGGCTGTGAAGGTTTGCTTATTAATGGTATTGATTTTTTTCAAATAGACGACGGTGGCCAGGATAATGGTGATGATACCCAGGCTGACGGAAGACAGTCCAATGATGGTCGCAAGCAGGTCTCCTGCGGGCGAAAGTGTCTGCCGCATGGTGTAGTGAAGGTTCGTCACCAAAAATCCTACTCCAATAATCGCGATTGCCGTGCGGATCCAGGCCAGAAAGGTCCGTTCATTGGCAAGATGCTGCTGAATGTATTTGGACTCTTCCGTCGGTGCAGCACGCTCTTCCCCTTTGTCCGTGTTCATCCAATCTCTCCTTTTCTCCTTGATTCTCAATCTTACTTTATCCCGAAAAAGGTCCATGCAACCATTCACGGGAAGTTGATGTATAACCTCCACGCCACCTTGCATTGCCGAATGCAGAAAGCAAAAACGGACATACTAACTGCAGAAGAAAGGAGCGATATAAACGTGAACACTAATTTGGACGCCCTGCTGGAGCGCAAGCCGGAGTTCAGCAGCCACGAAGAAGCGAGATCCTGGTTCAAAGAACAGCTTCAGGAACAGTTCCAGCTGAGGAGCAGTGATGAGGTAAACGGGAAGCGGGTGTATTTTTACCACATCATCAAAAACCCTGAAGTTTATAAAAGTTATATGGAAAGTTTCGCAAGCCCCGTTAAACATGAAATCACCAGCATGGAGCCTTTTGAAAGCTACACAACACTTGAAATCAGCGAAGACGGCGGAGTCAGAGTCTCCCTCTAAAGTTCCAGTGGCCAAGCGCGGAAGAGCACAAACCGGCTATTCCGCTTTTTCTATTCAGCTAGCCTGTAGATTAAAAACCTCTCAAAAGGATCCCGTTCGGAGACTCCTGGCAGCAAAACTTCCTCCATTAATTCAAATGGTGTCTGGTTTTCCAGGAAAAACATATAGTCCTCTGAGCCATAATACAAAACCAGTTCAATCTTCCGTCTCCTCTTCTCCGCAGACTTAAGGATATTGCCAATGATTTTCATAAAAATCTGGATGGTAAACGGATTGAAGAAATAGAATACATTGTCTTCAGGTTTAATTTGATAGTCTTCGGCGAGGCAGCAGCAAAACTCCAAACCTGCTGCTTTTTTTGTTTTCCTCTGGTAGGTTCTAAGGTTTTCAACGGCTTCCTGATAAAACCTTTCGTTCATCTCGACACCCACAATACATGCGCCATAAAAATAATGGATAAAAAAATTCACTCTTCCTTTCCCGCAGCCAAAATCGACAATACGGTCGGAACTGTCCACTTCATATTGTTTGAACAATTCCTCCAGCGCCCCATATGGTGTCGGCTCATAAGGGTGATAGTGCAAGGACCCTTCATTATCCCTCTGCCCTTTGCCTGTCCTGATGTTCAGCAATTTATCATAGTAAAATTCCTTTATGTCTTTCATTGAAGCACTCCCAGTCTTGTTCCAATATCGGCTTAAACTTGTCCCTAAAAATCAGCCAAGGTAAGATAAATCTATAGGTTTTCATTTAAAGGGGGATTCCGATGGCCACAGTATATGATTTTAAGGTAAAAACAGCAAATGGCAGTGAAAAATCTTTAAGCGATTATGAAGGCAAGGTGCTCCTGGTCGTCAATACCGCCAGCAAATGCGGCCTGACTCCACAGTTCAAGGGCCTTCAGGAGCTGTATGAAAAATACAGGGATCAGGGCCTCGAGATTTTAGGTTTCCCCTGCGACCAGTTCAACAACCAGGAGTTCGCCAACATCGAGGAAACCACCCAGTTTTGCCAGGTCAACTACGGAGTCAGTTTCCCGATTTTTGCCAAAGTGGACGTCAACGGCGTTTCCGCCGAACCTCTTTTCAAATTTTTAAAAGAACAGAAAAACGGACTCTTATCTCCAAGAATTAAATGGAATTTCACCAAGTTCCTCATCGACAAAAATGGTTCTGTAGTGGGACGCTATGCCCCGACTACCGAGCCTTCCAAGCTTGAAGAGGAACTCGTTAAGCTGCTTTAATCACATCTAATGGAGCCGTCAGGTATTTCTCCTAACCCGGCGGTTCTTTTTTTGCCCTCGTTCCCACTGCACGCTTTTGCAACCTTCCTCCCATCTCCATTGTACTAATAATGGCCATTCCCATGTCTCCCCTTTAGGCAGTAGGATGCAATTTAGTTCGGAAGATTAAGAATTGTTTAACAACCATTCTTTCCTTACTTATAATCATACTAATAACAATATTTTTCCATAAGGAGGAGAAGGATGAAAAAATGGATGTCAGGTTTGGCACTGGCAGGACTGCTGGCTTTTAGCGGCCAGGCTGTCAGCGCCGAGGAGCCAAAAGAGTACATAGTTGTATTCTCAAGCAACAGCATTAATGAACAATCATTAACACAGTTAGAGAAATCCGGTGCAGAGGTTCTTCAGGAAATCCCCCAGGTTGGCGTTGTCAGTGTGCAATCAAGTGACCCTGGGTTCATTGAAAAAGCAAAACAGATCAGCAATATTCAGGAAGTAGTGGAAGACATTGAAATCTCTCCGCTTGAAGTCCAAATGGAAGTGGACCTGCGGGCAGCAGCTTCCCCTGCCTTGTATTCCGGAGCCGACCTGCATGACAAGTACCAATGGGATATCAAGCGGGTAACCAATAATGGAATGGTATGGGAAAAGAATGCCGGAAGCCACGACGTACTTGTCGCTGTTATCGATTCTGGTGTGGATGCCTTCCACCCTGACTTGAAGGAGAATTTCCTCTACGGCAAGGCGTTCTTTAATGGAGCAACCGAAGCAGACGCCCTGCGGGACGCGGGAACCCATGGCACCCATGTCGCCGGCTCCATCGCCGCCAATGGCAGAGTACTAGGGGTTGGACCTGAGCTTGGCATCGCTTCCTACCGTGTATCCGACCATAACGGCCGCATGAGCTGGACAGCCATCCTTAACGCTGTCACTACGGCTGCCGATGATGGTGCCGATGTCGCAAACCTCAGCCTTGGAACTTATTCGATCATGAATGATGAGCAGGACCGGGCCCTTCATCTGTCTGCTTCCCGTGCGGTCCGCCATGCCAAAAGCAAAGGCATGATCATCGTGGGTGCGAATGGAAATAATGGAATCGATCTGGGCAAAAAGATGCTGACCAAGCAAGGCGAGGGCGCCCAATGGACTGGTCCATTATTCGATACATTCACGGATATTCCTTGGGTGATTTCCGTCTCTTCTTCCACCAATCGCGACACTCTGGCCTATTACTCCAACTATGGAAATTCCGAGCTGGCGGCCCCGGGCGGCGATTATGGCGAAAATTGGCCGAACGCGGCGGGAGATACAAGCCTGAGGGACAATGAAGCGCGTGCCTATTCAACCATTCCTGTTTCAAGGGGCAGCTACGGCTGGGCAATGGGAACAAGCATGGCTTCCCCAAAGGTGGCAGCGGCAGCAGCCCTTGTGATCGCCGAATATCCTGATTTGAAGCCGGCCCAAGTGATTACCCGCCTTCAGCAGACTGCAGATGATGCCGGCAAAACCGGACATGATCCGTATTTTGGCCATGGGATTGTCAATGCGGACCGCGCCCTTCAATAGCTTTTAATAGAAACAGTGCAGCTCTGCTTGAGGCTGCACTGTTTTTATTTGCTTATAATATCCCCTCTTGGGTGTGCTTTTTAAATCTTGATTACAGGGTAAAAGAGAAATGAGAACTGATAAAAGGAGTGAATTCGATGGAGCGCTATCAGGATTTGAACAAGCAGTACATCAGCGGAGTATGGCGCGATGGAACTGGAAAATCCACCTATAACGATACGAACCCTTACAATGATGAAGTGGTCGCTGAATTTAAAATGGCTGGCATAGAAGACATTAACGAAGCCTATGAATCTGCCAAAGAAGCGCAAAAAGAGTGGGAGAACACAAATCCATTCGAGCGTTCGACGATTATGGAGAATGCAGTCCGCATCATGACCGAAAGGCGCAAGGAGCTTGTCGAGCTGCTCGTAGCAGAGACAGGTTCGACCCATATAAAAGCGAATGTAGAGATTGATTTTTGCATCGCCATTACACGGGAGTCCGCTTCTTTTCCAATGAGACTGGAAGGAAAAATGGTGCCTTCCCTGGTACCCGGCAAAGAAAACAGGGTGTACCGTAAACCGCTGGGAGTTGTTGGCGTTATCAGCCCGTTCAACTTCCCAATGTACCTGTCCATGAGGTCGGTCGCACCTTCCCTGGCCATTGGCAACGGAGTCGTCCTGAAGCCGGATGAGCAGACCGCGATGTCAGGCGGTACGGTTCTTGCGAAAATCTTCGAGGAGGCCGGACTGCCAAAAGGAGTATTCAATGTAACGGTCAGTGACATCGGCGAAATTGGCGATTCGTTCGTTGAACATCCCATTCCGCGTCTGATTTCCTTTACAGGCTCGACTCCGGTCGGACGCCACATCGGTTCTGTTGCTGGTAAAAACATTAAGAAAGTGGCACTTGAGCTCGGAGGCAATAATGCCCTCGTCGTGCTGAAGGACGCAAACATTGAAAACGCCGTAAACTCGGCCATTTTTGGCAAATTCATGCACAACGGCCAAATCTGCATGGCAATCAACCGGATTATCGTTGATAAAAGCATTCAGGATGACTTTGTCCAGGCCTTTATTGAGAAAGCCAAAACCATCAAAACAGGCGACCCAAGCGAACAGGACACGATGATTGGCCCTTTGATCAACCGCGGTGCTGTTGACAGGATTCTTGGCGAAATTGAGGAAGCGAAAAAACAGGGAGCCGAGGTCCTGCTTGAGGGCGAGGTGAACGGAAGTGTGATGAGTCCATTTGTTTTAACAGGAACAAACGAAGTCGCCACGGCGAGGAACGAGATGTTCGGTCCTGTCGTTACGATTATTTCCGCAGAGGATGAGGAGGACGCCATCAGGATTGCAAACGATACTCCATTTGGCCTGAGCGGCGCCGTCCACGCCGGCTCGGTCGAAAAAGGCGTTGAAGTAGCCAGGAAAATGGAAACAGGCATGGTCCATGTTAACGACCAGAGCGTCAATGATGAGCCGCTTGTGGCCTTTGGCGGTGAAAAAGCATCCGGCCTTGGCCGCTTTGGCGGAGAATGGTCACTCGAGGAATTCTCCACAACCCAATGGATATCCGCCCAGACCAATCCGCGGAAATACCCATTTTAAAAGCAACAAGGGGACAGCCTCTGTCCCCTTGTTGTTTTTTTATTTTTTATAAAATGATCATCCTGCACCAATCTCTCTTTCTATTCATCCACATACTCCAAATACAGATTCTCGCCGGCATCTACCTTCACATCTTCCGGAATGCGCAAATAGAGAATCTGTCCGCCGCTGCTCATGCTATGGTCCATGAAAGGCTGGCCGGTCCTTTGCCTGACCGGGAAACTATCACTGGCAATTGAAATGGTGACCTTTTGCTGAACAGGGCTAATCGTCATATGTTTTCCCGAAAGCTCAACCCTGGATGGTGGCACATGCTGGGAAAAATCCATATCATCTACAAGCAGCTCGGTGCCGAAAATATAGAACTCTACCGTTCTATCATCCTTATTCTTTTTATCTACATAGATTTGGGAACCATCCATGCCTGCGCTCAGAGAAATGTATAACACATTCCCATCAAAGTCATCAAAATGATTTTCCTGTTTTAAGTGCTTTGGGTCGATTTCGGAAATCCTGCCGCTGCTAACCTTCGTATACAGGTCGCTCATCATTTCATCATGGTTCGATTGCACCACCTTTTCGTCTCCCTCAACGTCTGTTGTAACGAAAGGAGCAGCAGCTGTTGCGACCAGCAGGAGCACAGCATAAATGAAAAGCAGCCAATAAGTGAGTTTTACGCTCATGAATCTGCTGCGGATTTTAAACATGAGGAAAACCGTGCCAATCAAGGTACCGATTATAAGAATAGGCAATATCGCTGTAACAATACCAAAGCTGCTCATCGCCTTACCTCCAGTCTGTTCAGGATGCCCACCGCTGCGGCCAGCAAGACAGCACAAGTGATTAATGTTTTAACCATCAGCAGCAATAGTGAACTTTCCATGATATAAAACTGAAAAACACTGTTCACGATAGGCTCCCTATTGGCAACAGCATCAAGGAATAGCGAGCCGAAAAATACTACGGGAATCAGGATGACAAAAAGCTTGCTCACTTGCACCAGCGATCCTATTAAATAGCCTGCCGAGGTAATCAGAAATAGATAAAACAGGGCAATGACCGTTCCCGCTGCCAGGTCTGCCCAGCCAGTACCCTGATTGTAAATCGGCCCGTCCGCAAACATATAAACAAAAACCTTCAGCAAATTACCGGAAAGCATGGCGGTTACGGCGCCGGCAAGGGAGATGCTTGCAAGAAACAGGACATTTGAGAGTGAGCTGGTGAGACGATTGGATACAAAAGTAAAATCATGATTGCGATAGGGTCTCGTCGTCAGGGTGGTCGCAGTGACAAAAGCCCAAATAACGGTGAAAATCAACACCAGATCGCCGGAATAATATTTTACCTCCAAATCTAACCCGTCACCGTAGGACCCCATGGAACCAACGCCGCCGAACGAAAACAAAAGAGCGAGCAGCTGGATGCCCATCAGCGAGCTGTAGGAATCAATATGGGCTTTCAGCTTGAATGCATATTGCTTTTTCACGATGTCACCCAATTTAGTTCTGGCGAAAGACATCATCAATTCCTCCCTTCGTTTCGTTGGTCAGGTATACAAAAAGGTCACTGACCCTGACAGGAGTTACCTCAAGTCCTGCTCCGGCCGCCGTGTCGGGGAGGTTACCCGAGAAATCCCGGACAGCCGCATACAATGTGTCGGCACCTGTTAACTGCCTATAAAGAATATCGTGGCCTTCCGATGCTTTCAGAACCTTTTCGGAAGGCCCCTTTATGCCGTAAGCCCATTCTTTCAGTTCGGAAATCGGCTCATGCAGCAGCTGTTTTCCTTCTTTCAGCAGCAGGACATCTTCGAGCAAGTCTTCAATCTCATCGATGTGATGGCTTGAAAGAATGATTGACCGCGGATGGGCAATATAGTCCTTGAGCAAAGCACGGTAAAAATCCTTCCTCGCGCTCTCATCCATACCGGTTGTCGGCTCATCAAAGATTGTCAGCGGACTACGGGATGCAATGCCGACAATTCCGTTGAAAATGCTTGTTTTCCCTTTCGAAAGGCGGTTGTGGTACCCGTCCGCCTCAAATCCAAAATAATCGAACAGCCTTTTGGCCAGCCCAGCATCAAAATTTTGATAAAAGCGGGCAGCTTCTTCCAGCAGTTCCCCTAACTGCAGGGCTGGCGGGAAACTCATCTGGTCATCAACGAAGATTGAATTGGCAGAAACGCTCAGGCTGTTAAAAGGGCGTTCACCAAACACCCTTATTTGTCCCGAGGTTTCCTTTGTGAAACCGGCGATCAACTTTAGGAGAGTGGTTTTTCCTGCTCCGTTCCGTCCAATCAACCCGGTGATTTTATTATCTTGTATTGAAAAGGTAAGTCCTTTCAGGGCTCTTTTCTTCAGATAGGCTTTCGTCAAATCATTGCACTCGACCACCTTCACAGCATTCCCTCCCCTTCCTTGGCTTCATGGATCATGCTTATGAGCTCCTCCCTGCTGATTTGGAGGCGCTCGGCCTCCAGCACCAGCTCCCGGACAAGCCGCTTCAGCGTTTGGTTTTTACGTTTATTGACGATTTTCTCTTTTGCCCCTTCCGCTACAAACATTCCCAGCCCCCGCTTTTTATATAAAATTCCCTCATCCGCCAGGAGGCTTAGCCCCTTCGCAGCCGTTGCCGGATTGATGGTATACATGTCGGCTAATTGATATTGCGAATATACCTTCTGGTCCGCTTCAAAATGCCCGTTCAGGATCTCCGACTCCATCCACTCGGCAATTTGCACATAAATAGGCTTAGTACTCTCGCTATTCAGCATGAGCCACGCCCCCTTCCCAACTAGTGCATTACTGTTGTAATGTAGTATATAACTATTTGGTAAATTTTGCAATGGCTGTTTGCCAAAAAAAAGAAGTTTTGTTACAAATCCCGAGTTGCTGGTAGGAATGGCGGGCATTAAGAAGGCCGATTGGCGACCACGCTACCGCATAAAATGAAATT
>NZ_LIGG01000001.1:1455843-1475070 GCF_001273925.1 Bacillus sp. FJAT-27251 | reverse complement strand
CCAAGGAAATCCATTGGCGACTTAACATATACGAAAAAAATAAAAAAAACAGCCCAATAACGGACTGTTATAAAATAGCCTCTGCCAGCAGCGTATAGGACCGAAGCTTTTCTTGAAAATCATGTACATTCGCGATAATCATGAATTCATCTGTCCGGTATTTTTCACTTAACCGGTGTAGTTCGTCGCGAACCTTTTGAGGTGTCCCGATGATCATCCGCTTGCGGTTTTCCAGAACCTTCGCACGGTCTTCAGCTGACAAGGCCCTTGCTTTCGCTTCCTCCACTGAAGGAATCCGGGTATCCCCGCCGTTCCCGACTGCCAGGAGCCACAGGTCCTGGCTTAGCGCCAATTCCTCAGCTTTTTCCTGGGTGGGGGCACAGACAACAAAAATACAGACATTCACTTTCGGCTTACCAAGCAAGGGGGATGGCTGGAAGTTTTCATAATAATAGTCGATTGCCCGCTTCCCATTGACCGGGGTGATAAAATGCCCGTAGGTAAAAGCTGTTCCGTTTTCGGCGGCCACTCGTGCGCCCCGGTGGGTGATTCCTAAGAGCCACATCTCCGGCAAAGTCTCCGGTGAAGGAAAAACCTTTACCTCATGGTAGGGGTGGTCTTCAGGCAATCTGTTGCCAAGAAAGCCCTGCAAGTCCCTGACTTGCCTAGGAAACTCGTTCAGGCTGCGCCTTAGTCCATCCGTCAGCGCCATGCGTGTTGCTGGTGACCCTCCCGGCGAGCGGCCGATTCCAAGGTCAATCCGATTCGGAAAAAGCGTCTCCAGCAGCTTGAAGTTCTCCGCCACTTTATAAGGACTGTACTGCGGCAGCAGGACGCCTCCGGAACCGACCCGGATTCTTTTCGTATTGGAGGCTAGATGGGAAATCAATATCTCCGGTGAAGAGCCCGCCATTCCATTGCTGTTATGGTGCTCAGCCACCCAGAAACGGGTGTATCCGAGTTCATCCGTCAGCCTGGCCAGCTCGACAGTGTTACTTAGGGCATCTTTTCCGCTGGACCCTTTGCTTATCACCGATTGATCCAGAACACTCAGTTTCAATGAAATTACCTTCTTCCTGATTTGATGCACGTTCTTCAAGGCTACCCTAATTTTTAAAATAAATAAACCAAAAACAGCCATATTAAGGAGAGAGGATTACAGGAAAAGGAGCGAACATAATGGATTTTTTACCTAGGGAACAAATCCTGCGGGAATTGCAGCATGCATCAAGTGAATATATGGAGAAATACAACCTGAATGATATCGGTATTTTTGAAGAGGAAGGCCAGGGTGATCAATACCACTTGGGCTATACAGTGAAAAAAGGCGACAAGGCCTATCACATCCATACTCCATTTGTGAAAAATCACGATGGCGAATTGGCGCCTGCATCAAAGGCTTGGGTACTGGAATCCGATGATCCGCAGGGAGACGATTCAGGAGGATATCCTGATTTGGAAAGCGTCCTCCGCGAAATATAGGTGCTGGAAAAATATTATATCGCACTAAAACCCACAAACCCATCTAATCAAACGTTTGATTAAAATCGGCTTGGAGCAGCAACACCCAAACACCCAAAGCCAAGGTAAAATGTTTTCAAAAGCGGATTACAAGGTGAAATTCATTTTTTTACTATAATAAAAGAGGGTGCCTCGGCACCCTCTTCCCTGTTTATGAACGCAACAGTCGCAGGCTGTTCAAGATCACCAGAATGGTGCTTCCTTCATGGCCGATGACTCCCATTGGCAAGGCGAGCGACTGCATGAAATTGGAGGCGATCAGCACCATAATGACGGCGATCGAGAACACGACATTTTGCTTGATGATTCTGTTCATTTTCTTTGACAGCTTGACGGCCTCCGCGATTCGGGGCAAGTCGTTTTTCATTAACACCACATCCGCCGTCTCCAGGGCGACATCTGTTCCTTCCCCCATCGCAATTCCAACCGAAGCGGTAGCCAGCGCCGGTGCATCATTGATTCCGTCTCCTACCATGGCCACGGTGCCATGCAGCTCCTTCAGCTTTTTCATTTCATCCACTTTGGTCTGCGGAAGGCATTCGGCGATATACGAATCGATGCCGCTTTCTCCTGCAATCGCCATTGCTGTTTTTTCACTGTCACCGGTCAGCATCACAGTCCTGATGCCTTCATTCTTCAATGCTTTAATCGCCGCTACCGTTTCTTCGCGAACAACATCCTTTAGCGTCAATAAACCTGCGATGCCTTTACCATCCCGGACAAAAACAACTGTCTTCCCCTGTTGTGCCAGCTTTGAGGCAATTCCATCCTGGAACTGAAGCGCCGCTTCACGGCCGACGAAATCCGCCTTCCCTACCTTCCACTGGACTCCATCAATCACCGCCTGAACACCAAAGCCGGCGACATCCTCCATCTTTTCAGGCTTGAGAAAGCTCCTTTCCTGTTCGGAGGCATAGGTGACAATCGCTGCGGCAAGGGGGTGGTTGGAGTACTTCTCAATCGAAGCGACATTCTTCAGCAGCTCTTCCACTGTTACGTCCTCGCGTACGATGACATCCGTCACTTCAGGTTTTCCCTTCGTCAAAGTACCAGTTTTATCAAACGCGATCGCCCGAAGGTTGCCAAGGTTTTCGAGGTGCACTCCGCCTTTAAACAGGATGCCATGGCGTGCTCCGTTTGAAATGGCCGATAAAGTGGCTGGCATGATCGAGGCTACGAGCGCACAGGGGGAAGCCACCACTAGGAGGATCATCGCCCGGTAAAATGTTTCCGTCCAGCTCCAGCCCAGTAGGAAATGGGGCACAAACAACATCAGGGCCACAACAATCAGGACAGTCTTGACGTATCGTCCTTCAAAGCGTTCAATGAACTGCTGGGATGGAGACTTTTCGCTTTGTGCGGTCTGAACCAGTGCGATGATTTTTTGGAATAAAGTCTCGCTGCTTGGCTTTGTGATTTCCACCGTAATGGTTCCGCGTAAATTGACAGTGCCGGCAAAAACTTCACCATTAACCGCTTTGCTGACAGGAACCGATTCGCCGGTAATGGCCGCTTCATCAAGGTTGGTCTGCCCCTCGATGATTTTCCCGTCGGATGGAACGCGCTCGCCAGGCTTAATCAGAATATGGTCCCCTACCCTCAATTGGGCAACTGCAACTTTTTCCTCCACTCCATTTGTCACGCGAAGGGCTTCTTCAGGCTGCAGGTCCATCAAGGCTGAAATCTCTTTATGGCTCTTATTCATCGTGTAGGTTTCAAGCGCACCGCTCAATGCGAATATAAAGATTAAAATCGCACCTTCCGTCCAATAGCCAATGATGGCCGAACCAATGGCTGCGAGGATCATCAGCATTTCCACGTTCAATTCCTTGTTGGCAATCGTTTCTTCAATGCCTTCCTTTGCTTTGGCATATCCTCCTATTGCATACGCAGCAAGATAGACCATTGCTGATACAGTGCCCAATCCGTTTTGTGACAATAGCCAACCCGCAAGGATGAGAACCCCGCTAAATAGGGCAGCAATAAGTTCAGCATGCGGTCTCGCTTTATCAAGCCAGCTGGCTTCTGCCATCGAGGATTGCCCAATTGTTTTTGTTTCTGCTAGCATATTCCTTCCTCCTCCTCTTCCATCCTTGTTACCGTTTTTCTCATTATCACAGCGCCTAATTGAGAATAATAATCACTATCCCAATTCGCGCTAAAGGCCAGGTGTTTATTGTGTTTTACTGTTTATAATCATATAATATCACACATTTTTACATAAATAAATAATAATAATTTTAATTTAAAAATTAATATAGATAGTGATTTTGATTATTATTATCATATGTGGAAGTAATAAAAGGTGAGTGATTGGCAGCTAACTTTAATATAAAGTTTTAGTACCTAGTAATAAATATCACATCCTTTTTTAAAAATACGTGTTAAACTCCAAAAGAATATTTTAACTATTATAGAAACGGGGATGATGAAGTTGAATTTTCCGCAGCTAAAGATTGGGCATATGGTGAGCTCCTTTCCAATTATCCAGGGAGGCATGGGAATTGGAATCTCTCTCAGCGGCCTGGCCTCAGCCGTTGCGAATGCAGGCGGCATCGGAATTATTTCAGGCACCGGGATTTCAGTAGAGGAACTGCGCCATCACATCAGAACGGCAAGGAAGCTTACAAACAATAAGGGGTTCATTGGGGTGAATGTGTTATTTGCGATGAATGACTTTGCGGAGAAAATGAAGGCAGCGCTTGAAGAGAAAGTGGATTTCATCATTTCGGGGGCTGGTATATCCCGGGATATGTATGCATGGGGCAGGCAGGCTGGCATCCCGGTGCTCTCCATCGTGTCGTCGGCGAAGCTGGCCCGGATCTCCGAAAAGCTCGGAGCCGCTGCCGTTGTTGTGGAAGGTTGTGAAGCTGGCGGCCACCTCGGCACCGACAGGCCGCTGTTCGAGATTTTACCCGAGGTCGTCGAAGCGGTTAATATTCCCGTAATCGCTGCCGGGGGCATTTTAACAGGAGCAGACATCGCCAAGGCGCTTGAAATGGGCGCATCCGGAGTGCAGATGGGGACACGGTTCGTTGCCAGCGAGGAATGCGATGCCCCACTTGCGTTTAAGCAAAAATACGTGGAAGCACGGAAAGAAGATACCATGCTTATCAAAACGACGGTTGGCTTAAGCGGCAGGGTCATCACCAACCAATTCACCCATCTGCTGTTGAATTCGGACAAGCTAAGGATCACCAAATGCAGGGATTGCCTAAAAAACTGCTCCTACCGCTTTTGCACCTTCGACTCCCTGATTCAATCGATGAACGGAGATGTCGATAACGGACTTGTCTTTGCCGGGGCAAGAGTCCACGAAATCAAATCCATTCTGCCGGTAAAAAGGATTTTCGAAAACCTTGCCGAAGAGTTCTCCCAGGCCATCAGGCTTAAAGGCTCCTTCGCCTGATACAGCAAATCCCCTGCGGAAGATTCGCAGGGGATTTTAACATCGCTACTATGAAGCGATTCCAAAAGTAGAGAAAATCGTATACACAATAATCATAGCGGCTGTAGCTGCAATACCCATTGGGTACAATAGTTTCCAAGGTGTTAATTCCACGACATTTGCATCTTCAAGGACAAAATTAGTGTCTCTAGGTTTGAAGTATCCAATTGCCAGCATCAGCAGAGAACATACGACAAATAAAATTGCCAGGATATGAAGATAGTGCAACCCTGTATCCCACACCAGCTGGGTAAACCCATATACTCCGATAAACAATGCCAGCGAAATTTTGGCCGCAATCGCCGGAACTCTTTTCGTTAAGTAGCCTACGAGGATAATCGTTAAAATTGGCACATTATAAAAGCCGTTTACCATTTGAAAGTATTGGAAAAACCCCTCTGAAGCTAACGCCAATAAAGGTGCGACACACATAGCAAATACCGCAAGTACAATTCCAATCATTTTCCCCTTCTTAATCAGATCCTTATCAGAGGCATTAGGGTTAAAGTAGGGCTTGTAAATATTCAGAGTAAAAAGTGTAACAGTTGAATTCAAGACCGAGTTGAATGATGAAAGAATGGCACCAAATAATACGGCAGCAAAGAATCCGACCAGTGGTGTAGGCAGAACATGGTTGACGATCATCGGGTAAGCCTCCACCGAGCTTAATCCAGACCCGAAAATATTAAAGGCGATGATGCCTGGCAGGATTAAAAAGACAGGTCCGAGCAATTTTAGGAATGCGGCAATTATCAATCCTTTTTGACCTTCCTTCAGGTTTTTCGCGGCAAGCGCCCGCTGCATGATATGCTGCGCCGTTCCCCAGTAGAAAAGGTTGACAAGCAGCATTCCCGTGAACATCGTTCCAAATGGCACTGGATCGGAAGCCCCGCCGATTGCATTTAGCTTTTCTGGTGTATTTTCCATAATTACACCGAAACCGGAAATGGGGTTTCCATCGCCAAGAGCGGCAAGTCCAAGGACCGGAATGAGCAAGCCTCCAAACAATAGGCCAATTCCATTAATAGAGTCGGAAATTGCTACAGCTTTAAGGCCGCCAACTATGGCATAAAGGGAACCCACAATTCCAATAGCCCAAACCGTAATCCATAAAGCAGCGGTGGAGCTGACTCCCAGCAGTTCAGGAACATTGAAAATACCACTCAATGCCACGGCACCTGTGTAAAGGATTGGAGGAAGCAGGTTTAGCACAAACCCAAACAAGAATAAAATAGTGACAATTTGCTTCGTTCCGCTATCAAAGCGCTTTTCAAGAAAATCAGGGATTGTGGTAATTCCGCCTTTCAAATACCGCGGCAAAAAGTATAAAGCCACGATAACAAGAGCGATGGCTGAACCTACTTCCCATCCCATGGAAGACATATTATAAGCATAGCCTTCTGCATTCAGCCCAATTAACTGCTCGGTCGAAAGGTTGGTCAGCATGAGCGACCCCCCAATCACCCATCCTGTCAGGCTTCGCCCGCCTAGGAAGTAACCGTCCTGCGTTTCGAGATTTTCTCCTTTCGTTGCACGATAGGATATGTATGCAACTAGAAGGGTAAAAAATAAAAATGATATAATGGTCAATGTATTCACGTTCTTTTTTCTCCTCTCATGTTCCTTCTGCAGAGATTTTCGCTTATTTGATTCAGTTATATTGAGGTGATTTCATGACTCCTGTCAAACAGCGTTCCATTGAAAGCTTTATTGCAGGCGTTCTTGTCCTGACTGCTCATTTATGGCTTATCTCCATTCCAGTACACTCTAACGCCGAAGCCTTTGCTCTCCTTGCTGTTACTGTCTCTTTAGCCTGTTTTTATCTTATTGGGAAAGATTTAAGATTCCTCATCTCAATGTCTTCCGACTTTCAGGAATTAAAAACGAAGTTTGATACAGTGATGTTCCTCTTATGCCTGGTGGTCATGTTTAATGGCTTTATGGCAGCCGTAGATTTCCATCAGCTCAATTTTCCAAAAACACTCTTTATATTGCTGTGTTTATTCCCAATCTATCTCTTCTTCGCATTTCTCTGTTTCCATCTGTTAATTTTGCATAAAAAGAAAAAACTGCCTGCCGTGAACCTCTTCTTTGCTATGCTCTTTATGTTCGCCCTGCTTTCAGCAAGCCTAATTATGAGCGGCCTTGCCAATGTTCTTCTCAGCGTTTCCTATATAGCGTTGAGTATTGTTTTGTATACTTACTCCACATGAATGACACCTCCATACCCTCAGATTGCATTTATGGTTCCGCTTTCACCTCTTCGCAGGTGAAAGCGCTTTGTTTAATAAAATAAATTTATCACTCCCATCTCTCACTGGAATCGGTTTCAATCTTCACTTTCTTGTTATCATCTTCACTTTTTTGTCCTAGCCGGATTAAAAAAAAGAGACTCCGATAGGAACCTCTTTTCACTGCTTACCTTTCAATCTAAATTCACTCGGGCTCAACCCTGTTTCTTTTTTAAATACCCTGCTGAAGTAGTTCGGGTCCTTATAGCCAACATCAAATGCAATTTCTTTCAGGGAAAGGCTGGGATTTAATAAATAATCCTTCGCTTTTCGGATCCTTAATGAAGTTAGGTAATCAATAAAGGTAATTTTAAACCGCTCCTTGAATAATTTGCTTAAATAATAGGAGCTGACTCCTGCTTTTTCAGCTACTTCCTCAAGAGAAATCGCTTTGGAATAATGGCGGTCCATATAATCTTTTGCTTCCAGCAGAAGCCCATTCAAATCTGTGGATCTCCACTGTGCTATTCTCTCAAGAATCGAGGACAAATGAACTTTGGCATATTCCTTTACCTGAAGAGGAGTCTCCAGCAGATGAAAGGAATACTGAAAATCTTCATTAAGCCCCAGCTCATAAAGCTGTCTTGTCAACAGCCTGAAAAAGTCCTCCAGATAGACCCTTGTAACTAGCAGCTGATGGTGTGAGCACTCATCAATTGCTTGCAGGTAGGAATCAAACAGTCTTGCGCTTTCCTGCCTATCCCCGTTCTTAATTGCTGTCAGCAATGCTTTCTCTTTTTCTATCAATAGGAGTTTTGTTTGCTTCTGTTTTAATTCAGTGTAATACGCCATGTAATTGGCAGTTGGATTTGCATATACCGATTCGAGTGCATGGATGGCTTTTTCATACGACACGGTAAATTGGTTGATATTTTCTACTGAAGTTCCTGCCCCAGCCAACAGGGAGCATGCAGGGTGCCTTTTTTGGAATGTATGGATGACGGCACTGAGAAAACCCTGTCTTGGCTCCAGCAGGCCATCTGCTTCATGTTCCATGAATATAAAGGCCGGGACGTGATGGCCAATCAGCGGGCCCACAAGAACATTTTCATGCCTGTTTGATAGAATATGTTTTAGCGTTTGATATAAAGATGATTTTTCGGAGTAGCCAGGAAGCTGTTCTTTTGTATCAAAGCTGAAAACAGCTACATACCCCCGTTTTCCTTCTATATCGAACCAGTCACTCCAATCTTCTTTCCTGAATTCGTGAATATGGTCCATCATCAAGGACAGAATTAAATCCACTTCAACAAGAGAAGCTACCCTGTCAATTCTGCGCTTCATCTCCAGCTGTTCACCAGCTTTTTGCCTTTCTGCTTCAATTTCCTCAGCCATCCTGTCATAAGCCTTGAGGACTTCTGTTGCTTTGCTTGGCTTTAGCAAATATTCTTTCACACCATATTTCATGACTTCACGGGCATATTCAAAGGTATTGTACGCCGAAACCATTATACATTTAGGAGCGTGATTTTCCGAAAGGATTTTCTTCACAGCCACAACTCCATCCATTACAGGCATTTTAATATCCATAAAAATTAAATCTGGCTTAAGTTTTGCAGCTAGCTGCACTGCTTGCTTTCCAGTTGATGCTTCTCCCACAACCTTAAAGTTGGAACGGTTCCTGCCAAGCATAAGCTTGATTCCTTCCCTTTCAATGGACTCATCGTCCACCAGCAAGACTTTGATCATTCCGGCAGCCTCCCTTCGTTAACATGATTTCCGTCTTTATAAAGCTTGATTATTACCGTTGTTCCCTGTCCAGGCGCGGAGTCAATGTTTATCTTTGTCCGCTTGTCAAAGAGCAGCAGCCTTGAAATGACATTACTCATGCCAATTCCATGTGAATGGCCTGAGTCTTTTTGGGAATCATATTTGGTTTCTTCTTGAGGGCTGAACAGCTTGTGGATAGTTTCCTCTTCCATGCCGGCTCCATTATCGCGGATTTGAATAGAAACAGATTCTTTGTCCTGGTATATGGCCAGCTCAATCTTTGCGCCCTCAGCCATCTCCTCAATGCCATGGATAAAGGCATTCTCAACAATCGGCTGAAGAGTCAGGCATGGAATTTGCACCAATAGGCATTCAGGATCGATATTTTCAGTAAACTCAACCCGGTCGCCAAAGCGGGTTTTTTGAATAAAGAAATATTCCCTGACAATTTCTACTTCATCTCCCAGAATAATAGGCTTGTCTATACGGCCCAGGTTATAGCGCAGCAAAGCAGAAACCGAAGAAATCAACTCACTTGTCCGCTCCGCCTCCTCAATGTACGCTGTTTTTGAAATGGTATTCAAAGTGTTGAAAAGGAAATGAGGATTTATCTGGTTTTGGAGGCTCCTAAGCTCCATTTCTTTTAATAACTGTGCAAGCCTTGCCTTCTCCTCTATTTCCTGAACGGATTGATGAATATTCTTTTTCATTTGATTGAAAGTTCCCGCCAAAAGGTACAGTTCATCCTTCGTCGATACTTTGACATCTTCCCCCTCGTAGTGACCTGCTGAGATTTGTTCTGCTGCTTTCGCCAACCTGGAAATGGTTCTGGTGATTCCATGCGAAAACCAAAAGGCAAACAGGATGCTAAGCAGAATAATGGTAATAAAAATGCTCGTGCCCATCTTTTTTGTATACGATATCTTTTGTTTAACCATCTCATAAAGACCTTGATATCCTGTGAGCTCATCATTGATCAGATCCTGTACCATTTCATGAATGTAATTTGATATTTCCTCCGCTTCATTCAAATGGTAAGAGTACATCTGGAGATTCTCTTGTTCTACTCCATCGACGGTTTGATCTGCATGGCCAATAAAACTGGTAATGGTATTCTGATAGTTTTTTTGGGTAATCGCATCATAGCCTGGTGTACCTCCAAACTGTTTTAACAATGATTCCAGCTGCCTTTTATTCTTCAAATAGGTTTCCAGATTTTCGGGCATTGGCTCCATAACATAAATATGCAGAGTTTCTATCGCTTTCGAGGTTACTCCCGTTATTTCATTAAGGATAAAAAACCTGTCCATCCTATCATCATAGAGATTAGAAACTTTATTGCTGCTTTGGGATTGGACATAAAAAAGCAAAACAAGAAAACATAAAATTACAGAAAAATAAACCAGAAGCCTTGTGCGGATCTTAATCATCATGTCCACCGCCATCCCTATCCAGTTGCCTATGCTGGCCTCTCCTTATGACACTGGCGTCTGTATGGTATACATCTTTATGGCTCTTCCCTTCCAAAACCTCAAACATTCTCTCAACACTTTGAAACCCCATCTCAAATGGCTCCTGCGCCACAATCGCATCAATCATCCCTTCCTGCATCAAATCAACTGTTTCGGGCAAGGCGTCGAAAGCAATAATATACATATCATCTTTTTTATCAGAGGAGGAAACAGCAGAGGAAATTCCAATTCCATCTAGCGCGCTGGCTCCAAAGAAAGCGGTAATATGATCATTCTCCTCTAACAGCCAATATGCTTTTTCCTCTGCCCCAATTCTCGTAATATTCGATTCTTCAATGGCAATAACCTCAATATCAGGAGCATCTTCCACTGCTTCAAGGAAACCCTCTACCCTTAGCTGGTGATGGGCTGAAGTAAAGCTGCCGGTAATAATTGCAACCCTTGCCTGACCTCCCGTGTCTTGTATCAGCGTTTGGCCAGCCAGCTTGCCTGCTTCATAATTATCAGTCCCAATATATAAGGAGCGTGTACTGGCAGAAGCATCCGTGTCAATGGTGATAACAGGAATCCCTTGTTTTACAGCCTTATTGATCATAGGTATAAATTTTTCCTCATTCAGTGCCTGGACGATGATGCCATCCACCCTGGCAGCAATGGCCATGTCCATCAGTTTTAGCTGTTCATCCAGATTTGAACGCCTTGGTCCCTTATATTCAACCATAACATTGTACTTATCCTCGGCAGCCTTTGCTCCCTCACCTACCAGCCGCCAGTAATCATTATCCATTTCCTCCCCAATCAGGACAAAATGGTAATCTGGCAGTATTCCCGGAGAGAAGGAAGCCTCCTCAATTGCCTTTTGCAAACGATTTGATTGCCCATAATAATAAAAAGAAAGTAAGGAAGCCCCGATAAGAAAGGCAATCAGCAGGGAATAAAAAATAGATACTCGTTTCATTGAAAATCCTCCAGTGGATTTTTGTATACATATCTCATAAGTATACTCCAAACCTGCAGCAAGTTATATTGGTCTCCTTGGAGACAAACAGGGCTTCCATTAGGGTCGCGGCTGGCATAATAAAAAAAGGCCTTCCAGCATGAAAGACCCTAAGACATATGAGATTGACAGCTTTTTTTACCTACCGAATAAAAAAATCAAAACCCAGCATGGTGCCTATTCCAAAGACAAGCGTCCAGATGGCCAGGCTGGCTGTCATCCAGAATATTGACCAGTTTTTCCTCGCTCCAAGACTCATTCCTATAAAAGCGGCAATATGGATTCCAATCAGGATGGGCCCCAATAACGCGAGTCCCGGCAGGCCATATTTGTTCCAGATTGTTTTTGCCCGCTGGCTGCGCCTGGAGGGTTCCTTTCCCTTCTGTTCCTGGCGCCTGGCATACCAGGCTTTTACCTTTTCAAATCCAATAATGACAGGAATCAGCGTCAGCATATTCCCAATAAAAGCAGCGGCCATTACTCCTATAGGAGACAATCCGCCGATAATGCCGAGCGGGATCACAAGGGCGATTTCAACCCACGGAATGGCCGCCCCTATAAACACGAGCAAATATTCATACATCGTCATTAGCCCCTCCGTTTTCTGAAGCCTCGTATAATACCAATCCTGCTATAGTTTAATGGATAGCAATAAATAATTCTATCACGGGACGAAGGACCTCTCCCAGTGCCAGCCGGCTTTTCCTTGTATATCCGCCCTTCAGGCTTCATATAGTTGAAAGTGTAAGTTCTAGAAAAGGAGCGGGGAAAAATATGAATCAGCAATCACCATCTTTTGTCAGTCACATTGATTCGTACGTTTATCATGCCTTGCAAGGTGTCACCGGTTCCATGGTGGCCGTCCAAACAACGAAGGGGACTGTTACCGGCAGGCTTAATTCCGTGATGCCCGACCATATTGTGGTGGAATCGGGGGGTTCTCCATTCTATATTCGCATTCAGCAGATTGTTTGGGTTATTCCAAGAGGATAAGGAGGCGGAGCTATGTTTAAACGTGAAAATGTGCTGGCCATCGACCTCCCAATCCCGGAGCATGGCGACCCGAATGCAGCAGCGGCCGTCCAGGAACTTTTGGGCGGCAAATTCGGGGAAATGTCCACCCTTAATAATTATATGTACCAGTCATTCAATTTCAGGCGCAAGGATAAACTGAAGCCCTTTTATGACCTGGTGGCCAGCATTACGGCCGAGGAGTTCGGCCACGTCGAACTTGTGGCCAATACCATCAATCTTTTATCAAGAGGCAATACCTTTTATACCGGGAACCCGGATGTCACCCCGCTGCGCGAAGGAAAGGATGCCCGGAACACCTACCACTTCATCGCAACGGCCCAAACCGCTTTGGCCGGGGACTCGATGGGCCGTGCCTGGACGGGTGACAATGTTTTCAGCAGCGGCAACCTGGTTCTCGATTTGCTTCACAACTTCTTCCTCGAGGTTGGCGCACGCACCCACAAAATGAGAGTGTACGAGATGACCGAGCATGAAACGGCGCGCGAAATGATCGGATACCTATTAGTCCGCGGCGGAACCCACGTGCTGGCTTATGCCAAGGCCCTGGAGATTGCCACTGGTGTAGACGTAAAGAAAATGGTCCCGATTCCCGATTTATCGAACGCCGGGTTCGACCATGCGCGGAAGTTTGAAGAACAGGGAATCGGAAACATTTTATATACATGGAATGACGTTGGAGATTACCAGGGCATCAGGCAAATTTGGAAAGGAACCAACCCTGAATCCGGCAGCCAGCTCATTGTAAAAGAAGGAATGCCAAAAGGCGCCCCCATCCCGAATCTGGAAGAGCTTCCCGAGCAGTTTGCCCCCGGTATTGACGCCGATGATTATGCGAGGATTGCGAAGCGGCTGATGGAAAATATGTAGGACAGGGACCTCCCCGCAGAAGCAGCCCTCGAAATGAGGGCTTTTCGGCCGGGTAAGGTTCTCCGATATTCCGGCTTTGCTCCATTGTCCGCTTGCCTCTGCATACAAAAAGAACCTTTCACCAGGGAAAGGTTCTTCTGGGCAAGATTTTTTCAAAAGGAGCCTGGGCCCATGCACTTATGTCCCGCAATAGGTCCGATAAGGCAAGCTTGATGGGGCAGGCAGCCTGCAGTACTCTTCCTGATCCCCGGAATGTGCAAAAGGATCCTTAAGAACGTCAAGCAGCCGTTCCATCACGCTGTAATCCCCTTCATTGACAGCTGCTTCCAGCGCCTCTTCCACGCGATGGTTGCGGGGAATAACCGCAGGATTGCTGGTGCGCATCAGCTCTTGTGAAGACTCTCTTGAATCTTCCTGCCTGTCGAGCCGCTCCTGCCACTTTTTATGCCACTGTTTGTACTCCCCGCTTTTAAATATTGCTTCTTCCTGCTTATCCATGGTTAATGCCCGGAATGTATTCGTAAAGTCTGCCTGATGCTTTTGCATCATGCCGAGAAGCTCTTCAAATAAAGCCTCGTCCTGCTTCTCCTTATTGAATATTCCCAGCTTTGCCCTCATTCCCGAAATCCAATTCTCCTTGTAAAGCTCGGGATATTTTGTGATTGCTTCCTGCGCCAGCTCAACAGCCTTATCCTGGTTCTCATCCAGAAGCGGCAAGAGGGATTCGGCAAACCTGGCAAGATTCCAGCCGCCGATTCCAGGCTGGTTGCCATAGGCATAGCGCCCCTGGGCATCAATGGAGCTGAACACTGTTTCCGGGTCATACTCGTTCATAAAAGCGCAAGGGCCATAGTCGATCGTTTCACCGCTTATCGTCATATTGTCCGTATTCATCACGCCATGAATGAAGCCGACCAGCTGCCATCTGGCAATCAGGGCAGACTGAACCTTGATGACTTCTTTCAGCAGGGAAAGATATCGATTATCATCACCTTCTATATGTGGGTAATGACGCTGGATGGCATAATCGGCTAAAGCCCGTAAATCCTCAATATCGCCTTTCCCTGCACCGTATTGAAACGTCCCAACACGCAAATGGCTTGCAGCCACACGGGTTAGAATGGCGCCAGGCAGTAAGGTTTCACGCCTGATGGGCTCACCAGTGGCAACCACTGCCAGGCTGCGGGTAGTAGGAATCCCGAGGGCATGCATGGCTTCACTGATGATGTATTCGCGCAGCATCGGCCCCAGAGCGGCCCGGCCGTCCCCGCCGCGGGAATAAGGAGTCCTTCCAGACCCTTTAAGCTGAATATCGACCCTCTCGCCTTCAGGGGTGATCTGCTCGCCAATCAGCAGCGCCCGGCCATCGCCCAGCATGGTAAAATGCCCGAATTGGTGTCCCGCATAGGCCTGGGCAAGCGGAAACGCTCCTTCAGGAACTGAATTCCCCGCAAATACTTCTGTTTCATGTTCCAAGGCTTGGATGTTCAATCCCAAAGCTTGTGCGAGCGGTTTATTGAGGATTACTGTTTCCGGTGAGCGTACCGGGTTCAGATTGAGAGTAGAGAAAAATGCTTCCGGCAGGCGGGCATAGCTGTTATCAAAATTCCAGCCTGTTTGATTATTGTTTGTCATGAAATCCCCTCCGTCTTTTCCATCGTTTCACTTTAACTTTTTTAATTGTCAATATGCAAGGCATCCTGTTTAGTTTCCGCTTCCGTTTCTTTACTATACCCCACCACAATGGCTACATGGGATTTTCTATCGATTATTCCTGCTATAATAATCCATTATCCGGGAATTCTATGATGATTGAAAACAAAAGATATTGGAGGTTTTATCATGGGCAACACAAGCAATCAGAAGTCAGCCAATCTTTTTCCTCCCCAACATCAGGACCAGCATCCAGGGATGGAATTCTTAATGGATCCCCAGCCAATTTACGATGATGAGAATTATAAGGGCAGCGGCAAGCTTAAAGGACAAGCCGCGATTATCACTGGCGGGGACAGCGGCATTGGGCGTGCGGTTGCATTGGCCTTTGCCAAGGAGGGAGCGGACATTGTCATCGCTTATTACAACGAGACAGAAGATGCGGAAAAGACGGTTAAGCTGGTAGAAGCGGCCGGAAGCAGGTGCCTGGCCCTTCCCGGTGATATCGCGGATGAGTCATTCTGTAAACAAATAGTGAATCAGACGATGAAGTCATTTGGGAAAATCAGCGTCCTGGTAAACAATGCAGCGGTTCAGTATGTCCAAAACGGGATCGAATCCATTTCCCCGGAGCAGATGGTCCGGACCTTCCAGGTCAATGTTTTCGGCATGTTTTATTTAACACAGGCTGCCCTGGTCCACATGAAAAAGAATTCCAGCATCATTAACACCACATCGGTTTCCGCGTATGAAGGGAACCCCCAGCTTATCGACTACTCGGCGTCAAAAGGAGCAATTGTTTCTTTTACCAGATCAATGGCCAAGTCCTTGGCGACAAAAGGGATCAGGGTTAATGGAATAGCTCCCGGGAAGGTTTGGACACCCCTCATTCCGTCGTCCTTTCCTGCTGGCCAGGTAGCACAATGGGGCAGCACAACTTCAATGAAACGTGCCGGCCAGCCGGTGGAGTTTGGGCCAGCCTATGTATTTTTGGCCTCTTCCGACTCCTCTTATATGACAGGGCAAATTTTGCACTTGAACGGCGGACTTTTTGTAACCAGCTAGGAAGACCTAAAGTATAAAAAGACGCCAGCGGGAAACCAAATATGTTTCCCGCTGACGTACTTTCATTTGCCGGATTGATTTCCACTATTCTTGAAAGCTTGCTTCCAGCTCATCAATCAGCCCGCCTACATGTGCTGCCGCCTGGCTGATGGCATCAGGTTTGGACATATCCACTCCTGCCTTTTTAATCAGGTCAAGAGGTTTCAGTGTCCCCCCTGCTTTCAATACCTCCAGCCACCTGTCAACCGCCGGCTTGCCTTCATCAAGAATGTGCCGGGATACAATCGTGGAGACTGTCAGACCCGCAGAATACGTATATGGATATAAGCCCATATAATAATGAGGCTGGTGCATCCACGTCAATCCCGCTCCTTCATCCATTTCAACCGAGTCTCCCCAGAAGCTTTTCAGAGCCTCCAGCTTTTGTGCGGACAACAAGTCTGCCGTCAAAGGTTCCCCTTCCTCTGCCAGCTTATAAACCCTCCGCTGAAGCTCTCCCTCAAGAAGATGGGTAACGAAATTATGATAATACGTGCCAAGCTGCTGGAGATTGACCCACCTTCTTGTACGGCTGTCCTTTGTGTTGGACAGCAAATGACTGCCAAGAAGCATTTCATTCATGGTCGACGGCGCTTCAATAAAGTACCTGGATGGACGTGTGTTGGTCATCCTTTGATTCTTCCCAGCCAGATAAAAATGTCCTGCATGGCCAAGTTCGTGTGCCAGGGTGAACGCCCCTCTCATTGTGTCAGGCCAGGTCATCAGGATATAGGGATGGGCTCCGTACGGGCTCGAGCAGAACGCTCCAGTACTTTTGCCAACATTATCGGCATAATCTACCCATCTTTCCGATAAAGCTCGTTTGATCATATCGGAATATTCCGGACCCATGATACCAAGAGCGTCCTGGACGGTTTCTGCTGCTTCATCATAGCTCGTTTCCAGCTTGAAATCCGGATCAAGCGGGGCTTTTATATCAGCGTACGTCATCTTCTCCAACCCTAAAACACGCTTTTTCAAGTTTGCGTAACGCCTCATATGCGGAGCTAATTCCGCCTGGAGAACATCAAGCTGATTATGGTACATCTCATGGGTCACCTGCTGGTCATGAAGCAGCATATGTGTGACAGAGTCATAGTTTCTTAGACGGGCCATAGTCACTTCATGATTGACCTGCGTGGCATAGGCTGCCGCAAACGTATGCTTATATTGATTCAACGTCTTATTGAAGGACTCATACGAATTCCGGCGGATGGCTGCAGATGGAGACGAGCTGTATTTGCCTGCATATAAGGCGAAGGAAAGCGGCCGCTCCGCTTTTTCTTCATCAATGAAAGAATCGAATTGCATATCGGACAGTTTTCCACGGTTATAAATAGTATACGGCGCACTGAAGAGGGATCCCAACGAGGCCAGCGCCTCCTCTGTTGCTTCGTTAAGTGAATAAGGCTTTCGCTCCTGAAGGTCATTTAAGTACTTTTTAAAGGATTGCAGACCTCGCTCCTTCTCCATAAATTGGTCCAGCGTTTCTTTTGAAAGAGCGATAATTTCCGTTTCAACAAACGAGAGCTTCGCATTGACCAATGATTGTGCTTCTGCAGCGATGGCAGCATCCTTCTGCCTTTCCGAATCTGTGTGGTCGACCGTCTGGCGCAGATTGGCATACATGGACACCAGGTTGAACCGCTGCAGCAGGCTTTCCTTCCTTTCAAGACAATCCAATAACTCGGCGGCACTGTTGCCGAGCCTTCCCTTATACTTTGTGACCTCTGGCAAATCTGCTTTTATCTCATCCAGTTCTCTCTTCCACTCATCCCTATTTTCAAAAAGATCACTTAAGTCCCATTTCTGTTTTTCTTCAATATCCTTCCTTTTAATCCTGGCAGCTGATTGGTTAGTCATTTAAATTCCCTCCTTGTAACCTGGTTCAACGAATTCCACCGTTCTCTACTGCTTTACCACAACAAGAGGGCAGTAATCTTTTCAGGCAAGTGTAACAAATTATACAAAACGTTGAGTTCGTTTCCGACGGATATGAAGTAAAATGTTTGTAAATAATCGAGAAGGAAGTGGGCCATGCTTTATAAATCCCGGGAGGAATCGGCTGAAATCCGTATTCTTCGACATTTAAACAACCGGATGACTTTAACCGAAAAGGACAAGCAGCATTTTTTGAACCTGGCAAAGGGCTATGAGGGGGAAGTGTTGTTTGATTCCTTAACCGAGAAGCTTTCCTGCGAATGCTATATCCTGAACGATCTGCTGCTTCAAGTGGGTGGAACCTTGTTTCAAATTGATACATTGATCATTCTTCAAGGAACGATTTATGCTTGCGATGTGAAATATCATGAAGGAGATTATTTCTACGAAACAGATAAATTATATAAAAAGCCAAGAATTGAAGTATTAGACCCGCTGCTTCAGCTAAAAAGGAGCGATTCCCTGCTGCGCCAATTGCTAAGCAAGCTTGGTTATCATTTCTCCCTTGAATCTTTTGTCGTTTTTATCAATCCCCAATTCACCTTATACCAAGCTCCTCTCAACAAGCCTATTATTTTCCCAACACAAGTGAACCGATTTTTACAAAAGCTGGATTCCACACCTTCCAAGCTAAGTTCGAAACATAAACAGCTGGCGGATAAATTGGTGTCCCTGCATATAACAGACTCCCCATACCGCCAACTACCTTCCTATAAGTATGGCAAGCTTAAAAAAGGGCTTACCTGCTCAAAGTGCCAATCATTTGAGGTGCATGTCAAAGGGAAAAACTGTGTGTGCAAAGACTGCGAAACCCTCGAACCTGTCGTTTCGGCTGTCATTCGCAGCATAGAGGAATATAAGCTTCTTTTTCCAAATGAAAAGATCACCACAAATGTCATTTATGAATGGTGCAAAGTGGTGACCAAAAAGCGGATAAGAGCCATTTTGCAGGAGAACTTTACAGCTGCCGGAAATCACCGGTGGTCTTATTATGAATGAGGGGGATTATTTGGGTTTGCTGACTTTGGGGGAGGCTGTCAGTAACTTTTTTTGGGGATCTTTTAAAATTTCGGGCACTGAGGGAAGCTGTCAGTGCCTTTTTTTCAGCGTTCTCTTGGATTTCGGGCACTGAGGGAGACTGTCAGTTATCTTTTTTCGGGTATCCCTTGGATTTCGGGCACTGAGAGA
>NZ_LIGG01000001.1:1422068-1454202 GCF_001273925.1 Bacillus sp. FJAT-27251 | reverse complement strand
CCCTTGGATTTCAGGCACTGAGAGACCCCGTCAGTTACCTTTTTTCGACTCCCCCTTGGATTTCGGGTACTGAGAGAGCCGGTCAGTCCCCCTTTTTCTCCCATCACACTAATTCCCAATCCCGATTCATCCCCTGTACCGGATTGCCAGTCCCTTCAGGAAATTTCGGGCGTACCGGTCGCCGCATTCTTTGTAGTTCTTGTGTCCTTCTTTTCTCAAGAGCGCACTCAATTCGCCTTTTGTCACTTTTACTCCCGCCGAGTCCAGAATTTCAATGATATCCTCGCTTGTTAACTGGAGCGCGATTTTCACCTTCTTCAGGAGCAGGTTGTTCACATGTTCACCGGTCAACGCCATGCTGTCCGGCTGCCCTGGCTTAGGCTCCTGCCTTCCCCTTTTGAAGACTATGAAGCCATTTAAAAAGGACTCGATCATCCGGTTATTAACCTTTAACTGCTCGTCATCGTCCTCCCCGGTCGATTTTATCAGCGCCTGCTGCACATCTGCTTTCGTCATCTCAATGCCGCCAAGCCTGAAGATTTCGGCCATATCTGTATCTTTTATATCCAGTGCATACCTTAATCTGATCAGTATATCGTTATTTTCCAACTAAATAAGCCTCCTGCAGAGTAATCTTTTACCTTTTATGTTCCCCATCTATCTTAACGAAAAATCTGCCAGCCCGGAAATCTTTTCAACTAATCTGCATTGAAATAATTTCAGGAAAAAATAAAAAAGGCTGTCCAAGGAAATTGGAACTCCCTTGGACAGCCTTTTTTACTCTAAATTAAGAAACGATGCTTTGCTTAATTGATTTATGCTCCATTTCTTGCGCTGTACTATTCTCATGCTGGTAAGCACAATACACAAGGAATACCGATACCAGCAAATACGCCATTGAAAACTGCGGAGCCGCATTGAATGCCAATTTGGGTGCGTGCATAAATCCGGCGAAGGAGAGTGCAGCACCAATTAAGGAGAAAATGCTTGCCTTAGCAAATTGACGATCAATGATAAACACTGTAAGTGCACCTAAAATAATCCCGGTAAACATCGCTCCTTGTCCGAGCGGAACGATTCCGGCAGAGATATTGGCTACCGTCTCGCCAGCTGCCGAATTAAAACGTGTCATGATATAGTTTGCAAAATAAGGAAGGATCGCAATCACGACAGCTAAGAAATATTTTGGTTCATTCGATTGGAAAGCTGTTGCTACCATTGAAGCTCCAGCAAATACGAGTATTGGTGCAACGGCTGCAATCGGGATAAGAGCTGAAAGGGCAGCGATTACACCTGTCATGGCGGCAATTCCGAACACAATGGCATTTAAGATGCTATATCCGCGGCCGGCATTCATTGCTTTTGAACCAACGGTCGCCGTATAGACGGTGGTAGGAAACAGTCCGCCGAATACCGCTCCCAGCATGGTGCCAACTCCATCTACAGCCTGGCACTCACGTACATCATAGGAATCTCCGGCAGCAGCCATTGCATCGACGTTATTCATCGTTTCAATTGCATTGTAAATCGTGATTGGTAAAATAACGGCCAGCAAACCGACTAATGCTGTAAATAACAAACTCATTCCCTCAAAAACAGCGAAACTTGGAAGGATGGGATAAAACCCGACATGAGCCAAACCTTCTGCAATTTTATCCGTAGATTGATAGCCTAATGTGAAAGTTAAGACCGTACCAATGATGATGGCAAATAACGAGGTAGGGATATTAAAAGGCATCGCCATCTTTCCTACTACCCCAACAAGAATAATAATGAGTGTTACAAGACCGACAACAGGGATTGAAAAAGTGTTGAACAGCATCTCGCCTGCAATGAACGTAAGTGCCACCCCGGCAAGAGCCCCCAGCATGGCAGCCCGGGGAATCCGATTGCGTACCCAGTTGCCTGTCACACTTACTGCCGCTTCAATTAGACCACTTAAAAATGCAGCAGCGACAGCAACTTTCCATGCAAGCTCATAATCATTTGTCAATGCATATGCCGGCGCAAGGACGCCGAACAAAAAGACGAACATGACGGGCGTACTGATTCCATAGGAAAGTGCCGTGACATCGGTTCTGCCTTCTTTTTTCGCGAGTCGGTTTGCCATATAGGCATAATATAAATTCCCAACCATGACGGCTACAGCGGTACCGGGAATTACTTTTCCAAAGACGATGCTCGCTGGAAATCCCATGCCTAGCATGGTCGCGACGATAATAACAAAATTGGCTAGGTTGTTTTGAAATAAGGAAAAGAAAGCATCCGTATCTTCCTTTTTATACCAAGGATAGTTAACCACTTTATCCATATGCGCATCCTCCTCTTCGGTTAAATTAAAGTTTCTTCTAAAAACGTCACTTTTGAATCTTTTAACGACTGAATACGAGCCAGGGACTCTACTCTAAAGCCTTCTTTTTCCAGTTTTCCCCGTCCGCCCTGGAAGGACTTTTCAATCACAATCCCTACTCCTGCAACTGTTGCGCCTGCTTGTTCCACAATCTCTGTCAAGCCAATCGCCGCATGGCCAGTAGCCAGGAAATCATCAATGATCAACACATGATCGCCGGGTGTAATAAAGTTTTTGGATACTGTGATTTTGTTTGTTTCTTGTTTTGTAAAGGAATAAACATTGCTTGTATAAACATCATCCGTCATTGTCAGCGATTGTTTTTTCCGGGCGAACACGAGTGGAACGCCCAATTCATTCGCAGCCATGAAACTCGGGGCAATCCCTGAGGACTCGATCGTTAAAACCCTGGTTATTTTACGATCCTGAAATCTTTTAACAAATTCCTTCCCGATATTTATCATTAAGGTCGTATCAATTTGGTGATTTAAAAATTGGTCAACTTTTAAGACACCATCCGCTAATACCGATCCTCTCTCTTTAATTGCGAGTTCTAGTTCCTTCATTCCGGTACCTCCTCCAGCCTGGTATAAAAAATCCCATTAAAACACAAAAAGCCGAATGTTATGAGATCACTTTTGACAATAAGTGATTCCCATAACATCCGACTCCAATTTAAAGACAGTTCGAAAGCAGTGGAAAATAGCAAATAAAAGCCCATTTTCCCTACTAAGGAGATCACTTGTAGTCAAGTCATTTACGGTAACTTGGTAGATACTTGTGGGCCATATCCCCACCATTATACAAGTAATATTATTAATTTGTTCGGTTATGAAAGTGATTATATAGTAAATCACTTGAAAATAAAAGCTTTTTTGACAAAAAACGAATAAAAGAAAAAAAACAACCCTTTTTAGTTCGTTTTTCCAGAAGAAGATTTGCATAATATTGTTAAAAAGCACCCTTGTTAGGATGCCTTTAATTATAAATCTTGTGATTAAGTGTCAAGAGGTTCGTTCACACTCACATAATTCACCCTGCTTAGCTGGATAAAGGTGTTTTCAAACTTGACCCATTCCTCACCAGAGTGGACAGTTTGTTTGAAAACCTGATCTTCTGTTTTATCTGTTACCTCAAATTGTGCAGTGTCTCCACCGTCAAAGTAGAAAGTGACACTTAAATTGTTTTCTGACATCAATCCTCTCTCCCTTCTTTAACTTTTATACCCAATTTTTTTAACGTTAAAATAGGAACTGGGCAAAAAAAGAGTGAGGCCCCGGCAGGACACATACAAACAAGGAAATTTGCAATTGTTGGAGAATAAGTAAGGATATTTCTTATTTATAATAAACAGCCATGAAGTGAGGAGAGAAAGAATATTGAACGAACTTATTTATATTAAAGACTACAAAAATGATGAAAACCTACGAAAAAGCTTCAATGAGCTCGCTACTATGGTATTTGGCATAAATTTCGAAGATTGGTACCAAAAGGGGTTCTGGAATGATCGTTATATTCCTTTTTCCTACGTGGATGGTGAAAAAGTTGTAGCAAATGTTTCGGTGAATATTTTAGATTTAGTTATTAACGGTGAGAAAAAAAGGGCACTGCAAATTGGAACTGTTATGACCCACCCTGATTATCGAAAAAGAGGACTTTCTGCCAGATTAATGAATAATGTTTTAGCTGAATATGAGAACAAGTACGACTTCATGTACTTATTTGCGAATCAGGAAGTTTTAGATTTTTACCCTAAGTTTGGATTTAAAGAAGTAAATGAGCATCAATATTCAATGAAATATTCACCTGGCAAATTGGATCCTACCGGCACCCGTAAACTCAATGGCAACAATGAAGACGATGTTAATTTTATATATAATTTTGCATCCAAAAGAGCACCTGTTTCAACCCTTTTTGGAACGGAAAATACACAAGGCATTTTGATGTTTCATTGCATGAATGCTTTTACCAACAACATCTCCTACCTGGAGAGTGAGGATGTTATCGCAATTTATAAAAAGGAAAATAATCATATGGATATTTTCGATATTATTTTTAAAAAAGATATTAATATACATAATATACTTTCAAAAATTACGGATGAAGAGGTTAATAAAATCGTTTTTCATTATACTCCAGATTACCTGGGGATCAATACAGAATCCGAGATTTTTAATGGGAGTGAAGTATTATTTGTCAGGGAGAATGGCACAACTCTTTTTCCATTACAAATGAAACATCCCCTAACGGCCCAAGCATGATTTGTGAGTTCAGTTCACCAACAAAGGTTAATATAAAAATGCTTGGAGTCATTGTGATCCAAGCATTTTCTTTGCTAATTTACTTACAAGCCTTTGCCTTGAATTGAGACACTTCTACTGGTTCAGATTCTTTGCCTCGAAACGATCAAGCAATGCGCGCACTTCATCTGTTGACTTTGTGCTCATTAACTGATTCCTTAATTCACTCGCCCCGTGGAACCCTTTAACATAGATCTTAAAAAAGCGATGAAGGGCCGTGAACCGTCGAAGCTCCAGATGCGCATACTTATCATGAAGATCCATATGCAATCGTAAAAGCTCAAGCAATTCCTCACTGCTATGTTCTTTTGGCTCTTTTTCAAAGGCAAATGGATTATGGAAAATGCCGCGCCCAATCATAACCCCATCAACGCCATATTGATGGGCGAGCTTCAAGCCGGTTTGACGGTCAGGAATATCCCCATTGATCGTCAAGAGGGTATCTGGTGCCACTTCATCACGAAGTTTTTTAACCTCCGGAATAAGCTCCCAATGAGCAGGTACTTTGCTCATTTCATCCCTTGTACGCAAATGAATGGAAAGGTTGGCAATATCCTGTTTCAATATGTGTGTCAGCCAGGGTCTCCATTCATCCAGATCCGTAAAACCTAGCCTTGTCTTGACGCTTACAGGCAATCCGCCTGCTTTTGCCGCCTGTATTAATTCCGCCGCAACTTCCGGACGGCGGATCAAGCCGCTCCCCTTCCCATGCTGTGTCACATTGGGGACAGGGCAGCCCATATTGATATCCAGACCCTTAAAGCCCATTTCCGCCATCCCAATACTCATTTGCCGAAAGTTCTCAGGCTTGTCTCCCCATATATGGGCGACAATCGGCTGTTCATCCTCTGTAAAAGTCAAACGGCCGCGCACACTTTTGATCCCATCCGGGTGACAATAACTCTCCGAATTTGTAAACTCTGTAAAAAACACATCTGGTCTGGCTGCCTCACTAACCACATGGCGGAAAACAACATCCGTCACTTCTTCCATTGGTGCCAATATAAAAAAAGGTCGTGGTAAATCACGCCAAAAATTATCTGTCATAACATTCAAATCCTCTCTCTATCGAATACCAGGGCAATCACTTGGCAATATTTAAAGAGCAGGTCGTCCCTGCTGCTTTACACTTATACCATTCTTAAGCATTTTTTATCAAAGTTCAATAATAAAATTCATCCATTGATTTTTGAATTCCAATAGCATGGTTCTATGCTATATTTTATAGCATTCTCAAAAAGCTTTTCATCAAAACGGACTTTTTACATCCGTTCGAACAGTTTTTCTTTGCTATTGACCCTTTCCCAATCAAGAACTGCTCCTCTTTATGGGATGTATCCCAATTGTTGTTTTTATATCATAAAATGCCGCTTTGATGGTATTGACTTAATACTAGCAATATATGATTCTTGAATAGACAGGAAAAATTTTCAAGAGGTGAGTTGCTTGAGAGAAGCTCTTCATGTTATTGATAACGAAATAATTGGTCTTCCTTATAAAGCCTCAAGTGATGAGATTAACAATTACAAAAAGCTGGCTAATAAGGAATTATATCAATGCCCATACTGCAAAGCTATTCTCATCGTAAAATCGGGTGATGAACGAGGTTTGTACTTCTCCCATAAGCATTCAGAAGCCTGTATTGAATCCAGGCAAATGGATAAGGCTGAAAAAAAGTATAGGAAACAGATTGAGGGAGAGTCAGTCCTTCATAGAACAATGGTTGATATTGTTTACGATGAACTAACAATTCAATCAAAAATGAAATCTAACATAGAGGTCAATTACGGATATAGAGCTAAACCGGAATTGAAGGAGTACCCAGATGTCTGGATCAAAATTGATACAGTAGAATATGCATTATCCGTTGTTACTAGAGTAAATTCAAAAGAGGATAGTAAGTTTTCCAATATGATTACGAACAGACATGAGTACTTCCAATTACAAGGCATGGAACCAATCTGGTTTATCGAGAAAAAAGAACAGTCTGTTGAAAAAGAAAAAAATAGTATTATTTTGTGGGATGCGGAATTGACGATTTCCTTAAAAACATATGAGGACAGGCTTTGGGACTCGCTACTAGGGAATATGATTCATGATAGAGGGTTTTTCAGTTATTTTAATTATCCAGTGGCTATGGATGATTTAACAATTGATGTACGGAGTATGTACTATATTTATTCAAAAGAGAACGGGATAGTTGTTAAGGTACAACGTTTCCTTAAGGACCGAATAATCAAGCCTTACAGAGCTTTTTTAATAAATGAGGGCTACGAAATACCTTTTGCCGACGCCCTTATCCTGCAAAATGGTCCCAAGCTGAGCGATCCAAATATGGAAGAAATAAACCGCAAGGAATTTACCTTAAAGTTTCAAAGGCTTAAGCGGAAATACAGAGAACAACTCAGAATCCTTGAAGTGAAAAGACTGCAAGAAATGAGAGAAAAAGAGGAACATGAGAAGAGACAGGAAGAAGAAAGGAAACAAGCGATTAAAGAAGATCAATTTTTCCTGCAGAATTTATTGGATTACAACCAAATAGCCGAAGATAAAAAGATTTCCTACAATCACCTAAAAGTACTTTTAAAGAAAAGGATTAACTTAACACAGAAAGAACAAATGGAATTGTGGACCAACATTATGCCCAGGATAAAATACAATTTCAATCTTGTCTGGAATCTAGCGGTTGAAAACAATTGCAGGACTTTCACAGAACTTAGAGCCAGCCTGCAAGATTATATTAAAAATTAATACAAACTTTCCACTAATAAAAACGCAGGAGCCGAAGCCGACTCCTGCGTTTGTAACTTTCTGTGCTTTATACAATAAATTGGGATCTTGTTACTTAAAAATAAATTTTAATCCAAAATGGTCTCGTCTAAATACGCATTAATGCGCCATTAGGCTTTGGCAACTCTTCCTCTGCAATCTGATTCATTTTACAAAAATGCTCAAAAAATTCCTGTGCCAGCTCTCGTTCCTTTGGGTCATTTTTCAACGAAACGATATCCAGCAGAATTTGAGCCATCCACGAATTATCAAAATAACGGTATTTACCTGTATTCCATGTCATTTTTTCGGGGGATTTTTCATTTACGTAATATTTCCAGAAAAGCATCTGATCAGATTCCTCTTCTGTAAGTTGGAGTCTGTAATTCGAATGGGCAGGAATGTACCCATCTTCACAAAGCTTCCCGATAAAATTTTCATTTACCATATAGACACCCAGGATACGTCTGTCTTGTTCAGGCCTGCTGGAATCTATTTCCGTTAACAGGACCGCACTATTTTGGTGCAGGCGGCTCGGTTTGTTTGGCTTCCCCTTGTTTTTGCCGCTTTTTATCAAGCCTGAAAAGACCTTCCACTCTGAAAAAGAACTGCCCAGCTCTTCAGTGTCACACCAAAAAACCATTTGTGATTCGGGATGAAGTTTATGATTTTTCATAAGCTTTTCATATTCCAGGCGAAGTTCGTGTTTTTTTCGTTGCAGCTCTCTTTCCTCTTCCTTCTTCCATTCTTCCTCTTTTCGTTTCATTGCCTTCTTTTGCAGCATTTCCTCAAGGGAATTAGCAATACTTTTATCGTGTAGTGTCAGATGCTTTTCAAATACATCAGGGAAAATAAATTGTTTATTTTCAGAGGCGAAATTTATTTCAATACGGGAATCATTATGATTTACTATATTCCCCATTCCATAACGCTTGTGTGTAACTTTCTTATTGATTAGATTCATTATTCTAGTCCTCCTCATTTTATTCACCTTTAAAGCTCACACAACTGTTTGAATTTTTCTTCGGTCGATAAAGGATGGCAAAAAAGCTCCAATATTCTACCTGAAAAAAATACAGCGGGATTAGAACAAGAAAAAAAATAATTGTAAGACTATTGTAACATTTTTATGAAAAAATAGCAAATTTCTTATTGACATCGTATTTAGTGATAAAGTAAAATGTAATTTTATTCTCTGTATTTTATGGTAAAATTTGTGAAATAAAGGCCCCGGAAAACGAATAAAAGCAGGTTCCCTTAGCGGGAGCCTGCTTCTTCTTTTTCAACAAGTTGCGCAACAGCTTCAACATGTGTTGAGTGTATAAGGAAATACTTGGGGGGCTTGGCGGGTTTTTCATTAGGAACAAAATCAATCTATTTCTACTGTTCCTAACCCCCAAAGCATTAAATCAGTGACGTGATGAAGAAAGGAACCTCTATTACAATAGGTCTCTTCTCAAATCCTCCGCGGACCTTGGAGACAGATAACCGGGTGCAACATCAAAAACAGTTTTTGCACCTGCTTGTCCTTCTTTATTTAATCGATAAGCTGCTCTGGCATATGCCACAAGTACACTAGCTGTAAATTCAGGGTTACTCTCTAAGTTAAGGAAGTATTCAATAATTTGATTATTGTCTTTTCCTGTTTTTCCGCTTCGTATCACAAAACCACCATGTGGTAATTTTGAGTGGTTTTCTTTTAATTCTTCTGCTGTAATAAAGTTTACTTCTGTCTCATAGTCAGCAAAGTAGTTAGGCATTGTTTTAATGTCGTGTTCAATTTTTGCTTGGTCATATCCTTCTTGTGCCACGACATAACAAACCCGCCGGTGTTTTTCAGCTGTAGATAATTGAGGATTCACTCCACTTTTGACCTTCATGATCGCTTCATCAATCGGTTCTGTATACTGAACACCACCAGCTACGCCCTCTACTCTGCGAATAGCGTCTGAATGTCCTTGACTCAGCCCTTTCCCCCAGAAGGTGTAAGTTTCACCATTTGGTAAGATGGCTTCAGCCATTAAACGATTCAGTGAAAATAAACCTGGATCCCAGCCAACAGAAATAATACTAGTTCTTCCACCCTCTTTAGCCGCTTGATCAACTGCAGGAAAATATTCAGGAATCTTTGCATGTGTATCATAACTATCGACTGTGTTAAACATTCCAGCAAAATATGGACCTTGATCTGGAAGGTCGGTTGCTGAACCTCCACATAAGATCATCACATCAATTTTGTCCTTATATTCCTCTGCACTCGCAATAGGCAAAACTTCTACATTTGGTTCATTGATCGAAAGACTTTCAGGTGCCCTTCTTGTAAAAACAGCCACAAGCTCCATATCTGGACATTGCTTGATTGCTTCAATCGTTCCTCTGCCAAGATTACCGTAGCCAACAATTCCGACTTTAATTTGATTACTCATACTCTTTCTCCATTTCTGTCTTTTGTTCATTTAGATTCACTAACTAACAACTCATAAAATACAATCTTATTTACCATAATCCATTTAAATATACTTTTCAATTGTATCGTCCTTAGATAGGCTAAGTAATTCACTCGATTCTCAGAAAAGACCGTTTATCCGCCTGCCTTTTTCCAGGAATTGCACAGAAAAAGACCCGGAAATCGGAAAAGTTTATTTTCACGAGAACCGGGCCTGAAAGGAAAGATGCTGATCGGTTTATTCATTCTCCACTGGAAGCTGGACAGTAATTGGTTTTAATTCCTTGGATGGGACAAAGCTTGAAAAATCAAATAGCAGCATTGTATTTTCCAGCTTAAAATTTTCGATCCTTTCTTCTCCGTTTAAGTCAAAAGTTGATTGGAAGTGTGCTGTTGCCTTATCAATCATTTTCACTTCATTAAAGGGAATACCATGGTTTTTAGGTGGCCACGGATTTTCCGGGTCGATCTTCGTTAAATAATCCTTATCAACCAACCAGAAAAGGTATTCCAAGTTATGATTGATTGTTTCAAGTTTCCCTTTACTCAAATTCTTCGGAAGCCCTGTAATTTGATAATCTATTACCAATTGCCCGCCTGTTTGAGTAACATCATTTACCTGCAGGCCTAAATCGAACCGTGTACTTTCCAACGTGAAAGATTTACTACTCAAAAGCTGTTGAACTTTCGGGTCTGCTGCAGATAAATAAGGATATAAGGTAAGTGAAGTAATATCCGACTTAAGCTTTGTCATCTCTGTCCGAACGGCACTATGATATCCATCCTCTTTTTTCGATTCCTCGAGATATGTTGGGTTTTCAAACCTGTACACATTTCCTTTATTATCAACTGCCTTTTGTATATAAATATCATCACTCTTGTATTTCTCTACCGTCTCATAAATAAGTGAGGAGGATGCTTTTGCAGTAAGTATCTCTTTAATACGGATTTTTACCCCGTCTTCCGGATATGCTTCCTCCGTGTTAATAGCAAGTGTACTGTTTTTTCCCTGCTGAATTGGAATATCAAAGTTCCATTCACCTTTTATTCCGTTGATATTATGGATCGTTATAGGAAGGGTAGAATTCTCATTAAATGATTTATATGGATATTGCATTTTCCATTGAAAGTTATATCCATTGTCAACCTTCTTAATGTTATTTGATTTTCCCCTCAGCCACGGGTCATCGTCCCCTCTATAGTGTTCAAAGTTTATATCAAAGCTAACTTCCCCTTTTTCGTTTTCTCCCTTATCAACACCTTCATCTACAAATCCTGTAATTGATACCACACTGCCATCAAAGTAAGCGCTGGTCAGTTTTACAGTTACCCCATTTCTTGTAAGTGATTGGTTTAATTGTGTAACCGCATCCTGGTTAGCCAATTCCACACCTGATCGATCATTAAATTCTTGAAAAATCCCCCCAAGTAAAGGAGTATTAGCCAATACTTTATTCATTGCAGGACTAACAAAACCAGAGGCAAAGGTAATTCCAAGAAGTGCAGCTGCAGCTGCAGTTGTAGCAAGAACTTTCTTCCTTCTGGCCTTTCCGCCATGTTCGACTTTATTTAGACCTTTATTAATTGCATCAAATACCTTCTCTTTTGGTACTGCTATTTGATCAATTGCACTTTTCATTTCCTTCTTATCCATGGCATTTGTCCTCCTCATTTTTATAGGACTTTTTTAACTCCGCCCTGCCCCTGCTTAGATATGTTTTTACTGTACTCTCTGGTATTTCCATGACACTGCTAATTGTTTTAATCGAGTAATCATAATAGTAAAAGAGCAAAATGGCTGTCCGGTAACTTTCTCTCAGCTGCTGAATTGCGTTCAATAGCTGTAAGGAGTCATCCATGTTTGGATTTTCCTGTTCTGGCAGGTTGGACATTATTTCATCACTTAGCGGAACGACGTTGCTTTTTCTTTTTAACAATTGGGCTGAACACCGCATGACAATCTTCGTGAGCCAAGTCATAAAATACTCCGGGTTCTTCAACGAATGAATAGATGTAAAAGCCTGATAGGCTGTTTCCTGGACAACATCCAGCGCATCCTCTTCGTTATGTACATAGAGATAGGCAGTCCGATAGATTCTTTCATAATGTTGTTGAATCAGCTTCTCAAAGGCGCTTTTATTTCCTTTGATTGCTTTTTTTATAAGCTTTTGGCCTTCAATTTCCATCTTTTTTTAATCCCCCTTTACTAATTAGTGGAATGTATAATCAAGAAAAGTTTCAAAAAGTTAAAGTATTTACCTGGAAAGCATATCATGACAAGAAAATCCGAAGTTCAAAAAAATAAACAGAAACCATTTTTGGTTTCTGCTTAATTAGTGCTTCCAATAATAAGAGAGACATTGTTACAGTTAATATAATGTTGAAAGAGCCTTATCCACCAAAGGATAAGGCTCTCCTATCTATGTTATTACAATTTTCGCAACAGCTTCACAATGAGTTGAGTGTATGTGGCAACACAAGAGGTGCTTGGTGAGTTTACTCCTTCTTCAAGATAAGCACCCTTTACTTCAATAAGAGAAAAACAGGTACTATATTAAATTTTCTTCATCCTAACTCGGTTTAAAATTTGAGGGTTAATTATTAAGGCAGTTGTTATACATAATGAACCGCAAATTAAGAAGAGTGAGAACAGTATATGACCACCGACCGTTGGAGAATTAGATGTAAAATAACTTAATAAAAATAATCCTACTCCTAAAAAGGATAAATAATAGGCAAATCCTTTTTTCTCTTGCTTAAAGATGAAGTACCCAATAAGAGCCAATAAATATAAACTGCTCAAAACCATAATAACAGGAAAAAGGGGTTGAAATTTAGATGCATAGACAAAGTAATCAAGATGTGAAATATCACTTGGGTTACTTACTGCTCCATAAAATAAATGTGTAAAAGGTGTGGAATATCGCCATTCCCAAGGATTATCCAAAATTGCACTGCCTTCGTACCAAGCAACAGCAGTAGAAAACAAAAGGAAAAAAGAGGCGATTCCACATTGAATGATAATCCGAATCATATTAAATGACCTCCAATATAACATTTAACCAGCTTCCTAAATATTAACATATTACAGGCTGTATTGAGGCTAACTTTCTATTTCCCTTTTCAACCTGCCCCGTTAGTTAAAAAATCCTTGTTCTTTCCATTGGTCAAAATACTTTTGGTACCCCATTTCCGAAGCGGTCATAGTGTATTGAGTATCTTCCAATTTAAAAGTATGAGAACCTGACAAGGCTTCATAGGTCGGATTCCCCTCTACATCTCCGAAAAGTGTTTCAAATGTATTTACATCCACTGATGTTTTATTTCCATTCTCGTAGGTTTCAAGAAGAATGAAATCAACCTCACCTTGTTCTGTATGCCCTTTAAATATCAACCCTGCTTTTTTTAATGACAAATATAATTGTTCCATACCCAACCAAGGACCTCCTCAAAAAATTAATTACCTTATTGTACTAAACTGCCCCGTTAGTTAAAGAAGAATAGCTACCTTCTGGTAGCTATTTAACGTTTATCAAACCAAATCATATGTTTTTACAATTTTATATTCAGTTGCCTAAGCATATCAAAAGTATTTACATAAGGTACCTCAAATTCCTGGCAGGCAACTGGGATTAATATACGATTCCTCTTTTCACGATTATAAGCTTCATGAGTAACTAGTGTACCTCCCCGTGCTTTTGCATAAGCAATTAACCATGCATCTGCATTGGATGCAAATTCACTTTTTGCTTCAGGTAAAAAGTGATCACTAGAGTTTGCCCATTGCTGTAATCTTGCATATGCCTCAATAACATCTTGACTATCCGTTTTTTCGAAATGCTCACGGAACTGGTTACCTGACCACTCATGTAGATGATCCGGCTCAGCTGCGCAAGTTAATTCTTCGTGAATTTTATCGATACTACAAATAGCAGATTTTTTTGCTGCTTCCTCTAACGCCTGCCAAAAGCTTGGAGCAAAATCAAAAGAATAATAGAGTCTATGAGCGTTTATGAATACGTTAGCATCTAATATAAACATCCTACATACTACCTTTCCAGGTAATCCACATATTTATTGAATGTATCTCCTCGTAACCCAGTCAATCTATACGCGTCTCTATACAAAACATTTCCCGCCTTTACTTCAGAAATGATTATCCTTGAAAATAGGTTCCCTAATTTAGCTCCAGTGGTAGCATAAAAGTYCCCCCCGCCGGCAGAATCTCCCACTTCCCTTAAGCCTTCTTTATATCGTTCATAGAAGGCTAAGAATTCGGGTTTGGAAATTAAATTAAGTTCTAACGATCGCCGAGCCGCAACTAAAGCACTTACCTTAAAATATCTTGCTATATCATTAAAATCCTTCTCATTCTGAGACCATCTTCGCAGAAATTCATCCCTTGGACATAAAAACTCTGCTGCGGCCTTATTGCAAAGAGTTTCTATCTCATTTTCTTCATTGTCTATTGGGGATGCTTCGACAATTGCACTATGCCCTACCCAAATGTGTGCTAATTCATGTATCAATGTAAATATTTGTGCTGCCTTCGCATCCGCTCCGTTAATAAATATAAATGGAGCCATATTATTTACTAGCACAAATCCCCGAAATTCTTCAACATCTAACTTTCTATGTGAATTATTTCCAACTACTCCATTAATCATTACAATTATGCGTTGTTCTTCGCATTTTTCTATAAGGAAGCGTAAGGCATTATGCCAATTTGGAAATCTAGAGGCCCACCCTTCAGAAATGCCGAGCTTAGCCTTAATTAATCCGGCTAATTCCTGTGGATTTGTTCCTTCATAGGTTCCGACAAATCCAAGATCGCCCCCGCCATTTTCTATGTAAAAATCTTTAATAAATTGTTGTCTACGTTGCATCGTGTGTAGCGTATCTATCAACTCTGTACTGGCGCCAAGTGGTGCTTCATCCCCCAATGTCCGGTAGTGTGGCACAGGTAAATCTTCTTTCGGAGGTTCATTAAGGAAAAAATAGCCTAAGGGTGTTGATGTACTCTTCGCAAACCCCTCTAACTGTTTTAAAGTAGGCATTACCTCTCCATTTATCCACTTCTCTAATCTTGGAAAATGTTCGTTCAATGCCTCCCCTTTCCTTGATCTCTCTATTGCCCAACTCAGGATAGCCGGATTAACTTTTACATACGCCATGTATCTCACCCTATTTTAGAAAATCGCACTTCTGATTAGTTATGACGATTTTTTTCATATTTCCATTTTAAATGTAACAGACAAATACATAAAAGTAAATATTCGGAAAAACACACAAAGCTTTTGTAGTACTTCCTGGGTCCCAATTTCCTCACAATTAAATCTTGTATTTCTTTTTCTAAAAGGTTGTATTAGTGACAGAGATAAATCCCGAATGGGTCAGAGATGCCCCCTCTGCTCAAAAAACTGTCGTTTGACGTGACCGACACTAACAACACGTGAAAAGAATAACCGTAGGAGCGCCCTTAAATCACGCTAAATAAGAGGTTGGTGAGCTGAGCCGATGCAGAAAATCAGCGTAGCAATCATTAGGCAAGGTCTTTCTGCTGTTTGTGAGACTTAGAGGAGCGGGAACGGCTCCTTGCAGTAACGGTTCGGTGGAGTTTCGATTGGTTTCGGCCAGTAGGACTTGCCATAAAGCATGCGGGCGAAACGGTATGCGCTTTTTAATAAAGCTAGTGGCAAGGTGAAGAAATTCAGGTACTAAACAGCAGCATCATCCGGGTTCCCAGCGTTGTACTAAAGCATAATCATTGAGTACCCTTCCACTGTACACGAATTTAAATTTTGATTCGTGTGACAGGGGGGTACTTTCATAGTCAGTAACCCGCATAACCTAAAGCATATGCCGGTCGACTCCATTTGCCAACACTACTGTAGATGTAAACAACCTCTCTGTTCTGAGTTGCAAAATAAATAACGAAATCAAGATGCATAGCTGTCAATCCCCCTATAAAAAAATACATCCCTTAGCGGATTACGGCTCAAGGTATAGGTAAACCGCTTACCCTTATATCCAATTGCCTGGAACAGATTACAGCTCTCATTGGCCCAAATGTCGATGCATTAATGTGTCCCATTTCCCCTCTGGATATCTTATAGAAGGGAGAACTTCCTTTCTCAACTTTAGGTGAGCGCTTCCTGAATAGGCACTTTTCCTTCCTACCTCCACCATGGAGACAAACGACTCTAAAGGAGAGGTTGATGTTTGTCGTTTTGTTGTTTTTTCCTCTCTCGGCGGTCCAACCAATGACAATCTCCCAATTTTCTTGCTTGGAAGTGTAATCCCGGAAAATATTGATTTGATTTTCAATTGATGTCCGTTGGGAATATGATCCTTATTTTCGCACTCAATTAAGTCCTCTTTTAGTTGCGCTAGCAAGTCACTAAGCTTTCTTTAAGGGTAGCTTTATCATTATTGAGGATGTTACGAGCGCCTATAACAAAAGAGCTAATCAACGAAAAGAACTTATGCGACTCAAGGAAGGATTTAACGCCTCAAATACTGAATTCATTAGTTGAAAAAGTGACCTGCCAATCAGATGGAACGATTCACATTAAATACAGCTTTGTTAATCCTTTGCAAGAAACATGAAAAGGCAACTCCCATAATGGGTCAGTTGCCTTCTTTTAATACAATTTTCGCAACAGCTTCACAATGCGTCGTCTGCGGGAACATATCGACCGGCTGCACCTCGAGGGTCTTATAGCCGCCGTCTTCGAGAATCCTGAGATCCCGTGCAAGGGTGGCGGGGTTGCAGCTGACATAGACGACTTTCTTTGGCTTCATTTCGATAATCGTCTTGAGAAGCGCTTCATCACAGCCTTTGCGCGGCGGATCTACCACAAGCACATCGGCGGTGATGCCTTCGCTGTACCACTTCGGAATCACATCTTCCGCTTTGCCAACGGCGAATTCGGCATTGGCGATTTCATTCAGCTCGGCATTCCGTCTCGCATCTTCAATCGCTTCTGGAACGATTTCAACACCGTAAACTTTTTTTGCCTTCTGTGCAAGGAAAAGCGAGATGGTGCCGATGCCGCAATACGCGTCAATGACTGTTTCGCCGCCATTCAATCCTGCATATTCCAATGCTTTATCGTAGAGAACCTTGGTCTGGTCCGGATTCACCTGATAAAAGCTCAGCGCTGAAATGGCAAACTTCACGCTGCCGATATAGTCATAGATGACTTCACTTCCCCATAGTACCTTTGTCTTGTCACCCATGATGACATTGGTGCGCCTGGAATTGATATTGTGGACGATTGATTTCACCTTTGGCAGGCGGTCAACAATCGCTTCCACCAGCTTATTTTTCTGGGGAAGGTCTGACGTTCTTGTGATCAGCACCACCATCAGCTCGCCCGTTTGCTTGCCGTAGCGGGCCATGATATGGCGCATATCACCTTTATGGGTTTCCTCATTGTACGGCTTGATACCCAGCTCGATGCAGATCTGCTTCACCGTCTGGATGGCCTCATTCACCTCTGGAAGCTGGATCAAGCTTTCATTGCTGTCGACAATCTCATGGCTGCGCGGTTTAAAGAACCCGGCAACCAGCTTTCCATCCTTTTGCCCGACAGGAACCTGCGCCTTGTTTCGGTATTGCCAAGGATGCTCCATGCCAAGGACGGGATGGACTTTAACATCACCAAGCTTGCCGATACGGGCGAGCACCTGGCGAACCTGGTTTTCCTTGTACTTGAGCTGGCCTTCATAGCTGATATGCTGAAGCTGGCAGCCGCCATATTTGTGGGCTTCCTCCTGGGAAACCTCGACACGGAAATGGCTGCGCTCCAGCAGCTCAACCAGCCGCCCGATCCCATAGCCCTTGGCCACCTTGATCACTTTTATATTGGCCTTTTCACCCGGAAGTCCTCCCGGGACAAACACAGGATAGCCGTCGACCTTGGCAACTCCTGCCCCGTCATGCGTCAAATCCTCAAAGATTACATCTATATATTCATTCTTTTGAACTGGGTATGTTTGGCTCATTGTATCTTCCTTTGCAAAGAATTCATTAAGCACGATTTTATCATAACAGGCAGCGCATTGCGAAACGCTGGCGAGCTACGAGTTTTCCGCCACGGCCTTTTCCTGCTTGCGCAAATTGGTCAGGTGCACTTTGATCATAAAATAGCTGACCTCATCCGGCAGCAGTTCCTTGATTGGCTTAAGCCTGTCACGGCCAGCCTCGGCGACTGCGTTTTCGATGAGCGGCACATACTTTTCCGGAATGAGCAGGCTGTAATCGACTGGTTTCCCGGACTGGATGCTCTGCATCAGGTGATTTTCAATCGTGCTTGCCGCCAGCTCGCGTTTAGCGGCAATCTCGGTAACTGTCAAACCTTCCTGGTGCAGCGCATACGTTTCGAGCATCGACTCGCTGGCACTCTTCTTCGCCGGCTTTGCAGGCGCTGCTGGAGCAGAGGCAGTTGGTTCCCTGTCTGGATGCTGTTCGCAAAAAGCCTTGATGGCTTCTATAAATGCTGCTCCATATTTCTCAAGCTTGTTCTGGCCGACACCGCTCACCTGCAAAAATTCTTCCTCATCCTGAGGCAGCCGTGCGCACATGTCCTTTAACGATGAATCCGAAAAAATCACGAATGGCGGTACATTCTCTTTTTCGGCAATTGTTTTTCTGAGCTGGCGGAGCTGCTCAAACAGCGGGTCATCATTGGACACCTGGGTAACCTGGACAGCTTCTTTCCGGAACACAGACTGCTGGCCGGTAAGCACTTCCTTCCCGGGTGGCGTAACATAAATAGTCGGGTAAGTGCCATGCTCAACACCAATCAGATTCTCGGAAATGAGGAAGTCAATCAGCTCGGTAACCTGTTTGGCGCTTTGGTCTTTCATAATTCCGTACGTTGTCAGCTTGTTGAGCCCAAAGTCGAGGACTTTTTTATTTTTTGATCCGGTCAGGACACTTGCAGTCATGGCCTTGCCGTACTTCTGGCCCATGCGGATGATGCAGCTTAACACCATCTGCGCTTCCTTCGTCACTTCCACGCTTGAGCGGGTATCTGTACAATTCCCGCACCGCCCGCATGGCTGAGCCTCTTTTTCGCCAAAATACTCAATGATATGGGCCTGAAGGCAATTTTCCGTGTGGCAGTAACCAACCATCTGCTGCAGCTTTTCGAGCTCCTGGCCCACCCTTCCCTGGTCGGCAGACTGGTCGATCAGAAAGCGCTGGATCTGGACATCCTGCGGAGAGTACAGCAGCACACATTCACTGGGCAGCCCGTCACGGCCGGCACGGCCCGCTTCCTGGTAGTAGCTTTCCATATTCTTTGGCATCTGAAAATGAAGAACATACCGGATATTGGATTTATCGATTCCCATTCCAAATGCGGAGGTGGCGACCATGACGTCCGCCTCGTCCATCAGGAAACGTTCCTGCTCCTTCGCGCGGTCGGCATCATTCATGCCTGCATGGTAGCGCGCCGCATTGAACTGTTCTTTTTTCAGCCATTCATAAAGCTGATCCACTGATTTTCTTGTGGCTGCATAGATGATCCCGGCTTCATTACGGTTCTTTTTAAGATAATTTTTAATGAACCTGCTGCGGTCCTGCCCTTTTATAACCGAAAAAGAGAGGTTGGCCCGCTCAAATCCGGTAAGGACCGAATTGTTTTGATCAATATGCAGTGAGTAGCAGATGTCTTCCTTTACCTTTGGCGTGGCTGTGGCGGTCAGGCCGAGCACTGCCGGATTTCCCGGAAGGTTGTCCACCATGCGGGAAATCTGAAGATAGCTTGGACGGAAGTCATGCCCCCATTGCGAAACACAGTGCGCTTCATCAACAGCTACGAGCGGGATTTCGATATGCCTCAGGGTTTCCTGGAACTCATATGATTCAAGGCGCTCAGGGGCGACGTATAAAAGCTTGTAACGGCCATTCATGGCGTTGTCCATCGTTTCCCCAGCTTCTCGGGCGCTAAGCGAGCTGTTGATATAGGCAGCCGGAATACCCAGCTGATGCAAGGCATCGACCTGGTCCTTCATCAGGGAAATGAGTGGAGAGATCACTAGTGTGGTTCCGGGCAGCATAAGGGCGGGAATTTGATAAACGATCGATTTACCGCCGCCGGTCGGCATAATGCAGACTGTATTGCGGCCCTCAAGCACAGACGAAATGGCCTGCTCCTGACCTTTCCGGAATTCAGGGTAGCCAAAGTAGGTTTGCAGAAGTTCACGGGCTTTTTCTATCAAAATGACGGGCTCCTTTCTGAAATAAAATATCGCGGGAAAAATACGAAGAATAAAGTAGAGGGGTGTTTTTCCTTATTTTATCATAGTTTGGACCGCCGCTGCTCCACATAAAAAAACAAAGCCAGTGTGAGCCTTTCACACTGGCTTTGCAGCTTCCTACCCTTTTAGCGCATCCACCGTCTTCCTGACTTCTTCAATATTGCGCATTTTGTTATCCCAGCACTTCTGGCTAAGGTCAACTGGATATTCTTCAGGGTTGAGAGAGCGCTGGTATTCATCCCACAGCAGGTTTAGCGAATCTTCCGAGTAGGCTCTGATTTCTTCGATATCAGGCAGTTCATAAACACACTGGCCGCCTACAAATACATCTTCATGCAGGTCTTTCGCATCGAAATTCGTGACAAACTTGCTGATATAAGTATGGATAGGATGGAACATTTTCAGCCGCTCTTCATTTTGCGGATTTTCTTCTTCAAGCGCAATGTAATCTCCTTCTGATTTGCCATTGCTTGAATTGATGATCCGATATACCTTTTTCAGGCCTGGAGTGGTGACTTTTTCAGGGTTGGAGGAAATTTTGATCGTATCCTCCATCTTGCCGCTGTCCCCTTCAATGGAAACGAGCTTATAGACCGCTCCCAATGCCGGCTGGTCAAAAGCGGTGATCAGCTTTGTTCCGATTCCCCATGTATCAATTTTTGCTCCCTGGGCCTTAAGGTTCATGATTGTATACTCGTCAAGGTCGCTGGAAGCAACAATCTTGGTCTCGGTGAACCCTGCCTCGTCCAGCAGCCGCCTGGCCTCCTTTGACAAGTAGGCCAGGTCGCCGCTGTCCAGGCGGATGGCGGAGAAATTGATTTTATCGCCGAATTCGCGGGCAACCCGAATGGCATTCGGAACCCCCGATTTCAGCGTGTCATAGGTATCGACCAGGAATACGCAGTCCTTGTGCGTGCTGGCATACTTATAAAAGGATTCATACTCATTGCGGTAAGCCTGGACCATCGAATGCGCATGCGTCCCTGCTACAGGGATGCCGAAAAGCTTTCCTGCCCTGACATTGCTGGTCGCTTCAAAGCCGGCAATATAGGCAGCCCGGGCGCCCCATAAGGCTGCGTCCAGTTCCTGGGCCCGCCGGGAACCGAATTCCATCGCCACTTCGTCGCCGAGCACATGCTTGATACGTGACGCCTTGGTGGCGATCAGCGTCTGGAAATTGACGATATTCAGAAGGACGGTCTCAATCAGCTGCGCCTCTCCAAGCGGAGCGTCCACACGGACCAGCGGCTCGCCGGCAAATACAATTTCCCCTTCCCGCATGGAACGGATGCTTCCCGTGAATCTAAGGTTCGAAAGATAATCAAGGAAATCTTCCTGATAGCCGCATTGAGTTCGCAAATATTCTATATCATCTTCTGTGAACCGGAACTGTTTGATAACCTCCACAATCCGTTCAAGCCCCGCAAAGACGGCATATCCATTTCCGAAAGGCAGCTTCCGGAAGAAAAGTTCAAAAACAGCCTTTCGATCGTGGAATCCATCACGCCAATATGTTTCCATCATATTAATCTGATACAGATCGGTGTGGAGCATAAAACTATCGTCACTGAATCTTGTTGCCATTGTCATTACCCCCAAATTACAACTGGTTCTCTGCAGTTATTTTACCACGGCCCCCATCGCACCTTCAAAATGCCCTAGTGCCCATTCATGGCCGTTCTGGTTGAAAGAAGCTACGGCTTCCCTGTGAATCACAATTTTAAATCCGCGGTTATAGGCATCCACCGCTGTATGGAGAACACAAATATCCGTACAGACGCCGACAAGATGAAGTTCGGTGATTCCGCGCTCCCGCAGTTTGATTTCGAGTTCAGTCCCGGCAAAAGCTGAATAGCGGGTTTTGTCCAGGTACAGGACATGGTCAAGGTCCTTATTATTGTCGTACACCTCTTTTAGGCTTCCATACAAATCCCGGCCCTTTGTCCCTCTAATATTATGGGGAGGATAGAGCTTGGTTTCCGGATGGAATTCGTCTCCTTCATCATGGACATCGATTGCAAATACGACCAAATCTCCGTTTTCAATAAACTCCCTGGTGAGGGTTACGATTTTCCCTTCGATTTGCTGTCCGGGCTCCCCGCAGGTGAGTGCTCCATCATCAGCGACAAAATCATATGTATAATCGACATTAATCAATGCCTTTCCCATGCAAAGCCCTCCAACCTATAGGTTTTAATTAGTATTACCCTCTATTTTCTTAGAATCCCGGCACAAGCGCAAATTTTTGAACCGTCAAGCTGTGAAAAAAGACCGCAGCCTTTAAGGTGCAGTCTGGTTACGGTCATCAGCAGCTAAATCAAGCAAGTCCGGGCGGTCTTCCGGACGGATCTCATCGAGCGGGACCAGCACTTCAATATGGCGATAGAGATTCTCAAACTCTGCTGGCAGGTTGCCGCCGTATTCGCCATCCAAATTCAGCTGGACGGTATCCTTGGAGCGGACCTTAATCCGGTTGGCCTTTGTATAAATGACATTGGGGTCATGAATATGCTCCCCTCTGAGAGCCAGCGAAGCAATCCGGATAAAATCCGCCAGATTGGTCTTTTTTAGAATCAGCAGCGAGAACATCCCGTCGTTGATCGACGCATTTGGCGCCAGTCTTTCAAAGCCCCCGACCGAATTGGTAAGGCCAACCAGGAACAGCATGGCCTCGCCTTCATAAAGCTTTCCATCATACTCAATGCTTACCTCCGTCGCCCGGATGGATGGCAGCATTTCAATTCCTTTTAGATAATAGGCAAGCTGGCCAATCACTGTCTTAAGCTTGCTTGGCACTTCATAAGTCAATTCAGTCAGGCGGCCGCCCCCGGCAATGTTGATGAAATATTTATTATTGATCCTGCCGACATCGACAGGGATGGTCTCCCCACGGACAATGATATCGACAGCGGCTTCAATATCACGCGGAACATGGATGGCCCGTGCAAAATCGTTGGTGGTCCCTGTAGGAATTATGCCGATTTTTGGACGGTATTCCTGCTCGGCGATGCCGTTGATCACTTCATTGATGGTACCGTCGCCACCTGCGGCAATCACAAGGTCATAACGCCGCTCCACAGCGACCCTTGCCGCAAGCGTGGCATCACCTTCCCCGCTTGTTGCATGGCATGAAGTTTCATACCCAGCTGCCTCCAGCTTCGCCAGGACTGAAGCAAGGCTTCTTTTAAAAATTTCCCGTCCTGAAGTTGGATTATAAATAATTCTTGCTCTTTTCATTCCCATCATCCTATGAACTAAATTTTCGTCCTTATAGTCTTTAACATCATAGCCTAAAGAGTTGTGGCAGGCAATTTCCAAGCCAGTGAAGTGCCTCAAACTCCATTATATGGCAATTTAATATCTTGTACAACTTTCCTTGTATACCCTAAATCCTCCGTTTTTGTCGAAGAGTCAGGAAAAATTTCTTTTTCCCGGGAAATATGGTGTCGATTTTCACCTTCCTGAAAAACTAAAAAAGCTGGCCAATTGCTCAGCCAGCTGTCATAAATCTACCTCTTATTTAACTCTTGTACCAAAAGCTTGTTGACCAATGGCGGATTTGCCTGGCCTTTCGTTGCTTTCATGATCTGTCCTACAAGGAAGCCTTTTGCTTTATCTTTCCCGCCTTTGAAATCGGCAACAGATTGCGGATTGGCATCGATGATTTCGGAAATGATCTTCAGAAGGGCGCCTTCGTCGGAAATCTGGACAAGTCCTTTTTCTTTGACGATTGCTTCGGCATCGCCGCCTTTTTCAATCAATTCCTTGAAAACCGTTTTGGCAATCTTCGAGGAAATCGTGCCATTTTCGATAAGCTTGATCATCCCGGCCAGCCCTTCAGCTGTCAAAGGAACTTCGTGAAGCTCCTTTCCTTCGGCATTAAGGTATCCGGAAACATCGCCCATCAGCCAGTTTGAGGCCTGCTTGGCATCGGCCCCTGCTGCCACTACGGCTTCAAAGAAATCAGCCATTTCCTTGGTGACCGTCAAGACATTGGCGTCGTAGGATGGCAGTCCCCACTCCTCGATATACCGCTTCTTGCGGGCATCCGGCAGTTCGGGAATTTCTGAGGCAATCCTTGCTTTCCATTCTTCGTCAATATAAAAATCAGGCAGGTCAGGCTCAGGGAAATAGCGGTAATCCTCGGATCCCTCCTTGACGCGCATCAGCAAAGTCGTATTGGTCGCCTCGTCAAAGCGGCGCGTTTCCTGCTGGATGACGCCCCCGGCATCAAGAACTTCAGCCTGGCGCTTTTCTTCGTATTCAAGTCCTTTTCGTACAAAGTTGAAGGAGTTCAAGTTCTTCAATTCCGTCTTGGTGCCAAATTCCTTCTGTCCAACCGGACGGATGGAGATATTGGCGTCGCAGCGCAGCGACCCCTCCTCCATTTTGCAGTCGGAAACGCCCGTGTACTGAATGATGGACTTTAACTTTTCAAGAAAGGCGTAAGCTTCGTCGGGTGTGCGGATATCCGGTTCGGATACAATCTCTACCAGAGGTGTGCCCTGGCGGTTGTAGTCCACGAGGGAGTAGCCGCTGCCATGTGTCAGCTTCCCGGCATCTTCCTCCATATGAATGCGCGTAATGCCAATCCTTTTCTTCTCTCCGTTGACTTCGATCTCCACCCAGCCATTTTCACCGATCGGTTTGTCAAACTGGGATATCTGGAAGGCTTTCGGATTGTCCGGGTAAAAATAGTTTTTGCGGTCGAACTTCGTTTCTGTTGCTATTTCGCAATTCAGGGCGATACAAGCTTTCATCGCATAATCAATCGCTTTTTTGTTTACAACTGGCAAAACGCCGGGGTATGCCAGGTCAATGACCGTTGTATTTGTATTTGGTTCCGCCCCAAAGTGGTTCGGACTGCTTGAGAATATTTTTGAATCTGTTTTCAGCTCGACATGGACCTCAAGTCCAATCACCGTTTCATACTTCATGTTCCTCACCCCTTACAATTGTGGTTTTTGTTTATGGTAGTCAGTCGCCTGCTCGAACGCATGGGCAACACGGTAGACAGTGCTTTCGTCATAATGGTTTCCGATGATCTGCAAGCCTAGCGGCAGTCCGCCGGCAAAGCCGCAAGGAACCGAAATTCCCGGAACTCCCGCGAGGTTGACCGGAATCGTTAAAATATCGTTCGCATACATGGTCAATGGATCATCGATTTTCTCGCCAATCCTGAAGGCAGGAGTTGGGGCGGTCGGTCCAATGACGACGTCAAAGTCCTTAAAAATMTCATCAAAGTCCTTCTTGATCAAATGACGGACTTTTTGGGCTTTTTTATAGTAAGCATCATAATAGCCTGAACTCAAGGCAAAGGTCCCCAGCATGATCCGGCGCTTTACTTCTTCCCCAAATCCTTCTGCCCGGGTCTTTTTATACATATCAATCAGGTTCTGGGCGTCCTGGGTGCGATAGCCATAGCGGACTCCATCAAAGCGCGCCAGGTTGGCGGATGCTTCAGAAGATGACAGCAGATAATACGTGGCCAGGGCATATTTGGAATGCGGAAGGGAAACTTCCTCCCACTTGGCTCCGAGCTTCTCCAGGACTTTCAGAGCATCCAGAACCGATTGCCTAACCTCCTCGCTGACGCCTTCACCAAGGTATTCCTTTGGCACAGCAATTTTCAGTCCCTTTACATCACCCGACAATGCACCGACATAGTCAGGAATATTAATATTGGCTGAAGTAGAGTCCATCGGATCATGTCCGGCAATTGCCTTCAGCAGATAGGCATTATCCTCGACCGTACGTGTAATCGGACCGATTTGATCAAGCGAGGAAGCAAAAGCTACCAGGCCAAAGCGCGATACAAGGCCGTACGTCGGCTTCATGCCGACGACGCCGCAATAGGATGCCGGCTGGCGAATTGAACCGCCAGTGTCCGAACCAAGTGAGAAAAGAACTTCGCCTGCCGCAACCGATGCAGCAGAACCGCCGGAAGAACCGCCCGGAACGGTGTCAAGGTTCCAAGGATTGCGGGTTACCTGGTAATGGGAGTTTTCATTGGAAGAGCCCATCGCAAACTCGTCCATGTTCAATTTTCCAATCGTAACGGTCTCTGCCTCATGCAGTTTTCCCATTACAGTCGCATCATAAATAGGGTCAAAGTTTTCGAGAATCTTGCTGGCGCAAGTGGTTCTCAAGTTTTTTGTGACAATGTTGTCCTTGATGCCAATCGGCATGCCAAAGAGCAGGCCTTTCCCTTCCCCTTGCGCAAGCTTTTCATCAAGCGCTTTTGCTTTGGCCCGTGCCCTTTCCTCATCCAGTGTCAAAAAGGCCTGAACCTTTCCTTCCACTTCATTTATGCGTTTAAAGGATTGTTCTGCAAGGTCGGATACACTAATTTCTTTTTTATGTAATAGCTGGTGCAGCTCGGATACCTTATGTTCAAATAAACTCATTGTTTCCCCTCCTTATTCAATAATCGCAGGCACTTTGATCTGGCCATCCTGGTGGTCCGGCGCATTTTTCAGTACCTCTTCGTTGGAAAGCCCCGGCTTGGCGACATCCTCGCGCATTACATTTTTAATATTCAGGACATGCGAAATCGGCTCGACACCTTCTGTATCCACCTCATTCAACAGCTCCGCAAACGTAATGATCTTATCAAGCTGATCTGTTAATTTATCCGCTTCTTCCTCCGTTACCGCCAGCCTGGCCAAATGGGCAACATGTTTAACCTGATCCACTGAAATTCTTGACATATTAGCCACCTCCTTAAAAGTTCGCACAATGGGCAATTATCTTTGATAATAGCAGACTTTTCTACGTTAAAGCAATACGAACCCCGGCTCATGCCCCCCCTTTTATATGGCCTGCGTGCCGATTGTCTTAATCCTCCATAAAAAACAAGGGCTGCACCGGATTAGGGAGTTGTCTCCTTTCCGGTACAGCTTCATGCCATTATTTTTTTCCAAACAGGGTTTTCACTTTTGAAAATAACCCTTTTCCTTCTGTATCCTTCATTTGTACAACAGGCCTTTTCCTTTTCACGAGCGTAATCTCTTCCTTGTCGATGGCATGGTCGTATGCCAGGACAAGGCCATACTCGGAATTATACTCTTTGTTGGTCACAATCGTATAGGAGATTCCCTGATCCTCGGCTGCCTTAATATATTTGGACAAGGCGGAGTACGGGATATTTCCATTCAAATACAGATGAGCTTTGCTGTTCTCGTTGAAAATCCTTCCAAGTTCAGGCTGAACCTTTTTTCCCATTACTTCGCCCTGGGTCAGTGCTACTACTACCCTCTCGCGAAGCGTTCCCAAAAAGCGGCGCCGCTCAGCGGGCTTGATTTCTTTTGGTCCATGGATCCCCTGCTGCAAGTAGTCATCCACATTCTGCTTGCCCATTCCATCACCTCCGCGTGATTCACCTATTATTATGTATATAGCCCTGAAGCTGTGCAGGGCCCAATTCCTTTATAGTTCAATTTTAACCTATCTATTATAAAAAAAACCTTCTTCCGGATTGGAAGAAGGCTTGAAAAAAGGTGAAAAATCATTCATGGCAGATAAAGCTAAAACAATTGGAGATCAACGAACCTGCTGCAAGCTGCAAAACATTATAAAGGCCCAGCCGAAACGGCCTTACTTGGCGCCAGTGAACTGCTCCGCTTCTGTGGAGCCTTTCAGGGCCGTAGTGGAAGAAGTTCCGCCGCTGATGACCAGGGAGACTTCATCAAAGTATCCTGTTCCAACTTCGCGCTGATGCCTTGTGGCAGTGTATCCATACTGCTCGCTGCCAAACTCGGCCTGCTGCAGCTCGGAATAGGCAGCCATTCCGCGGTCTTTGTAGCCGCGGGCCAGCTCAAACATGCTGTGGTTCAGGGCATGGAAACCGGCAAGGGTAACAAACTGGAACTTGTAGCCCATCTTGCCCAGCTCAACCTGGAATTTCGCAATCGTTTCGTCATCAAGCTTCTTCTTCCAGTTGAAGGAAGGCGAGCAGTTGTAGGCAAGCAGCTTGCCAGGGAACTTCTCATGAATGGCTTCCGCGAAGCGCTTTGCTTCCTCAAGATTTGGTTCGGATGTCTCGCACCAGATCATGTCTGCATACGGAGCGTAAGCCAATCCGCGGGCAATCGCCTGGTCCAGGCCTGCCTTCGTGCGGAAGAATCCTTCCGGTGTGCGCTGCCCGGTAATAAACGGTGCATCATATGGGTCAACGTCACTGGTGATCAAGTCCGCGGCATTGGCATCCGTACGCGCAATCACCAGGGTCGGTGTTCCCATAACATCGGCGGCAAGGCGGGCCGCAATAAGGTTGCGAACGGCAGTCTGCGTTGGCAGCAATACTTTTCCGCCAAGATGGCCGCATTTCTTCTCGGAAGAAAGCTGGTCCTCAAAATGGACACCGGCCGCCCCCGCTTCAATCATGCCTTTCATCAGCTCGAAGACATTGAGCTGCCCGCCAAAGCCTGCTTCGGCATCCGCCACGATTGGAGCGAACCAGTCGATGGAGCTGTCACCTTCCGAGAACGTAATCTGGTCGGCGCGCTGAAGAGCCTGATTGATGCGTTTAACGACAGCTGGAACACTGTTTGCCGGATATAGGCTTTGGTCCGGGTACATATTCCCGGAAAGGTTGGCGTCTGCCGCGACTTGCCAGCCGCTAAGGTAAATGGCTTTCAGCCCTGCTTTTACCTGCTGGACAGCCTGGTTTCCAGTCAGCGCTCCAAGTGCGTTGATAAAATCCTCTTCATTGACCAGCTTCCAAAGCTTCTCGGCGCCGCGGCGTGCCAATGTATGCTCAATATCAACCGATCCTCTTAGCTTAATGACCTCCTGCGCCGTATAAGGCCTCTCCACACCCTTCCAGCGTGCATCCATTTCCCAGCTTTCCTGCAATTGTTTTACGCGTGCATCTGTCATTTTCCAATTCCTCCTATCAAACTATCAGTTTATGGATTTTGAATGATTCATTGGAGCCATGCATTAGGCAAAAGCTTTACCCTGCACGTTCATGTTGTTATAACACAGACAAATCATTTTCTATTTGTATTATATAACAGAGAAAATGAAATGCAACTGTTTTAGTTAAATTTTTTGAATATTTTTTCGACAAGTTGTTGCGGCACGCAAAAAAGAGGCATGCCCAGTAGCTTGGGCATGCCTCTTTTAAGTCTAAAACATTTCTGAAGTTGTTTTTGCCTGCATATGGAGGAGAAGGTAGTCAGGGCCGCCCGCTTTCGAGTCGGTTCCCGACATATTGAAGCCCCCGAATGGCTGATAGCCGACGATGGCCCCAGTGCAGCCTCTGTTGAAATAAAGGTTGCCGACATGGAAGTCTTCTCGGGCCTGCTGGATTTTTTCGCGGTTACGGGTAATGACGGCACCGGTCAAGCCGTACTCGGTATTATTGGCAATCTCGATGGCATGGCTGAAATCCCTCGCCTTTGTGAAGCCGACTACCGGCCCAAAGATTTCTTCCTGCATCAGGCGCGCACTTGGGTCAAGGTCAGCGAAGATGGTTGGCTGGATGAAGTAGCCTTTGGAATCATCCCCTTCACCGCCCGCCGCCAGCCGGCCTTCCTGTTTGCCGATCTCGATGTAATCCATTATCTTTTTATAGGCGTTCTGGTCAATGACGGGCCCCATAAAATTGCTCTGGTCCTCAGGGTTCCCGATTGTGAGCTGCCCGGTGAGTTCAATGGCGCGGTTGAGCACCTTGTCGTATACATCCTCAACGATCACCGCTCGGGAACAGGCCGAGCATTTCTGGCCGGAAAAGCCGAAGGCCGAAGCAACGATGGACTGGGCGGCAAGCTCAAGGTCCGCTTCGCTGTCAACGACGATGGTATCTTTCCCGCCCATCTCGGCAATGACCCTCTTGAGCCAGATTTGCCCCTCACTTAGCGTGGATGCACGCTGATTAATCCGGAGGCCGACATCACGGGAGCCAGTGAACGAAATGAAGCGTGTATCTTTATGGTCGACAAGGTAGTCACCGACTTCCGCACCGCTTCCCGGGACAAAGTTCAATACACCTTTTGGCAGGCCAGCCTCTTCCAGCACTTCCACGAATTTCGCGGCTACCACCGGGGTCGTCGAGGCCGGTTTAAGGAGGACGGTGTTGCCGGCGACAATTGCCGCAACGGCGGTCCCTGCCATGATCGCCAGCGGGAAGTTCCATGGAGAAATGATGACGCCTACCCCAAGCGGAATATAGTCGTAACGGTTATATTCATTTGGACGGCTCTGGACAGGAACACCATCTTTGATTTTCAGCATTTGCCGTGCATAGTATTCAAGAAAGTCAATTGCTTCCGCCGTATCCGCATCCGCTTCACGCCAAGGCTTTCCTGCCTCTTTTGTCAGCAGGGCCGAAAACTCGTGCTTGCGGCGGCGCAGGATGGCCGCTGCCTTGAAGAGGACATCCGCCCGGACCTCAGGCTTGGTTTTCTTCCATGTTTTAAAAGCTTCCACCGCTGCCTGCATCGCCTTTTCCGCCAGGTCCTTGCTGGCCTTGGAAACACGCCCGATGACTTCTTCCTTATTGGCAGGATTATAGGAAACTATCTTTTCTTCTGTTGTAATACGCTCTCCACCAATCAAAAGATCGTAATCCTTGCCCAGGTATCCTTCAACTGTCTTCAAGCCTTCCAGATACTCATTGCGGTGCTCCTCCACCGAAAAATCAGTAAAAGGCTCATGTTTATATGGCTGAACCATCCGATCCCCTCCTTAAAATAAAGCGTTTACATTCCAACTTTTATTGTAACATGCCATGGAGGGCTGTTCAAAAATTTTATAGCAATATATTAAACTGGGTAAAAAGGTTTAATCATGGACTGGGATAATGAAAACTGGCCATAATCAACTAGAATCCATATCGCGAGTTCTGGCGAGACAATAGATAGAACGATTAATCACCGTAAACTTGGTGGTATCTGCGATATTTATTTTCGCCGGTACAGATTAATTCTGCTTTGGATAAAAGTTTTGAGGTAGTGGAAATGGAAGGAAGCTGAAGAAAAGCCCGCATCTGGCTGTTTTGAAAGGGGATATTGTAAAGAAGGCCATACTCATAGATTGCTTGAAGATGAGCTGTCCTCGATTTTTGCAGGCAGCGGGGACAAATCCAAAACCCATGCTTCCATGTCATGGGGAGGTGTAGGCAGCGAGGACAGCCAACACCTGTCTTGATCTCCTGCGGAGAGATGGAATACTGGCTTATGATGTCCAAATTGAGTGGCTCATGCAATTGAAGCAAGGTATCTTTTATTTTTTCCATCTGTCCCGGGGTAATGATTTGTTTTTTATGAGCCTGTTCAGCTTCCTTGATTCGAAAGAGCAGGTTGCCGGCTGTACCGATTTCTTTAAAAATGTGTTCCTGCCCTGGATTAGTCCTCAATATGGCTGACGAGTTGCTAACGGCCACCTGATGCAGCAAGGGCAGTTTAAAAGAGAATCTTTCCGCCAACAAGCAATCAAGCTGATACTTTTGCCGTTTAACCTGCAGGATGGGGTCAGACAAAGCCTCGTTCTTTCCATTGACTGTTTTTATAAGCTGCTGGGAATGCTGGTCGAGGAATAAATCGCCCGAGAGGTTTTTTATTTCGATTAGAAGGCCAAACCGTTGAGAGAGTAGAAGAGTATCAATTTGAAAGAAGAGTTGTTTATGGGGAAGACGGAGAGCGTGAAAAATGAGGTAATCCTCTTCCGGAAGAAGGTTTGTATAATAATCCACAGCCTGCTCCCCTTTGAAACCGGCCAATCGGCGGGAGTATTCCTGCTCCAGTTCGGCTCGTCGGGGATGCTGGTCAGGCAGCCTGTAAAGCAAGGCCCTCAATTTTTTGATAGCCAGCGGTTCCGTTCTCGGTTTTACAATCATTAAAGTTTACCTCCCTTGGTTAGTTGGTTACATGTAGTGCTTCTTCTCATGCGTGGCGTTCTCCTGCCTTGATTGGGAGGTATTTTTAACAATTTTTAGACCTTTTTGTCTGGGTTTGTGGCAACTTATTTGCTGGTTTGGGCGTTCTATTTGCC
>NZ_LIGG01000001.1:1419761-1421227 GCF_001273925.1 Bacillus sp. FJAT-27251 | reverse complement strand
TATTCTATTAGCCAAATTCCTCTTCTTATTTGCCGATTTTCGCGTTCTATTTGCCTGAGCATTTTTTATTGTCCGGATTCTTGTTTCTATTGGATGTAGACTAGAAAACGGACACGTAGAATTAGTCACTTTGTTATAATGACTCTAACATTCTAAAAGAGGACGTGTCTAAAAATGGGGAAGCATTTCGATAACGAGTATAAAATGCAGATCGCTCAATTAGTTGTAGAAGAAGGCAAAAAAGGGACGGAACTGGCACGTGATTTAGATATTCCAATAGGGACGATTCGAAACTGGGTGAATGCTTATAAACAAAATAAAGAGAWGGGCTTTATTGGCAGCGGCAACCTATCACCTGACGTAAAATCTGTAAAGGACTTGGAGAAACAAATCAAGGACCTTCAGGAGGAAAACGAGATCTTAAAAAAGGCTATGCACATCTTCACGAAAAACCCGAAGTGATCTATCGGTTTATTCAGGAGCACCAGCGTGATTTTCGCGTGGTGAAGATGTGTCAGGTTTTAGGTGTTTCAACAAGTGGTTACTACGGCTGGATTAAGCGAKGGACAAGCCAAAGGAAGAAGGCCCGTAAAGAACTTACAKAGCAGATTAAGAGAGTCTATTATGACTCAAAAAGACGGTATGGAAGCATCAAGATTTTTCKGGTGCTCGAAAAGAAAAAGATTAAAGCGTCTCAACGCCATGTGCAGAGGATCATGACAGAGGAAGGCCTGAAGTCCATAGCAGCGAGAAAGTTCAAGGCTACGACCAATTCCGACCACGACAAGCAAGTTTATCCKAACCGGCTTAAACAGAATTTCAKGACTACAGCACCTGGCAAGGCATGGGTCGCTGATATCACTTATGTCTGGACTCGTGAAGGATGGCTTTATTTGGCGACTGTCATGGATTTGTATGCACGGAAAATTATCGGATTCTCCATGAGCAGCCGCATGACCAAGGAGCTCGTCATACAGGCACTTGATCGGGCAATGGTTAACCAGTCGCCAAAGGAAGGCCTTATCCATCACTCCGACCGAGGAAGTCAATATGCCTCCAAGGAATATACCAGTGCGCTAAAAGAATCTGAAATAACCATAAGCATGAGCGGGAAKGGCAACTGTTATGACAACGCCTGCATTGAATCGTTCCACAGTGTAATTAAGAAAGAACTTATATTCCATGAGGATTACATGACGCGAGAGGAAGCTAAAAGGAGTATATTTGAATATATTGTAAGCTTCTATAATAGCCAAAGAGTACACTCAACTTTGGATTATGCCACGCCTAATGAGTTTGAAAAAGCTTATTATCAAAAATTGGCGACAGCCTGAATACAACATTTTTACCTCTMGAACGAGTGACATATCGAAAGATTGTCACCCGTTTGGGAGGCGACTAAGCGGTAGCGCGGTAGGATTTAAAAAGGAAAAAAACTGTTTTTTTATGTCCGTTTTCTTGACGGA
>NZ_LIGG01000001.1:1393183-1419022 GCF_001273925.1 Bacillus sp. FJAT-27251 | reverse complement strand
ACGTTCTATTTGCCAGCGCATTTTCTATCTCCCGAATTCGCATTCCTATTGTCCGGTTCCGCGCTCCTATTGTCCAGATTCACTATTCTATTAGCCAAACTCCCCCTCCTATTTGCCACCTCCCCACTCCCTGACACAACAAAAACCAGCCCGGGGGCTGGTTTTCTCTTATTTACTGATACACATGCACAAATGGTTCATCCTGGTTTGGCTTGCGAACGATGAGTGCTTCCTGGCCGTTGACCGATGACACGCTTACCTGTACGGAAACGTAGGCTGGGAAGTGCTCCATCACGAGCCCGGTTACGTACTGGGTGAAGCCGATCGCTTCAGATTTCCCGTAAAACTGGATCGGAATATTGATGTTCAGGTCCTGAAGCTGGCCGTCAAGATAAAAGCCTTTGCCGACTACTCCGTTGAAATTAGGGAAGTATTCTTCCACGTCCTGCTTGAAGTTGGAAAACCATGTCATATCATCACGATGGTTTTGCTCCGCTTCGGAGGATGGAAAAAGAACATAATTTTCCCTGACTTCCTGCCAGCCTCCCAGGTTGCTGCTGCCCCGCGGTACCTCTGCATAGGCAAAGAAATTTCCGGGAGTCACGGAAGAACGGCTTTCCTGCTCAAATAAGGCAATCGTGATTGGAACATTCTTCAGCTCTTCCATCTGCCTTAGACGCTTCACGACTTCCCCGGCGATTTTTTTACCTTCCCGTTCAAGTTCAGCGTGATCTATTTTGGTTTCATAAACAGCTCCATAATCCTCAAGTCGATAATAATGGACGGAATTCAAAGCAAGGCCGATGACAACACCGCCCAGCTGGTAGGTGCCTTTTTTGCCGCTTACTTCCTCGAGGTAATTATGCTCAAGGATGTGGGCGAGGTAGATGGGATTTTTTTTATTGCGGTCATGAAGATCCCCTTTTCCTGGGTCAACCGGGTTCAATCCTACATTATCTTCCTCTTTCATTTCTTTGTCCTTTAGCTGTTCGGCTGTGTACTTGCGGGAAAGCCAGGAACCCACCGTCTTGCTGTCCAGGTATTGGCCTTCCTTGAATACATATTTATTTGTATCAAAACTGTTTTGGGCGATTCGCATCAGACCCGTTTCAAACTCATGGATATCGTACCGGGTGTTCAGGTTGTTCACGACCATGCCCCGCGCCTCGCTTGGCTCGAAAGGCATGATGGTCCGGTAGAAATTTTCCGAGATTTTATACTTTGGTATTATCGCTTTCTCATTGTTCTCATCGTCCTTTTCCTGGACGACCCGGTCTTCCTGCTGGAAATTCGGCGCGCAGGCCGACAGCAGCAGGACAACAGAAACAGCGGTCATTTGCAGCCACTTTTTCATGCCGTTTCCACCTCTTTCGATAGACCCTGGCATTTGATTCCTTCAACTGCCATGATAGCCTATTTATTCAATTCCTCAAGCAGTCTCTCTTCATCCCATACTTCAATTCCAAGGCTTTGTGCCTTATCCAGCTTCGAACCGGCATCGGCTCCGGCAATGACAAGATGCGTTTTCTTGCTGACGCTTCCCGCCACATTGCCGCCGAGGGCTTCTATCTTTTCCTTAGCCTCATTTCGGCCCATCTGTTCAAGCTTCCCTGTCAGCACAACGGTCTTGCCTGCGAAGAAAGAATCAGACTCTTCGGCAGCAACCGGCCTTGGGCCTTTGTATTCCATATTGACTCCGTCTATTTTCAGTTCGCCGATCAGTTCCCTAACCTCATCGCTGTCAAAGAAGGTGACAACCGAGTCGGCCATTTTATCCCCAATTTCATTGATCGCAACCAGCTGCTCGATGGATGCCTCCATCAGGCTGTCCATTGTGCCAAACTCCTGCGCCAGTGTCTTTGCCGCTTTAGCGCCGACAAGGCGGATTCCGAGGCCAAATACCAGCTTTTCAAGCGAATTGCTCTTCGAGGCCTCAATGGCGGCCAAAAGATTGCTGGCCGACTTTTCGCCCATCCGCTCAAGGCCCAGCAGCTGTTCTTTTGTCAATTTGTACAGATCGGCAACATCTTCAATCAATTTTTCAGCAAACAACTGGGAAATAACCCTTTCCCCCAGCCCATCGATATTCATGGCGCCACGGGAAACAAAGTGGATCAGACCTTCCCTGATCTGTGCAGGACATTTCGGGTTGATGCAGCGCAGGGCCACTTCCCCTTCAATACGGACCAACTCGCTTTCGCACTCAGGACAATGGGTCGGCATCGCGAACTCCACTTCATTGCCGGTGCGCTGCTCTGCCAGCACATTGACTACTTCGGGGATGATATCTCCCGCCTTCTTGATGACCACTTTGTCACCAAGCCTGATGTCTTTCTCCCTTATCAGGTCCTCATTGTGGAGGGAAGCCCTTTGAACCGTTGTTCCGGCCACCTGGACAGGTTCAAGAATGGCGGTTGGCGTAATCACACCAGTCCGGCCGACACTCAGTTCGATCTGCTTCAGGGTCGTGACCACTTCCTCTGCCGGAAACTTATAGGCGGTCGCCCAGCGAGGGCTCTTCACCGTCGTGCCAAGCTGGCGCTGCTGCTCCAGGGAATCCACTTTTATGACAATCCCGTCAATATCATACGGTAGATGCGGGCGCTTTTCGCCCCAGCTTCCGACAAACTGGATTACTTCTTCGATATTGGCAGCCTTCTGGCGCTCCTTATTCGTTTTAAAACCAAGTTTCTCCAGGTAATCAAGGCCGCCGCTATGGGAAGCGACTCCCGTTTCCCCAGGATCGGCAATGCCGTACAGGAAGATATCAAGATTTCTTGATGCTGCGATTTTCGGATCAAGCTGCCGGAGGGAACCTGCTGCCGCATTGCGCGGATTGGCAAATGGTTCTTCGCCCCTCTCCATCTTCGCTTTGTTGAGCTCTTCAAATGACCGCTTTGGCATGAAAGCTTCCCCGCGCACTTCCATTGTGACCGGCTCGCTCAGGCGGAGCGGTATGGAGCGGATTGTCCTTAAATTGGACGTAATATCCTCGCCAATGGTTCCATCGCCGCGGGTAGCCCCGAGAGCAAACAGTCCCGCTTCATAACGAAGGGTTACCGCGAGGCCATCGATTTTCAATTCACACACATAGGAAACATCGTCGCCAACAGCCTGGCGGACCCTGCGGTCAAAATCCCTTAAATCCTGTTCATTGAAGGCATTGCCGAGGCTTAGCATTGGGGAGGTATGCTCCACCTTCCTGAACATGTCAAGAATTTCTCCGCCGACACGCTGAGTCGGAGAGTCCGGCGTCCTAAGCTCCGGGTATTGGTTCTCGAGGTCGGCAAGCTCCCTCAGCAGCTGGTCATATTCCGCATCGGGCACGGATGGTTTATCAAGAACATAATATTCATAGCCATATTGATTCAAAAGGTTTTGCAGCTCTGCCGCTCTTGTTTCTGCTGTTTGACGATCCATAGATCCAGCCCTTTCCATGTGTTTTCAAGGTTTTTACTTTCCAGGTTGCATTATGCTTTCGTAATCGGCGCAAACTTGGCCAGCAGCCTTTTGATGCCGGTTGGGCTTGGGAACGCGATGTCCAGCTCGGTTCCTTCTCCGGAACCTTTTACGCTGACGACGGTGCCGACTCCCCATTTGCCGTGCTGGGCCTTGTCGCCCACCTTCCAGTCCAGCTCATCTCMGCCGGTGGAAGCCGCTGCCGGCCTTGTTACCGCAGCGCGCGGCTGGCGCGGCGTGCCAAACGGAGTGGTTTGTCCTCTTGAAGAACCATATGAACTTCCCCTTGATGCTCCTCCAAATGGAGATGCCTGCCTTGACGCAGCCTTCTGCCGGATTGCTTCATTTGCATTTTCCACCAATTCTTCCGGTATTTCTTTTATAAACCGGGATTCGGGATTCATGTTGGTGCGTCCAAACAAGGTTCGCATCTGGGCGTTGGTGATGAAAAGTTCCTCTTCGGCCCTGGTGATGCCTACATAGGCCAGGCGGCGTTCTTCTTCCATTTCCGCCTCTTCCATCAAGGAGCGGCTGTGCGGGAATACGCCTTCCTCCATTCCAATCAGAAAGACAACCGGGAACTCCAGCCCTTTTGCAGAGTGGAGCGTCATAAGGGTGACGGCTTCGCTGCTCTTCTGGCCATCTTCGTCCAGCTTGTCAATATCCGCAACAAGAGCCAGATCCGTCAGGAACCCGATCAGGCTTTTATCTTCACTGCTTTCTTCAAAGCTGTTGGTCACTGTTAAAAATTCATCCAGGTTCTCGAGGCGGCTCTGGGATTCAAGCGACTTTTCCGCTTTCAGCATATCCCTGTAGCCGGACTTTTCAAGGACTTCTTCGACAAGCTCCGTGACAGATAAAAAGTCCTGCATATTCGTATAATTGCGGATCATATCCCGGAATTCGGCCACTCCCTTGGCTGCTTTTGGACTCAGGCCGATCAGTTCAAGGCTTTCAAGCGCCTGGAACATCGAAAGATCATGCATCGCCGCAAAGTTGGCAATTTTATCGACCGAAGTTGCCCCTACGGCCCGCTTTGGTACATTGATGACCCGCTGCAGGGAGATGTCGTCATCCGGGTTGGAAATCAGGCGCAGATAAGCAAGGATGTCCTTGATTTCCTTTCTGTCATAGAACTTCGTGCCGCCGACAATGGTGTATTCAAGGTTCGACTTAAGGAAAGATTCCTCGATTACACGGGACTGGGCATTGGTTCTGTATAAAATCGCAATATCCGAAAGTTTTCGATTGCCCGAACGGACCAGCTCCTGGATTTTTCCGATGACAAACTGTGCTTCTCCCTGCTCGCTGTCCGCACGGTAGTACACAATCTTGTTCCCCTCGGCATTTTCGGTCCACAGATTTTTCGCTTTGCGGTTCAGGTTATTCTCAATGACTTTGTTCGCTGCAAGCAAAATCTTTTTCGTTGAACGGTAGTTCTGCTCCAGTAAAATGACGCTAGTATTCGGATAGTCTTTTTCAAAGGACAGGATATTGGCAATATCCGCCCCGCGCCAGCGGTAAATTGACTGGTCGGAATCGCCGACAACACAAAGGTTTTGGAACCGGGCCGCCAAAAACTTGACCAGCATATACTGGGCGCGGTTCGTATCCTGGTACTCGTCGACATGGATATACTGGAACTTGCGCTGGTAATATTCGAGCACTTCCGGAACACGCTGGAACAGCTGGATCGTGGTCATAATCAGGTCGTCGAAGTCCAGCGCCTGGTTCTTGCGCAGGCGTTTCTGATAATCTGTGTAAACATCTGCCACCACATTCGCGTAGTAATCGCCAGCGTTTTTGGAAAATTCCTCTGGTCCAATCAGCTCGTTTTTGGCTGATGAAATCGCTCCAAGCATTGCCCGCGGGTCGTATTTCTTCGGGTCGATATTCTTTTCTTTCAATATATTTTTAATAACTGACTGCTGGTCGCCGGTATCAAGGATGGTAAAATTGCGGCTGTACCCGAGGCGATCAATATTCCTCCGCAAAATGCGCACACACATGGAGTGGAACGTCGAAATCCAGATATCATCTGCGGCTCCTCCCATCATGCTTTGAATCCGTTCGCGCATTTCCCTGGCCGCCTTATTTGTAAAGGTAATCGCCAGAATGTTGTAAGGATTGACGCCTTTTTCGACCATTAAATAGCCGATCCTGTGGGTCAGCACCCGGGTCTTGCCGCTTCCTGCACCCGCCATCAGCAAGAGCGGGCCATCCGTTGTTTTCACAGCCAGCTGCTGCTGAGGGTTCAATCCGTTCAATAATCGGTCTGTTAAAAATTGCATATATCGCTCACCACCATACAAACATTTGTTCTTATTTTATCTCATGAGACTGCAGTCCGGCAACTCATCTTTGTGACGCGCCGCTTTGTTTTACTTGACCGCTTTTACCGTTTTCAATGCTTCTTCGAGGTTTTGATAAACAGAATTGCCGACTACAATGACGTCTGCGGCCTGGCTCATCTCTGCGGCCTGCTCCGCAGTTTCAATGCCGCCTCCATAAAAAAGCACGGTTTTATCAAGCGTGCTTTTCACGGCCTGAACCAATGAGGAATCTCCAAAGGAGCCGCTGTACTCAAGGTAAAAAATCGGCAGTGAAAACATTTTTTCAGCCATCATCGCGTATGCCCTTGCATCATCTATGGTCAAATTTGTGTTCGCTTTTGTCAGCTCCGCAGCTTTGCATTCCGGGTTAAGGATGCAATACCCCTCCACCATGACCTCATTCCAGTCCATCAGGTCGCCATATTCCTTTACCGCCTCCTGATGCAATCCTGTCACCCATTTCGGGTCCTGGCTGTTGAGGACCGTTGGAATAAAATAAAGATCAAAGCCCGGAGTGATGGCTTCGATGTCGGATACTTCCAGAATGCAGGGGACCGTATAGCGGCGGATTCTCGCCATTAAGTCAAGCACTCCTTCAAGCGTGATTCCATCGGTCCCGCCAACGATAATGGCATCGGTGCCCGATTCACAAATTCTCTCCAGATCCTCATCCGGGATTTCCTTATCGGGGTCCAGCTTAAACACGTGACGCCACTCGTGAAAATCGTACATTCTCAGGTTGCCTCCAATCTCTCTAATTCCATTACACCATTATAGCATTTGTTATAGTCAATCAAAAAGGAAAGGTGAGGAAAAAACGAAGGGGGCGGGAGGTGGGTAAACGATTGGTGTGGGAGCTGGGTTTCAGCGCAGATTTCGGGGATGGGAAGTGACGAAGGGCGTTGGGGCATTGGCTCAGATACTTTTTGGGGTGGGATGGCGGAAAACGGGCTCTGACAGAACAGCTCAGATACCTTTTTGGAGTGGGATGGCGGAAAACGGGTACTGACAAACCGCATCAGATACCTTTTTTGAGCAGGACCGGGCAAAATGGGCTCTGACGGGCCCCCTCAGATACCTTTTTTGGGACGGAACCGGGCAAAACGGGCTCTGACAGGCCCTCTCAGTTACCTTTTTTATGCGAGACCGAGCAAAGTGGTAACTGACAGGCCCTCTCAGTTACCTTTTTGGGCTGGAACCAGGCAAAACGGGCTCTGACAGGTCCGCTCAGTTACCTTTTTTGTGGAGGACCGGCAAAAACGGACACTGACAGACCTTCTCAGTTACCTTTTTGGGACGGATCCGGGCAAAACGGGCTCTGACAGACCCGCTCAGATACCTTTTTGGGCTGGAACCAGGCAAAACGGGCTCTGACAGGYCCTCTCAGTTACCTTTTTTGTGGAGGACCGGCAAAAACGGACACTGACAGACCTTCTCAGTTACCTTTTTTGGACGGATCCGGGCAAATCGGACACTGACAGACCTTCTCAGATACCTTTTTGGGCCGGGACCAGGCAAATCGGGCTCTGACGGACCCCCTCAGATACCTTTTTTGGGTGGGACAGGGAAAATCGGGCTCTGACAGACGCTCTCAGATACCTTTTTGGACCTGAACCTGACAAAACGGACACTGACAGACCTTCTCAGTTACCTTTTTGGGACGAAACCAGGTAAAATGGGCTCTGACAACCCCACCCACACCCCTTTCCCACCCAATCTTGCAAAAAATAGCCTCAGTCTCCACACCAAACCTTAAATCAAAAAAACCGAAGCGGCAATGGCCGCTTCAGCCTGTTACTCTTTCACTGTATTGGTTTCGTCTTCCTTGACTCGTTCGAGGGCCATTTCATAGGCATCGTTGCCATAGTTCAGGCAGCGTTTGACCCTGGAGATGGTTGCGGTGCTTGCGCCTGTTTCGGTTTCGATTTTATGGTAGGTGTTCCCTTCGCGGAGCATCCGCGCCACTTCAAGGCGCTGGGCCAGCGACTGGATTTCATTGACAGTACAAAGGTCGTCAAAAAAGCGATAGCATTCTTCCATATCTTTCAGGGACAGGATCGATTTAAAAAGCTGGTCCAGTTCCCTTCCTCTTAATTTATCGATTTGCATTCATTCTACCCCTTATATTCCAAATTAGCTGCGGTTATTCAGCTGCGAAAGCAACCTGCTCCACTGAGGGAACGATGTTGATCCATGTTTTTCCGGGTACAAATCCAGCCTGCTTGCCATCGATGAATGGCAAAATCCGGCCATTAACATTTTCCCATTGAACTTCATTCATGACCCCTTTTTGCAAGAGGTAGCCCCGGCCTCCCGAAGAAAGGCCAATGCTTCTCCTGCCTGCATCATCCAATACCTTGTGATCCATTTCCACAATAAGGATATTGTCCAGCAGCACCGGCTCCTTTGATTCCAGGTCGATGCTTTCTTCACCATCACTGTAACGATGGTATTTCCCTTGCTTCTGATTATACTCATATTGTACATCGAATGCTGGATTTCCGTAAGAAATCATGGCAGCCTCCGTCTTCTTCCCTTGCGGCTGTCCGTTCTCCCTGAAGGGCAGCGGTGCTGGAGCCGGGTCCATTTTGTAGCCCTTCTGGCCAGCGCCCTTTTCTATATTGTCAAAAGTAATGTATGAGTTGTGGGGCGCTTTGCGAAAGTCGGCCCGCTTAAACAGGGAGCCATCATACTGGATTCCGTTCAGCTCATCGATATAGCCGCTCGCCAGCATCTCCTTCGCCTGCGGGCTGTATCCATGGGCGACGAACAAGCTGCCATATCCCTTCGCCAGCTCAATAAAATATTCCCTCGCGCTTCGGACAGGACCTACCTTCTCCGGCTGTTCGCTCTCATATATCGCGAGGAACCTGGTGACTTCCCCTTCCGCCAGCACCTCGTACACAATGTCGGCTTTATGGAGCCCCGATTGCGGCCTTGCCTTCGGATGGTTGTTGACAATGACGGCTACGGCACGTTGCTCGGCCTCCGCTTTTGTTCCTACCCCGGTAAGCGGAAAGTGAAAAGCAAATTCCTCCTCTTTTACACTATCGGCTTTTTCATCGGACTGCCCGGGCTTCTCTATCGTTTCGTCCTTTTCCTGGCTGCATCCTTGCAGGAGCAGCAGGACAGCCGCCAAACTCGCTACCCATTTTTTCACGTGTAAACACCCCTAAGACTCTTCCCTGGCAATGCTCCTATTCTCTATATACTTTTATATTTTAACGCATTATCGTTGGAAAGAGTACCGTTTTCTTCATAACGTCATAAAAGCCCTGCTGGGTTACGCGGATATACGGGAGATGTGTGGAACAAAAGAAAAGCAAAGAGTAGATTGGATCTTCGAAATGATATCCCCTATCCTTCAAATAGGCGAACAGTTCCTTCTCCAGGCCCATCAGCTCCTCGACCGGCCTCGATGACATCAGGCCGGCCAGCGTCAGGGGAATTTCACACTCCACTTTCCCATTGTCGCAAATGACAATTCCTCCGCCCAATTCCTTCATCCTGTTAAAGGCATCCAGCATATCCCGCTTGCTTTTCCCGATCAGGATGATGTCGCCGGTGCTTGAAAATGAACTGGCAAGTCCCCCAAGGCTGTCGGCGAAACCTTTGAGGACAGTATTGACCCTCCATTTTCCATTGCGGTCCAGCAGCATGAAGAAGCATTCATCATGGTTGGCTGATAGCCTTTCCATTGAAACATCAATGGAAATCGTGTACGGTTTTGTGATGACGGAGTTCTCCATCTTGATTCCGAAGGGCATGGAAAACTGCATGTCATCCATATCAAGGCCCCAATCCATTACTAATGGATCAAATCCAAGCTGGCTCCAATCGGCTTTAGGAAAGCAATCCACCTTCTTCCCATCCCGCTTGACCCACTGGCCTTTCGCCAAAACGGAGACTGGCGTCGGGTCGTTTTTACTGGAAAGAAAGTTCAGGTTGGCGATCCGGCCGGTTGCGATATTGCCGTGAAGATGTTCGAAATCATAATAGCGGGCAATATTGATTGTTGCCATATTATAAGCATCGATTTCGGGTACACCGTGTTCCAACGCGATCTTAATCAGCTTGTCGGAAACTCCCTCTTCATAAAAAGCAGAGGAGGAACCATCCGAATTCAGCATAAATCGGTCATAGACGGCGATGTCCCGCTCATGTATTTCATCAAGCAGTCTTGGAAGGTCCGGACGGATGGAAGAATGGCGGAGCGAGACCATATACCCCTGCATCAGGCGGCGCTCCACTTCTTCACCCGTCATCGCTTCATGATCGCAATCGGCGCCAAAGAGCATCATCTTGGCAAGGGTCTTTTCGGAAGCTCCCGGGAAATGGCCCTCGATTTTTTTATTCATGCGTTTTGTTTCCTGCATCCAGTGCAGCATCATGTCATCGCCGTCCATAAGCTTCGGCCAGCCAGTCAGCTCACCGCCCTGGACCACACAATCATGCTCAAGCCAGGCTTTGATATTGCCATTTGAAAAAACGCTCTCCTCTTCCTGAATCTCCGACTGGCTGTCATAGCGGCACCACCAATACATGGAAACAGGGTGATGCTTCATTTCCTCAAGGAAAGAAAACGCTTTCCTTTTATTCAATTGCAAAGCAAGCACCATGTTGTCGTTGATTAGAGTGGTGGTTCCATGCTGCGATGCATAAGCTGCAAACGTTTGGGGATTATATAATTGAAACGGGTGCACATGCGGCTCGATATAACCAGGTACAATCACGCCTTCCCGGCAATCGATTATTTCACACTTATTTGTACGGGCCGGCAGTTTATCACCAACATACACGATTCGGTCTTTGTAAATCCAAATATTGGCCGTCATCCATTTGCGGAATGTCTGGTTTAAATAGGTTGCATTTTTCAACAGAATCGTCGGTGAAAGGGTGCCGTCCAATACGGCTGCATGGGCTCGTAGCTGTTTGTTTTTCCATCTGTAACGCTGTTCCATACGGTATTCCCTCTCGATCATATATCTTTTTAAGGCTATGCCTTTGCGGTCAGTAAAAAAGGGTTGCAAAAAGAAAGCCCTTACATTTATAGTAACATATTTTACGTTTTAACGCACTAAAGAATTTCCATTTCGTTGAAAATTGGAAGGAGGAGCGACTCCCATGAATGTCAGACCCAATATAGGAATCATCAATGCGCTTGTGCGCATCACTTGCGGACTTACCATGCTCAGCTGGGCTACATCCAAAATGGTCAAGCGACCATGGCGGGAATCATACCTGGTCGTTGCCTTTCTTGCTGCCATGAAAGTAGGAGAAGGCATTGTCCGCTACTGTCCGTTGACTGCCCTTTACGAAGAAGGACAGGAAATGATGGAGGAGAAACGTGACAATGACGAAGAACAGGACCAAATGATTCCTTATAATCCGACCTGAAGATTGAATAGAAAAAAGCCTGCATCGATGCAGGCTTTTTTCTATATTATGAAAGCACCCGGTTAATGGCCCGGGAGCCAATATCCTTTCGGTAAAACACACTTTCACATCGCAGTTTAGCGAGTTCCTGGTATACCTGGTCCTGTGCTGATTCAAGGGTATCTGCCTTCGCTGCAGCCAGCAGCACCCGGCCGCCGTTTGTTACAAAGGCTCCGGCTTCATTCCTGACGGTGCCAGCATGGAACACATACACATCAGAAAGTTCTTCCAGCCCGGCGAGTTCTGCTCCCTTTTCATAAGCTTCAGGGTAACCAGCAGCAGCGGCAACTACTCCAAGCACGGCCTGTTCATCCCATTCGATTTCAGGCTGTCCGCCCTCAAGCAGTTCCAAAATCACTGCTGCCAAATCCGATTTCATCCGCGGCAGCACGACCTGTGTCTCGGGATCGCCAAAACGGGCATTGAATTCAATGACCCTTGGGCCATCTTCCGTCTGGATCAGCCCTGCATACAATACGCCTGTGAAATTCCGGCCTTCGGCTGCAAGCGCACGCGCTGCGGGCTTGACAATGCTATCGACTGCTTCTGCCACCATTTTTCCATCAATGAAAGGAACCGGAGAATAGGCACCCATGCCGCCGGTATTGGGCCCTTTGTCGCCATCATGGGCGCGCTTGTGGTCCTGGGCAATCTCAAGGGGAACCACGGTTTCACCATTGACGAACGCCATCAGGCTGAATTCTTCCCCGGCGAGGAAATCTTCCACGACAACACGGGAAGAGGCTTCGCCAAACCTGGAATTCAGCAGCATCTCTTCAAGGGCACTGACGGCTTCCTCAATGGTCATTGCCACGGTAACTCCCTTGCCGGCAGCAAGTCCGTCCGCCTTAATGACAATCGGCGCACCCTTTGCCTGAACATATTCCTTTGCCTGGGCAAAGTCGGTAAAAACCTCAAACCCCGCGGTTGGAATCTCGTATTTATCCATCAGGAATTTGGCGAAGGACTTGCTTCCCTCAATCTCAGCCGCGGCCTTTCGTGGACCGAACACTTTGAGCCCCGCCTCGGCAAATCTGTCTGCCAAGCCTTCCAACAGCGGAACTTCCGGACCGATAATGGTCAAGCCAACTTCTTCGTTCTTCGCAAAATCAATCAGTGCTTCCTGATTGCTCTCCGCCAAATCGACGCAGACGGCGCAATCTTCCATACCAGGGTTACCTGGCGCCGCAAAGACGGTTTCCACCTGCGTACTTTCGCTCAATTTGCGGCAAATGGCGTGTTCCCGGCCTCCCCTTCCAATAACAAGGACCTTCATTCTTCCACCTCTTAACTTTTAGTGTTTGAAATGTCTTACTCCGGTAAACACCATCGCGATTCCGTACTCGTCTGCTTTCTTGATGGAATCCTCGTCACGAATGGAACCGCCCGGCTGGATGATGGCGGTAATTCCGGCCTTGGCCGCCGCTTCCACCGTATCGTCCATTGGGAAAAAGGCATCCGATGCGAGTGCAGATCCTTCGGCTTTCCCGCCAGCCTGCTCAAGGGCAATCTTCGCAGCGCCGACTCTGTTCATCTGCCCTGCGCCAATGCCGATGGTCGCATCTTTGCCGGCCACCACAATGGCATTTGATTTTACATGCTTAACAACCTTCCAGCCCAGCTTCAGCGCTTCCCACTCTTCTTCCGTTGGCTCGCGTTTGGTCGGCACGGAAACAGTCGCTTCCTCAAGCCCGAACACATCCTGGTCCTGGGAAAGCAGGCCTCCCTCTATCGACGTCAGCTTTCTTTCCTGCTGCTTGTCCTGTTCAAAAGGCAAAGTCAGCAGGCGAAGGTTCTTTTTGCTTTGTAAAATTTCCAGCGCTTCCGCACTGAAGGATGGAGCAATGATGATCTCAAGGAAGATTTCACGAAGCTTGCCTGCCGTTTCGGCATCCACCTCGGCATTAAACGCAATAATTCCGCCGAAAATGGAAACCGGGTCCGCGGCGAATGCTTTTGTGAAAGCCTCGTACGCGGATGCGCCGACACCAACACCGCATGGGTTCATATGCTTGACGGCAACCGCCGCCGGTTCGGAGAATTCCTTTACAATCTGCAATGCTGCATCGGCGTCATTGATATTGTTATAAGACAGTTCCTTGCCATGCAGCTGCTCGGCATTGGCCACCGAAAACGGAGAGCCAAGCGGCTTGCGGTAAAAAGCAGCTTTCTGATGCGGGTTTTCTCCGTAGCGCAATGTCTGCTTCAGCTCATATGTCACCGTCAGCTTTTCCGGGTTTTCCTCCCCTGCGAGCTTGGTCATATATTCCGCAATCATGGCATCATAGGACGCTGTATGGCGGAATACCTTTGCCGCCAGCCTGCGGCGGGTTGCTGCCTCTGTGCGGCCGCTTTCTCTGTACTCGTTCAGGACGGTCTGGTAATCTTCGGGATCCACAACGACTGTTATGTATTCATGGTTCTTTGCCGAAGCCCGAAGCATCGCCGGTCCGCCGATATCGATGTTTTCAATCGCTTCTTCCACAGAAACGTCCGGCTTGGCAATCGTCTGCTGGAATGGGTAAAGATTCACACATACCAGTTCGATCGGCGTAATATCATGCTCCTCAAGCTGCTGGCGGTGGTTCTCCTCGCCAGCCTTTGCAAGGAGGCCGCCATGGATTTTTGGATGAAGAGTTTTCACCCGCCCTTCCAAAATTTCAGGGAATCCAGTCACTTCACTGACGCCGACAACAGGCACACCGCCTTCGGCAAGCGCCTTTTTGGTTCCGCCGGTCGATACGATTTCAAACCCAAGCTGTTCAAGCTCCCTGGCGAACTCCACAATTCCATTTTTGTCTGATACTGATAGTAAAGCTCTTTTCATCATAATGCTGCCTCCTTCTGTCCGTTCAAAAGCCTCTCCACAACGACTGGATATAATTCATGTTCCACACGCTGGATTTTAGCCTGGAGCGACTCTTTCGTTTCACCTGGCTCTATATCGACGCTTCGCTGGGCGATCACCTCGCCTGTGTCCATGCCGGAGTCGACATAGTGGACGGTCACTCCGGTTTTTGCGACCTTGGCGGCAAATGCCTGGCCGATGGCGTCCTTACCGGGAAAAGCCGGCAGAAGCGAGGGATGGATGTTGATAATCCTGCCTTCATACGCTTTTAGCAGAGTCGGCCCAATCAGGCGCATATAGCCCGCAAGCACAATAAAGTCAATCTCCAGCTTTTTCAGCTGCTCCAATATTAGCATCTCATAGGCTGCCTTATCCATAAAGTCCTTCGTGTTAAAAATAAAGAAAGGCACTTCCGCCCTTGCCGCCCTGTCAACAGCAAAAGCCCCCGGACGGTCACAGACAAGCAAACTGATTTCAGCGTTGAGCGTTCCCGCCTGCACGGCATCAAGGATCGCCTGGAAGTTGCTGCCGTTCCCAGAAGCAAAGACAGCTACTTTTTTCATATTGCGCCTCCAGATGGGCTGACCTTTACTCCAGTCTCTCCGGTCACCCTTCCAATGACGGAAGCCCGCTCCCCGCAGCTTGTGAAGTGTTCCATCACTGCTTCAGCCTCATCCTGTGATACGGCGACCACCATGCCAATGCCCATATTAAAAATATTATACATTTCCTGCCGCTCAAGCCCGCCAGTCTTCTCCAGCAGCTTGAACACAGGCTGGATTTCCCAGCTGCCTTCCTCGATGACTGCACCCAGCCCTGCCGGGAGCATTCTTGGGATATTCTCTACAAATCCGCCGCCAGTGATATGAGCCATCCCTTTCAGGCTGAATTTCTTCAGGGCTGCAAGCAGGGGCTTCACATAAATCCTGGTCGGCTTCAAGAGTTCTTCGCCAAGCGTGCAGCCCAACTCTTCAACAAACTGATCGAGCTTAAAACCGCCTTTTTCGAGGAAAACCTGTCTTACAAGCGAATATCCATTGCTATGGATCCCGCTTGAGGCCAGGCCGATCAGCACATCCCCCTCTTGAATGCGGCTTCCGTCCACGATGGCCGATTTTTCGCATGCCCCAACCGCAAAGCCGGCAAGGTCATATTCCTGGGGAGCATACATGCCTGGCATTTCGGCCGTTTCCCCGCCGACAAGGGCGCAGCCAGCCTGCTCGCAGCCATCCGCGATCCCTTTGACAATATCCTCAATCCGGGAGGGCTCCGCTTTTCCGCAGGCAATATAGTCGAGGAAGTACAGCGGCTCTGCTCCCTGGACCACGATATCATTGACGCACATTGCAACAGCATCAATGCCGATGGTCTCATGCCGGTCCATCATGATGCTAAGCAACAGCTTCGTCCCCACGCCATCCGTACCTGAAACAAGAACAGGCTCCTTCAAGCCCAGGCTCGAAAGGTCGAACATTCCGCCAAACCCGCCAAGACTGCCAAGGACTCCTTGCCGTGCCGTCCGTTGAACATGCTTCTTGATCCGTTCCACTGATTCATATCCTGCTTCGATATCCACACCTGCCTGCTTATAGGCATTCGCCATCTTTACAACCTCCAGTTTTCAGCTTGAGTGCTCGTGTTGCCCCTAACATGCATATCGTTATCGATCAGCATTTCTCGGCTTCGCGTACTTCGGGGTAGATTTCGGTTGGGTATTTCCCTGTAAAACAAGCAAGGCATTGCCCTCCTGTTTCCCCAATGGCCGCAGCCGTTCCCTCGACGCTTAAAAACGTGAGCGAATCGGCACCAATAATCTGCCGGATTTCCTCGACTGATTTATCGGAAGCGATCAATTCCTCGCGGGACGACGTATCGATTCCGTAAAAACAAGGATTTTTAATCGGCGGGGAGCTAATGACCACATGAACCTCGGCGGCTCCCGCCTCTTTCAGCATATTGACAATCCGCCTGCTGGTCGTGCCGCGGACAATTGAATCATCTACCATGACAACCCGCTTCCCTTCGACAACGCCGCGCACAGGAGACAGTTTCATTTTTACCCCTTGTTCCCTCAGTGACTGCGAAGGCTGGATAAAGGTCCGGCCAACATACCGGTTCTTGATCAAACCCAATTCATATGGAATCCCGGTTGCTTCCGCATAGCCTATTGCCGCGGATATACTTGAATCCGGCACCCCGGTCACCACATCCGCTTCAATCGGCGCTTCTGCAGCAAGCTGTTTTCCCAGGTTTTTGCGGGCTTTATGAACATTGACGCCGAGTATGTTGCTGTCCGGCCGTGAAAAATAAATATATTCCATTGCACACATCGCCCTGTTGGACGCAACAGAGTAGATCTCCGACTGAAGCCCATTTTCATCGATGATCAGTAATTCCCCGGGAAGCACATCACGAATAAATTCTGCACCAATAATATCAAAAGCGCAGGTTTCCGAAGCGACCACATAGGCATCACCCAGCATGCCAAGGGAAAGCGGCCTTAAACCGTTCGGGTCAAGCGCGACCATCATTTCGTTCTCGGTCATAATCAAGAAGGCATACGCGCCTTTTAGCATCGTTAAAGCATTTTTTACCTGATCGCGCAAACGCGGGAAACCGCTTCTTCTGATCAGGTGGGCCAGCACTTCTGTATCCGAACTGGTCTGGAAGATGCTTCCCTGTGTTTCGAGCTGGTGCCTGAGCTGGGTCGCATTGACAAGGTTCCCGTTATGGGCCAGCGCCAGGCTGCCTGTTTGCGAGTGGAAAAGCAACGGCTGTACATTTTCATATCCGCCGCCTCCTGCAGTCGCATACCGGTTATGCCCGATGGCGCCTGTTCCCGACAGCTCGCCAATGACGTCAGCGGTGAACACTTCGGTAACAAGCCCCTCTCCTTTGGCTCCAGTGAGCTTCTTGCCGTCCGTGGTCACAATCCCCGTTCCTTCCTGGCCGCGGTGCTGCAGGCTGTGCAATCCGTAGTAAGTGATCTGGGGAGCATTTTCATGTCCCCAGACCCCGAATATACCGCACTCTTCGTTTAAACCCTTTAATTCAGCAAGCATGGAATGGCTCCTTTCCAGGCCTCTTTCATTTGTTTTACACCAACCTCAACGGCCTTTTCACCATTGACGGAAATTTTTAATACCGGTGAATCTGTCACTACGCCGATCTTCACGGCATCTGTATTTCTTTCAAACTCTGCCTGATGCTCTGGTTTTACCGACAAAATAAAGCGGGACTGCGACTCGCTGAATAAGGCTGACACCGCATCCCCTTCAAGACTGACTTCGGCTCCAAGGCCTTCTGAACTGATTGCACATTCTGCTAATGCAACGGCGACTCCGCCTTCTGCTACATCATGCGCCGAAGCGACAAGGCCCGCCTGAATGCTCGCCAGGACTTGCTTCTGGTTCTTCGTTTCAACTTCAAGGTCAAGACCCGGCGCTTTGCCAAAAATTTCGCCATGAAGCAGTTTCTGCAGCTCGCTGCCGCCAAATTCAGGTTTTGTTTCACCAAGAAGATAAATGGCGTCTCCTGCGGCCTTAAAGCTTTGGGTGGTCACATCTTCAAGCTTGTGCACCAATCCGACCATTCCAATGACTGGTGTTGGATAGACAGCCGTCCCGTTTGTCTCGTTGTTTAATGAAACGTTCCCGCTGATGACCGGGGAATTGAAGGCACGGCATGCTTCACTTATGCCATCGGCCGCTTTTTCCAGCTGCCAGAAGATTTCCGGATTTTCCGGATTACCAAAGTTCAGGCAATCGGTAATGGCCAGGGGTTCGGCACCTGAGCTGACGATATTCCGCGCCGCTTCAGCTACAGCAATCTTGCCGCCTGTCTCCGGATCAAGGTAGATGTACCTTGAGTTGCAGTCAGTCGTCATCGCCAATGCTTTTTCCGTGCCCCTGATCCGGACAACCGCAGCATCGGAACCTGGAGCCACCACTGTATTGGTTCTCACCATATAATCGTACTGGTCGTAAATCCATTCTTTGCTGGCAATCGTAGGCTGCTTTAAAAGAGTTAAAAGCGTTTCTTGCACATCTGCCACTGCTGGAACTTCATTCTCTGTGGCCTGGAATTCACGGAAGTATTCAGGTTCCCTGGATGGCTTGTAATAGACTGGTGCCTCCTCGGCAAGGGCATCGGCAGGAACATCGGCCACAATTTCGCCATTATGGATAAGGCGGAGCATCTTATCGTCGGTTACCTTCCCGACCGCAACGGCTTCAAGTCCGTATTTTTCAAAAATAGTGGTGATTTCCTGTTCCCGTCCCTTTTTAACAACAAGCAGCATGCGCTCCTGGGATTCGGAAAGCATCATTTCATAGGCTGTCATGCCTGTTTCCCGCTGAGGCACAAGGTCAAGGTACATTTCAATCCCGGAGCCTGCTTTGCTGGCCATTTCTGCTGACGAGCTTGTCAGGCCGGCTGCCCCCATGTCCTGGATGCCCACGAGTGCATCACTTTTGACCACTTCAAGGCAGGCTTCAAGGAGAAGCTTTTCCATAAACGGATCGCCAACCTGAACAGCAGAGCGTTTTTCTTCCGATTCTTCCGACAATTCCACGGAGGAGAAAGTTGCCCCGTGAATGCCGTCACGTCCTGTCTTGGCTCCAACATACATAACGGTGTTGCCAACGCCATGCGCCTGGCCTTTTTGGAGGTCTTCATGATTGATGAGACCGACACACATCGCATTGACGAGCGGATTCCCTTCATAGCAAGGGTCGAATTGTACTTCGCCGCCAACAGTCGGGATGCCGATGCAGTTTCCGTACCCAGCGATACCTGCGACTACTTCTTCAAACAAGTATTTGCCGCGAGCCGATTTTAATTCTCCGAACCTCAAAGAGTTCAGCAGGGCAATAGGCCTCGCTCCCATGGAGAAGACGTCACGGATGATTCCGCCTACACCTGTGGCTGCACCCTGGTACGGCTCAATGGCGGATGGATGGTTATGGCTTTCGATTTTGAAAACAACTGCCTGGCCGTCGCCGATATCAACGACTCCGGCTCCTTCTCCCGGCCCCTGGAGAACACGTTCACCGGTTACGGGAAATTTCCGGAGGACAGGCTTGGAGTTTTTATAGCTGCAATGTTCAGACCACATGACGGAGAAAAGCCCAAGTTCCGTATAGTTCGGCAGGCGTCCAAGAATCTCTTCAACCTGCTTGAACTCGTCATCCGAGACCCCAAGCTCGCGGTATACCTTTTCTGACTTAATTTGCTCTGGACTTGGCTCAAGCTTTAACTGCATGTGATTCCCTCCATTGTTTGACAATCGATTTGAATAGGTTCAGGCCGTCAGCTCCGCCTAAAAGCGGGTCAACTGCCCGTTCCGGATGCGGCATCATCCCAAGGACATTGCCCTGTTTATTGACGATTCCGGCAATGTTTTCAAGGCTGCCATTAGGGTTATTCTCATAAGTAAACACGATTTGGTTGTTTTGCTTCAAAGTGGAAAGGGTCTCCTCGTCACAGTAATAATTCCCTTCCCCATGGGCAACCGGAATTTGGACAACTTCACCTTTTTCGTAAGATGAGGTGAACATCGTTTCATTGTTTTCAACACGGAGGCCGACTGGGCGGCAGATAAATTTCAGACTTTCGTTTCTGCGCATGGCACCCGGAAGCAATCCTGCTTCAAGAAGGACCTGAAATCCATTGCACACTCCCAAAATGGGCTTACCATCTTGTGCGGCCTTGATGACTTCCTTCATAATCGGGCTGAATCTGGCAATCGCCCCGGTACGGAGATAATCGCCAAAGGAGAATCCTCCCGGAAGCAAGATCGCATCATATCCTTCAAGGCTGACGGCATCATGCCAGACGTATTCCGCTTCTTCACCAAGTTCATCCTTAGCGGCATGGTACATATCAACATCACAATTGGAGCCTGGAAAAACGATCACGGCAAATTTCACTGTGCTACACGCTCCTCAACCTCGTAAGTGTAATCCTCAATTACTGGGTTGGAGAGAAGGCGTTCGCACATCTCCTTCACCGTTTCATCAAGATTGGCGACAGATTCAGAGATTGTCAGTTCCATATACTTTCCGATACGGACATCCTGGACATCTTCGTACCCCATTGAGTTCAAGGACCTTTTAACTGTGGTTCCCTGTGGATCCAGGACACTTTCTTTTAACGTGACAAACACCTTTACTTTATACATGCATTTTTCCTCCCAATCGTTCCAGTATAGTTTGATATGCTTGTGTCAAATTCCCCAAATCACGGCGGAATACATCTTTGTCCAGCTTCTCGTTCGTTTTTATGTCCCAGAGGCGGCATGTATCCGGTGATACCTCATCAGCGAGTACGATGTTTCCAGCCTCGTCCTTGCCAAACTCAAGTTTAAAATCAACCAGACGAACGCCAATTTCTTCGAATAATGCGGATAAGGCCTTGTTCACTTCCAGCGCCCGCTCTTTTAAGCTGGCAACCTCGCTGGCAGTGGCAATCCCGAGGATGTCAATATGGTCATCTGTGATGAGCGGATCTCCCAATTCATCATTTTTAAGGCAGAATTCAATCAGGGTGCGCTTCAGCTTTTGTCCTTCTTCAAGGCCTAGGCGTCTGGAGAAGCTTCCGGCTGCCATATTACGGACAACCACTTCCAGCGGTATGATATCGACCTTTTGGACAAGCTGTTCATTTTCGGATATTTTGCGGATAAAATGCGACTGTATGCCATTTTCTGCAAGCTTCGAAAATAGCAGGCTGGTAATCTCGTTATTCAACCGTCCCTTGCCGGCAATCTGTGCTTTCTTTTCGCCATTGAAAGCTGTTGCCGAATCCTTGTATTCCAGCCAGACGGTATTTTCTTCACTTGTGCGGTAAACCCGCTTGGCTTTCCCTTCATACAACAGTTCTTTTTTCTCCATTTTTACCGCTCCCTCGAATAAGAAGATTAGGAATATTCAGTCTGAGTTTAATCTGAAAAGGCAAGGAATACTGCCTTTTCAATTGTTTTTTTGTAAAAGGCAGGAAACCTCCTGCCTTCTATTCAGATTTACAGACCAAGCCTTTCAAAAATGGCGTCCACATGTTTGATGTGGTAGTTATAATCAAAACAATCTTCAATTTCATCTGGTGACAGCAGCGCTGATATTTTCTCTTCCTCTTCAATCAGGCCGCGGAACGGCACTTGCTTTTCCCATGCTTCCATTGCTTTAGGCTGGACGGTGTCATACGCTTCTTCGCGGCTCATTCCTTTTTCAATCAGGGCCAGCAGGACGCGCTGCGAATAAATCAGGCCCAGCGTACGGTCCATGTTCCGCTTCATGTTTTCCGGATAGACCGTCAAGTTTTTAATGATGTTGCCAAAACGGTTCAGCATATAGTTAAGGGCAATCGTTGCATCAGGCAGAATGATCCGTTCTGCGGAGGAATGCGAAATATCGCGTTCATGCCAGAGCGGAACGTTTTCGTAGGATGTCATCATATAGCCGCGGATGACGCGTGCCAATCCGGTCATGTTTTCCGAACCGATAGGGTTGCGTTTATGCGGCATGGCAGATGAGCCTTTCTGTCCCTTGGCAAAGAACTCTTCCACTTCACGTGTCTCGCTCTTTTGCAGACCGCGTACTTCCACAGCGAACTTCTCGATGGAGGTCGCAATCAGAGCAAGGGTCGACATGTAGTGGGCATGGCGGTCGCGCTGCAGCGTCTGCGTGGAAATCGGAGCTGCCTGCAAGCCCAGCTTTTCACACACATACTTTTCAACGAACGGGTCGATATTGGCATAGGTGCCTACTGCCCCGGAGATTTTACCGAATTCCACTCCTTCTGCAGCTTGGCGGAATCGCTCAAGGTTTCGTTTCATTTCCTCGTGCCACAATGCGAGCTTTAGGCCAAATGTAGTTGGCTCGGCATGGACCCCGTGTGTGCGGCCCATCATGACTGTGTATTTATGCTCCTGTGCCTTATTTTTAAGAATCTCGACAAAGCGGACAAGGTCGTTTTCAATAATGGCATTTGCCTGCTTGAGCAAGTACGAAAGTGCCGTATCGACCACATCAGTTGAAGTCAGGCCGTAGTGGACCCACTTCCGTTCATCGCCGAGCGTTTCCGAAACTGCCCTTGTAAAAGCAACGACATCATGGCGCGTCTCTTCTTCAATCTCTTTGATCCGGTTGATATCGAAAGAAGCGTTCTCCCTGATTTTCTCTACATCTTCTTTAGGGATATCCCCCAATTGTGACCAGGCTTCGCAAGCAAGGATCTCGACTTCAAGCCATGCCTTGAATCTGTTTTCTTCCGTCCAGATAGCGCCCATTTCGGGTCTTGTATAACGATCGATCAATTTATTTCCCTCCGATCTTCTCTGCTTCCGTATTCCATACCCCGCTGCTGTCTGCCTCATTGACCGCCTGTTCGACATTGTCGCGCAACAGGGTTACGTGGCCCATCTTCCGTCCGTATTTGGCTTCTTTTTTTCCGTAAAGGTGGATTTTCCAGTCCTGGAGGGAACCGGCTTTCTCAAGCAGCCTCTCTTGGTGCTGGCCAAGAATATTGACCATTACCGCCGGCTTCAGCAGGTTGGTGCTGGCAAGATGCCAGCCTGCCACCGCTCTGATATGCTGTTCAAACTGGGATGTCTCGCATGCCTCGATTGTGTAGTGCCCCGAGTTATGCGGCCTTGGCGCCAGCTCGTTTATGTAAATCTGTTCATCATCGGTCAGAAACATTTCCACAGCCAGCGTGCCGGTCAGCTTCAGGGCCTCAGCCAGCTGTTTGGCTTTCCTGATTGCCTTTTCCTCGGCAGCCGCGCTAATCCTTGCCGGTACAATCGTCTGGTGAAGGATATTATTTTCATGGATGTTTTCCGCAACCGGAAAGACCTCTGTTTCACCAGCAGGATTCCGGGTGATGATGACGGAAATTTCCTTCTCGAACGGAATCCACTTCTCCAATACACATTGGCCTTGCTTCACCAGGTCCTCGGCTCCCTTCAAGTCGTCATGATGGCGAATGACGAGCTGGCCTTTCCCATCATACCCTCCCCTGGCCGTCTTCAGGACCGCCGGCAGGCCTGTTTCTTTGATGCCTGAATGGACATCTTCAAGCTGATTGATAATGGTGTAAGGTGCAACGTCCACTCCTGCTGCCTGGATGGCTGCTTTTTCAAGGGTACGATCCTGGGTAATTCTCAATAGCTCGGTGCCTTGCGGGACATAAGCTTGGGCCTCCAGCCATTCCAGCGCCTCGGCACTGATGTTTTCAAACTCGTAGGTGATAACTTCACTTTTTTCAGAGAGCTGTTGTATGGCCTTCAAATCGTCATAGGCTCCAACAATCTGCTCATCGGCGACCTGGCCGCAGGGACAATCCTCAGTAGGATCGAGTACCACGACACGGAAACCCATTGCCTTGGCTGCCAGCGTCATCATCCTGCCAAGCTGTCCTCCGCCGATGATACCTATAGTCTGTCCCGGTAGAATAAGGTTAGCCAAGTTGATCACTACTTTCCATAACCGCTTTTTTTGTTTCTTCCCTTAATGCTTCCAGCCGATCGGCGATTTCCCCATCACTTACCGACAGGATTTGAGCTGCCAAAAGACCGGCATTTTTTGCCCCCGCACTGCCGATCGCCACTGTCGCCACTGGAACGCCTCCTGGCATTTGGACGATGGACAAGAGCGAGTCGAGACCGTTAAGAGCCTTCGACTGCACCGGGACGCCGATGACAGGAAGTGTCGTTTTGGCTGCGACCATTCCAGGCAGGTGAGCGGCTCCGCCCGCCCCGGCAATGATGACCTTTATTCCTTCCGCACGTGCAGTTTCTGCAAATTCAAACATCAGCTCCGGTGTCCGGTGTGCTGAAACTACTTTTTTTATATAAGGTATCTGAAGCTGGTCCAGAACCGTGCAAGAATGCTTCATAGTCTCCCAGTCAGATGTACTTCMCATAATAACGCCAACCGTGGCCTCCATTTTCTCATCCCCTGTTCCCCTGAGGTAAAATAAAACCCGGACAGAATCCTTCTCTAAAGCTGGAGAGAAAGCAGTCTGTCCGGGCTGATGACAAAGAAACCATCCCCAGGCACCATCCTGGGCATATCTCTTTTCCCTTCCATATAAAAACCACTTCCCCTCATAGTCCAATAATTTACGGTCATTGGGTAGAAACTCATGGGCCATATCCCCATTATTATATGAAGGAAAATCTACATTTAATTAATTCCACCTACATCTTAGCAACAGTTTCGGCATTTTGTCAATCAATAATCGAACAATAGGTATTTCCAGTATGATAATGTTCGTATTTTAGCGCCTAGCTGTTTTAAAGGAATCCAGGCTTTTTCAAACGCCCGAATATGCGGGGGCTGAAGGTTCTTCCCCCATTGCATTCTTCATTCGGCCGGCTTTGCCTCAAACAGGATTTGCCTGCCTGCCGGCTCGTATTCTGCAACGCCGTCCTTAATGACTTCTTTAAAAATAGGCTTCTCAATTCTCCGGATTGGCGTATACCCCTCTTTGCTGATCCGGTCAAGGCACTCGCTGAGTGTCTCATTTTCACCCACTTCAAACATCATCTTCCTGTTACTTTTGGCCATTGAACAGCCTTCCCCTCCTTACATTCTTCACCCAGAAACCGCCATGTATTGTTTTTGGTTCATAGGCGATGATAAATGCTTTGGGGTCCTGCTCTTTAATCTGCTGGTACAGCTTCAATTCAAACTTCCGCGGTGTCAGGATTTGCAGTGCCATACGGTCCCCTTCAAGCCCATTTGCCGCCCAGCTTGTTACTCCATATCCCTGCGCGCGCAGCACTTTTGGCAGATCCCTGTCATATTCCTTTGTAATCACATTAACGGTTATGTAGCCGAGCGCAAGCTTATCCTCAATCTTCATCCCGACAATAACCCCCAGCCCGTAACCAACCGCATACGCAACCAGGTTTTGTATCTGATTCAGATTATCCAGAACAAGCCCAAGGCCAACAACGTAAATAACGACCTCGACAGTACTTATGGCTGCAGCCATATAGCGCTGCCCTTTCAGGGTAAGGATCATCCTGATGGTAAAAAATGATACATATACAATGTTTATGATGAGAATGATAGCCACCATGATAAAACTATTCTCAAGCATTCCATTCCCTCCTTCTAATGACGCAATACAACTTATATTCACAGAAAAGCCAGGGTTTGTAAAGACAGTTGCCCATATTGCGACAATAGTCCTTATAGTATGTTTTCCTATTTTTAATAGGTTAAAACTATGTGGTGCAGGGGGACGGTTCTCGTGCCCTCAGTTAAGGTGGTGCGACCTGAAATGACTTGTAAAATTATGGTGTTTGTAGAGTAAACGGGGGATTTCGTAGAGTAAAATGCAGAAAGCGTAGAGTAAAACCCATAAATCGGAGAATAAAGCGGGTAAAGTGTAGAGTAAATTAAATTGAGAGATTTATTAAAATGGATTTCTACATGGAAAATGGCTATTTTTTACATAAGCGGCCTCCGTTTCTACAGATTTTTTGATTATTTCTGCACCGTTAGGGAGAATATCGACATAATTCATCCCGATATCTACATTTCCTGATTTTTTTATTTAAAAACAAGGCTCTGTTATTATCCATTGTTGATTCCCAAAGAGGCATGAGAATTATTAATGGGAGAATTTCCGGCTATTGTACGCAGAGGCACCATAAGAAACAGAAATAGGGGGAGAAATTCCCCTTATCTTCTCAAAAGAGGGCAAAATTCATGATTCTGATCCCTATAACCGGAAAAACTCCTTTTATTTTAA
>NZ_LIGG01000001.1:1375074-1392823 GCF_001273925.1 Bacillus sp. FJAT-27251 | reverse complement strand
CCATCGGGAGCAAGCTCCCTCAAGTCCGCTCGACTTGCATGTATTAGGCACGCCGCCAGCGTTCGTCCTGAGCCAGGATCAAACTCTCCAATAAAGAGTGATTAGCTCATAAAATAAAACGTTGGCTCATGTACTTCTATAATAGAAGTCATGAATATTATTGTTTGTTGACGCTTGTTTGTTTAGTTTTCAAAGAGCAATCATCGCTCGTAAGCGACTTAATTAATATAACACGAAGGTCAAATTTAGTCAACATCTTTTTTTAAAAAAATTGCTGTTGTTAACCAATCAACGCTTTCGTATTAGCCGCTCGTTGCGACTGCTTATTTATATTAGCACTTGTATCAAATATGGTCAACATAAATTTAACTGTTTTTATTTGGAAAACAAGCCCTCAAAAAAAAGGTTCCCGTCACTCCGACGGGAACCTTTTATCTGTTTAGCCTCTATTAATTTCAATAATGTTCTTTTCACCAGCATCCACATTGCCAGGTTTCTTAAGTTCCACACTTTCACCTTCACCAAGATTCGTAAATACAATCGGAGTGATGGTTGAAGTTGCGTTATTTTTTATATACTCAAGATCGAATTTCAGCAATGGCTGTCCTGGTTCTACTGTGTCATTTTCCTTAACAAGCGTTTCAAACCCTTGCCCTTTAAGATTAACCGTATCAATCCCCACATGGATCAGGATTTCGCGGCCGGTATCTGACAGGATGCCCAGAGCATGCTTGGTCGGGAACAGATTGACGATTTTTCCACTGACAGGGGATACCACTAGACCTTCGGATGGTTCAATTGCAAATCCATCCCCCATCATTTTCCCGGAGAATACAGCATCAGGCACTTCGGTAATGGGTTTGATTTCCCCTTTGATAGGAGTAACAAATGCATCGCCGCCTTGATGTTCCGTTTGCAATGCTTCGGGATTCACTTCTTCAATCTGCTGTTCTACTTCCAGCGCCTGGTTCGTTTCGACCGGACGCGGCCTTTTACCTTTTATAATGTCCTGCATCTGCCCTTTGATGGTTTCGGAACGCGGTCCAAAAATTGCCTGGATGTTGTTTCCGACTTCAAGGACACCTGCAGCACCAAGTTTTTTCAGTTCATTTTTATCAACCTGTTTAATGTCATTAACTGATACACGAAGACGCGTGATACATGCATCAAGGTGCGCAATGTTCTCTTTTCCGCCCATCGCTTCCAGTACATTGTATGGAAGATCTCCGGTTTTCCCTTTGGAGCCCTCTTCCTCTTCCTGGACAGCTTCACGCCCTGGAGTCATAAGATTGAATTTGCGGATGGCAAAACGGAATCCAAAGTAGTAAATAGCTGCAAATGCCAAGCCGACAGGAATAACAAGCCATGCATTGGTCTGCGGATTAATCAGTCCAAATAGAACGTAGTCGATCAATCCACCAGAGAAGGTCATTCCGATTTTTACATCTAATAGATGCATTGTCATGAAAGACAGTCCCGCAAAAACGGCATGTACCGCAAAAAGAAGCGGAGCAACGAATAAGAATGAGAATTCAAGTGGTTCCGTAATTCCCGTAAGGAAAGACGTTAAGGCAGCTGATAACATTAAACCGCCGACAACCACTTTCCGTTCAGGCTTTGCTTCATGGTAGATAGCCAGCGCCGCAGCGGGAAGGCCAAACATCATGAATGGGAATTTACCCGTCATAAATGTTCCAGCTGTAAGGTCTTGTACCCCATCGGTAATCTGCGCCATAAAGATTCGCTGGTCACCGCGGACCACGTCGCCGGCAAGAGTTGTATACTGGCCAAATTCAAACCAGAACGGCGAGTAGAAAATGTGGTGCAAACCAAACGGGATTAATGAACGTTCAATTAACCCGAATATAAACGCTGAGACAGTAAGATTCGCGTGTACCATGTTTTGGGAGAAGGCATTTAAGCCACTTTGGATTGGCGGCCAGATGATAAGCATAAGCAATCCAAGAAGAATGGCCATTGCCGCTGTAATAATGGGCACAAACCGCTTACCAGCAAAGAAGCCCAAATAAGATGGCAACTCGATTTCAAAGAACCGGTTATAAAGGGCTGCAGCAAGAATACCGACGATGATTCCGCCAAAGACACCAGTCTGAAGGGTTGGGATGCCTAGGACATTAGCATAGTTCAACCCGTTGACATCCTCGGGAGTGATGCCTAGCACAGCACCCATCGTCACATTCATAATCAAATACCCAATGATGGCAGCGAGTGCAGCGGTACCTTCCCCGCCAGCAAGACCAACGGCTACCCCGACCGCAAACAACAGTGGCAAGTTGCCGAAGACAATATCCCCCGCCCTCTGCATTACCGTCGCAACCACATCAACGCCGCCGTTATTTAAAAATGGCGCCAGGTCCAATAATGCAGGGTTTTTAAGTGCCGCACCAAGGGCAAGCAGGATGCCAGCTGCCGGCAGCAATGCCACAGGGAGCATTAGCGCTTTACCAACTTTTTGCAAAACGCCAAAAGCTTTTTTAAACATAAAATGATCCTCCTCATCAAGTTTCTTTCAACCCATCAAGCGTTTTTACAAACCAAATAAAAAAGGCATGAGCAGGAAAACAATTAAAAGAAGTCATAGACAAGATACCCACAAAAAGGCGGTATATCCCTATATACTTCCATTAATCGTCTTCTTTACTCATGCCTGATCGAATCAGTAACACGTAAAAAAGGTTATCTATCAGTGCTATTTTATTTTCTTCTGAAGCCTTTGCAGATGCATCGTCAGATAAACCGCTTCCGCATCAAAAACTGGCTGCTTCAAGGTTTGCTGCATCACTTTAATGAGTTTCCAAGAGAGATTATAGCATATTGGATATTCTTCTTTCAATAGGGAAGCAATTTTTTCTGGCTCTTCCACTTTTTCCTGATTCTTTACCCTCTCAATCGCAAACCGCAAATGCCGGACAAGCCTCATATAATCAACGCTTTCCTTATTAATGGTTATATCCAGCTGTTCCTCGATCATATTCACCAGGTCCGTTACGAGACGGGAATGCTGATTGACCTCTGATATTTCTTTATTGGTGACAGCACTATGAATATGAAGAGCGATAAATCCAGCCTCACCCTCAGGCAATTCCACCTGGACCTTTTCCCTGAAAAGCCCAAGCACTTCCCTGGCCAGCTCATACTCTTTGGAAACAGCGTTTTTGTTTCGACCAAAAACGGATTGCGTATCTCCATTCCCTGGGATAGCCGGCTTACGGTAAACATCAGGTGGTCAGTCAATGCTACATGGATATGCTCATTAAGCTCGGCGTTCGCCTTTTCTTTTATCAGCTGAATCGCTGTAATAATCACCTTTTGAAGGTCGTCTTCCAAATATGGCAAGAGCTTAATATAGTTCTTCTGCTCCTTCGAATCCTTCAGGACAAACAGCTTTTCAGCCTGGGCCCCTTCAATCACTTCATTTGGCTTCCGATTAAATCCAATTCCTTTGCCAATTAAAACAACCTCGCCAAATTCCGGGTGTCCGGCAATAAGGACATTGTTATTCAGAACCTTGTTTACAATCAACTCAGACATCGTCCAACCTCTTTTTTAAGCGCATTCATAGATTAGTACAATGTTATTAAAGGCTGCATCAGAAGTCAATGGAAAAGGATAGACATAAAAAAGGACCCAAACGAATCTGGGCCCTTTTCCCGGATTTAAGCCAGGAAGATAAAATACAGTACAAAAATGGCGAACAGGAAATACATAACCGGATGGATTTCTTTGGCACGGCCCTTGACAATCATTGTGATCGGGTAAAAGATAAACCCGGCTGCAATCCCTGTAGCTATGCTATAGGAAAGCGGCATAACAATGATGGTCAGGAAAGCAGGAACAGCAATTTCAAAACGGGACCAATCAATCTTTCCAAGAGAGGAAACCATCAGCGCACCCACAATGATCAATGCGGGGGCTGTAACTGGCGCGGTAATGATGGACAGAACCGGGAAGAAAAACAGTGCAAGCAGGAAGAATCCAGCCGTTACAACAGATGCAAATCCAGTCCTCGCTCCGGATGCTACACCCGAAGATGACTCGACATATGAAGTTACTGTCGATGTTCCTAAAAGGGAACCAACAATAGTTGCAGCCGAATCCGCCGAAAGCGCCTTTCCTGCGCGCGGCAGCTTGCCTTCCTTCATTAATCCCGCCTGATTCGCAACTCCCACCAATGTTCCCGCCGTATCAAAGAAATCGACAAACAGGAATGTTAAAATTGTAGCAAGCATGGTTGTTGTGTAAAATGCCGGATCCCCAAACGCCGAGAAAAGCGCTCCAAAAGTTGGATCAAGACTTGGCACCGGCCCAACAATCTTTTCTGGAGTATCAATCAGATTAAAGATTATTCCAGCAATAACAGTAAGGACCATGCCATAAAATACAGAACCGTTAATTCCGCGTGTCATCATAATAACCGTTACAACGAGCCCGAAAATGGCAAGTAGGGTATTAGGGCTTGTGAGGTCTCCAAGGCCAACCAGCGTAGCATCATTATTTACAATAATGCCTGCATTTTGAAAACCAAGGAATGTAATAAACAGGCCGATTCCCGCGCTTACGGCGAACTTCATTTCAGCAGGTATGGCGTTAATGATTTTTTCGCGCAGCCCTGTAAATGTCAGAAGCAGGAAGAAAATCCCCGAAACAAACACCGCTGCAAGGCCATGTTGCCATGGAGCACCGCTGCCTAAAACGACTGTATATGCAAAGAAGGCATTCAACCCCATGCCTGGCGCCAAGGCAATCGGATATTTTGCCCAGAGGCCCATAATCAGGGAACCAAGAGCTGCAGATAGCGCGGTTGCCACAAAGACGGCTCCAGCATCCATCCGTAAGGCGTCAGGCAGGTCGGGAACATCTGCCAATGTCAAAACTAGTGGATTAACGACAAGAATATAGGCCATTGCCAGAAACGTAGTCATCCCGCCAACGAATTCACGGCGGTAACTCGTGCCTAACTCGTCAAACTGAAAGTATTTTTTCATCACTATCTCCCCTTAAAATAAATCGTCTCTTACAAGTCTGCCCAAAAATTAGAAAAAACGCTACGGTATACCATAGCGTTGACTGCAGATGCAAAAGAACAGGAATAGGATATAAAAAACATCCAGTTGCAATCCGCGTAGTCAAGCTATTTACGGCAGCTCGGTAGAAACTTTTGGGCCATATCCCCAAGATTATACGACGAATATTAGTATTTAATTGATTTCACCTTTATTTTAGCAGGACTTTTCGACTACGTCAAGATAAAAAGCGAACATTCAACAATGTTCGCTTTTTATTGTTCGTATTTAGGTTAGGCAGCTTCCGCTTTTCCTATTGTCCAGCTCCAGCGGCTAGCCCCTCGAGACACTTCGGTCCATCACCTGAAGGCAAAGAACGCCTTCAACTGCTGGCCCTCCAGTGCTTTTCGGGGCTGGACAGCCGCTTCCGCTTTTCTTATTGTCCAGCTYCGCCTCCTAGCCMCTCGGGTCATAAGCCACTCCAGAATTGAAGGCAAAGAACGCCTTCTATTCCGGACCGTCTTATGCCTTTCGGGCCTGAGCAGTCGGCTCCGCTTTTCCTATTGTCCAGCTGCAGCCCCCAGCAGCTAGTGGACTTCGCTCGCCTCCCTACGATAAGTCAACATCGAATCGCTACGCTCTTCGTGTTTCCTTTATCGCGTTTTAACGGGCAGTAGCTTCACAACTGACCGTAAAAACCCGATCGGTTCAACTAACAATCCGTGAGGAAGGCACTCACGGATTGAAGTTTCACCTTATCTCAGTCGCCGCGCTCCAGTCCATACGCCGCTGAACGGGGGCTTCCGCTTTTCCTACTGTCCAGCTCCGCCTCCTAGCCCCTCGGGTCATAAGCCACTCCAGAATTGAAGGCAAAGAACGCCTTCTATTCTGGAGCGTCTTATGCCTGTCGGGCCTGGACAGTCGGCTCCGCTTTTCCTATTCCCACTCTATAGTGGCTGGCGGCTTGCTTGTGATGTCGTACACGACCCGGTTGATGTGCGGGACTTCGTTGACGATCCGGGTGGAGATGATTTCGAGTATATCCCATGGAATCCTCGCCCAGTCGGAGGTCATTCCATCAATCGAGGTAACGGCCCTGATTCCGATCGTATAGTCGTATGTGCGGGCATCGCCCATCACGCCAACGCTGCGGATGTCAGGGAGCACCGTGAAATATTGCCAAATGTCGCGGTCAAGACCGGCTTTCTTGATTTCATCTCTAAGAATGGCATCAGATTCCCGGACAATTTCCAGCTTTTCTTCCGAGATCGCTCCCAGCACGCGGATTCCAAGCCCTGGGCCAGGGAACGGCTGGCGCCAGACGATTTCATCCGGGATGCCGAGCTCCGTGCCAAGTGCCCTTACTTCATCCTTGAAGAGCGTATTCAATGGCTCAATCAGCTTGAACTGCATATCTTCCGGAAGGCCGCCCACGTTGTGATGGGACTTAATGGTCTGCGCAGTAGCCGTTCCGCTTTCGATAATATCGGTGTAAAGGGTGCCCTGGGCAAGGAATTCTATCCCTTCCAGCTTTGTGGCTTCATCATCAAACACATAGATGAATTCATTGCCAATGATCTTCCGCTTTCGTTCAGGGTCTGATACCCCTTCCAGCTTGCTGAGGAAGCGATCCTTGGCGTCAACCTTGATGACATTCATGTTGAAACCTTCGGAAAAAGTCTTCATGACTCCCTCGGCTTCGCCCTTGCGCAATAGTCCGTGGTCCACAAAAATGCAAGTCAGCTGATCGCCAATTGCCTTATGGATAAGCACGGCAACAACCGATGAAYCCACCCCGCCGCTCAATGCGCATAAAACCTTCTTATCGCCGACTTCCTGGCGGATTTTCTCCATCTCGATTTCAATGAAGTTTTCCATTGACCAATCGCCAGCGCATTGGCAAATGCCAAAAACAAAGTTTTTCAGCAGATCAGTGCCATAAACAGAATGGCGCACTTCAGGGTGGAACTGCACCGCATACAGACCCCGGCTTTCATCGCTCATTGCCGAAATCGGACAGGATGGGTTGACTCCATCGATGCGGAATCCTGGAGGTGCCTCCGTAACCAGGTCACCATGGCTCATCCAGACAGTCTGTTCATTTGGTGTTTCTGCGAACAGAGGGCTTTCGTGCTGTAAGGTTAAAAGAGCCTTCCCGTATTCCCGGTTCTTGGCAGGCTCTACCTTTCCGCCAAAATGCATGGTCATCAGCTGCATTCCATAACAAATCCCGAGAATTGGCACACCCAGCTCAAAAATTTCTTCATCACACCGGAACGATCCCTGATCATAGACAGAGTTGGGTCCTCCGGAGAAGATGATTCCCTTTGGATTCATTTTTTTTATCTCTTCCGCCGTGATGGTATGGGGATGAAGCTCGCTGTACACCCCAAATTCCCTGATTCTTCTGGTGATCAGCTGGTTGTACTGGCTGCCGAAGTCCAATACAACGATCATTTCCTGGTCCAGCAATTCCTCTTTCGTTGACAAGTCGGTCACCTCTTCTTAAAAATAAGTGCTTTTTTATCCTGTTAGTATAGCCAATGTAAATAAAAAAACTAGAATTTTCCTTCGAAATGTTCAAAGGCAGAATTCTAGTCAGGAATATGCTCCGCCTTCATAGTCAAATCATTTACGGTGATTTGGTAGAAACTTTCGATCCATATTATCGATGTTATACGAAGGAGTATACTATTAAATTACTAAAACATTGTACCAGTATAGCATTTTTCTGGTCAACCTGCTTTTTTTATCATATATTCCCATGCTTCCCTTGATTTCTGCCATGTTCCTTCCTCCAGGGTTCCGCGATAGAGGAATTGTTCATAGTGGTCTGTCAGCCTTCTCATTTCCCTGCTTGAGAAAAACTGGTCCACCTCCCATGCATACTCGCGAAGAGTCTGGCTCGGACTCCGCCTCAGCCCATAACGTCCCAGCTGAGCCAGCAAAGCCAAATAAGCAGTCGGGAAATGCTCATCCTTTTTCCGCAATTTAAACAGGAAAATATAATAGAAAGGAAGCCATTTTCTCCGCTTCCAATAGGCGAGAGCGGCCGTGCCCGCAAGCAGAAGGATCGCTCCAATAAACTGTTTCCAGTTATCGGACAAAAAGGATGTGGCACTTTTCCTCCACCCGTCTTGTGAACCAGCTGCCGAGGCTGCCTCGGGCTCAAGTTCTCCGCGTTCAGGCTGAAGGGGAACAGGCGCCGCTGTCTCTTCTGTTTCTTCCGTACCCTCTGGCACAGCAGAACTTTCCTCTGTTTGAAACACTACATTATTGGAAAAGCCCTGGGTTGGTTCAAATGGCACCCAGCCAACCTCGGGGAAATAGACTTCTACCCAGGAGTGCGCATTGTTATTGGTCACTTCATAGACTCTTGTGCCTGATTCGAGCGTCTCCACGTACTCTCCCTCTGTATACCCTTTCACCCAGCGGGCAGGAATATCGAGGGTCCTGAGCATGACCGCCATCGAAGTGGAAAAATTGTCGCAATAGCCCCGCTTCGTGTCAAACAGGAACTGCGCGACATAGTCTTCATCTTCTTCCGGAATGGCTACGTCAACTTGGTCATAGACAAAACCATTATTACGAAAATACTTCTCAACCGCCTGGGCTTTTTCATACCAGGTTTCAAGCCCGTCTGTCACCTCCAGGGCCAGTTCCCTGATTTCGGGCGGCAAGTCCTCCGGAAGCTGGGTATACGTATTGAGGATGGAATGGGCATACTCGTCATCATCTTCCACGGAACCATCCTGCAGGGCCTTTACCTGGAATGCCGGCTTGTCGTATTCCACGACATACGATGCAGGTGCTTCTGGTTCAAAATCCTTCAATGAAGTAATTTTTCCTGTCTGCCGGTTTAACCTGTACAGGTAAAATTCATCTGTGACAATTTTTCTTACACCATGCGGATATTGGATATGGGAATAGTCCATTTCATTATGGACAGTACTTCTAAGTACCTCGCCCTGATTACCGTAAAAGGACATGATTGGCGGCGGCGTTTCCCCGCTGAACTCCAGGTGGGAAGGATGTTCCCCTTTACTGGACACCCATCCTTTCCCGGTGTATACATCCTTTGTCTCTACCTTCCAATAATGCCTCTCTTCCACCTCTGCAGTAAATACCAGTGAATCATCGCCAACAAACGGCCCGCCCAGGCTGGAATCATTGCTGCCATAACCAACACGTTTTGCTGCGCCTCCTTGTTCCGTACCGCTGCCATCATTCATTGACTGGATGAATGGAACCGGGTCTGGCCAAATTGGATTGGCTTTTGGAGCGGCCCACGCAATCAGGGTACTTCCAGAAATCATCACCGCCAGCGGAACAATCCATTTTCCGGGGTGCAGATGGCCGGACGGGAGCCTTTCTTTTTCAGCCAGCCGATAATACGCCAGCAATCCAAGAATGGCGAAGCCTGCAACAACCACTCTTAAAATGGCTGCATCCGCTTTATAGGCGGTAAAGGTGTCAATCACAGTGATAAAAACAACTGTCATCATGAAAAACAAAAGAATCCGCTTCCTGTTTAACAACCAGTAATCAATCAGATAAGTCACCAGCCAAATCAGGATGAAAAAGAGCAAGGACCGGAACGGATTGGACATTTCCGACCACTGCCCATTCCAGACTGCACCCAGATTTGCCTGTATATCCTTCAGAAACCAGCCTAGCCATGAAAGATTAAAAACCGCTCCTTCATAGTGGATTTTGGCAATGCTGTACAAAATGTAAAGCATTTTGGCCAACAAGGCAAAAACACTCCAAACACCAAGGAACGAAAGCAAAAGCGACATAAACGCAAATCCCAGGAAAGCACCGATAAATCCTGTTTCTGTTAACTGCTGAACCGGTCTCAGCCACTCCCATAGGAGAACAAAACTTAATGCATATAACCAAAAGGAGGCAGCGCCCCTTTTTTTCTGCAGGTAGCTCATCCGCTGTTCACCTCCGAGAATGCCTCGGCAAAATGCCCTTCATATACAGAGAAAACCCTGATCCCCCTGGAACGGGCAACTGTTTTTAATGAAAGCTCTGACCCCGAAACAGGCTCCTGGCTTTTTTTCACCAAAAATATGGTTACCGCCCCATTGCCCTTGGAACTGTATGCGGCTTTATCAATGAGTCCCTCGGTCAGCTTGGCGGTTATAAGCATCAGCGTGTTCTGCCTGCCGGCAAAGCTTTCCGCTGCAAGCACCTGATCGAAAGGAATCGTACTATCCGCTTTAATTTTTGCCAGATGGTAGAGAAGTTTATGCTGCTGGTCCTCTCCGCCTCGCACCGGCACCATGAATCGTTCGCCACCGACTGTCAACAGGCCCGCTTCCACGCCTCTTCGCAGCATCGCCCTTAATACGGAAGCACAAAAGGCAACCACCGCTTCAAATTGCGGGACATCCTGGCAATCCATCAGCACAAGCACTTCATGGGATTGGCGCTGTTCGAATTCCTTTGTCATAAAATCGTTCCGCTTGGCTGACGCCTTCCAGTTTATCCATGAAAAGCGATCACCCGGCTGGTATTCACGAACTCCAACAGACATGGTGGAATCTCTCGAAATCCGCTCATTCGAACTGGCCGCACCCTGGTCGAACCGGTTTTCAAAAGGACGATAAACCATTTCTTCATAGGAGGGATACACAAGGATCCTATCCTCAAGCGGCAGGATCTTTTCCCGCTCCGCCAGACCCAGCAAATCACCTGTCTTCAGACGTATCCCCTGAAACAAATGCTCTCCCCTGGGGATATTTTGGACCGTATAATCAAGCGTAAACGTCTTTCTGAAACCGGGAAAAACAAGCCTCTTCGCTCCTCTCATCCGGCTCCCCGGCAGGGAGTTACCGGCCATTTCTTGCACGATTAAGTAAAATAGCGGAAAAGCTGTCCCCCTCTTCAGCTCAACCCGCACTTTGACAGGTTCTCCCGCCACAAACTCCCGGTGGCTAAATGACCTTTCACCGCTGAAGCTGCCCAAAGGATACAACGACACTCCCAGAGCAAACAAGGCAAAGGGGAGAAAGCTGTAAAACAGGAACCAGCTGACGAAACCGCCCTGGAACATGGCATAGCAAAAAACAATAAGCATTAACACCAGCAGGAACATCAGTTTCCAGATTTCCTTGAAGCGCCCAAATAAAGATTTCATGCTACTTCACTAGCCTTTGAACCGGAACCGGAACTCTTGCAAGGACACKGTCGACCACTTCCTCTGTGCTGATCCCCTCAAAGCGTGCTTCCGACTTCAGGATAATCCGGTGGCAAAATACATAGGGCGCAAGATATTGAACATCATCGGGCAGGACATAGTCCCTTCCCTCCATAAAGGCATAAGCCTGGGAGGCCTTCATCAGGGCAATCGAACCACGGGGACTGACACCAAGGTATACACTGGCATGGTTACGGGTCCTGGATGCCAAATCAACAATGTAGCGAGTGATCGATTCGTCAACGAAAACCTCTTTAACCTCTTCCATCAGCTGGCGCAGCTCGGCTATGCTCACGACTGGCTCCAATTCTTCAATCGGCGCTGTCCTTTGTGCGCGTCTAAGTACTTCCATTTCATCATCTATGCCAGGGTAGCCCATTTTCATTTTCAGCAGGAAACGGTCAAGCTGCGCTTCAGGCAGCGGATATGTTCCCTCATATTCAATCGGATTCTGGGTAGCCATGACAAAAAATGGCTTGTCCAGCTTATAAGTCACACCGTCCACTGTCACGCTATGTTCCTCCATGCCTTCAAGGAGGGCTGACTGGGTTTTGGGCGAAGTCCGGTTGATTTCATCAGCCAGGATGATATTCCCGATAATCGGGCCAGGACGGAACTGAAATTCCATTTCTTTTGGATTATAAATTGAAACACCTGTTACATCGGAGGGTAGCAGATCCGGGGTAAATTGAATTCTGCGGAACTCGGCGCTGACAGATTTCGCTAAAGCACGAACCATCATCGTTTTTCCAACACCAGGCACATCCTCAAGCAGAACATGCCCGCCTGAAAGGAGTGCCACTAAGCTTAGTTGGGAGACCTCCCGCTTTCCCGTCATCACCTTTGCTATATTTTGAAGTATCTGTTCAATTGCAGGATTGGTTCGATTGCTCATTCAATTTCCTCCCATTTCCTTTATATAGAAAAGCACTAGGCCGTTTTTCCCTCAAGATACACTCTTCATTATAACCTATATTTTCACTATTTTCTGTAAAAAACCACTCCGAGTTCCTCCTGATTTTACCTAAATATGCCAAACTACTTTAAAAATCAGGAGAAAGCGATTAAGCACGTTTTTGAAGGATTTCCTTCTATTGGAGGAGTTTCCTTCGACTCTCAAAGGGAAAAGGGAATAAGGGACACGCCGGGTGCTTTTCTTAGGCATGCAGCTGAGACTTAAGGAGGTGGAGGGTACCTGATTTACAAGGATGACGGAATACTAGAATACATATTTCCAGAGAGATAGGAGCGTATTAATGAAGTACATAAAGCTTTATGCAGCCGTGGCTGCCGTTATTTTTATATTTAGTTTCTCACAGCTAAAAGTTGAGGCTTCCCAGCTATTGAGATGGGGTTCCACAGGTTCCGATGTGACTTATGTTCAATCTGTGCTTAAGAAAATGGGGTATTTCAACACAAGCACGACTGGATTTTATGGCAATGTAACGGCCAGCGCCGTGGAACAATTCCAGCAGGACTTTGGCATCCCGGCCACTGGACAAGTAGGTTCCCAGACCGCCGAAATGATCAATAATGCCGTGAATATGGCCCATGTTGTCCACGGGGAAGCAAGAGGCGAAAGCTATCAAGGGCAAGTTGCTGTGGCAGCCGTGATTTTAAACCGGATGGCGTCAAGGGATTTCCCTGACAGCATTGACCAAGTCATCTTTCAGCGCAATGCTTTCACTGCCGTTTATGACGGGCAGTACTATCTTTACCCTGATTCTAATGCCTACCAGGCTGTAAAGGATGCCTACCTTGGCTGGGACCCAACCAACGGCGCCCTATATTACTATAATCCAAGAATCGCCACGAATCAGTGGATTTTCACCAGGACGACAATAAAAGATATCGGCAATCATCGGTTTGCCTATTGATTCTATAACAAACAAATAGAAGCTTCCAGGATTGTAAACGGAAGCTTCTTTTCCATATATAGATGCTGCTCATTGTCATCGTCCGTTCAGTCTACATGGTAATGATTTCAATATTGCCAAGCAATTCGGCAATTTCCCGCTCTCCCTCTACTGCCCACTTCGATTTCTTCTGTATCGGGCCATCTTTATCGACTGGACTTTTAAATTGTTCCATTCCCGTTGTTGTTAGGACAGCGCTGTCTTCCTGGTCGATGTCTGTATCGGCGATATGATTGACCACAAAAGGAGTGCCAAAGACGACCCTGGCGTCGTTATCGTCCAGGTTTCCTTCCGCCACATCGAACGGGACACGCAAATAAATGGTTTCACCGTCTTCATCAGCGAGGGTCTTATCAAACATTCCGTGGTCATAGTCCCAATTTCCGCCGACATTGAATCCATGACTCTCGAATGCATCCACTATATCGGTATATCGCGCCCCTTTTCCTTCCAGTTCTGTCTCAAGTTTTATCATCGGCTATGCCTCCCTTTTTCACTTCTATTTACCCGAACATAAATTTGTTGAAACGGGTGGGAGTGGCATTGGACAGAACGAAAATATTATTCCCGCTAAAAGAAAAAGCTATTTCCGGTCACTTTCCTTTCAAAATTCTACAATTTCCCGAGAAATATCTACAAATTATGATAAGAAAATGACTTAGGTCCTTTTATGTCGTTAACTGCCCATATCGCCCTGCGATACATTGTTTAGCCCTTGAGAACCGGTCATTTACGGAAGAAGGAGAAAAGCGCACTCCATTTCCCTTGCGGTCTTTGTATCGCTTCTTCCAGCCGTCTATTAAAATCATTTTGCGAGTTCCATTCTTTTTTCTGCTCTTCCCGTATACTTTGTATTTCCTTCTGCAGCTGTTCACTTTTTTGCTTTTCCTGTTCCAGCAATGCTTCATAATAGGCATTTTGCTTTTCAGTCAACTTTTCGATTTTAACATTTGTTTTTTGTGCTGAATTGCTGATGGTGGAGCTTATGGCATGATGGTCCTGCTGCAGCCGGGAAACCGATTGCTTTAACAGTGCCATATCGTTTTTCAGCTGGACATTCATTTCACGGGCGGCTGCAAGTTCATTGAATACAAACATCAGGGCTTCTTTTAGTTGATTGGGGTCTTGGGGAAGATGGTCATATGTATCGGTTGTCGCAACCTCCGATCCACTTGGCTGTGCCAGCCTTTCTTTTTGTTGGGATACAAGGTCCTTGGCCGTATCGTCCAAGGGCTTGTCCGTATCGCGCAGCGCTATAAGCGCTGCAATGTCCGATTGGACAAAGATACGCCGGTCTCCATCCTTCAAAAATTCATATCCATTCCGCTCTAATATTTGGCCATACTTGCGAACAGTAGGAGTGGCAATCCCCACTTCTTCTGCTACTTCCTTGGAAGAGAAAGCTCGTTCATTCGGTTGTATATCACGTCGCATATCGGGCCTCCTTTCCTTTTAAATATGAGGGTTTTCAGAAGTAATTGCAAGGGTTATATCGCCTGGCGATATACAAAAAAGACCCAGGACAGACAGGCATGCCGGATGCAGCATATCCCTCTCTAATCTAGGCCTTGTTTGACAATTTATCTGTTTCTGAAAAGGTTTACCTTTCCTGAAACCCTTTTATTTTTTTATACTGGTCCTTGGGTGATTCCTGTGAGTTTGGAATTGATGGCAAAGATTTTTGCATTAACATCGGCGATTCCAAATTGCGCCAACCTTTTGGAATGCTTGTCTAAGTACTTCGAGGCTGTTTCTTTTGTTTCAAAAAGATAGATTCCTCCGGCTTCGTTTGTGTCAGGGTTTTCAGTCCAGATTTTCCATAGAAAGCCCTCTTCATCATTGATACTTTTTGCAAGGCCGGAAAAAGCCTCCGCCATTTCATCACCAAAAGGTCCTTCCATATTGAAATCCATTTGTAATACGTATGCCATTGTCGTTCTCCTCTCGTTATTTTGCAGTCGCAATGTAGGTTTCCCCCAGAATTTCCTTCCTATGATATTCAGTGGCTGACAGCTCTTTCTCCACAAAGCCGTTTACCTCCGATGGATCGATATCATACATCACTTCAATTTCTTTTGAGAATAGAAGTTTTTCTTTTTCAAGCAGGCTGGAAAGGGACGGCTGTTGGTTTGGCTGCAGCTCTTCCTCATTAAGAACCTGCTTCAGTCCATTCACATAATATTCAAACGGACGGCCGCCAACAATTTTTACCCCTTTATTTTCCTCATTGATCATCACAATCGTTGGAAAACCCCTGACACCCAGTTTTCTAACAAGAGCGAAGTCTTCCATTAACCATTCTTGCCCACTTCCCTGTTCTGCTTCCTTTACGATGGCTTCTCCATCCAACCCAAGGTGATTGACAATTTCGGTCATGACAGGTTTTTCGGCAATATTTTGATTGAAAATGAACAGGGCTTCTCTTGTGCGCCGTAAGAATTCGCTAGCTAACACGCTGTCATGTTTTTTTTGAATCACTTTAAACACGCGGGACGGCGGGTAGGAGGATTGAACCGGATTGTCGATCATGAGTGACCCATCAATTGGCATACGGGAATACTCCCCAACCTCTCTCCAGTGGCCGGCAACATCTGCCGGACCTGAAATTCCATTTGCAGGATCAACCGGACCGTCCCCCCATTTTTCCAATAACCCGCCCATAACAGTATGAACATTAAAATAGTGACCGTATTGCTCTATAAACCGGCGCAGAACAGGTTCGACCGCCCAGCAATGGGAACAGATTGGGTCGGTCACATAATAGAGATCAATGGTTTTTTTCGGTTGTTGAAAATCCATCAACTCCATTTCATCCTCTCCTGCAACTCCACATACTCCTGTTTCCAAATCACAAATCATGTTTTGATTTTTCATCATTCATCCCCCATTTCTTTTAATAGTGGTGGCGAAAATGCCTGGTGTTTAATTGAAACCTTGGCCTTTACATCTTCTCCCCGCTTTTATGCAGTCAACCTGATTGCCTTATGATTGTATCTTAGTCCATAATTAATACTATAAAAACCAATAGAATACCGGATCTGTCGCTTATCCAACAGATTGGAAATATTGTTGAAAAAATAGGAGGAGATTTTGACATGGCTGAAATAAAGACGGATCCTCGAATTCTGCGTACCCGCAAGTTAATCATGGATTCCTTTATCGAACTGTCAGGCAAAAAAGAATTTAAGGATATCACCGTAAAAGACATTACAGCAGAAGCCATGATTAACCGTGCTACCTTCTATTATCATTTTGAAGATATATATGATTTACTTGAAAAGGTTCTATCTGAAGTATTGTTGATCAACTTGAAAGGTCATGACTTTCAAGAAAGCGATCTCAATGAAAAATCGCTGATCATAATCTTCAAAGCGATAACAGATTTTCAGCTATCCTTGTCCAATCGCTGTCACCGAGGGTATGAAGATACGATCGCCCGCATTGTCAGAGAGCAGCTGGAAATCATTTTTTACAAAATGCTGTTAAAACAAAATCGCTCAGAAGAGGATGAATCCCTTAAAATCACGGCTGTGATTTTAAGCTGGGGGATTTACGGAGCTTCTGCAGAATGGAGAAGGCACAGTAAAAATACGCCGCCGGAAGAATATATTAAAAAAGCCATGCCTTATGTCATGTCCGGAATTAAAATGGCTTCCAAGCACTAAAAGGTCCTGCATCCCATTGGGCCGGGTTCTCTTTTTGGGTGAAAATCTTGGGAATTGGTAAAGGGTTCACCTTAGGAAAGGGATGGGAATTCATAAGCGGAGAATTTCCGGCTAATGTAAATTTCGAGGCTTAATTAGAAGATATAAGCGGAGACATTCCGATTAATACCCCCTAATTAAGGCAAAATTCGGTGATTTGGATCATATAAACCACTAGCTTTGCAATAAGGTGGAAAACACCGCCATTCAAGGTTAATTTTTCCGTGTAGTTATCTGCTAGTTAGCTTTTAAGACAAAAAAAGGGACTCCTGACTAAATCAACATAGTTACCAAGCAAGTTAGCACCTAATTATCCGATTACCTATGGACAATTTGAACGGTCTTCAACTTCTTGGGATATTTTCTTGGCCGCCCGGGTTTTCCTTTTTTTCGTCTTCCTTTGGACTTTCTACTCGGCTCCCTTAGAAGGGCCCCCATAAAGTTGTCCCATGTGTCATACCAATATTGACGGAGAAATTTGAGTATTTCCCAGGTGGATTTTTTTGAACCAGTCTGAATTCTGACTAATTCGCAGAGCCCATAAGCGATCATGGCCAGCCACAATTGGTTCCACACGGCCTCCTTGGTGTGACTGTAGAATCTCACCAGTTTGAGGTGCTGTTTGATCCACTTGAAAAAGAGTTCAATCTTCCATCGTTGGCGATAAATCTCTGCGATTTCACTCGCAGTAAGGTCCCGGCGGTTCGTGACTACCCTATATTTATTGGCTTCTTCATCAAGAAATTCTACGAGACGCAGTGAAACCATTTCGTCCGTTTTTGGCTTCTTGACCTGCACTTCAGCGTCTAAAACAATGTTCGAATCCTCTGTGTTGTCACGTTTACTCAGGATTGTAAGCTTTGAATTTCCCTTTACCCTGGCAACGAATTGAAGGCC
>NZ_LIGG01000001.1:1345944-1374569 GCF_001273925.1 Bacillus sp. FJAT-27251 | reverse complement strand
TCTTGTAGAATTGGGGTGTTTGGTAACCTGTTGATTACAATTCTACATAGGAGGATTTTTTCTGTTTAAAACCCAATTCAATGATATACCAATATTTGGTACAACTTTGCAAAGCTAGTGCATATAAACGGAAATTCTCCCCTTATTTTAAGGGAAATATAAGTATTTCCCGGTTTAAACGGATTTTTTCCGTTTATTTTTAATCATCCACAGGGGGATTAGAGGGTAATTTGTTTATATTTTACCTTTAAAGAAAACCCATTACATCTCACAGCAGAACCTTTCTGTCATCACAAAAAGGCTTCCCAAAACTTCCGGGAAGCCGTCGCTAAAATCGCTTTTAAGCTTTGAACCACTGATTTTCAATCGGAATTCCGGCATCTTTAATCGTTCTAAAGACTGGACACCGCAAATCGACAGCCTCTTGCATTTCATTGATTCTTTCTTGAGATTCCGATGTTTCAACGACTGCTTTAACGACTACTTTTTCGAAATATGGTTTTACCTCCAAATTCCCCATTAAACCGCTAGTATCCAGTTCACCTTCTACTTCAAACGAGATTCCTTGAAGGTCAAAATCCATTTCCTTCGCGATGATTTGGGCCATTACGTTCTCACAGCCAATTAGTGAGGCTAAAAAGGTTGATAGCGGGTCCATTGAAGAATCTTTACCGCCCATGGCTACTGGTTCGTCAATGGCAATTTTATGCTTGCCTGCCACGGAATCGGTTCTCATCCCATTTCCGCTTCCTTCTACTCTTACAGTCATTTGTTGTCCCATTCTGTTCATCCCTCCACAATTATGATTACTTGGCTATTTCACGCAGTTTTTTCGCGGCTTCTACCATGGCTTTTAGTTTTTCACAAGCCAGTTCATCACTGTTCATTGGCCGCTGGGCAAAGGTACCAAATCCACAATCCGGATTTAAAAAGATTTTTTCATCAGGCAAAATCGCTCTTATTTCTTCTACGCTCGCGACAATCGCTTCAACAGATTCGACATCTACCGTTCTGGGGTTAATGACACCGAACCCAAGCTCCTTGCCGCCAATGTTGCGGATAGCGTCAATTTCGCCCGCCCTGGGTGTCGCATATTCAAGAGCCAATTGGTCAACATTCGCCTTTTCAAGATAAGGAATTAACGGGAAATAGGGACCACGAAGCAGGATTTCATCTTGTGTACTCCAATTCCCGCGGCAGATATGAACACCAATGGTGGTTCCTCTTCCAAGCATACCATCAGTCACTTGATTGATTAATTCCAGGGCAAATGCTAACTCCTCTTCTGCATCCGCCTTTGCTGTCAGCGCCCCGCACATAAAGGTCCGGTTTGCATTCTTTTTCGTAAACACAACCTCAGTTAGGACAGGCTCATCAAATTGGACAAATTCCACTCCTGCTGCAATAAGATCCTCTAATTCTTCGCGCAGTACGTTTACAATATCCTGCGATAAATCCTCTTTTGTTGGATACGCTTCACTGGATAACCCTTCTACCCACATGGACCTGGTTAACAAATAAGGCCCGGGCAGTGTCACTTTAACCGCTTTCTTTGTATGCTGTTTTAAAAAAAGAAAGTCATTTAAAGCGAGGGGTTTTTTGCGGCTAATCTTGCCAATCGCAGCAGGATTGGACATTGAAAAAGCCGGAACATCCAACGTCCCTAAAATTTCTTCAAAACTCGATTTATCTTCTACATAATCGAGCAACTCGGAAACACTTAACATGCGGACATTATGCAAATGTTCCGCTACAAAGGAAATATAATTATCCCGTCGCTGTTCCCCATCGGAAACAATATCGATGCCTGCTTCTTCCTGCCATTTTAAGCATTGTAAAACGGCCTGATTGGCCACAGCTTGAAATTCTTCCTCACTGATTCGGCCAGCACGCTTATCACGCATCGCTCTCTGCACTTCTTTTGAGCGTGGCCAACTGCCAATAACCGTCGTAGGGAATAATGGTAACGTCATTATTAAAACCTCCTCAATATACAATGGAAAACTGTATATTGATGTTGATTGTCTGGTTAAGAGTTTGATAGACTGGTGATCTTTCAAGCGTGTTTTCCCACAGTTTTTCCAAATCACCTTCGGACTGTGGTGATGAGACATAAAAAGTCCCTTTGATCTCCTGGATTTTCGGGCTGCCGTCATCCTCCATTTCCAGATGAAATAAGACATTCTCCAATCCAGCCTTTATGGAAACTTCCAATTGGTCGATTTCCATGTTCCTTCTTGACGCTTGTGCCTTATAACCCACCGCTAAATCGGAAGCCAGAGCAGCCAGCAGGTAATCGATTGCACTGGGAGAATCCACTTTGGAGCTAAAATCGGCGGGTTGTCCGACGGTAAATGTATGGTTTCGGGAATGGACCTTCGCCGATAAACCTTTTTCGCCTTGCACACGAACATTCCATTTATACCCTTTCGCAGCCTCTAAGTCTGCTGCCAGTTCTTCTTGCTGGGAACCCTTCCGGATAAAATATCTGGTTGTATTCTCCCCAGGTTCGGAACCAAGAAATTCATGGTCGACCATTCTGCACCAGGCTGGCAAATCTTCAGCAACCGTCCGTTCACGACTGCGGACTTCCAATATTTCTCCACCCATTAAAGGATCCATTGCCTTTTTAATAATTAACAACAGACCTGAACCGCAATCTAGATCTCCACCATCACATACAGCTTTGGAATTCATCATTCAATCACCTTTTTCAATTTGTTCATCTTTTCACTTAAAACAGTGTGAAAAATCATGCGGGCCTTGAGTGATTAATAAGTGATCGAAGCAGCGCCTTGGCTTAAGAATTCCACCACTTTGGCTCCACCGACAATGGTCGCACCTTCAATTAGTTCCTCTTCGTTTAACTGACGCTTTTTGAAACATGGGCTGCATACCCAAATACTTCCGCCAGCTTCAATGAATTGGTCCATTAGTTGCTTTAATGGAGCAAACCCTTCTTCGTGAATATCATCAGCATAGCCTTTTGATCCAAGGTAGGCTCCTTCAACATTTAAAAAGACGACTGTTTCCTGACCTGAAGCAACCGCGGCGTTCGCAACAACAAATCCAACCGTTGCCTTATCCGGATCGTTTTTTGCGTTTGTTAAACTAACTAAAAATTTTCCTGCCATTTTGAAATCCTCCTTATAAGTCCTTTAATATGAAAAAAAGCTGAATTAGCCTTTTTTAATAAAGTAATGACTAATGACGCCATCGTCATCCCGTTTCAATAGATGATGATTTTGCATTCGGCACCAAGCTGGAATATCTTCACGTGCGCCTGGATCATAAGAGATAACCTCGATCATTTCTCCGCTGTTCATCTTCTTCATTGTGAGAAACAAATTCATAATTAACTCGCCGCAACCTGTCGGACCCGCATCATAAGTTATTTCTGGTCTGTATTGCTGTCCCATATTTTCGTTCCTTTCGGCCTGCTGTTTTAAGTAACCTATAGACCTCTTTCTACATCTAAATTATAAACAAGTATTTTGGTAATATAAATTTATATTATCGATAATCCCAATTGAAACCCATCTCTTTTTTGGATACCAATAACAGAGCGCATTTATATAATCGGATCCGMAAATAAAAAGGCTCCCGCCAGTTTATTCGACTGACGAGAGCCTATCTTCCATTCAGGTACTGCTAGATATTGACCTATCTCTTCCCCTTGTCATAAATTTCCCCGAGGGCTCTCGGAGCACGGTTTGATTTAGAGAAAAAGATCAATAACAATAGCGTTAATACGTAAGGCAAGATCATGAATAGATCAGTGAAACTGCTTGGCAATGCCATTGACTGGGCAATGAACGATCCGCCGGATTTGGCAAAACCAAACAAAAGACAAGCGGCTAAAGTAGGGAGAATCCTCCAATTCCCAAATATTAAGGCTGCAATGGCGAGGAATCCATATCCCATATAAATATTTGAGGAAAAGTTGGCTGAAATCGAATAGGCAAAGCACATGCCGCCCAGTCCGGATAACAGACCCGAAATCAGTACCGCAGAAAACCTTGTTTTCGCAACATCTACCCCTGCTGCATCAACCGAATGAGGATTCTCCCCGCTCGCTCTCAGGCGCATCCCAAATTTTGTTTTATATAAGAGATACCAGGCAAATATGGCAATCACGATAATGATCACTTCAAACGGATACACATTCGTAAAAACAGCACCAATGACTGGTATGTTCGCTAACCCCTCAATGGTAAACCGGTCCGATACACCCAATTGGAACTTATCGGAAGCTGTTCCAAACACAAATGCATTTATTTGTGCGGTTAGAAACGTGGTTAGTGCCAACGCCAAAATATTAATGACGACCCCGCTTATGACTTGATCTGCCTTAAATTTGATACATAGTACAGCGTGAATAATCGAAAAACCCATTCCGCCAATCATTGAAAATAGCAGTGCCACATAAAAAAGATTTTGAATATCTGCGCCCGAAGCATTGGCAATCAATACAGCCGACAGGGCTCCGATGAATGCCCCAAACCCTTGAAATCCTTCAAGTGCCAGATTGGTAATCCCGCTCTTTTCACTATATATTCCCCCTATGGCTATAATAAAAAGAGGGAGAGCAAAGGATAGTCCATCAATGATTATTGTATCCATTATGACTCACTCTCCTTTTGATCCAATTCTTTATCCTTCAGGGAGCTGACTTTATGTTTCAGATAGGCACCACATGCACTGAACAACAGGATCAAACCGACGATAACAGAAGAAATTTCCTGCCTGATTCCTGCCTGTGAACTCATATATGTGCTTCCCTGATCAATAATCGAGACTAAAAAGGATGAAAAAATAACCCCGATTGGATGAGAGTTTCCGAGTAGCGATACAGCAATGGAATCAAAACCAATACTTGATAAGACTTTGGGCTGTATGGAAGCAAAATAACCTAAATAATAAGTGACACCGGCCAGACCAGCCAGCCCGCCGGAAATCACCATGGCCAGGATTGTATTTCTTCCTACATTCATTCCTGCATATTTTGCCGCATTACGGTTGGAACCGACCGCTTTAATTTCAAAGCCAATTACTGTCTTGTCCATGAAAAACTTTACTAAAACAGCGGTAAAAATGGCGAGGATAAAGCCCAATGGAATATCCATTTTCAGGTTGGCCATTTCGACATTTACTAAAGTTAATCTTGCTGCTTCTGAAATATATTGGGATTGTCTTGAAACAGGATCAATGTAATACATTTGAATAAAAAAGCTGATAACATACTGGGCAATATAATTTAACATGATCGTAGATACGACTTCATTAATGTTAAATTTATATTTTAGCCACCCCACTAATCCTCCCATTAAGCCACCGGCGGCCATACCGATTACCAGCACCAGCGGCTTTGCGATGATTGCATCCAAACCGCTGTAACCGACAATAATCGTCGCCAAAAAACCGGATACGAGCATTTGTCCCGAAACCCCAATATTAAATAGACCCGCCTTAAAAGCAACAGCGACTGCCAAGCTGGCAAACACAAGCGGCGTCATGGCGTTCAGCAAACTCAAAAAATCAGTCAGCATGCTTTTATAGCCGGCATAGGAAGGCTTAGGCAGGATTCCTGCCCCCTGCAACAAGTTATAAAATGCCTGGATGGGATTTTTGCCAATGATAAGGATGACAATAGCCGCGGCAATAAAACTTATTAGGATGGCGACTAATGGAATCGTGACAGGCTGCCATTTCTCATTCCTGATCGGCCGGATTAGATTGTTCTTTATGTTATTTTTTCTCTTAACGTTGCTCATGCTTTGCCCCCATCATATACTCTCCGACTTCATTCGTCGTTAAGGATTCACTGCTGGCAATCTTTTGAAGCTGGCCATTGTAGATCACTCCAATGGTATCCGCCACATTCATGATTTCATCCAACTCCAATGAAACTAGTAAAATCGCTTTCCCTTGGTCTCGTTCCTTAATCATCATCTTATGAATATTTTCAATCGCCCCAATGTCGACACCCCGTGTTGGCTGAACGAAGATCATCAGCGGTGATTGCAATTCAATTTCGCGCCCAATAATCGTTTTTTGCTGATTTCCCCCGCTCATCGAACGAACCTGAGTCTTGATGCCTTGGCCGCTTCTGATATCATATTTGTCAATCAGCCTGCTGCCGAATTGCTCGAATTCCTCTTTGTCTAAAATCCCTTTCTTGGCAAAGGGCTCCCTATAGTACTGCTTTAATGCCAAATTGGTTGAAAGATCGAAATCCAATACTAATCCAAAGCTTTGGCGATCCTCAGGTATATAGGATATTCCTGCTTCTGTTCTTTTTCTKATGCTCTCATTCGTTATGTCCTTGCCGTTCAGTGAAACTTTACCGCCGCTGACCTTCGTTAACCCGGCAATGGCATCGGCAATTTCAACCTGGCCATTGTCGGCGACTCCAGCGATTGCAAAGATTTCTCCACTCTTAATGGTAAAAGAAACATCTTTAACGACTTCAAACCCATCTTGATTTTTCACAGTCAGATGTTCAACCTTCAATACTTCCTCTTTAAACGCAGCAGGATTTTTATCCGATTTCAGGTTTACCTCCCTGCCTACCATGAGTTGGGCCATTTTCCTTGTGGACGTTTCCTTAACATCCAGCACATCGATTAATTTGCCTTTGTTCAATACTGCACATCGATCGGCTACTTTCTTGATCTCATCCAGCTTATGTGTAATTAGGATGATGGTTTTCCCGCCGTTTCGCAGGCCTTCGATAATGCCGAGCAGGAAGTCAATTTCCTGCGGCGTCAAGACAGCAGTCGGTTCATCGAATATAAGGATGTCCGCTTCACGATACAGCACTTTTAAAATTTCTACCCGCTGCTGCATGGAAACAGTAAGATCGGATATTTTCTTCATCGGGTCCACCTCTAAGCCAAAGCTTTTAGACAGGTTTTCAATTTTCCGATTGGCATTCCGAATATCGACGTATGGGAAGATTCCTGCCAGCTTTTTGATCGGCTCAACTCCCAAGATGATATTCTCTGTAATCGTATAATCGGAAACAAGCTTAAAATGCTGATGGACCATTCCAATGTTAAGCTTTGCCGCATGATTGGGTGAACTGATTTGGACTTTCTCACCCCGGATATAAATGTCTCCTTCATCCGGTTCATACATGCCGCCAAGCATACTCATCAATGTTGATTTACCTGCCCCATTCTCTCCAAGCAGGGCAAAGATTTCTCCTTTTTTAATGCCTATGGATACATTGTCATTTGCCACGATTCCAGGAAACCGTTTGGTTATATGTTTCATTTCTACAATATAATCAGACATCTTTCGTCTCCTTTTGTAAAATTAATAGGAAAAAGGAAGTTAAAAGAAGTTCATCATTCCCGGGTTGTTAATGGAGGAAATGACAAACTTCTAATGGTACACTTCATTATTTATTTCTTATAACCCTGGAAACTTTTCTGGAGTATGGCCATTAAAATTGGAGGCAGGTACAATTGTACCGTCTTTTACCAGTTCATAGGCTTCATTCAATTTGCTAAGTGTATCTTCTGATAATTGATGACGGCCTTCTTCCTTTATAAAACCGGTGGAATCTGTATCGGCATGAAGAACGGCATTCCCGCCTTTAAAGCTTCCATCAACAATGGAATTTAGCGCTTTTTCAATATTCATAGCCATGAATTTTACCCCAGATGTCAATACGATGTTTTCAGATCCATTTACGCCTTCATCATATTGGTCAACATCCACACCAATGACTTTCACATCGTCTTTCGCTTCCTTAACGGCTGTGAATACACCATTTCCTGTGCCTCCTGCGGCAACAAAGATAATATCCACTCCTTTTTCAATCAGGGCGTTCCCAACAACTTTACCTTTTGCCGGATCAGCAAAGGATCCTGCATAGTTCCCGCCAACATCAGCACCATTTACATCCGTCCCTGAATAGCCTGACAGCTCAACAACTTCAACATTTTTTCCAAAAACGGCATTCGCATAATTCACACCTGATTCAAAACCAAATTGATAATTCACATTTGAAGGATACGCAATCCCGTTTACAACAGCCACTTTATTTGATTTTGTTTCAAGTGCTGCAGCCATACCTGCAAAAAAGCCGCTTTCTTGTTCAGCGAAGTTCATCGCATAGATATTATCGAAATCTTTTTGGTCACCTACAGGTGCAGGCTCAGAGTCATTTAAAATAAATTTTTTATCAGGATTTTCTACAGCAAGGCTGGAAATGCCGGCAAATTGAAACCCAGGTGTCACAATCACGTCATAGTCCGCGACAATATCAGCAACGGCTTGTACTGCAGCAGCCGGATCACCAGTTTCTTCTTTTACAGCCTTTACGGTTGCTGTTGGATGGTTTTCAATAAAGCTCAAAATACCGTTATAGTTATCTTCATTAAAGTTGCCATCATCCACGCCTGAAGGGCTTGTTACAATGGCAATTTTTAATCCTTCTTCACCTGTTCCAGCCTCAGCTGCATTTTCATTAGCTGAGTCATTTCCGCATGCTGCCAAAACAGCCGTCATAAATGCAATGAATAATATCATTGCAAGTTTCTTTGTATTTTTTCCCACCGAATGAATCCTCCTCTGTGTTTCATGGTTGTTATTGTAAAAATTAAAAAAGCACCGATTTATACCGGTGCTTGACTGAAGGAGGGTAGATAAGGGAATGGGAAATAAGGCTTATCCCCATATTTATATACACACCTCGTAGTCAAGCCATTTACGGTAGCTTGGTAGAAACTTTCGGGCCATATCCCCAATATTATACGAGAATAATATTTAATTTTTACTAACTCATAGTACCACCCGATATTGATGGTGTCAACTAAAAAAATACGAATACTTTTAAATAAAACATGTATTAACGTTCGGAAATAGGAGTAAACTAGAATGGGATATTGTCTGGAAATAATTTCTCTGCTATTTTTAAAAAGTCACTTATCAAATGGGAGGTATTTGCTGTGAATACTCATGACCCGCAATTTTATATTTCAAAACTTGGACTAACTCCTCATAAAGAAGGCGGTTATTATAAAGAAACTTTTCAATCCAGGGAGATAACCTCCGATAAAGAGTTAACTGTGGATTTTGAAGGGAAGCGCAGACTATATACGAGTATTTATTTTCTATTAACATCGAATGATATTTCCCATTTTCACCGCTTAAAATCGGACGAATTATGGTACTTTCATGCAGGCAGCCCTTTAACGATTCATGTGATTGAGGAAAATGGGGAGTACAAAGAAATGAAATTAGGCTTGAATCTTGATGAGGGGGAAGTCCCACAAGCATTAGTTCCGAAAAACGCCATCTTTGGATCAACGGTCATGGATGAGGATACCTTCTCTTTGGTTGGATGCATGGTTTCGCCAGGTTTTGAATATCAAGACTTTGAGTTGTTCACGCAAAGCGAGCTTCTGTTAAAATACCCTCAGCATAAAGAGGTAATCATGAAGATGGCTTATGAAATCATTCCTGATTAATGAAAACGAAAAAAAGAAGCTTCTCAAAAGTTTACTTTCTTTTGAGAAGCCTCGGCAAAATATTCATTTCAAAAAATATTGACATCACTTTTTGCTTTATTTATACTTTTAATGGAAAAAGAGATGGAGTTCTAAACATTTGAATTTAAATAGGTTGATAGATTATTAGCTTAGCGGGCAAATATTACAACCTTATTTTTAAACTTCAACTGCACTAGGCTCCTCTTCTTCCTCCGTGACCGATTTCACATAGTCGATCATGACAATGGTTTCTTCATCCTCATGCTTGATTGTGCAATTGCCATATTCCAATTTAACATCTGATATTTTTACAGCATGGCCGATCTGAAAATCAGTCATGTCAATTTCAATATTATCAGGGATATCATTTGCTTTTGCTGTTATGTCCAATTCGTGAAGATATTGTTTAACAATCCCTCCGGCTTTCTCACCAGCCGATGTTCCCTTTAAGATCACACTGACTTTTGTATCAATCTCAGTGTCCTTATCCACATGAAGGAAATCCACATGAAGCATATCTTTCGTTACAGGGTCATTCTGGTAATCTCTTAAAATCACATTTTTTGATTTCCCATCAAGATCCAAAGATATAATTCCATTTCTTCCAACACCTTTTAAGACTCTTAATAAATCGGTGTTTTTGATAAAAATCGATTTCGTATCAAGCTCCCTTCCATAAACGATCCCCGGGATTCCCCCATCCAATCTCAATTTTTTCAATGCGGATTTTTTTAAATCTTTTCTTTCTTCAGCTGCTAACGTATTCACTTAACTTCCACCTTCCTCTTTTCCTTTAGGTCATTCTAAGACAACTAAAATTGTCCTACAATTCAAGTATATCCAAACCTTTATGTTATTTCAAATTAACCCGATTGCTCAGCTGAGTTTTAAAGCTGCCGAAGTTTGAGAGGTCTTGAACATGGCAAGAATGTTTATCTAAGAAATGAAAAAAGAAGCTTCCCGCAAGTTTTCTCGACTTATGGGAAGCCTCTTTTAGAGAGTTATGGCTCAAGCTTGTATGGTCTCATCATTTCATTATCTTCATGTTCCAGGATGTGGCAATGCCAGACGTACCCTGGTCCAGCACTTGTGTTAAACGGGTATGGCGACCCATCCTGTGAAGTAAACCGAACCAAAATTCGAGTGACTTGCCCCGGATTCATTTGGATTGTATCCTTCCATCCGCTTTCATTAGCCGGAGGCGGCAATTGGGGACCTGTTAAATAAGACTCGACTGGCAATTGTTTCGGTTCTGATTCGTAAGGGGGTTCTTCTCCACCGTTAAGTGCGATCCAGTCTCCCAAATACGTCCCGGTATCCATATCTTGCCGATTCTTAAGCAAGAATTGAACCAAATGAAGATGAATTGGGTGCGTATCACCTGTGGTGTTAACAATTTGCCACTCTTCCGTCGTTCCAGCTCTCGGTAATTCAGTAACTGGACTATCCCATGGTTGACCATTAAGCAACAGTTCTACCGGACCATTTGGACCCATTCGTTCAACTAATGTCAATGTTCTTGTTTTAGAAGGAGTTAAATCAGGAATTGTATTTAGAGTTGACGGCAGTACATTTGGCGATGTTGGTGTATCAGATATAACTGTGAATTGCATTACTTGGCCTGTATTTGGATCCGGTGCACTACCATCAGGAAAAGGTGCATTTGCATCGTTTGTCAGGATGAGCTGTGTTCCTGGAGCAAGCAAGGAAAAGTCAATGAGTACATCAGCCCTTTCCCCTGGAGCAATTAACAGTGAATTTAACTCCACCGGCTCAGGCAGATAACCTCCATCACTTCCAATCTGAGTAAATGACTGGTTGTTGGAAAGGGACAAATTATAGAAACGCGCATTGGACCCATTTAAAATTCGAAAACGGTATTGTCGAGGTTTCACATTGAGGTTTGGCCATACTTTCCCATTGACCACAATGGTATTACCAAAAAATTCAGGTACCCAGTATGGATGGATATCCGGATTCACGCCCACTTGATCATAGAAAAAAGAGCCGTCCTCATTAAAGGTGCGATCTTGAATCGCTAACGGGATTTCAAATTCACCGCTTGGCAGCAGCGGAGCAATCGGATCATACCGGTCTCTTAATAGATAAAAGCCGGCAAGCCCTGCCATTACGTTCAGGCGGGTAATCCCTAATGCATGGTCATGATACCAAAGGGTCGTTGGCTGCTGTTTGTTCGGGTAAGTGTACTTACGAGTAACAAATTCGGGACCTTTTATTCCATTGGCAGTAAACCATGTTTCAGGGTGACCATCATAAGCTGAGGGATTTTCACCGCCATGTAAATGAGTTACAATCGGAACAGGAGATTGTGCCTGAACGTATCCTGGCGGAAACGGATTAAAAGGCGGACCTTGTGGATGAAAGTCATTTGGGTTTGCCCAATGTAATGTGGGATCAACCGGAAACAAGTGGGGACCTTTAAGGTTATTGATCCATTCGACATGGACAGGTAACCCTCTAACTGCCTCAAACGTAGGTCCGGGGTAATTCTGAAAAAAGACCCGTTTTCCTGTTAATGGGTCCTTTACCTTCCCTCCATACCCCCACACAGTTGTTTTGGGAAACCCCTCTGGAAGAACCTGTTGCTGAAATTCATTCACCTCTACCTTGTACTTGTGCCCGATTACCTTACGCGACTTTTTTCCCCTAATTAGTTTTGGACTAAATGCAGGCGGGACCACCAGCTGATTTAAGAATTTTGGTATATCATTCGGATTGATCAATGTTTTTTCACTCCTTTCTATATCAGCAAATGGTGTTTAAAGTCTATTCGTAATAGGGAAATCGTTTATATTATTTAAATTAATTAAAATACCTACTCTGCCGATAATTCTTGTCGCCTATTTTAGCGCCAAGTAATAGGCATACTCTAACGGCCGTTGATAAATGGGAGCAATATCATTGTCATCATTTCCTGCTATTTTATGATACATGTTTTTTTGGGGCCTGCCATTCACTTCTATTATCCATATACGGCCCGCATTATCGATGGCCATATCAATTCCTATTTCTCCTAACACACCAATGTCTGCTTCTAATTTTCGAGCTGTTTTTATACTTGCTTCATATATTTCGTTTAACAATGGGTCTGTTTTTTTCAAATCGCTAGTTAATATTTTAAGCACTTCTTCCATCCTATAAATCTTCTCGCAATGGTTTGTAACAAAAAAGTTATATGGAGCTACCTTGCTAATTCCGTTTGTAACTTCCCAATTTCCACTTATACCCTTTTGCACTAATATTCTTAAATCCATCATTTTCCCATCTACTTTTGCCATCTGGATTTCTCTCTGAATAATAAAATCCTTTTGGCCAATCATCTCGGTCACCTTTTTAATCAACATTTTCTTATCGCTAAAGCTGTACATAGGCACTAAAGTATCTCGATAAATATTGACTATATGATTGTCTGTTAATTCTATTAAATAGATTTGTCCGCCAAGGGAACCATATGCAGGCTTCAATATTAACCGTCTTTCCTTATTTAACTGCTCCATTAATGTTTCTGGCTTAAATAAACATGTTTTGGGAAGATATTTATCTAATTTGGCATTCGACATTATGTTATAAATACGCCACTTATTAAAACGCGTAATCCAATTAAAACATTTGTTTTCACCAATATGTTTTTCCATTTCCCGTAATGTTTTTGCTCTTTTTCTATAGCAGCGGTTATAGACAGCATCAGGAAACCGAAACATGTTGGTTTTTAATTGATTGTTTCCTAAAGATACTCCTCTTATCTTGCGGTCAACCCATTCAATATCCTGTGGAGTAAAACAAAATAAGTCCATATTCAAACCGTTTTTAAAATTGTTATACAATTGTAAAGTTTTTTTTCGGTTCTTTCTGTTCATAACCATAATTCCGATTAATGGTAAATCACTCATGAAACACACCTGCTTTGTGTTTAACTTATAAAAAAATCATTTAGTTGTAATATATGACTGATAAATTTAAGCGTACTAGGTAAACGAACACAATTGTAAATAAAAAAAGCCTCACAAGAGTTCAGTGAACTTTTGTGAGGCTTTTTATGTCAGTAGATTAATTAAAAATGGTTATGCATCAAAGGGTAAAGGTGCTGGAAACACGACGTACAGCATTTTCAAATTACTCAAAGAATTCTTCAATTGGATGTCCACTGGCTATCATTTGAAAGTTCATTCATTCGATCAGAGGCATCGGGGTTAACTGAGCCATCGGGGTTAACCGATATATATACATTTTCAATATTAGGGTCAATTGATTTTGCTAGGTTTCCTATTCTTTGTGCAGTGTCCTTGGAAAGGTCCTTATTGTTATTATCAAGTTGTACAGCTACATAAGCATTATTATTTTTTATAGTAACACTAGACTGATTAACTTCATTCATTGAAACAACTTCAGCCTCAATTTGGCCTGCAAGCTTCGTCCTTTGTGTATCATTGTTGCCATTATTTGTATTAGTGAGATTGTTATCAGCTTCATTCCTATTGTTTGCTTTAGATCCATTAGGCAAATCATTACCAATATTATTGACCTTTGCCTGTTTATCACGATCCTGGACTGCGGTGTCATTCGTATCATCATTATTAACACCACAAGCTGATAGGAGCAAAGCTGTTAATGCAACGGAAACTATTGCTATTCGTTTCATAAAAACCCTCCTTTGCTTTACACCCTTTTATATTGCCACCACTTATTCTTCAGTATGCATGTGTTTTCAGCGACCCCGAACCATTCTCATGCTTCAGAAATTTCCCCATTTGGGGTAAGCGCCATTCATTTTTTTATTTTCAGAAGTGAAGATGTTTAACGAATTATTTCAAAACGGAAAGACATTATAGATAGCGAGGGAGAAATTTACAAAGTAAGGGAGATATTAAAATGATAAAAAGAATTATTACATTTTTTTTGACAGCAATACTCTTCATGTCTACGTTAGTTGTGCCTACTTTTGCGGCGGACGTTGGGACCCAAGGGAACAAGCCCTGGATGAACACCAAGCTCTCTGCTGCAAAGCGTACCGAGCTGCTTCTCGATGCGATGACAATCGATCAGAAAATGCAGCAAATCGTCATCTCGCGCTTCAATGAGAACGACACCGGTGAGACGGTCGTCATCAACAGGGGGGGTACCAGCAAATACCAGAACGGAGTATTCGAGCCCAAAGGCACTTTGCCAGGATGTGAGTGGCAGGACACCGGACGGCAAATCCAAGGGATCAAGGAACTGGGAATCCCCACAATCCGCATGACCAACGGCGGGACGGGTGTGAAGGGCGGATCGTGCGGCAATGACCCATTGGCGACGGGCCTGCCGTCCACCCTGGCCATGGCTGCGACTTTCAACCGTAAGCTAAACAATGAGGCCGGCCGAATCCTTGGAGAGGAGACCCGGGCCTTTGCACATCACGTGATGCTCGGACCGGGCATGAACCTCGTGCGTCACCCTTACAACGGCCGTAACTATGAGTACTTCAGTGAGGACCCATACCTGACGGGTATACTGGCGACCGAGCAGGTCAAAGGAATTCAGGCCCAGGGGGTTCAGGCTCAGCTTAAGCATCTGGCAGGCAACGAGCAGGAAACTGAGCGATGGACGATGGGTGTACAGGTTCCCTCTCGTGCCATGAATGAGCTGTATATGCTGCCCTTTGAGATGGCCGCTAAGGATGCGAATCCAGCTTCTGTGATGTGTTCGTTCCCGGATGTCAATGGCACTTTTGCCTGTGACAGTTCTGAACTGCTTCAGGATGCTTTGCGCAAAAAATGGGGCTTCAACGGTTATGTCATGAGTGACCGCCGCGCGATTCATAACACGGTCTCTGCTATTAAGGCAGGCACGAATGTCGAGCTCGACTGGGCACCGCAGTACTACACCCAGGATAAAATCAGGAAGGCCCTTGATTCTGGCCAGGTGACCGAGAACGACATCGACAATCTGCTTCGTCCACGGTACATCAAGATGATTGAATTTGGCCATATGGATAAGCCCTTTAACAAGTTCATGCCTGAAATCGTCGATTCAAAGGCTAATGGTACGAGCGCTCGGAAGATGGCCGAGGAAGGGGCCGTGCTGTTGAAGAACGAAAACGGCTTCCTGCCATTGGACGGCAAACCGAAATCGATTGCGCTGATCGGCGTCGAGTGGTTCGCAGGTACAGCCAAGATGTCCCCGCGCTCCATTCGGATAAACAACGAGACCGTCGTGACCCCTTACACGGTCACCCCGCAGCAGGGCTTGGAAAACGTTATTAAGGAGCTGGGCTACAACACCAAGGTGACGTACAATGATGGCCGTAACCCGCAGGCTGCTGCCAAACTGGCCTCACAGTCTGACATCGTGCTGCTCATGGTCGGCGACACCCCGGCTGAGACCATCGACCGCGAGACTCTCGGCTTCCCGGCCATCCCCCTCGACAAGAACCAAAAGAACTGGGTGAAGCAGGAACCGCTAATCGATGCAGTCCTGAAGGCAAACGCGAAGAACACTGCCGTGATCCTGAAGACCTCTGGTACGGTGCTCATGCCGTGGCTGGATCAGGTTCCTGCCGTACTCGAGGCGTGGTTCCCGGGCATGGAAGATGGCAATGCTGTCGCCAATCTGCTCTACGGGAAGGTCAATCCTTCCGGAAAGCTGCCTATGACGTTTGGTGCCAACGCGAGAGAGGCCGCTTTCGCAACCGAGAAGCAGTACCCAGGAACTCGTCAGAACACCGGAAAGACTGGTGGCCCGGGCCCGTATGGAAACGGTTCACAACAGTTGATCGCCCAGTACACCGAAGGCCTGCAGATGGGTTACCGCTGGTACGAGGCCAACAATGTAAAGCCGGCCTTCCCTTTCGGATTCGGTCTATCGTACACGACCTTCAAATATGACGGCCTCAAGGTGAAGAGGGTCCGCGGCAACAAAGGCTCGTTGTCCGGGGTTGACGTGACTTTCACCGTCACGAACACCGGTGACGTTGCCGGCAAAGAAGCGGCACAGGTCTATCTAACCCTGCCGGACGAGGCTGGGCAGCCGGCTAAGCGGCTCGTAAATTTTGAGAAGGTTGACCTTAAGCCAGGTGAGAGCAAGACGATGACATTAAGGATTAACCAGGCAGACTCCAATCACCCATTCTCCTATTTTATCCCGGCAGAGCCGGACAACCTGGCGAACTGGGCTGATGGAAAGTGGGCAACCGCTGACGGAAAGTACCGCGTACATGTCGGTGGTTCCTCGGCAGATACTCCGCTTGTAAAGGAGATTCCGTTGAACTTCAAACTCGAAAAGAATAACGGAAAAGGCAAAGGCAAGGGAAACGCTAAGTAATAGGCCCCTGATCATGGGATGATGCCGTTGGCCGGCAGAGGCCGTCAAAACATCCCAAAAGCGGTGAGCGAGCAGGCTCACCGCTTTTCTCCTTGTCTCCATGAGCGACGAGAAGGATGAATAATTTTTCAGTAAGGACGTGAGAAGTCATGAAGAAATCAGTTTGGAACAGCGGGCGAAGTTTGGCGAATTCGTGGTGGGTAGTTCTTGGCCTGGTAGTCCTCTTGACCGCATGCACCGCGAAGGAACCTGACAAGCCAGTCGAGAGCGAGGAAGCTGTGGAACAAGCCCCGGCCGAGCGCGGCGACTGGAAGGCCCCCGGCTTGGCGGACCGGTCCGGCAAGCCTATAGAGGTGCCGAAGCCGGGTCCGGCTACGGGCCGGACTTTGGACGTCACAGACTTCGGGGCAGATCCGGAACCCGACTCAAAAGATGACGCAGCAGCCATCAGGAAGGCCCTGGATGCGGCCGAACCGGGTGACGAGGTCTTAATGCCGGCTGGCACATATGACCTGCGCACCACTGACCCGGCCGATGAGTCGGCGAACATCGTGCTGCGCAGCGGCGTGGACCTGCGGGGCGAGGGTCAGGAGAGCACCGTGCTGCTGACCTCCTTTGACGGTGAGGATGACAGCAGGGTGATACGCGGCTCCGGTGTCCACGACGTCATCGTCGCTGATTTCACCATTACTTCCCGTTATAAGGAACCACTCGGCGATGACCCCGAAAACGGCAGCGCGGGTGGAGGACCTATGTACGGGATCTACCTCGGAGCTCACGAAGGGAAGGCCAGCTCCCGGATCATTGTAAAGAGTCTGGGCATACGCAGGTTCAAGCGCCACGGGATATCAGTCAAGGCCAGCCGTGAAGTGATTCTAACTGGAAACTCTTTAAGTGAGGCAACTGCCGTTGGTCCCGGGGGACAGGGCTATGGAATCGCTATCGAGGGCTCAGCGAATCAGCACGACCCAAATGCCGCCAACGATTCCCGACACAACGTCGTCATCGGCAATACCTTCGATGGCAGGCATCTGCGGCATGCCATTCTACTGCAGTTTCCCACGCACAATAATCTCGTGGCGGAGAACACCATCACCGGCAGCATCCTCGATGCCATCGACCTGCACGGCGAGGGTGAATACCTGAACGAGATCCGGGATAACACGGTCGTTGGCGGGCAGCGGGCGGGGATTGCACTCGGCAATTCCGGCGGGGCAAAGAACAAGCATGATGCCTCAGGTCCTGGAAACTGGGTGCATTCCAACGACTTGATTGGAAACCGTCAAGGAGTTCTCGTCATTCTGGGAACTCCTGACACCCTTATTGAGGACAACAGGATCACAGCTGGGGATGATTCGCGGGTCGGCATCGAGGTCCGTAATGCGCCAGGCACAAAGTTGCACCACAACCACATAACTGGAGGGACTGACAAGTTCTCGGCTATCCGCCTCATCAGGGACCGCGGTGCAGACGGACGGGGTAAAGGAATCCCGTCAGACATCAGGATCAAGGGCAACGTCATTCGACAGGCCGCCAATGGCATCAGGATCGATGCCGGGAAGAACCTCTGCGTAATAGAAAACGTTTTTGACGGCATTGAAGGAAACGAGTTGAGGGTGGCCGACGAGATAGACGTAAGCCAGGCTTGTCCATAAACATACAGATATTAATACGACAATGAATATCTATGCTCACATGACTGCCAATATGGAAGAAAAGGCCTCCCAACAGTTCTGTAAACTGATGGAAGGCCTTCCCCTATAGTTAACTTTTTGTCATAGGTCGCCTGTTTTTTATTAAACGAGGACAAATCCGAGGACAAAAAAGCATATTGTTATTTTAGACGTTGATATAACAAGGTTTCAAAACCCTTATTACATCATGCCGCCCATTCCGCCCATTCCGCCCATGTCAGGCATTCCGCCGCCTGCACCAGCTGGCTCCGGCTTGTCAGCGACAACTGCTTCAGTTGTCAGGAACATAGCCGCAACGCTTGCTGCGTTTTGAAGAGCAGAACGAGTAACTTTAGTTGGGTCAACGATACCAGCCTGGATCATGTTCACCCATTCGCCAGTAGCAGCGTTGAATCCTGTGCCGATTTCTTCGCGCTTCAGGCGGTCAACGATGACAGAGCCTTCAAGGCCTGCGTTGTGCGCAATTGTGCGCACTGGCTCTTCCATTGCACGCAGTACAATGTTGATACCAGTTTGTACATCGCCTTCAGCCTCAAGCTCAGCAACTTTGTTGTATACGTTCAGAAGGGCAACTCCACCGCCGGATACGATTCCTTCTTCAACTGCAGCGCGAGTTGAGTTAAGGGCGTCCTCGATGCGAAGTTTGCGCTCTTTCAATTCTGTTTCAGTAGCAGCACCAACTTTGATGACTGCAACGCCGCCTGCCAATTTAGCAAGGCGCTCCTGAAGTTTTTCACGGTCGAATTCGGAAGTTGTTTCTTCCAATTGAACGCGGATCTGGTTGACGCGTGCGCCGATTTGCGCGCTGTCTCCAGCACCTTCAACGATTGTCGTGTTTTCTTTGGAAACAACAACTTTCGCAGCGCGGCCAAGAGAGTCGATTGTTGCACTCTTGAGGTCGCGGCCAAGCTCTTCTGTGATGACTTCTCCGCCAGTTAGGGCAGCGATGTCTTCAAGCATAGCCTTGCGGCGGTCACCGAAGCCAGGAGCCTTGACAGCAACAGCGTTGAATGTTCCGCGAAGCTTGTTGACTACCAATGTAGCAAGGGCTTCCCCTTCAACATCTTCAGCAATCATCAATAATGGCTTGCCCTGCTGTACCACTTGCTCAAGTACAGGAAGGATTTCCTGGATGCTGGCAATCTTCTTGTCAGTGATCAGGATATATGGATTTTCAAGAACTGCTTCCATCTTGTCGGAGTCAGTTACCATGTATGGAGAAGCATATCCGCGGTCAAACTGCATACCTTCTACTACGTCCAGTTCAGTTGTGAACCCTTTGGATTCCTCGATTGTGATGACGCCGTCGTTGCCAACGCGTTCCATTGCTTCAGCAATCAGTTGGCCTACTTCTTCATCAGCTGAAGAAATGGCAGCAACCTGAGCGATGGATTCCTTGCCTTCGATTGGCTTGGAAATGGCTTTTAGTTCTGTAACTGCAGTGGCAACCGCTTTTTCAATCCCTTTGCGGATGCCCATTGGGTTTGCACCAGCTGTAACGTTCTTAAGGCCTTCACGGATCATGGCCTGTGCAAGTACAGTCGCAGTAGTTGTACCGTCACCGGCTACATCGTTTGTTTTGCTTGCTACTTCAGCAACAAGCTTCGCACCCATGTTTTCAAAAGCGTCTTCCAATTCGATTTCTTTTGCAATGGTTACACCATCGTTCGTAATAAGCGGGGAACCGAATTTCTTTTCAAGAACCACGTTTCGTCCTTTTGGTCCAAGAGTAACTTTCACGGCATCCGCAAGAGTGTCAACTCCGCGAAGCATCGCACGGCGCGCTTCTTCACTAAACTTAATCTCTTTAGCCATCGTATAAAAACCTCCTCGTGATTTTCGCTAATTTCTATTCTAATGTCCCGGGTAGCTTTATTCGCCTACTACTGCCAGGATGTCGCTCTCGCGCAGGATCAGGTACTCAGTACCCTGGTACTTCACTTCTGTACCACCGTATTTTGAGAAGATGATGCGGTCGCCAACGTTTACCTCCAAAGCAACGCGCTCTCCGCTTTCAAGAACACGGCCTGAACCTACAGCTACAACTTTGCCTTCCTGAGGCTTCTCTTTAGCTGAGTCAGGTAAAACGATACCGCTTGCAGTTTTTTCTTCAGACTCAACAAGCTCGATTACAATGCGATCACCTAATGGCTTGATCAAGTTAAACAACCTCCTCAAATAATATGTAATTTAATGGATTATTAGCACTCTCCTCAATTGAGTGCTAACACAATTTATATATTAAATAATCCCCCATTATTTTGCAAGCTTCAAGTTAAAATATTTTTCGATTTTTTCTGCCATATACAGTATAGGCCCATTTCCTTTTTTTAACCCTGGAAAGGCAAAAATTCCTTACAGCCTACCATTTGAACTTTGATATGTTTTATTGGAAAATAGAAGGATAGCCAAACAAAGGAGACTCAATACTATTGAAAAAGGAATACTGGTTCATTTTAATTGCTTATATTGCCATGCAGCTATCAAGCTTCATAGGCGTTCCGCTGTTTGTATTCATCGGCACGATGATGGGAATGGAATTGAATGAAATGCAGCTTCTCGCTGTACCATATTGGCTGGTCTTCAGCTTTTCGCTAACACTGGTCATCGTTATCCTTCTGCTGAGGAGGGAACCGCAAGCGGATCTGCGGGATGCTGCCGGCCCGTTCCGTTCAGTTATGTGGGGTGTTTTCGGTATTTTCCTGGCGTTGTTCGCCCAGAGCATGGCGGCAAGCATTGAAAATATGCTGGGGATTGAAATGGGCTCGGACAATACAGAACAAATCATCCGCCTGATTGAGCAGTTCCCGATTATCATCCTGGTCAGTTCCGTCCTGGGACCGATTTTGGAAGAAATTGTGTTCCGGAAGGTTATTTTCGGCAGCCTTCATAAGCGCTTCGGCTTCTTTTTATCAGCCCTGACCAGCTCAGTCATCTTCGCGCTGGCTCATTTTGAACCGGAACATGTGATCCTATACTCCGCCATGGGCTTTACCTTTGCCTTCCTCTATGTGAAAACCAAAAGGATCATCGTCCCGATTTTTGCCCATGTCGCGATGAACACCCTTGTCGTCCTGGTTCAATCTGTATTCCGCGAGGATTTGGAGAGAATGATTAAGGAAGCAGAACAAATTCAAGGCTTTATTGGAGGACTTCTATGAAACGCTCGCCTTTATTCTCAGGCATTGTCTATCTCATCCTTGGGCTTCTGTTCACCTATTTTGCCGTGCAGAATGTGAATGACCAAGGCTGGGGGTTCTTTTCCTACCTGCTGGTCGTGATTGCGACTTTCGACCTCGGGTCAGGCATCAGAATGATTCTTTTCCACTTTAAATTGAAAGCGATCCAGAAAAAGTAACCTGGATAAACGAAACAGCCAGTGGGCTTGCATGCGCACTGGCTGTTTTCCTATTCTTCCTCAGGCGATGGATAATGCTTAAGGAAGTAAATAAGGGACTGAAGTTCGACCGCCAGATCGATATGATGGATCCGGATGGATGGCGGCACATTGAGCCTTGCCGGAGTAAAATTGAGGATCCCTTTAATATTGGACTTGGCAAGCCTGTCGGTGATGGTTTGTGCAACCGCTGAGGGAATCGTCAGGATGGCTACCTGTATTTCCTGCTCAATGATCACTTTTTCAAGGTCATCCATGGAACAAACGCGCACATCGCCAATTTGTGTGCCAATTTTCTCTTCATCGACATCAAATGCGACTTCAATTTTGGTATTATTGTTTTTGGAAAAATTATAATGTAAAAATGCCGTACCGAGATTTCCCACTCCTATCAAGGCTACCTTGGTGGTTTCATCCTGATCGAGTGTCTTGCGGAAAAATGTCAGGAGATAGTTGACGTTATAGCCATACCCCTTCTTCCCCAAGGCGCCAAAATAGGAGAAATCCCTGCGAATGGTAGCCGAATCAACCTTGACCGCCTCGCTTAGTTCAGCGGATGACACTCTTTGTTTTCCTGAAGAATGCAGGTTTAGTAAAAAGCGATAGTACAGCGGAAGCCTTTTTGCCGTTGCCTGCGGAATTTTCATCGTCTCGTTTGACATTCTCCACCCCCCCTTCTATAACTGTCATTATCTCAATTTTTGTTCCCGGTTAAAATCGCCGTTTTTGCCGCCTGTCTTTTCGACAAGATATGTTTTGCCTATGACCATGCCCTTGTCGACTGCCTTGCACATATCATAAACAGTGAGAGCTGTAACAGAGGCGGCTGTTAACGCTTCCATTTCCACTCCCGTATTCCCTTTTGTTTTCACAGACGCGGAGATGTCCAGAATATATTCATCGGCTCTCGCTTCTTCCCATGAAAAAGAGATATCAATCCCTGTCAGGGGCAGCGGATGGCACATAGGAATGATTTCGGATGTTTTTTTGCATGCCATGATGCCGGCTACCTGGGCAACAGCCAAAACATCGCCTTTTTTCATTTTATTTTCATTTATTTTTTCATAGATTTCTTTATTTACAATGATGCTGGAACGGGCAATGGCCGTCCGCACACTTTCAGGTTTCGCACTGACATCGACCATCTTGGCCCTGCCTTCTTCATTAAAATGAGTAAACTCTGCCATTTTCTAGCTCCTTTCAACAAAACTATACACTATTTTGCCAATATTGTGTATGAACATTGTATCTATTTTCACATATTTGCATTCCTTTTCTCTGAAAAAAGCTCAAAAACCTCACCTTATTTGCCGGGATATACTCAATCAGGTACACTAAGGTTAAGCATTTGAGGTGAAAAATATGATTTTATTACAGGTAAATCAACTGACAAAATACTTTGCCGCAGAATTGATTTTATCAAATATTAAACTCGAGATACAGACACAGGATCGTGTTGCCCTCGTGGGACGCAATGGCGCCGGAAAATCGACGCTGCTGAAAATCATCGCTGGCCACTCCAGCTATGACAGCGGTGAAATCATCAGGCCAAAGGGCGTATCCATCGGCTATTTGGCCCAAAATACCGGCCTCGAATCCAGCAAGTCCATCTGGGAAGAGATGCTGACCGTTTTTAACGATCTTCGTAAAATGGAACAGGATCTCAGGAAGCTGGAAGGAGAAATGGCTGATTCCGGCACTTCCCCCGATAGCGCCCGTTATGAGCAGATCCTTAAGGAATATGACCTTTTACAGGTTCAGTTTAAAGACCTGGGAGGCTATCAATACGAAGCTGATATCCGGTCTGTTCTTCACGGGCTTCGTTTCGGCTCCTTTGATTATAACACGAAAATATCCACTCTGAGCGGCGGCCAGAAAACAAGGCTTGCTCTTGCCAAGCTCTTGCTGTCCCGTCCCGATATATTGATCCTGGATGAGCCGACCAACCACTTGGATATTGAGACCCTGTCCTGGCTGGAGCAGTATCTCCAGGGTTATCCAGGGGCGATTCTGATTGTTTCCCATGACCGGTATTTTCTTGATAAGGTTGTCAACCAGGTCTTTGAGCTGTCCCGCCATAAAATCACCAGGTTCCATGGGAATTACAGTTCCTATCTGGACCAGAAGGCTGAAAACTATGAACGGGATTTAAAATTGTACGAGAAGCAGCAGGATGAAATTGCCAAACTGGAAGACTTTGTCCAGCGGAACCTGGCCCGAGCCTCCACGACAAAACGGGCCCAGAGCCGGCGCAGGCAATTGCAAAAAATCGAGCGGATTGACCGCCCTGCCGGGGATGAAAAATCGGCTTCCTTCTCGTTTGATATTGAACGCCAAAGCGGCAATGACGTTTTAAAGGTGGACACCCTGGCGATTGGCTATGGAACTGAAAAGATTTCAGAGAACATTTCTCTTCGTATTAACCGGAGCGACAGCATTGCACTAGTCGGTCCCAATGGTGTTGGCAAATCGACGCTGTTGAAGACAATTGTCGATAAACTGCCGGCATTGGCAGGGGAAATCCAATATGGATCCAATGTTTCCATAGGCTATTATGACCAGGAGCAGGCTGAGCTTACATCCAAAAAGAAAGTTCTAAACGAGTTATGGGATGAATATCCCCTCAAACCGGAGAAAGACATTCGCACCGTGCTTGGCAATTTCCTGTTTTCGGGAGATGATGTCCTTAAAACTGTTTCCTCCTTGTCAGGTGGAGAAAAAGCACGCCTTGCACTGGCAAAACTGATGATGGAAAAGGCAAACTTCCTGATCCTGGACGAGCCAACGAACCATTTGGACCTGGACAGCAAGGAAGTGCTTGAAAATGCCCTGATCGACTATCCAGGCACAATCCTTTTTGTTTCGCATGATCGTTATTTTATCAACAGGATTGCCACAAAAGTGATTGAACTCCAAAGCTGTGCTGCCACTGAATATCTGGGAGACTATGATTATTATCTCGAGAAAAAACTGGAGCAGGAAGAACTTGAGGCATTATCAGCTCAAAAAAAGGTACCCTCTTCACCTGTTCCATCCGTAAAAACAAGTTATCAACAGGATAAGGAAGCGAAAAAGCTGGAACGCCAGCGCAAAAGACGAATCGAAGAAATTGAAGCTTCCATTGAAACCCTTGAGGCCGATGTCTCCCATTTCGAAGAACTCCTATGCGATCCGGAAATCTTCCAGGACCACCAAAAAGTGGCCGAGCTGAATGAAAAACTTGAGAGTTCAAAGCAGCAAATCGAGGCTCTGGTGGAAGAGTGGGCGGAGATTGCCGAATAAGAAAAGCGTAAGCGCTCGAGCTAGACAAAAATAAAATCCCGGGAACAGTCCCGGGATTTTTTTATTCACAGAGTTATTCACAAATAATCATGCTATCTTAGCGAGTTTTTAACTGTTTTCCACAATATCCACAAAAACACGCTTTTTTATCCACATTATCAACAATATCCTGTATTTATCAAGTGGTTATCCACAGAAATTTCTGTTAAACAGAAAAATTTCCTTATTAATCATTGTGGATAGTTATTTCCAGTCCCGGATTACCATTCAGGGTAAGGTCTGAACGCTGGCCTTTTTCATACATAACACTTCCGACGGCGGCAATCATGGCCGCGTTATCTGTGCATAAAGACAGCGGCGGGATAACCAGTTCAACGTTTTCCTGCTTTTTAAATTCTTCCTGCAAGGCGGTTCTTAGACCTTTATTGGCCGCTACTCCGCCAGCAAGCAATACTTGTTTCACCTTATACTCTTTTGCTGCCTGCACCGTTTTTGTGACAAGCACATCAATAACGCTGGCCTGGAAGCTAGCTGCAAGTGTTTCGGGTGCAATTTTTTCCCCGCGCTGTTCTGCATTGTGGACAGTGTTGATAACCGACGATTTTAAGCCGCTGAAACTAAAGTCATACGATCCCTGCTCAAGCCAGGCACGAGGAAGATCCAATTCGGGCTGTCCCTCATGAGCCAATCTGTCGATATGCGGACCGCCAGGGTATGGCATATTCAAAACCCTCGCCACTTTGTCATAGGCTTCCCCTGCAGCATCATCCCTTGTTTCGCCAATCACTTCAAAATGTCCATGCTCCTTCATGTAAACAAGCTCTGTATGGCCGCCTGACACGACCAGGGACAGGAGCGGAAACTCCATTTCCTTTACCAGCCTGTTCGCATATATGTGCCCTGCAATATGATGAACACCCAGCAGCGGGATATCATGGGCAAAGGCTAGTGCCTTAGCTGCATTTACGCCGATCAGCAAGGCACCGACAAGCCCTGGGCCTTCCGTTACGGCAATTCCATCTATCTCTTCCATTGCTGTGCCTGCTTGCTTCAGTGCCTCCTCTAATACAAGGGTAACCTGTTCGACATGGTGCCGGGAGGCAATTTCAGGCACAACCCCGCCAAACCTTTTGTGGCTTTCAATCTGGGAGGCTACCACATTGGCAATGATTTCCCTCCCGTTTCTAACAAGTGCCACTGCGGTTTCATCACAGCTTGTTTCTATACCTAATATCAACTGGTCTTTTTTCGATTTCATAGCTTCACCCACATTACTAATGCATCTTCCATATTATCCGTATAATATCTTTTCCTAATGGCCCCATCCTGAAATCCAAGCTTCCGGTACAGGGACTGGGCCCTGTCATTGCTGACCCTGACCTCCAATGTCATCGTTCGCACTCCCATCTTCCTTGCTATCTCCATCACTTTCCGCATAAGTGCTTCCCCAAGACCCATTCCCCGGAACTCGGGAAGCAGGGCAATGTTCGTGATATGTGCTTCATCCACAATGATCCAGGCACCGCAATAACCGGCTACCTCTCTTCCATGTTCGATCACCGTGTAAAGGGCAAAGCGGTTCTTGGTCAATTCATTATAAAAAGCCTCCCTGCTCCATGGCGTAGCAAAGGACTTGGACTCTATCTCATGGATTTTGTCGATATCATCGATTTCCATCTGTCGAAAAGCGATCGTTTTATTCATTGCCATCTTCCTATTAATTTATTGTTGTTTCTGCGACTCAAGCCATTTGGCTTCTGCTTCGGCTAGGCGGATATAATTTGGAACAAAAGTATGCGGATCTTCATCCTGCCTGTTTCGGCCCAAAAAGGCCAGTTCTGCCGGCCTTGGGTTATACTCGGTAATCTCTGCCATGATTGCCTTGTCACCTAATGCCTCTTTTATTACTTTTTGATGAAGAGGCAAGTCATTGCCAGAAAACAAAATGGGGGCATTCAGTTCCCTTAGCCTTTCTACCCAGTCTGCAGCCATGACCAACTGGTCTTCATAAACCGAAGCAATACTTCCGTTGCTGAATTGATACAAGCCAGAATATATCTGCCCCCTGCGTGCATCGAACAGAGGGGAAAGGTATCCATTAAAATACCGGCCCGAAGAAGCTGCCAGCACTTCGAGGCTCGAGACACCCGCAATCGGCTTATTCAGCGTCCAGGAAAGGGTTTTTGCTATCGTAACTCCAATCCTTACACCTGTATAGGAGCCTGGTCCTTTAGCGACTACGATTTTATCCAGGTCGGCGGGCTTGATTCCGCATTCCTTCATAAGTGTTTGAATTGCTGGCATCACCCGTACCGAATGGTTTTTTTTCAGGTTTGAAATGTATTCCCCCATAACCTGGGAATCGTCAATAAGGCCAATCCCAAGGACATAATTGGAGGTATCAATTGATAATATCTTCATAAAAAAAGCTCCTTACATAACTGTTCGTATCGTTGGCCTTTTGGTTCCGCTACGATTTTCCGGGTTCCTTCCTCACCGTGATACAAATGGAGGGTCAAAAGCTGTTCCGGAAGCTGGGCATCGATCAGATGCGCCCACTCCACAACGGTGACTCCTTCTCCCTCAAAATATTCTTCAAATCCCAAGTCCTCAGAAGAATCTACTCGGTACACATCCATATGGTATAAGGGCATTCTTCCCTGATATTCCTTAATAATCGTGAACGTCGGACTATTAACGTTCCTCTTAATGCCAAGTCCCTCGGCAAGCCCTTTTGTAAAAGTGGTTTTCCCTGCTCCCAAATCACCTTCCAGGGCAATTACATCTCCCGGCTTTAGCAGTTCAGCCAAGCGCTTGGACAAGGCTTGCGTATCTTCTTCAGACTTAGAAATAAATTCAAATGGCGCCATTGCTATATCACCTATATCCTTGTTTATCTATTTATTTTACCCTCATTTTAGCCGATAGAGTTCCCTAATACAAAAAAACCTTAGGATTCTCTCCTAAGGATAAAATGGACCTATATGTAGTGTACATGATTTTTTGAGGCCGGGCAAAAAAGAAAGTAAAATACCCTGGCAGGGGAAGTTAACAAAATAAAAAAAACGAAAGCACCGCTTCGTTCTCATGAATCTATTATTCTTTTAAAAATGGCGGTCCCGACGGGAATCGAACCCGCGATCTCCTGCGTGACAGGCAGGCATGTTAACCGCTACACCACGGGACCTTTCAGGAATGGATTATTGCGGGGGCAGGATTTGAACCTGCGACCTTCGGGTTATGAGCCCGACGAGCTACCGGACTGCTCCACCCCGCGTCGATAATATTCCTAATCCTATTCTATTCATAAACCTTTAAAAGGTGAATGAATATCAGCCTGGCAGCGTCCTACTCTCACAGGGGGAAACCCCCAACTACCATCGGCGCTGAGAAGCTTAACTTCCGTGTTCGGCATGGGAACGGGTGTGA
>NZ_LIGG01000001.1:1324491-1336644 GCF_001273925.1 Bacillus sp. FJAT-27251 | reverse complement strand
TCAAGTCCGCTCGACTTGCATGTATTAGGCACGCCGCCAGCGTTCGTCCTGAGCCAGGATCAAACTCTCCAATAAAAGAGTGATTAGCTCATAAAATAAAACGTTGGCTCATGGCCTTCTATAATAGAAGCCATGAATATTATTGTTTGTTGACGCTTGTTTGTTTAGTTTTCAAAGAGCAATTTGGAGCGGGTGAAGGGAATCGAACCCTCATCATCAGCTTGGAAGGCTGAGGTTTTACCACTAAACTACACCCGCATTATTATTATTATTATTATGAGTTACCGGATGGTCGGGAAGACAGGATTCGAACCTGCGACCCCTTGGTCCCAAACCAAGTGCTCTACCAAGCTGAGCTACTTCCCGGTATATATGGCGCGCCCGAAAGGAGTCGAACCCATAACCTTCTGATCCGTAGTCAGACGCTCTATCCAATTGAGCTACGGGCGCATATTTTGTGACCAACTTTTACATGATACCATGTATCATTTCTGTTTGTCAAGTGTTTTTTTGGTGCGGCCGAGAGGACTTGAACCTCCACGGGGTTGCCCCCACTAGGCCCTCAACCTAGCGCGTCTGCCATTCCGCCACGACCGCATTTTTTGTTTACCAACAAGAAGTAATTATACTCTTCTATGAAGAGAAAATCAAGAGGTAATTTATGGTGCGGGTGAAGGGAGTCGAMCCCCCACGCCTCGCGGCGCCAGATCCTAAGTCTGGTGCGTCTGCCAATTCCGCCACACCCGCAAATGATATGAAAATGGTGAGCCATGAAGGACTCGAACCTTCGACCCTCTGATTAAAAGTCAGATGCTCTACCGACTGAGCTAATGGCTCAAATGATGGAGGGGAAACTTCGGTTAGATTAACCCTTCCAGTATAACCTTTTCGCATCTCGATGCTCGAAATACCTCACGGTCTTCCTCGCAAGTTTCCGAGGATGCCTATCAGTGAAGCAAGAAACTTGCTCTACCGACTGAGCTAATGGCTCAAATGAAAATGGCTGGGCTAGCAGGATTCGAACCTACGAATGACGGAGTCAAAGTCCGTTGCCTTACCGCTTGGCTATAGCCCAATAAATGGCGGTCCCGACGGGAATCGAACCCGCGATCTCCTGCGTGACAGGCAGGCATGTTAACCGCTACACCACGGGACCAAATAATATGGCGGAGAAGGAGGGATTTGAACCCTCGCGCCGCTTACGCGACCTACACCCTTAGCAGGGGCGCCTCTTCAGCCTCTTGAGTACTTCCCCGTAAAATGGCTCCGCAGGTAGGATTCGAACCTACGACCGTTCGGTTAACAGCCGAATGCTCTACCACTGAGCTACTGCGGAATAACTTATCAAAAGCAACAACAGCTGTTGTCGACTCTTTATATTATAATTAGGCTGTCCTTAAAAGTCAATAAACTATTTTAAAAAAGTGTTGCGATGTCATCATCAGGTTTACTATTATGCGATGGAATTAGGAAGATGTCAAGGTCTTCATCAACTTTAATGCTCCCCGGCATTTTCCGCAGACGTAGCGGGATGTATCGATCGATCTTTTGCGCTGGTATGCAAGATGGCATCCGGTACACTTATAGACCAAAACCCGAGTTTGCTTCTTTCTATTGTTTTTCTCCTCAGGGAGGGCAGAACAGAACCTGGGCGCTCCCACCTTTTCCATGAGATCCCTGAAATCACGGTCTCTGTGTTTGTACCCTTTGCCTTCCAAATGGAGATGATAATGGCAAAGCTCATGTTTGATAATCCCAATGAGTTCATTTTCTCCTAGCTGCTCCAAATATTTTTTATTAATCTCGATATTGTGGCTTCTCAGCAGATATCTTCCTCCGGTTGTACGGAGTCTTGGATTAAACACGGCCTGATGACGAAACGGCCGGCCAAACTCCTTTAACGATATTTTCTCCACAATTGCTTGAAGCTCTTCATTTTCCATCGATTACACCTACATTTCCCGTAAACATGACAACCCATTATAGCATATATTATGGATACCCTTAATCATTCAGGAGGGATGCGGTATGCCGGTTTGGTTCCAAAATCAGATGATGCGGGCGTTTTATGAAAAGGACCGATACCAAATAAAGCTTTTAAACCAGTGCTGGTTTTTCTATAGAAAGAAGCAGGGGTTATCACAGTAAAAAAGGGGCCGTCCAAAGCTTTAGCCTTCACTGAATCTTTGGACAGCCTTACTTTTTGAGGTTGTTCATTTGGTTTATTTTGGGGCAGGACTTTTCATTGGTCCTTTTTCCGGGTAAAGGAGTGGCAGGTTGCAGAATCAATGAGATTCGGACAACTTCCTGCTCCATGATACCGTTCCTGTCCGAATCTCGCCTCCATTCGGACAACTTCCAGCTACCTGACACCGTTCTGTCCGAATCCCGCCTCCTTTCGGACAACTTCCTGCTACCTGACACCAGCCCTGTCCGAATTAGATCCACTGTCGTCTGGATTTACGTTTATCCAACAATTCTCCGCCTCTGCCCACTGTAAAGCCTCTGTTTTTAATTATTCTCCCGGAGGAAGCATGGTCAATGCTACCCTGCCCTTTTTCATGTCGACGCTGTCAACCCAGACGGTGACAACATCTCCAACCGATACTACATCAAGCGGATGCTTTACGAATTTGCGGCTAAGCTTGGAGATATGGACAAGGCCGTCCTGCTTGACACCAACGTCAACAAAGGCGCCAAAATCGACCACATTCCGCACGGTTCCCTGCAGTTCCATGCCTGACTTTAAATCTTCCAGCTTGAGCACGTCTTTTTTCAGCAGAGGGGCAGGCAATTCATCCCTCGGGTCCCTGCCCGGCCTGACAAGCGCATCGATGATATCTTTTAATGTCAATTCGCCAATCTCCAATTCCTCAGCTGTCTTTTTTACATCCAGGGAGGAAAGCCGTTCCCTTAGTTCTGCTGAGCCAAGGTCTGAGGTTTTAAAGCCCAGCCTGCTTAGCAATTCTTTTACTTCCGCATAATTTTCAGGATGGATGCCAGTACGGTCCAGCGGTTCCCTTCCATCCACGACTCTCAGGAACCCTATCGCTTGTTCATAGGTTTTGGCCCCGAGCCGGGGGATTTTTTTCAGTTGCGCCCTGCTCGAAAACTTGCCTTCTTCTTCCCGCTTTTTCACAATGTTGTTGGCCACTGTTTTTGAAAGACCTGATACGTATTGGAGGAGCGAGGCGGAAGCAGTATTGACATTAACCCCTACTTGATTGACCGCTGTTTCCACGACGAAAGCAAGTGACTCGGAAAGCTTCTTCTGGCTGACATCATGCTGGTACTGCCCAACTCCCACAGACTTCGGGTCAATTTTAACCAGTTCAGCCAGCGGATCCTGGAGCCTCCGGGCTATGGAGACAGCACTCCTTTCTTCAACCTGGTAATCCGGGAATTCCTCCCGTGCCAGGTCGGAAGCAGAGTACACGCTGGCCCCAGCCTCGTTGACAATCAAATAATAAATCTCTTGTTTGGTTTCCTTCAGGATATCGGAAACAAATTGCTCTGTTTCCCGGGAGGCTGTCCCATTCCCGATTGCCACCATCTCGACCTGGTACTCTTTAAGAATCTTGATGAACTTCTCCCTGGCATCCTGCGCTCTTGCAGCCGAGAGATGAGGGTAAATTACATCAATTTCAAGCACTTTCCCGGTTTCATCCACAACTGCGAGCTTACAGCCTGTACGGTAGGCAGGGTCGACCCCGAGGACCACTTTTCCTTTCAAAGGAGGCTGCAGCAGCAGCTTGCGAAGATTCTCCGAGAAAATATGGATTGCCTGCTCTTCAGCTCTTTCCGTCATATCATTTCGTATTTCCCTTTCAATCGCCGGCTGGATCAGCCTCTTATAAGCATCTTCTACCGCTTCCATTACTGCAGGGGCGGTCAGGGATCGGTCACTGGCAATCCACTTCCGGCGCAGATACTTCATTATGGAGTCTTGTTCCACTTTGACAGAGACACGTAGAATATCTTCCTTTTCTCCCCGGTTTAAGGCAAGAATGCGGTGGGGGACTATTTTGCTGATCGGTTCTGCATAATCGTAGTACATTTCATATACATTCTTCTCGTCTTTTTCTTCGTCTTTTACGGATGACTGCACGGAACCCTTTTTAAAGGTTTCAGACCGGATCCATTTGCGGCTGTCGGCATCATCCGAAACCATCTCAGCTATAATATCCCTTGCACCAGCAATGGCTTCCTCTGCTGAAGCCACTCCTTTTTCATCGGATACGTAAGCCCTTGCCTGTTCCTCAAGGCTGCCTTTCACCGGGAAAGTCAGCATCCATTCTGCCAGCGGCTCCAGCCCTTTTTCTTTTGCGACTGTCGCTTTTGTGCGCCGCTTTTGCTTATAGGGGCGGTATAGATCTTCCACTTCCTGAAGTTTAACAGCCTTTTCGATGCCGATTTTCAACTCGGGAGTCAGTTTTCCCTGCTCCTCTATAAGGCGGATGACCTCTTCCTTCCGCTGGCCAAGATTTTGTATGTATTGCCATCTATCAATAATGTTTCGGATCTGGACCTCGTCTAGGGCACCAGTCTGCTCTTTCCGGTAGCGGGCAATGAAGGGTACGGTATTTCCTTCATCAATCATCATAATAACGTTTTGGACTTGCTTTACTTTCAGGGACTGTTCATCTGCAATCATTTTCAAAAATTGATCTTGCTTATCAACTGTTTGGTTCAAAAGTGACCATCCTCCAACTGATTTAATTAGAAGCTAAATATCAGCCTTCCTTTAGTTTATCAAATTCCCTCACTAAAAAAGAAGCTTCCGTTACAGGAAGCTTCCAATAATAAATGTTGCATCATCGTAGACATTTTGATGGTCCCGCCGAATTTCATTTGCAATGGACTGTGTTGACCGGCTTCTTTTTAACAAGGATTTAGCATTGTGGATGTCAAATCCATCGGAATAAATCAGGAATTTGGACTCTGGTTCATAGAAAAACCGCTGGGTATTGAACACTTGCGGCTTTCCTGATAAATAGCCCGTGACTGGCAGTGGATAAGTGAGCTTGCCTTGGGGAGAGTAAAGAAAAAAACGGATATTGCCGACGCAGCTGTAAACAAACTCCCTCTTTTCAAAGTAAACCTTGATAATCGAGACAGCCGCCCCCCTTTTCTGGTAAAGGACTGCGTTACAACGCTTCATCAGGGAATCCACGTCTTCATGATGATATTGCTCGACTACAGATACTGCCGCCTCCGAGGCCTCATGTGCGTACTTCCCGCTTCCAAGCCCATCTGCCATTACACAGACAAAGTATTCGTTAGTAGCCTTGTAAAAATAGCTGTCACCACATTGCGAATTGCCTTCTTTCGTAACCTGGTGAGCGATCAACTCTAGCTTGTTTTCCAGGTTTTCAATCATGTAATGAACTCCGAGTTATTGTTCTCGGCATTGATGGCTTCCTGGAGTTTCTTAATGGCACGGCGCTGCAGACGGGAAACATGCATTTGGGAAATTCCAAGTTTATCGCCAGCCTCTTTTTGGCTCATATTTTCAAGGTACGTATACTGGATAATCATTTTTTCGCGATCAGACAGAACATGCAGTACCTTTTCAAGGACAAGCCTCTGGTTAATTTTCTCATATCCTGTGTCGATATTGCCGACAATATCCAGAAGCGTAACTGTACCGCCATCTGAATCAGCCTCAATGGAGTGGTCCACAGACAGCGCCTGGTAGCTTTTCCCCATTTCCATCGCTTCAAGGACTTCTTCCTCTGAAACCTCAAGAGCATTGGCAATCTCGTCCACCCTCGGCGAACGGTGGAGCTCAGTTGTGAGTTCTTCAACGACCGTTTTGATTTTTGGGCCGAGTTCCTTAATACGGCGGGGAACGTGGACACTCCATGTTTTATCCCTCAGGAAACGCTTGATTTCCCCAATGATTGTCGGAACGGCGAATGCCTCGAAACTTTTGCCGAAAGACTCGTCATAACGGCGGATTGCCCCAAGAAGGCCGATCATGCCAACCTGGTAGATATCCTCATGGAACGACCTGCCTTTCGAGTATTTTCGCGCAATGGTTTCCACAAGAGCCTGATAATGAAGCACCAGCTGGTTTTGGGCCTCATTGTCTTCATTCTGCTGGTAGGCTTTAATTAGCGCATTGATCTCTTCCTTTGACCTCTGGTTAGGTTGAGATGGTTTCTGCATCAATCTCCACCTGCTCTCCGTCTCTGTACTTGGTCATAAAGACCGTTACGCCTTCCTTATGATGAATTCTAACTTCATCCATCAACGTTTCGATCAGATACAGCCCCAAGCCTCCTTCACGAAGGAATTCAACTGAAGCATTTTGGTCATATGGTCCAAGGCCTTGACGAGCAGAATGAAAATCGAAGCTTTGTCCGCTGTCGGCCACCATCACCTCGAGGCGGTCTTCATACAGCCCAAACCCGATGACAACCTCCCCCTGCTCATTGTTGTTGTAGGCATGCTGCACAGCATTCGTACAAGCTTCACTCGTCGCAATCTTCAAGTCCTCAATTTCATCGTAAGAAAAGCCCATCCGGCTGGCAATACCAGACAGGGTGAGCCTGATGACACCGACAAATTCCGGTTTGGCCGGAATCTTCATTTCGATATAGTCAAATGGCTGATTCATTGCACTCCACCCTCTATCTGGCTGTTTATATCAATAATATCGGCGAGCCCGGTAATTTCAAATAGCCTCTGGAGACGTTCGGTAAGCCCAACAATCTTGAATTGGCCATTATTGGCTTTGACGTTCTTGAAGACACCTACAAATACGCCTAGTCCTGTACTGTCCATATAATTGACGCCTGATAAGTCCACAATCATTTGCACGCCGTCTTTTTCGGATAGCGGGAAAATGGTCGACCGCAGCTTAGGCGCTGTATAAGCATCAATTTCTCCCTGAACGGAGACTTCAGCCAAAAGATCCTTTTCTTTAACATCTATTGATATATTCATAACTGACCCACCTTTTTTTGCATTCAATTGCTCTTGAAAATTTACCCGCCTTGGGCGGGCATTAAACCTCTCTTTTCAGAATGATTAAGGTAAAATCATCCCTCAATTGAAAATGCTGGAGTTTTTCCAAATCCTTGAACACCCGGTTCACTATTTCCTGAGCACTTAAATGGATGTACCTATTGATATATCCCATCAAAGTATCCCGGTCAATGAAGCCGTCGTCTGTCCTGCACTCTGTTACCCCGTCAGACATTAGTATCACCATATCGCCTGGGAAAATTTCCTTTTGATACTCTGCATATTTGGTCCTTTTCTCAACACCCAGCAGCAGCCCCTTCGCAATCAGTTCTGTAAACTCCTGCTTTGCTGCATTATAATAAAACCCCGGTTCGTGTCCTGCCGAAGCATAGGAAAGAATATTTGTTTCAGGATTATACATTCCATAAAACATTGTGATAAACATGCTGGGATCAACATTCTGCTCAACGACCCTGTTTAAATTCTCCAGTATGTAACTTGGTCCCTTTCTATGTTCAGGCAAGCTGTCCATCGCATATTTGATCATCGACATGCAAAGTGCTGCCGGGATTCCTTTTCCGATGACATCCGCAATGGCAACACTGACATTGTCGTTTTCATCAAGGACAAAGTGGAAATAATCCCCGTTCATGTGCTTGGCTGGGATACTGATTGCCCCAATATCCAGGCCTTCAATTTCCGGAACTTTAGTACCCAACAGAGTTTGCTGGACATTCGCCGCAATTTCCATCTCGGACCGAAGCTCCTCCTGTTTGTGGCGAAGGCTTTGATGCTCTCTATAGGCAAGCCCAAACGCAATCATGATCTCAAGAAGCACATCAAAGGAGTGCAGCACGTAATCCGGGACCTCCGGATGCATTTCAATCAGCAGGCTTTTATGCAGGCTGATGATCTCTTCAGGCGATACCTTGTTTTCGATTATTTTCCGGCTCAATTTCTGACTGGAATAGAGGGCCTGCTCAGACTGTTCTTTACTATAATTTTCAAGAAGCTCCCGATACTGTGATTCCATCATTTCTCGGAAATCCATGCTAACCCCCCCTAACGAAGCCATTTAGTCGCTTTTATCTTCGTGCCATCACCCGGAGATGATTCAATATCAAATTGGTCCATCAGCCTTTTTACTCCTGGCAGCCCCGCTCCGAGTCCGCCGGAGGTTGAGAAGCCGTCTTCCATGACCTGGCGGATATCACTGATGCCTGGACCGTTATCGGTTGCGTTGATAGCCAAGCCTACTTTTCCGCCTTCATTCAGCTTATCAATACAAATTTGTCCTTTTCCTGCGTAAAGGAAGATGTTTCTCGCCAGCTCACTGATTGCTGTTGTGATTCGCGCCTGGTCGACTATTCCGAAACCAAGCTCTTTGGCAACATTGCGCCCCAGCTGGCGTGCAGCGACAATGTCCCATTCGTTTATTATAGTTACACAGGATTGGATGCTCATACAGTTATTCCCCCAATTCCTGTTGTAATTTCTCCAAACCTTTTTCTAAATCTAAAGCCGTAAGGACATTGTCAAGACCAATCCCCAATTCAATCAGGGTGATGGCAACGGCAGGCTGGATTCCCGTAATTACCACCTTGACGCCCATTAAGTTGGACATATTAATCACATCTCCAAGCACCTTTGCGATAAAAGAATCAATAAAATCTATGGAAGTTAAATCAATCACAACGCCATTGGCTCCAGTCTCATGGATCTTGTGCAAAAGATCTTCCTGAAACTGAAGGGCTGTTTGATCGTCCAGTTCCCACTGAATGGATACCAGCAGGCAGTTGTAAAGCTTTAAAATGGGTATTCTCATTTTTCACCCTCCATTACGATAATTTTTCTATCTGTCAGCTCCAGTGCCGTTTCGATTCCTTTTTGAAGGGAATTTTGAGTGGTGAGCTGATGTAAGTCGATTCCAAGACTCACAATCGTCTGGGCAATTTCCGGGCGAATGCCGCAGATGATGCATTTTGCACCAATCAACCTTACCGCATCAGCTGCCTGGATGATATGGTGCGCCACCATCGTATCAACCACTGGAACTCCCGTAATATCAATAAGAACCACCTCGGAACGGTGCTTGACAACGCCCTTTAGCAGGTTTTCCATGATTTGTTTGGCTCTTTCAGTATCAATCGTACCTACCAATGGCATTACCGTAATCTTTTCAAAAACAGGAATCAGGGGGGCAGATAGCTCTTGCAGAGCTATTTTTTGCAGTGAGACGGTCTTTTCCCATGTGGTTGAATAAACGCTGACAATTTCGTTGTTCATCGGCGTCATCCATTCGCCGAATTCCCGGATGACTTCCATTTGATTGTCTTTTGTAACCAACCCGCTTTTTTCCATTTTTTCAAAGACAATCTCGCCAAAGGTATGCAAGCCCTTGGTCACAAAAGTCAGCGGCCATCCCAGACGGACAACTTTTTCAGCGAACTCGGTCAAGCGGGAAGTGTAATCTTCCTTCATACCTTTTATATTGGAAATGATCAAGTCCACAAATTCGCGGCTCGTACTGGTAAAGACCTGGTCCGATACGACCCGGAGCACTCGATCATCCGCATTATCTTTTGTTGTTTCGATCCATTCATTGAGGATATCTAGTTTGTTTTCTTCAATGAAACCATATATCAGCTTATTCATATCCATCCCCCATTCAACCTTACAAGATTTTCTTTTACCCTTCCGAACATCATTTCAAACCACAAAATGTTGAAAAACGGTCACAGAATTACTTATTATTATATACCAATTTAATGGCATACTGTTTCTTACGTCAAATATTATAAATTTGCCTACTTATGGTGGGTTTTATCCATTGGCCGCAGCAGACTTTTGCTAATAGTTTATCACGCTAGCCTGCATATATCAGGCTTGACGGCTCCCATGCGCCGTGAACCGGAGAATAAAATAAAAAAAACGCTCATATACAGAGCGTTTTGTTTTCATGATTAAAATTCGATAAGACCTAAACTTACCTGCAGGGCTTCATTCACTCGTTCCATCATTTCGTCATCGAGATGGGTTATCTTATCGGTTAGACGCTGTTTATCAATTGTACGAATTTGTTCCAGCAATATGACAGAGTCTCGTTCAAAACCGTATCGTTTCGCATCAATTTCAACATGTGTCGGCAGCTTGGCTTTTTGGATTTGGGCTGTAATCGCTGCAATGATAACTGTGGGACTAAACCGATTCCCGATGTCGTTTTGGATGACAAGTACTGGTCGGACACCGCCTTGTTCTGAACCAACAACTGGGGATAGGTCCGCAAAATATACGTCACCACGTTTTACAATCAAAGGATTAACCTCCGCTAACTAAACGTTCGACTGTGTGCTCTGCCTCATATTCAGCCTGGAAGGATTCCGAAGCGATTGTCAGGTTAATCTTGGCCATTTCCATGTAGCCACGTCTCATGGACTCACGAATTTGTCTCTTTTTCCTGTCGCGCAAATACATTTTCGTTGCCTGATAAATGAATTCACTTCGGTTTACGTTTTCCTGTTTAGCAAAGCCATCCAATTCCATTAATAGATGCTGCGGTAACTTTACCAAAATCTCAGTTGTTGCGCTGGATTCAGACACAAACATACACCTCCACCATCATCACTACAAACGTATCGTCTCTTTTTATATCTCTACCATTTTCAATCTTAACATTTATTGAGGCAAATGCAAAGATGAATTGGCAATTCTACTGTATTATCCGCCAAAAAAATATGGTTTTATGCATGATTTTTGTTCCTTTGTTATTTTCAGGAAAAGGAAGCTCCATTTAAAATCGGATTGTTCAGCGCAACGATTTTCCCATTCTTTTTATACAATCTCGGAACCCTGGAAGAAATCAGGCATGGAACTTCATAATTGATGGTTTCAAGCTTTGAAGCGATATCATCAATGGAAATTTTCTCTTCCTGCTGCTTGCCAATCAATGTGACCTCCGAGCCGACCGGGACTTCCCCCGGCAACCGAACCATGCATTGATCCATGCAAATCCGCCCAACAATGGGGACCCGCATTCCATTAATTAACACTTCCTGTCCCTGCAGCCGGCGGAGCCACCCATCAGCATATCCGATTGGCATGGTCCCTATCCATTCCTCGGACGCAGCCTCATAAGTAGCCCCATAGCTGACCTTGTCGCCCTTTTGCAGCCTCTTTACCTGCGTGAGCCGCGAATGCAGGGAAAAAGCTTCCGTGAGCTCTACCGGGAGGCTTGGTTTGATCTCGAGCGATGGAGCAAGCCCATACATGGTAATTCCAAGCCGGACAGCATTAAAATAGGCGCCCGGATAGCGGAGGGCAGCTGCACTATTGCTCGTGTGGATGCAGGCCGGTTTGGTGGCAAGCGCCGAAATCATTTCCTCAAACCGGGCCAGCTGCTTTTGAAAATAATGATCATCAAGTTCATCTGCCGTTGCAAAATGAGTAAAGATTCCTGCCAGACTGAAGCGCGAATCGCCCTTGAGCCGGGCTTCCATTGATTGCAGCTCCTCTTCGCTCCGCACTCCAAGACGACCCATGCCGGTATCCACCTTGATATGGAGAGAGAGTTCTTTCCCCGGAAGCAGCAACGCAGCCGCTTGTTCAATCCACGACTCCTGGAACACCGTCAAAGTTATATTTTCATTGGCTGCCACATTTACATCTTCTGCCCTGCTTGCGCCGAGGACAAGGATGGGAATGGATATCCCTTTCCTTCTTAACGACAGGGCCTCATCCAAAAAAGCGACTGCCAGCATCGTGGCGCCAGCCTGAATCGCCGCCTCCGCAATCTGGATATCCCCATGCCCATAGGCATTGGCTTTGACCACCGCTATGATGTCCACCTCTTCAGGCAGCAGGTTCCTGATTTTCCTTACATTCGACTCGATGCTGTCCAAATCCACCTCTGCCCATGTATCCCGGTAAAAATAGCCTTTTTCGTCCACGTTTCCCACACTTCCTTAATCCGTTCATGACTTACGTACCATTATCAAACCATGGCGGAGGAAATGTCAAATAGGAAAAGCAGCGTCCCGGTGTGGTCTCAGGTATTGGGAGTAGCTGAATAGCTGGGATGCAGGTGTTGTTCAAGTGGCCGTCAAGGCTTGTTTTTTGCTGGAGCGCTTAAAAAAGAGGGAAAGGAAGATGTCAGTGCCCGTTTTCGTGCCCAGCCCCTCAAAA
>NZ_LIGG01000001.1:1268530-1323612 GCF_001273925.1 Bacillus sp. FJAT-27251 | reverse complement strand
CTGATAGTACCTGAACCTCCCACCGCCCCTATCCACAAGCTTTCCTAAAAACCAACTCGGCTCCATTCCTATTATAAAAAAAGCAGGCCCTCGCATGGGAGCCTGCTCCTTTAGCATATGCTATTTCTCTGCGTCTCCCTGGACGGACCTTGCCACCATTACCATTTCTTCCGGTGTGAGATCCGAGGAAGCGAGCATATAATCCACTCCTTGGTAAGTCCAGTGGAGGCTGTTGTCGGATTGCGCCCCAACGGTGAATCCTAAGTCAACCGGGTGTCCGTTCATGGATACCGGATACGTTCCATCTTCCATCACTTCGGCTTTTTCCTGGACAAGAGTGAATGATTTTTCACCGCCGTATGTCAGCACGATGCGGTTGCTCTTACCGCTCTCCAATTGCCTCTCGTCTTGCAGGGTCACGCCCGGTATCTCGGCCATTGGGTATTTAACGGTAAACGAGTTATCCTGCACATCCGCCATCACTGGGACCTCCAGCTGGGAGGCAGTCATGTTCTTTTTCATATCAAAAGCATCTTTATCAAACTCTGCGTCAAGCTTCACATCCGAGAACTCCACGGTGACAAGCGAATTCCTGTCTGTATCCATGACATTCACGCTGACCGGGGCCAAATTCTTCTTGTTCAGCTTGATTTCCTGCAGCGGGAGCATTTGGCTGTTCTGATAGCGCGTTTTTGTCTCGAACACAAAGTGCTCTTTCGTTTCCGTGAACTTTGCTTCCTTGTCCTCGAGGATATCCTTGATCAGGGACTCATATAAATAGGCCTGGCTGCTGTTCTCCGGCCAGCTGCTTTGGAAGCGGAAGCTTTTATTCAAAGCAGGAGTCAGGACAAATACGCCCTCGTCATTTCTCAGGATCATCTGGCTCTGGTCTTTCTGGGCGTTCTTCAGGTTTACCCGATAATAGGAAGGATTCTTGTGCCAGATTTCAACTTCATACACCTGTGGATCCGAACCCATCTGCAAGGTCATTTTCGCTTTGGCTTTATAGCTTTTCAGCTCTGTCATCGTTTCGTTTAAATCCTTGACGACAGACTCCTGCGATTTCGCCCCGCATGCAGCCAAAGCAAATATAACCATCAGCCCGGCGAGAAGCAGCAAAAATCTTTTCTTCATTCCTTCAACCCCTTTTAGTCTTAGTTCAACGTGAAAGGGAAAGAAAAGACAGTCCAGCATATTCCCGCCGCCTGGTCTTGTCTCCCCTGTTGCACTATGAATATATGAGACAACCTTGGAGTTTATGACCGGGCTTTTTGACAAGCTTTAATTATTTGCTTTTTCAATAACCACCTGGGCCGCTGCATAGTCGGAACTGTGGGTGATTGACAGGTGGACGCCTTCGGAGAATGGTTTTAGAATGAGCGGCCGCCCGAGGGGGCTGGTGCCAATCTCAATATCCTGAAAGGAAAGCTCTTTGCCAATTCCGGTTCCAGCCGCCTTGGAGAAGGCTTCCTTTGCAGCAAAACGCCCTGCCAGAAACTCGGCTTTCCTCCTTCCGGCCAGCGTCTTAAATACCCGCCTTTCTTCCTCTGTCAGAATCCGTTCCGCAAAGCGCTTCTGCTTCTCAAGCATGGCCGCTATCCGGCTGATTTCTACAATATCCATCCCAATTCCCTCGATCATTTGCCAAGCCTCCTTCTAATTTTCCATTGTGACAATAAAATAGGTAAAACAGTAGTTTTCGCGCCCTGTTATGGCTATTCTTAATATATGAATGTTCCAGGAGGTTTTACATGTTTACCAGAACCGAAAGCTTTGGTGAATTTATCCTGTTCTACCCGGTAATTTCGCTGATTATCCTGATCCACCTGCTAGTATTCCTGGCTACTTCCCTGCCAATCCTTCCAGGGAACGAGATATTTTCTCTGCTTGCAGGTGTCAATCTCTATATTATGGAGGGAGAAATTTGGCGGCTTGCAACTCCTATATTTGTCCACTCCGGATTTGCCCATCTATTATTCAACAGTTTTTCACTTGTGCTGTTTGGGCCGGCACTCGAAAGGATGCTCGGAAAGCCAAGATTCCTGGCGGTGTATCTGATATCAGGAATAGCGGCCAATGCTGCCACCCTCCTGCTTGAGCCGCCAGCTTATGTGCACGTAGGTTCAAGCGGTGCCATCTTTGGTTTGTTCGGGTTTTATATCTCAATGGCCATGTACCAGAAACATATGCTCTCAAGGGAGGGCTCCCAGACCATCTTGACTATCGCCGCAATCAGTGTCGTCATGACATTCATCCAGCCAAACATCAACATCACGGCCCATATTTTCGGTCTGATTGCCGGCTTCCTGATTGGAAGGCTATCCTTCAAAAAGTAAAAGCGCCCCCTGCGGCGCTTTTTTATTCCCCGCCAGCCAGTTCCACATCGGCGGCAGAATCTTGTTCACGGGAATACCATCGATAAATCCTCTCCATATCTCCGCATTCAAGATCGGCCACCTTTCCTCCCGAGCCATTATGCCCCGATTTCACGACAGCTTCAATGGTGGCTAAATGCTTTTTGCGCTGGAAATGGCTCTGTTTTACGCTGATGGATTGCACTTTTTCCTTCTTCATAATCACTGTGTTCTTTCCGATTGTGCGAAACCTTAATGCTAGGTACCCGCCATGGAGTCCCCATCCGGCTGCCCTGAATTCCAGCCATGCCCATAGGAAAGAGGCAGCCAGGAGCAGCAAGCCAATCAAGCCCCAAGGCCTGAAAAAGATGATGGATAAAGCGGCAAGAGGCAGTGTCACGATGGAACTTCTAAACAGGTATCTTCGAAACGCCCTTTTAGGTGCGGGTGCCAGCGGCCATTCAAACTCGCATTCCTTGAGGTAGGGTCCCAGCAGCTTTGGCACCTTCCCCTTTTTTATGATTGGAAGGACAATCACCTTGGCACTTTCCTCATTGACCGCAGAGCCTCCGGCACTCTCGAGGAAGACCGATGCGAGCCCAAACGGCTGGCGAAGAGGGTTTTCACTGATTCTGACCGCCTGGATCCGGTTTAGCGGAATGGTAAATTGCCGCTTTTCCAGGAGACCCCTCGTAATAATAAAATCATTTTCTACTTTTTTCAAAGTGAAGTTGGCGTATTTCAGCATGGTACTCAAGACAGAAATCACCCAGGCTAATAAAAAACCGAGGAATATGACTCCAGTGATAATAATCAGGCCCAATGAGGCAAAGTCCTCAAGCCCTTTGAACACCGTTTCATACGGAATGAACTCTTCAAACTGAAAAACAAAGGCAAAAACAGCCGAGATGACGACCCCTACGCCTCCTGAGGTGGAAGCAAGCAGCAAGAGTTCACGCAGCGTAATTTGATAAAGAATTGTTTCTGCCTCAGCCTCTGCCTCCTCCCTTGCAGATGGCCGGCCCTTCTTGGCGGAGACAAGCATTTCATGGATAAAGGCAGCATCTTCTTTGGTGACTGCCGCCAGAACAGCTTCCGCATCCTCCGAGCCTGCTCCTCCTGCTGTTTCCACTTTAATTTTCACCAGCCCGAACGGACGCTGCAAAAGCCCTTCGGAGACATCGAGGCTTTGAATCCTTTCAAAGGGAATATATCTCTTCCTGCGAACAAAAATGCCATGTTCGATTCGTAGTTCCCTGTTTTCAATTCTATAGGTAAACCGGTACCATGCCAGGATGCCAAAACCGACCACAATAATCAGTATTCCGGCCGAAGCAGCAAGATAAAAAAGGTTTCCGCTTCCCCTGCTTCCAAACAATACAAAAAAAAGCAAAGGGATCAGCAATTCCTTTAGCTGGCGCAAGGCATGGATGAGTGCAGCGACAGGATGCAATCTTTTCGCCTCAGACATCATCTTCATCCGCCACCCTTGCCAGTTTTGATATTGAGAGGCGCAGTTCCTCCGCTTCATCAAGCTCGAGGGCCGGTATTTCGTGTACCGTCGCCGCTGTCGAGATCGTGATGGTAGCCAATCCGTATTTTCTCAGGATAGGACCTTGCTGCGTATCGACATGCTGCACCCTTATCATCGGCACAAGCGTCCTTTTAATAATGAATACTCCCCGCTGCAGCTCGATTTCCTGCTCCCTGACCTCATAGCGCCACCGCTTCCAGCGCATGCGCGGCATCAGGAGGATAAAAAAATAGCTGTGGAGGGCACAAATTGCCAGCACGGAGGCTGCCAGCCACAAGGGCCAGTCAAACATCCAGGCAAGCGCCACTAATCCTGCTCCAAAAAGCCAAACAATCAAGGAATGGATACCCCCGGAAATTCGCCACACTGTCAGCGCCCGTTCCGATATCCGTGTTTGAGGCTCCAGAATCATAAAAAGATCCTCCCGTTCCATTTAACATATCTTTTCTAGTATACAATATGTACTTTGGCGGATGGATATTTTTTGGGCAGGTCTTCAACACTTTCCTATATCCTGAAGGACGCCTGGTCGATCTGCTCGATTTCCCCGCTTTCCTTCAGGTCATCCATCAGCCTGAAAAGAGCCTCATCCTTCCTTTTTGCTTCAATCATGCAGTGAATCTCAGGAATGCTGCCATGGATCTTATGCAAAAATTCGAGGAACATTTTTGAATCGATATGGTCGGCATGCGCCCGAAACTCTTTCTCCGACCTTGGGCTTGAAATATGCATTTTCACTGGAAGCGAAGAATCTGCCCACGTCCCGACAATCCGTTCCCATTCTGTTTCCCAGTCTTCTTTTTCAAAATTCGCCAAGTGATGGTGATAATCAAACACCAGGGGAATGCCAATTTTTTCACACAAATACAGGGTGTCGTTCAGGGTAAAGGTAGTATCGTCGTTTTCCAGCATCACCATCGATTGGAGAACTTGCGGAATCAGGGCCCAATTATGGATAAACTGTTCAAGGGCCTTCTCTTTATCTTCGTAAGCCCCGCCGACATGGAGGACACAGCGGTGCCGCGGATCAACCTCCATCCCTTTTAAAAGAGCATGGTGCATCGCCAGGGTTTTGATGGAATTATTAAGAATCTCCTTTTTGGTTGTGTTCAGCAGCACAAAATGGTCCGGATGAAAGTCAATCCGCATCGGATTTTCCTGGAGATACTCGGCAATCGCCTTAAGCAGTTGTGACAGCGCACGCATATACCTCCAGTCGCCAAGCTCTTCATGGTTTGCCAGTGGAATCAGGCGCGAACTAAGACGGAAGAATGCAATATCATGGGCTTTATTGTGTTTAAGCAGCCTTAGGCAGTTTTCCAGATTGGATACGGCTATCCGCTCAAGCTTGCTGATAGCGGCCTCCCTGTCTTTGATGCCCATAAATTGTTTAAACGTCATCGTCTGTGAAGGCGAGCAGTTCTGCAGCTCGACACTCATTGCCACATAGCCAAGTCTCACAATGGTCATGGGAATCCCCCCTTTTATTCTTTAGTATGGCTTTTTTAAAGAATAATAAAGAAGGGAGCATCAACTGATGCTCCCTTCATCTGCCTGTTTTATCTTGGCGTGCGGCTTGGCTTTCCGCCTGTTCTTTTCGCTGCCGTACGCGGCTTGTAATTTTTATTGCGGTTGTAGTCCTGGCCTCTTCTGCGGTCCTGCGGTTTTTTGTCGCGGTCCCTGCGCATTGGAAGCGGCTTTTCCTCGGTCAGTCTTACTGGAGTGTTATCCGGTTCTTTAGTCAGCATCTTTAGGACAGATGCAACCACTGTAGCCGGATCATGATCACTCAGCAATTCTTCAGCAGCCTGGCGATAGTACTGCAGGTTATTGGACTCGATGGTTTGAACAATCTTGTCAACCACCGCTCTTTGCTGGCCTTCAAGGGCTTGGTCAAGAGTCGGAGCCTTCATTCGTTCCATCTTTCTCTTCGTTGTTCTTTCCACAACAGACAGGTAGGACTTCTCTCTAGGCGTCACAAATGTCATGGCCATTCCTGTCTTGCCAGCGCGGCCTGTTCGGCCGATACGGTGCACATAGCTTTCAGGGTCCTGCGGGATGTCGAAGTTATAAACATGGGTAACCCCGGAAATATCCAGGCCGCGGGCAGCTACATCCGTAGCGACGAGAACATCGATTGAACCTTCTTTAAATTTGCGGAGCACAGACATCCGCTTTGCCTGAGAAAGGTCGCCATGGATGCCTTCAGCTGTATAGCCACGCAAATTCAAGGCTTCAGCAAGTTCATCCACGCGTCGCTTTGTGCGTCCAAAGACAATGGCAAGCTCAGGGGACTGGATGTCAAGAAGCCTTGTCATGACATCGAATTTGTTTTTCTCCTGAACTTCAACATAAAACTGTTCAATGGATGGAACAGTCATTTCGCGTGCTTTTACGCGGATGACTTGAGGGTCCTTCATGAAACGCTCAGCAATTTTCTGGATCGGTCCAGGCATTGTTGCAGAGAACAATAGTGTCTGGCGTTCTTCCGGAACCTTTGCAAGAATGCTTTCGATGTCTTCAATGAAGCCCATGTTCAGCATTTCGTCCGCTTCATCCAGAATGACAGTGTGGACATTGTCCAGGCGGATCGTCTTCCGGTTAATATGGTCAAGCAGACGTCCAGGTGTCCCGACAATGATATGAGGCCCTTTCTTCAAGGCGCGGATCTGGCGGTTGATATCCTGGCCTCCATAGATTGCCAGCACTCCCACTCTTTTTCCGGAACCGATTTTATAAAGTTCCTCTGAAACCTGTACAGCAAGCTCGCGGGTCGGGGCGATGATAATTCCCTGGATGTGGTTCTTTTCTTTTTCAATCTTGTCAATCAGCGGAATTCCGAATGCGGCAGTCTTCCCTGTACCAGTTTGCGCCTGGCCAATCAGGTCCTTGTTTTGGAGGCTCATTGGGATGGTTTCTGCCTGAATTGGTGTAGCTTCCTCAAAACCCATTTTCTTCAGTGACTTTAATGTTGCGGGGCTTATGCCCAAATCTTCAAACAATGTCAAATTTGTTCATTCTCCTTTTTCTCGTTCTTATATGAATCCTTACTAAGTGGCTGTTTAAGTCGCAATTATTGCCTTCTCTGGTAAAATTGTACGCCATGGAAAGCGCCGGAAAGTGGCGCGTGCGAGGAGGATAATATTCTCCAGGGCACAGTTTATTAGCAGCAAAAAGACATTCTCCATCGTGCGAGCATGTCAATTACAGGATTTTCTTACGTAGACACTTGATGTTTATCTTACCACCTGCTGGTACGGATTGCAATTCTATAACGCGCAGCAGTGGAATCAACACCTCTTTCCCAAAATCCTGAAAAGGCCTAAAACAGCCGGTAAAACATAGCGGTTCTTCTATTTATTCTCTGACAAAAACCGGAAAACCGCAAATATAAAGCATTCATCATTCCCTTAAAATTGTTCCCCATTTTTACGCATTTCACACAACAATACACCCCTGCCTAAAAAAGCAGAGGTGTTTTTTTATCCCTTATTTTGCAGGAAAGAGACTGTTTCTTCCAGCTTCATGCCGCGCGAAGCCTTTACCAGGACAAGGGTTTTTCCGGTTGCGAGCTGTTTTAGCTTTTGATTAAGTTCCTCTTTATTTTCAAAGGAAAACACTCTCTCTTCCCCAAGAGCCTCCTTGGCGCCAATGCCAATAAAGGCACCAAGGCGGCCAAAAGTCAGCACATAGTCAACCTTCCCTGAATCCAGTTCCGCACCGATTTGCTGATGGAATTCTTTTTCCTGCGGGCCAAGCTCAAGCATGTCCCCAAGTACCAATATTTTCCGGTCATATCCAGGCAAATTTGCGACTAGTTCGACCGCTGCCCTCATGGAAGTCGGGCTTGCATTATAGGCGTCATTGATAATGGATTCGCCGTTCGCGCCTTTTACAAGCTCCATTCTCATATTGGTCAATTTCAACCCGGCAAATCCTTCATTCATCCTGTTAAAAGCAACTCCAAAAAATTCGGCTGCCAGCATGGCGGCGAGCCCGTTCAGGACATTGTGCGTCCCTAAAACAGGCAAGTGGAATTCCTCTTCGCCTGCATTTGTTGTAAAGGTATTCCCCTCCGGATGCTGATCAATTTTGGCCGGATAAAGGTCATTGCCGGCGTTTCTTCCGAACGTCTTTACACTCCCCGGCCCATCATAGGCGGCCAAGCGCTCGCGCAGCAACGGCTCATCTCCGTTATAGATGATTCTTCCCCCGTCCTTTAGGCCAAGGATGATTTCCATCTTTGCGTCGGCAATTGCTTCACGCGAACCGAGGTCAAGCAGGTGCGATTCGCCAATATTGGTGATAATGACCGCATCCGGCCTGGCGAGCCTTGTCAAAAATTCAATTTCGCCTTTGGCGCTCATCCCCATTTCAAGAACGGCCATTTCTGTGTCTTCACTAAGGCGCAAAATCGTTAATGGCAGGCCAATATGATTGTTATAGTTGCCTTCTGTTTTCCTGACACGGTACTTGAGGCCAAGCAGGCTGGCGGCCATATCCTTTGTCGTTGTCTTTCCATTGCTTCCGGTAATCCCAAGTACTTTCACATTGAGCTCATTCCGGTAGCTTCTGGCCAGTTCCTGAAGGGCGGCCAATGTATCGTCAACAAGAATAATCGGCAAATGCCTTGGCGGATTTGGGACATCTTTCTGCCAGAAAGCTGCGGCTGCCCCGCGATCGATGGCATCCTCCACGAACCGGTGGCCATCCGCATTTTCTCCTTTAAAAGGGACAAAAAGATTTCCCTTCTCTATTTTGCGGGAATCAATGGAAACCCCATTTATCATTACATCACCAAATGTTCCCGCATCTGCCTGGAGCATTTCGGCGATTTTGTTAAGCGGCTTTTGAATCACGGCATTATCCTCCTGCAATAACTTCTATCCTAAAAAGTGTATTTGATTTTTTGCTTTTCCTCATGGCGCTCTATTCCAAGCTGGACAAGTCTTTCGATGAGCTGTGGATATTCAAGTCCTGTATGCTTCCATAAAAGCGGGAACATGCTGAACGGAGTGAATCCAGGCATGGTATTCACTTCATTGATGAGCAGTTCTCCTTCTTTTGTGAGGAAGAAATCCGCCCGTACCAGGCCGGAACAGTCAAGTGCCTTATAGGCCCTGATGGCCTGCGCCTTAAGAGACTCATATTGGTTGTCTGTAATATCGGCAGGGATGATGAGGGCTGTGTCGCCATCCTCATATTTTGCCTTGTAATCATAAAAGTCTTTTTTGGGTACAATTTCACCCGCAACTGAGCATTCTGCCTCATCGTTGCCCAAGACGCCAATTTCAATTTCCCTTGCAGTTACCCCTTGCTCCACAATCACTTTCCGGTCAAATTGAAACGCTTCTTCAAATGCCTGCCGAAGCTCTTCACGGTTGGCCGCCTTTGAGATGCCAACGCTTGAACCCAGATTGGCAGGCTTTACAAAGCAAGGATAGCCAAGCTTTTCCTCCACTTGCACAAAGGCTGTTTCCCTGTCCTTTTCCCACTCGCTGCGGATAAAGGAAACATAAGCTACCTGGTTAAGCCCGGCCTGTGCAAAAATATTTTTCATGGCCACTTTATCCATCCCTGCCGCAGAAGCCAACACGCCATTCCCAACATAAGGAAGATTCAGCAATTCAAGCATTCCCTGCACGGTTCCGTCCTCGCCATTTGGGCCATGAAGCAGTGGAAAGATGACATCAAGGCTTGCATCTTCGGATTGAAAAACCGCAGGGTTAAAACCAGGTGAAGGGAGGGCAGCCTGTGAGAATTCCAGCGCCTTGATACTTTCGGCCGGAGCATCCAGCTGGGGGCCCTTTACCCACTCCCCATTATCTGTTATGTAAATTGGATGGATTTCAAACTTGTCATAGTTGATTGCTCTTGTCACAGCAAGGGCCGTTTGCATCGATACCTTATGTTCAGCTGATTTGCCGCCATACAGCAGCCCGATTTTCGTTTTCATAGTCAGGAAACCTCCATTTATCTCGATCACTTTTTTTATTTTAACACTATCTTTATGAAGATAGGGAGACATTCTCTTTACAATCAGCAAGCCCCAGGCTTACTATTTCCTCTTTTTAATGTATGAAACCTCATGCTTGAACTAAACCTGTTATATAGGAATAAATCATCGGCCCCGCTAATTTTAAAAAACCAGGAAAAGAACGCCCTGGCAATCCTGCCAGGGCGTTCTTTCTAGAGCAAGGTCCATTCTCTTTGCTTTTTGTCGAAGACAAGCCTTCCGTCCGGAGATCCGTTTCCTGCCTGTGAAAATTCCTCATACATCTCGTCCATGTTCAAGAAATCCCCGATGACCCAGATCGGAACTTCAAGCCGGTTGCGATTCTGCTCCACATTATGAATCGAGAAAACTGCCCCTTCCTTGAAAGCAGGGTTCAGCGACTTTAAAATCTCTCTGCTTATGGATGGATACACCCGTTTTTTGCGTATTCCCAGAAGGTTCTTCTCAGGTTTGCGCGTGGCGATTTTCTCCGGAATGACATTCCCGAGCATGCGAAAAAAATCATTAAGGTTGCGATAATAAACCTTATTGAACCAGCCATCATCATGGGCCAGATAGGCAAACCGGTTGCCAAGCTGGTTATAAAACGGCAGCTTCAAATGATGTTTCGTGTGGCCTAAGTACAGGATTTCGGCAATTTCATGAGGAGCCATCACATTGAGCCCCTCGGCTTCTTCAAAGTCCATCCAGCAAAAATCGCCGTATCCCGCTACATTTTCAGCCACTAGCTTTGCGACTCTGTCTTCCGGGACATAATGCAGCAGCGTGTGACGGTTGAAGTCCCCATCATCGTATTGATGCTTCAGGAGCAACAGGTTATGGATTGAATCCGGCAGGGAGCGCGCAAATTCAAAAAACTCTATTCCGCACGATAACACATACTGATCACGGTCATTTAGATGGACATACAAAAGATCCCGGTTATATGAATGGTGCCTTCTCAAGCTGATCCCCCCTGACGTTATTACAATTCCCTAATCACCATATTTAAACTGAATGATACTTTTCATTTTACTACAAGATGAAGATAAACGCTTCAGATGTATACTCAACTGATAGGAAGATGGTACTACAATTTTTATTGTAAGGATATTCCTTTTTTGCTAGCATACTATTATAGAGAATATGGCAGGCTTGGACAGGTGGATGATGGATGGATAAAGAAATGAAAACGCCGGACAGGTTTGACTGGACTTTAACATTGGTGCTGCTCCTGTTATTCCTGATAAGTTGTGCAGCCATTTACAGTGCGCAAACCACCGGTCAATACAGTGAAAACTTCCTGGTGAAGCAAATTTTTTGGTACTTCGTAGGCGCCGCGATAATCAGCGTCACCTTGCTGTTTGACAGTGAAGATTATAAAAAACTCTCCTGGATATTATACGGAATTGGCATTTTGCTGCTTGTCGCCCTCTATCTGGCGCCGCCAAGCATTGCCCCACATATCAACAATGCCAAAAGCTGGTTTGTCATCAGACCTCTTGGGTCTATCCAGCCATCGGAATTTATGAAGGTTTTCCTGATTATCGCTTTAAGCAATGTGATTAGTGTCCATCATGACAAACACTTAAAAAGCCTGAAAACAGACATCCAGCTATTTATTAAAATGGGGGCAGTCACCGCCCCGCCCCTTGGATTGATCCTGCTTCAGCCCGACTTGGGCACGGCGCTGGTCATCCTCTCGATTTTCACGGGATTGATCCTGGTTTCCGGCATCTCTTGGAAAATCATCCTTTTTCTCTATGGCAGCGGAGCATCACTGGCTTCCTGGGTCATCTATATGGTGATTTATCATCCACAGTTCCTGCAAACCTACTTTAACGCCAAAACCTATCAGTTTGGGCGAATATATGCATGGCTGGACCCGGAAAGCTATCAAGGCGGTTCGGGGTACCACCTCATCAAGTCGCTCATGGCGATAGGTTCGGGAACGATTACGGGCAAAGGGCTTGGAGAAAGGGAAGTATATATACCGGAAAGCCATACGGACTTTATTTTTAGCGTCATTGGGGAAGAGTATGGATTCGTCGGGAGCAGCCTGGTGATTTGCATTTTCTTTCTGCTGGTTTACCATTTAACCCGAACAGCACTTGATACAAACGACCCATTTAACACTTACATATGTATCGGGGTTATCAGCATGATCAGCTTTCATGTTTTCCAGAATGTCGGGATGACCATCCAGGTGCTTCCCATTACCGGGATTCCCCTGCCGTTTATCAGCTATGGAGGGAGCTCGCTGATGGGGAATATGCTGGCAATGGGCCTCATCTACAGCATCCGCTTCCACCATAGAAATTACATGTTCTCTTCCGGAAAAACAAGCTCCTTTTAGGATAAAAGGAGCTTGGAAAAGCGGAAGCGCCTTGTCCAGGCGCTAGAGCTGGACAGTTATCTAAATCTATTTAGGAAAAGTTATCAATGAAGAACAGGACGATGAAAATAATGAAGGCATAGAAGCTTAGATGCAAGAGGACAGTTGCTATAAAATCCTTTAGTTTCTCCAATGTAAAAGTTTGATTCCTTCTGACTCTCGCTCTCATCGGCTTCCCCCTTATAAAATTTTACAATTTACCCAGTATTTTCTCCAATTTATTATAACATAGACATGCCTTCCGACCGAGCATCTAAAGCGTTCCATGTGGAACATTTTGATGCAGGCATCAAGAAGACGAGGGAATCATCAATGTAAAGGTGGTCCCTTTTCCCACTTCACTGTCAATAAGGATTTTCCCTTTCATTCGGTAAATGATTTCATAGCAAATCATCAACCCAAGCCCAGTACCTTTTTCCTTTGTTGAATAATAGGGGCTTCCCAGCTTTGCCAGCTGTTTTTTAGTCATCCCAATTCCTTCATCCTGAATGCGGACATGGATGTACTCCCCTTCATTGCCCGCTTTTATATAAAATTTGCCTCCATCAGGCATGGCTTCAATGCCATTTTTCATCAAGTTGATAATAACTTGCCTCACTTCATGGGGGTCCGCTTTAATCTTTAAGCCTTCCTCTACCTTTTCAATAATCTCTATGTTGGAATAATGGGAATAAGGCTTCATAAACTCGGTAATCTCCCTAAGAAGCAATGTCAAATCAATTTCATTTTCCTGATGGACAGCCGGTCTGGCCAAAGAAAGGAAATTATTAATGATGGTTTGAGTACGCTCCAGCTCCTGAAGGGAGATATTAATATACATCACTTGGTTATCTGTAAGGTTTTTCTCTCCCAGCAATACTTGCATAAAGCCTTTAATTGTTGTGATTGGATTGCGGACTTCATGGGCCACGGAAGCCGCGAGCTGGCTGATGGCGGAAAGTTTCTCAGCTTTATGGAGCTCCATGACGGTCTTTCGCTGAAAGTCCGTCATTTCAATAATATATATGGTGATCCCCAGGGCCATAAAGGAAAACAAGGCGAACACAAGCAAATGGGGCAGATAGGTGGCATCTCCACCTTTGACCAGCATGACAGCCCTGGTCAATGTGATTAAAAAATAAATCGAAAACGCCATCTGCACCTTTTTATTGATGGACGATTCTTTATACTTCCTGTTCATCAGATAAAAGATGGCGAACACAATGGAATAGTTAAGGATGGTAACCAGGATTGGGACAGTGCTGAACAATGCACCATGCAGGGTAAGGAAAACAATCAGCGCAAGGGCAGCTGCGGGCCCAATATAGAAATAGCCAATAAATACCGGCAGGAACTTAAGGTCATATTCAAAGCCGCCAGAAAACCGGACCKGAAAGGATGCAGTAAGCAATAAAGCGATGAATACGGAAGCAATAAAAACAGGCTTTGGCCTGATATGAAGCTTTTGCATATAAACAAAATTATAAACCAATCCCAAAAACAGGATGACAGAAAAATGCAACAGTAAATCCTTTACAAAGTTCACCATTGTTCTACCCTCTCCTACTCTCCTCGCTGGAGATCTGTCAGGTTATCTTGATACATGCCGGTTCTTGTCTATATTTTCCTCTCTTCCTTCTATTTTAGCTAGGTTATCGGAAAAAGTTAACAAATATTTCAAATTATCTCCGATTTCCTTTTTCTCCCTCACCCTTTTCTCCAATTTTTCCTCCTCCACAGGTAATCAAAGCAAATGAAAGGATTCTGAACAAAACCTTCTTTGTCCGCGCTTTCATGGATATTTCACAAATTTATCAAAATCATTTATACTCAATCTTATTCACAACGGCCCCGACTTTCATGAGAGTTGAAAGTCACAAAAATACTTGTGAAAAGAGGTACTATATGGATTTGGATAAAATTAAATATGAATGGTTTGGCAATATAAGAGGGGACATCCTTGCTGGACTGGTTGTCGCGATGGCGCTGATTCCCGAAGCGATCGCCTTCTCGATTATCGCGGGCGTCGACCCGATGATCGGTCTCTATGCCTCCTTCTGTATTGCGGTGGTAATTGCCTTTGTCGGGGGACGGCCAGGGATGATTTCTGCTGCCACCGGAGCTACCGCCCTCCTGATGACCACCCTTGTCGCACAGCATGGACTGCAATACTTGCTCGCCGCAACCATCCTTACCGGGATTCTGCAAATTATCATGGGTGCACTTAAGCTTGGGCGCCTGATGAAGTTCGTGCCGAATTCCGTAATGGTTGGATTCGTAAATGCATTGGCGATTCTTATTTTCACCTCCCAGCTGCCGCACTTTGCCGGCGAGTCCTGGGCGATGTATATGATGGTTGCAGGGGCCTTGGCGATTATTTATGTCTTGCCGCGCTTTACAAAGGCTGTTCCCTCCCCTCTGGTCGCCATTGTGGTGATTACCGCTATTGCCATCATGACCGGAAGCGGGGTCAGGACAATAGGAGATATGGGAGAGTTGACTCAGACATTGCCGGTCTTCCTGATTCCCGATATCCCGTTGACATTTGAAACTCTTAAAATTATTTTTCCTTACTCTCTGTCCATCGCGATTGTCGGTTTGGTGGAATCACTTCTGACTGCATCGATTGTCGATGACATGACCGATACAAAGAGTGACAAAAACAAAGAGGCGCGAGGACAAGGGATTGCCAATATCGTTTCAGGCTTCTTTGGCGGAATGGCGGGCTGTGCCATGATTGGACAGTCAGTGATCAACGTAAAGTCAGGCGGACGGGGAAGGCTTTCTGCATTGACCGCTGGTGTATTCCTAATGGTATTGATACTTTTATTAAATAATTTCCTTGTTCAGATTCCTATGGCAGCCTTGGTTGGAGTCATGTTCATGGTTTCTATCGGAACATTCGATTGGTCCTATTTAAGAAGACTTCACAAGGTACCAGTTACAGACACGATTGTCATGCTGGCTACAGTGGCTACCGTTCTGGCAACACATGACCTTTCAAAGGGTGTTTTAGTCGGCATCATCTTGAGTGCCATTTTCTTTGCTGCCAAGATTTCCAAAGTAAAAGTGGCCACTGTCGCCTCAGGCCAACCGGCCAAAAAGGTCTACCATGTAACAGGACAATTATTCTTCGCTTCTGTTACAGATTTCCTCGAGAGCTTTAATTACAGCGAGCCTGTAAAAGAAGTGACCCTGGATTTGACGCAAGCCCACCTGTGGGATGATTCGGCCGTTAACGCCATTGATAAAGTGGTTATGAAATACCACCAAAATGGAGTAAATGTCAACCTGATAGGATTGAACAAGGAAAGCAGCACTCTGGTTGAAAAGCTTGCTTTACACAATAAGCCAGGCGGTCTTGATAAGGCTGTAGGGCATTAATAGCAAAAACCCCTGACGAGTCACCGTCAGGTGACAAGTGAAATAAAACAATGGAACCATTTAGGTTTATTTTATTGGTGCTGAGGATGTATATGGTAAAAGCTAAAAATAAAAAGTATGGAACCACCAGGAATTCCCATAGAAAGAATATTGGAAACCTTATGACTAAATCTACTTTCATAAAATAAATTTTTTACTAAATGACATCATCTATTTTATAATAATGGATAACAGTGTAAGACAAGGAATTCACATATACATGTGAATTCTTTTTTAATCATGAAAGTTTCCTTTCCTTATGAATGGGTTTCATTTTAATGAAAGAGGCTGATTACTAATGGATTATTTAAATTTATTGCATAGAAAAGATGGTGAAGGTTTAGTTGAATATTTAAGAAAATACGGTGTTAACCAAGAGCATAAGGGTCAAAGCCTTTTATATTGGGCAGTTCATAACAATAATTTTGAATTCACTAAGCAAATGGTTCATCATGGTGCAAATGTTAACCAATGTGACCGTTTAGGCATAACCCCATTGATAATTGCGTGTTATTTTGGCTTTGTTCAAATTGCATCTTTTCTGCTAGAAAACGGTGCAGATGTGAATGGTTGTAAAGAGAGAGCAAAACACGGTTGGGATGATCATATACAAACAGAAATCCTTGAATTACTAAACCATTGGGAGAAGAACCTTAAGTAGTGGATGTCCTTATCATTACAGGTCTTTAACCCATTTTTAATTTTTATAGAAGTCCTCTTTGGGTTAAATATTCTCACTATGACAAAACAAGAAGGAGCTGCTGTGGCAACTCCTGAACTTCGTTATTTAGTGGTTATTCACGTTCGACAACCTTTTCTAATTCAAGCCTAAATTCTGTAAGCAACATTTGATTAAATTTTGCGAAAGCCTCAAGCTTTTTTATATTAGAATATAGTTTGTCTCTGTCTTTTTGAACTACTACATCCTCAAAATCCTCGATATCAACATGCAACTCCCGAAATATTACAGAAAAATGGTCCTCTTCCCGAAGTGCAGCTGCGTTTTCCAACCATTCGATTGTGGATTCGTCTGTTGCAGCTAGCGCAGCCTGCTTAAATACATATTTAAGACATACACGTGCAGCCTCGTCAATTCCCTTAGCTACTTCAAGCCATTCCTTAAGTTCATCAGGAACACTCTCAAAATTATCAATTCTATCTTCAAAAAAATAGTGATGATCAATTTCAGGGTCGAGGCGTTCTAGAGTTCGAAGTATCGGCTCAAACTTTACAAAAGGTCTTGATTCTCCAGGTATAGCTGACCTATGTCTCCACACTTTTAGTATGGTGTTGAAACAACGTTCCTCTGCTTCTTTTTTTTCAACGCCCGTCGCCCTTTCTGCAACAGTAATTTGTTCCGCAATATAATGTGCCATCCAACGGCCCAGTGTATCTACACCAGGATCCAAGTTAAGCTCTTTGACTAGGGCTTTGCCTAAGTTCATAGTACGTCTCTGTATCTCTAAGTCTTCCATCGGCTGAGAAGATAAATACTTTGTTAAGCGGTGGCTTATACTCATTAGATTCTCCCCCTCGCATGTATGATTTCTCCCTAAACCTTCTACGGATTTGAACTTCAATTATGAGGTCACATTGATATTCCATACACATTTTCTTTAAAAAAGATAGTGAGGCGGTAAGTCGATTTCCATGGCGCACCAGGTCATCTTCATGATTATCGTACATTGGAGTCCATATTTCACAGATAACTGATGTGTTTTCCGTATCCGGTAGTTTCCATTCTCTTTTTTCTAAATCGGAAGATAATTTCATTTGCTCTACTATAGAATCTCCAATGCTGTAAGGTGGATAATCAACTTTAGCTGAGTGTGGGTCAAACTCATCAAGACCTTTATACACTTCTTTATGATTTATCCAGCCTTTTAGCATGAAAGGTTCCAAGTTAATCTCCATGTGGTCTTCTTCATATTCAGGTAATTTGAAGTCATGGTGATTTGAACATGTACTCAATGCATTTAATAGTGATTGAGAAGTCGCTACTGATACGAGAGAACTTGTAATAGAATAATTTTCTTCTCTCTCACTGTCACCATCATTCCATGAACCGAACACATTCAGCCATATTTCTCCGTCCCGTTCACTCAAAATTCCGTCCAGAAAATCGTTGTCTATTACCTGCTCACGCCAATCAGAGCTTTTTATCTCATAAATCCAATCCCGTCTTAATAAAGGAATTGGATCTCGACAATCATACAACCAATAACCATCACTACGGGTCAATATGTGTCGGTACAACCAGTCATCCCACTCATCCTCATTCCGATCTGAGCTATGAACAACAGGCATTTTCTCCAACAACTTTGAGGCCACAACAAACATGGCATGATATGAAAGATAAAAATTATAATCATCTATACGAGGGTAATTCCCGTGGCTATGATAGGTTTCTTGTTGATTACTCGATAACCTCCACAAGGAATGGCGTGGATCATTTTTATATCCACCATCATGTTCGATATTCCATTCATTAATAACAACATCGGTAGCAAGGTCCTCTACTTGCTCACCGGAAACACCGAATACGCGTCCTAGTGGTTTAAACCAGTAACGGTCAAAGTCGTATCCATGGTGGAAACTTAAATTAGTGTCAATTTCCCCGTGAACATGCCAATAACTATCAGTTGTTTCCCAACGGTTTTCTGATTCAATCCTAACAAATTGACTTTTTCCAACTTTTCGAAGTAAACTTACTACCTCTTTTGTATAAGTACCCACATAAGCTTTCTCAATATTAAGCGCAATATCAGATGCATATTTTTGAATAAGCATATGTGAAGGAGATTGCAAGGCATATTTATAGAATACATCACTATGGTCAAGTAAAATTTGTGGATTATTAATAGATACTCGCCCAAGTGAAATTAATAAATATAATCTGGCATGTAAGTTGTAGAACGGAAATTTATTAGACCCAAATGCATCAACAGCATCCTTTTCCATCCACTCTATTAAAGCAGTGATCTCATCACTACATTGAGCTTCTGCAAGTCTACGAACACAGTGTACAGCTTGCCAACGTGTTGAAGTTCTTGGAGATCCTAAAGCAGACCAAACAAAACCTGTGAAAGCACTATCTATTTCTTTTGGTGGCATCAGCAAATGAGACCAAGACCCATCAGCATACCCAGGGTCGATATGCAATTCGAATCTTGATAATGCGAACTCAAGTAAATCAGTTGCCTCTTGTGTAGAGACATATTGAGAGGCGATCCTTATAAATCCGAAGAACCTAGTGGCATTGACTAAATCTCCCTGACTTGCTAAACCTTCAATTATTCCCTTCTGAATATGAGGTATATTTTCTGCTCCAGCATGTAATTTTTCAGTGAAATAGAATAAGGTTCCCCTATCCAGAAATAATGATGCAAACCGTCTCCCAACTAATTCCATTATTATTGGCCACTCTATTTTTATACTCACTTTTCGATGCCATTCGTCCGGTATCAACATAAGAGCATTCTGTATATCATAAAAATCAGCTTCTTCAACTTTTAACAGTTCGTGCAAAAACTTCTTAGCTTGACTATCGGAAACACGATTATAAATTTCGCTCCACAACGACTTCCTATTCCGCAAGTGTTGAGGAATCGAATCATAGCCTATAAGTACTTGCCTTAAGCCGTTAGATGAAACTAAGTCCAAATCATTCAGTAGTTCATTCCAATTGATTGCTTTCTCGTTGGTCTCCAATTGAAGCGAAGCGGTATAATCATGGTGAATTGTTTCAACTTCTCTTATGCCATTGTCATGAATAAAAGTGATAACCTCATCCAATTGTTCACTTTGTAAAGAATACTTTGTTGCCATTCCATTAAGCTGTTCCCAAATCTTCCCCTCTACCCCATTGATCCTAAGTTCTTTAATAGCCGAATCAAAAAGAAACTTTCGTTTTTCATTTAGCAATTCCTTGTCTACACACAATAATGAAAAATCAGCTATATCATATTCTGTCATAAATGCAGAAAGTGACCACGCTACCGTCGGTGCCAGGTAACCATTGCTTACAGTTTCCATAGCTAATGAGATTAATTGACGATTAAAATGTCCAACCTCCCGGTCGCGCCACCTACTTAAAGCAGCCAAAGCTGTTTCCGGGGATAGTCGAACGCAGGTCCTAACTGCCTCTGTCCTATCCCAATACTTTTCTCGAACTACATTATCACCAATAAGCTCTGCACAACGAATAAACCTATATGCTAATTCAAATGGAATATGTTCAGTAGTTTCCCTCCGATTTGCAAGGGAAATAATTGCTTCCCACCTTTCTACAATTTCATCTCCAAACTTTGATACAGCATTAATAGCAAAATTAAAGTAAACCGCAGCATCTTCTTGATCTACATTAATTACTGATCGCGCAAGATCAATATAACAATTCGCCTTTTCTTCTGGACCAATATCTAAAGCAGAAATTATTGCATCGTAAGCATACTGCTCACAGTCTTTCTTAATTTCAGTTAAATTGCTTAAACGAAAACTAGCACGCACTAATTTTAAGTGATCCGGCAGGAAAAGGTTTTTGGCTTTTACTATATAATTTTCGTAAAAACTCCTGACTGTCATACCCTCCGCAAATTCATGAAATAACAAAATATCACAACAGATTCTTGATATTTCGGTTGGTATACAATCGTAATCTAAAAACCGTGCAGCCCTCGCTGAACCTGAATGTTTTTCCGCTTCCTCTATTTCATTTTTCACATCAACAATATCCCCTACTAAAGACCTGATCCTAACGAAATACCATGGCAATAGACCACCAATTACTTCTTTAATTTCTTTTATCTCTTGTTCAGCTTTATAGTTTTTGTCCTGAAAAAGATCTTTAGGAATTAATTCATTTATATTAAATTCCATATCAGACAGGAGGAATTTTTTCAGTGCTATAGCACGCAGAAAAACTGCGCGATCTTTATTCTCAAAATTGCTTGAGATTGACCGTGAAGCATATTTGGGAAAATAATGATTTAATACTCTAAGAATTTTACCTTTAGGCAAATCGTTTGCGGCGCACAATTCAGCAAATGCAATAAGAGATAAAAGGAATGTATCATGATACCTATAATTTTGAGGTTTCGGAATTCTAGCCCGCTTAGATGTAAGCAAATCAAGGCAAGTGCTTAGAACGTCGGCTTTAGGGATATGTCCAATTTCTAGAAGCTCATGTGCGAAAGCAATTATTATATATTGATTCCGTAAACCTAGTGTTGCAATCTGTGTTGATGTAGATAGTTCGCCAAAATCCAGAAGACGTTTAAATAACTTCCTTGAAACTTCATAAACAACTTGTCTTGGCCGCCAAGTAACCAAGTAATCAAATGCCTTATTTACCCCAAATAAATTAAGGTGTGTATATGCAAGTTCTACAATCTCCTCATCTTTGAGTTCCTCATGATAATTTCGATTTTCCTGTTTTTGTTTTCTGTCTCTTTCCCGGAAATATAAACTTAACCAGTTATGCGCGGCCCTAAGAAAGCTTCTCGTTTCACCCTTGAATTTCCMCACCGTAGATAAAAGCGCTGCCGAGTAAACGTTTTCAGACCCTTTCCAAGAACCGCTAAACAAACGGCGAAAAGCAAACTCCTGAACACGTTGTTCGTCTTGCAACGGTGCGATCAAATCAATATTATTCTCAAGAAGTTCTAGCTGTCTTTTATTGCCTGCTACCTCTTCACCTGCACGTAGTGCTAACTTTATTGCTGCGGTATAGCTCCCTTCTTTTAAAGAAGCCTTGAACGCAAATTGAAGACGATATACCCGAACATTTCGTTCATCAATCGGGTTATTCGGAAGATATTTGTCAGATAACGCCAATTCTACAAGCTCGGTGTACTTCCCAGCTTGCAATAAAAGGGAAGGTAGCGCAGAGGCCACATATGAATACTCTTGTGCTAACGGTAAGATTTGATTAATAAAAAACTCTATTTGTTCTTTTGATGCTGCATAAGTTTGTCTAAACCAAGTTTCTGTGGGCTCATCCCTGAACTGTACTGAAGAATCTGATAGCCATAAAGGCCTTCCCAAATCGGATACAAAGCTTCTTATAGTGGACTCTTCTACGTCTGCCGCCTTTGAGAGAACCTGCAATGGAATAAAAGGTGGTAAAGTGGCCAAACCTGTACAAATCAGGTCAATCTGTTGTCTAAAATTGTTATGGAGTTTATCCTTTATCGAGGCTACAGCTGATACTAATTGCCCTTTTATTTGTTCATCTACAGTAGTTCCAATAGTACCAAGTGTTTCAAACATTTCAATAATATTATTTGAGAAACTTAAAGCGTTTGACTGAACACGTGGATTTCCATTAGTAAGTCTATGAAACTCTATTCCATCTTCCCGAGATGCTTGTGGATAACGTGACCTCAAATAATTACAAGATTCGTCCTCTGAAAATGAGCTTAACTGAACTTGCTTGACGGTGTTTGTTGCTTGGAGTAGGTTAATTCGCTCCGTTCTACAAAGGGCAACGATTTTAAAACCTTCTATTGCACGCTCGCGAAGAAGTTCGTGAACAAAACAATTGTCATTAAACTCCATTGCTGCCATTTCTGCATTATCTGCAGCATCAATAAGCAATACCAGGGAAGCATCACTGAATGTACTCCTCATTGTAATAACTGCGGTTTCAACTCTTTCAAGGAATTTTCTTATTATATCAGTTTCGGACGCACTCGAAGCTACCAACAGGGGTTCGCAAAGGCCTTGTGTTGCTAATTCATTAACAATCTGCACTAAAGCTTGTCGATGGTGATGTCGTACTTCACTTCGATTTCGATAACGCCCCCCACCAAAGCAGTCGTAAACAATACCAAATGAACCAAGAGGTAACGATTCGACTAATTGCCGGGCAAATACCGTCTTTCCAACTCCTCCAGGAGCATGGATTATTATAGGATCTGTTGCATCTAAAATATATTCCAGCAAAATATCATGTTGCTGTCTGTATACAATTTCCCCTAATTTTTCAAACTCTGGGGGTGCAGGAAATAAATCTCTTTCAGAGGTAACCTTAAATTTTTCTAGAATCTCTTCACGAATAATAACGCCGTTTGAATCAGGCAAAGCCTTATCACGAACCAATCCAGTAATATTTTCTATCTCAGGACTATCGATGCTTCCGGCTACAAGCTGTGAAATTTCCAAATGAAGCTGGTACTTCTGTGCATTATAATCTCCCTCTCCATCCGCAAATCTAAGGCAGGCGCAGAATTTTCTTAAATCATCGTCAAATAATTGTGTATATCTTGAAAGCGTATTTCTATATTGTGAATTTATCTCCTCACCTGCAGATAATTTCGCCACATTATCTTTAAGGTTTTGATTAATAGGCCTATTTGTGACAATAGTAAAAGTAATATCATTAGTTAGATTTGTACTTGCATTTATCAACTCTTTATATCGTGCTGAAAAACCCTCAAATGTTCCTTTAAGATCACTAAGATTAAATGGGTTATTTTTATGAACAGTGGTGTGCTTCAACTGATAATAAGCAACATCTTGATAACCATCATTAATAGAATCTAAATATTCCGCAACGTCAATTACATATTCACCAGCCAGTTTATTTTCCCTAGAACCCTCAATCACAATATTTCTTATGCCAGATTTAGGAGATATTAAACGTAGACAACGCCGGGCAGCCCACCGATAATGAAAAACATCTCCGGCTCTTGAATATCTAACAAGTTCATTTTCCATATATTAATCACCTTCGTTCATAGGTCTTCATCTGAATTTGCTTAATACCAACAAGTGTTTTGAATAATGCACATGCCCAAAGTCTATGGCGATTTTCCTTTTTGATTCCTCACCTTACCCAGGACCCCTTCTATCCGATTACATAAAACATTCTTTATTATTCAATTCGACAACTTCCAACAAATCCCCTACTTTTTCCTTGGACATAAAGTAAATAGAGGTAACCTTTAACTAACGCGTTCTGTTTTTGGGGTTCAAAACTATTTTAAATGTCATTTTGAAGCAGCAAAATAACCGAGAAATAAAACAAATATAACCTTAAATAAATACCAAATTAAACCACAGTATTATCGGCGGTTTATAGGTATTAAAAATATCCATTTTCTTAAATATCAGAGCTATCGCCTTTATTTCTAGGCTTTGAGAAAAATACTAAATCGGGGTTTTTTCTTTCATTGAGGAACAATTGTATTTGAGGAGTTTTTTATTTCGTTTTTAAAAAAGGAATCTAGCTATTGTTTCTGGCAATTAAGTGATGAATGTAATGGCAGTATTTATAAGTAATTTTCCAAATCAAATTTGTATAGGTTTTAATATTTATACAACCTAGAGAACCTTTCCTTATTTAACATAAGGGGAGTTTAATAAGGGGAACCCAATTTTAATTAAAAAAGGCATATCAAAGACCCGTTTAGGGAGCTCTGATAATGCCTTTCATTACTTAAAATTATTCTGCAAATAATTTTAAATTTATTATATCTTTAGTAGAAAGTGATTGTTCTAAAACGACATTTACTTCCTTCATGATGTCCACAATACACTGCTGGCCACTAAGAGTCAGTACGGCATAGACACTACGTTTATCTTCAGCAAAGCTTGCTCGTTCTACTGCATGAAAATGGTGCTGCTCTAGTCTAGATACTAAACGAGAAAGTGCACTTTGACTAAGACCCACCATATTCTGAAGCTCCGATAGACGTAACTTCTTTGCTTCTGTTTCATTTAAAAAAATTAATAAATAAAATTCATTTAAGCCAAGTTGATATTTTTGTTGGAGTACATGATCAAGAGCGCGTGTAATTCGATTATGGAACTTTGAAAAGTTTATCCATGTATGGATTAATTGTTCAGGATTATTCATGGCCATCGCCTTTCAGAAAATACTAATCTTAGTGTACCATATCATCCCTAACGAATGCCTCGAGCATATTGAATTGGCGGGGTAACTTCGCGTGTAATGTCCTTGATTGCGTGTAAACTCCAATAAGGGTCATTCAAAATACCTCTTGCAACAGCGATTAAATCGGCGTCCCCATTGGATAAAGTTGCTTCTGCTACTTGTGGATTACTTAGCATACCCACTGCAATGACAGGTAGTCCTAATTCTTCTTTGAAGGCTCTTGCGAAAGGTACTTGATAGCCAGGATAATTGCCTGGCTTTAAAGAACCCGGTTTGCCTTCACCACCAGTTGATACATGGAATATATCGACACCAGCTTCTTTAAATTGCTTAGCCATTTGTAGGGAGTGCTCTAATCCGTAGCCACCATCAATATACTCAATAGCGGAAATTCGCATGATTAAAGGCATGTTTTCTGGCATGACGGATTTGACTGCACGAAATGACCTCTACACCAAATTTCGAGAAATCCTGACCATATTCATCTGTTCTATTATTAATACTCGGAGACATAAATTGATGTAATAAATAACCATGTGCGCCATGAAGCTCGACTGCATCAAAGCCTGCAGCTACCGCTCTTCTAGCAGCTTCTTGAAATTGCTTGATGATTACCTGAATTTCATCAATTGATAAGGCACGTGGTTGCTTCAAAGATCCATTTTTCGTTTCTTCAGGAAGTGCCTCACCTGCAATGTTAGAAGGTCCAACTGGCTGCACTGCATCCTCAGCCTTTCTACCTGCGTGAGCAATTTGGATTCCAATTCTTGTACCATATTTATGGACTTCGGATACAATACGCTGATAGGCGGAAATTTGGCTATCATCCCACAAACCTAAATCTTGATTTGTTATTCTACCTTCAGGTGTAACACTCGTCATTTCCATAATGATTAACCCAGTGCCACCGACAGCTCTGGATACATAGTGAACAAAGTGCCAATTGTTTGGTATGCCATCTTCTTTCTCTACAGAGTATTGACACATTGGTGCCATGACAGTTCGATTTTTAAGTGATAAGCCTTTTACTTCAAAAGGCGTTCCAATTGTTTTCATAAATAAATAACCTCCTGTTAAATCAAATGCATGTGCATGCATTTGATTTAACAATAATACAATTACTAATCAATTGCAAAATAAAAAGTTGATTGTAACATCGGGGTGTTTTTGACAACCTTAAATTACCGAAAGTTGACGGTATTGCCTGTCCAGAATTAGTCGATTATAATGTCCGTATACAATTCGAAACTTTTCGACATTTATTCTAGAGAAAGGAAAAGACGTCTCCCTGAATGTATAACTGCGCCAACAGTTATACAGGAGACGTCCCCACAAAAAAGTATATGATTATTGTATCAGATTATCAGCTGATTGAAAACACTCTTACTGGGGTTTTTAGTTAGGGGTGCGGGGAGGATTCCTTCCCCATGTTGCGGGAAAGACATGTTGGTTAGAGGTACAAAGAATCGAAAAGCCAAGGATCATACAGGACAGAGTAAGACATATAACATCAGAAGATTACAATGCACCCATTGCCATACCATCCACCATGAACTTCCGGATTTATTGATTCCTTATAAGCGTTATGAAGCTGAATGTATCGAAAGCTTTCTTACGAATCCATCCAATCACACTGTTCCAGCCGATGAGTCCACTCTTTCGAGATGGCTTGGCTGGTTTCATGAATTTGTGGATTATTGGGTTGGTTGCTTAACTTCAATCATGGTCAGGACCAATCAGGGAAACATCCCCCTGGATTTCACGTCCAAAGGTTCAGGGACTGCACTTCAAAGGATAGGACGCTTGGCAGGAGATGCCAATGGATGGCTGACAAGAATTGTCCGGCCTATCGTAAATATTAATTTTTGGATACATACCCGTTCTGCATTCATTGTCCAATAAGCCCTGATTTAAACTCATGATAGACACAGAGAGGAGAGTGTATCATGAGGGATCATAAGAAATCAGAAGAATTGGCCGTGCAGCGTTTTCAGCTGATATCCCCTCTATTGGCAGAGGGGCTTGATTCTGGGAAATTAAAGGAGTTAAAAGACCAGATAGCGAAGGTCAACGGCCTTTCAGAAAGAACGATTAGGCGTTATCTGGCTCAATTTCGTAAAGATGGGTTTGGAGGATTGAAGTTAGGATGCAACATCGTGGATTGTAAGCCAAGGCTTATAATTAGAAAAATTACCTTTTCCCCTCCCTTCTTTTATTCTCCTTTCAATATTTTTAAGTGAACTTGCCCTCCTGCGTTTGGCCATTACATTCCCTCCTAAGCAAACTTCATATTTACTTATATAATTGGTGTTTTATCATATATTAGATTTACTTACAAACAGCTATATAGTAAATTTCACTTTTACACTTTGGTTTTTTATGGTATATTTTTCACACAAACCTGGGAGTTGATGATTATAAATAACTTAGGAAAAAGGATTAGGAAATTACGAAAAGAGTGTCACTGGACTCAGGAAGAATTAGCCAACAGAATTCAGGCCACAAAACAAGTTGTTTCAAATTGGGAACGAAGTATTGCAAAGCCAGAACTTAAACATTTAATTGCATTAGCTGAAGTGTTTAGGGTTAGAACCGATTATCTTTTAGGTCTTGATGAAAGCGTTAGATATATGCACCCTCAGGGTGGTGAACAAGAAAGAAGGGGTAAGCACTGGGACTGGGTAATTCAAGGATCATATGATTTATTAGAAGTGATTAATTCCGACTATAAATTCAAGCTGAATAACCGATTCTTAACCAAAAAGGATAAAGAATTCATTTCACACTATATAATCGACCTTTATAAGCGGCTAGAAAGTATTGAACTTGAATATGAAGAAAAGATTGAAGAACTTGAAAAGCAAATTAATGAACTATCAGGATATAGGAAAACTGATTTCTCCACTCCTTTATTTTAAATGGTAAAATAAGTTTATTTATTCTAATTTAAACAAATATATAAATTTAAATTTGACATTTCCAAACATAATTTTTGTAAAAAAAACATTAGAACTTAATAATTTATCTGTTAATATATCTCATACAGGATAATTTAACCAAATAATATCGTTACACGGATATTTTTGGGTTAAATTAAAATAGACAGTATCTATCCAATTAGATACTGTCTTAAAAAACATCTATCTTAACAGGAATTTTATTCGCCTTTTGAAATTTTATATTTTAAAAAAGATGTACATATCTAAAGCACTATTTTTATGAACATATAAAAAAGCCGACAAAATGTCGGAAATGAATAAATTGACTAATTGTTATTTGGGGTATTAAATATAAACAACCGTTCGTAATATAAGGTTAGATAGATTTTTTTCTAGTTTACCTTTCAGAATGGCAGTTTAGAATTAACGCCTTTGGCTTGATAATGGGGAAAACAAAGCTAGTACAAAGAAAGCTAACAATCCCATTATGATCGCCATTTTTAGGTTCAGAACAAACAAATACCAACCGTTTTGAACCATCTTATACGTTAAATAACCAATTGCACTAACAAGCAAGAATTTTAAACCTTTATCTAGTACCTGATCACTATCGAATAACATGGAACGACCTAAGAAGTACATCACCATCAGTAAAATAATAGCTGCTACCATAATTAAAAGCATTGGTAATAACATATTGGTAAACACACTGTATGTCTTTTCAACAGTCAATAACGATTTATTAAAAGCATTTCGGATTATATTAGCAAAACTGGAGGAAAAGTTACCCACCATCTCATCTCGAAGCTCTTGATAGCCTCGGTGCTTAATTGGGGATGTTAACAGTTCAGCAAGGAAGAAAAGCCCTATTGCAGCTCCTACTCCCAATGTATAGGCAATATATTGCCAAGCTCCATCTAATTTCTCGAACATTTATCCACCTCCTTCTATGCTTTCTATTACAGAATATGTAAACTCGGCTAAAAGTAGCACAACTAAAGGACATAAAAAAAAGCGCCGTTTGGGACGCATAATTGCTTCTTTAGAAAATTTTATTTTCTTATACTAGCACCCCCTTTACTTTAAGTAGCAACCCTTCACAAAACTCCACTCGGATACAAAGCTCTGGCTAATTAAAAAATAAAGAAACAAGGTTTTCCCTAAGGAAATCCCTTATTTTTAACTTTTCGTTGAGAAGTATCCTCTTATAAACCCATACTGTTTTTCAAATAATCTAGAGTAGTTTTTTCCTCTTCAATTTGGTTATTAATTTGATTATAAATTTCTTCACAAGCTTCTAAAATATTTTCAAGATGAATATTAAATTCGTCACTTAGTCCATCTGATGGATTCCCGTCTTCATCAAAATTTAGATATCCATAAACAACATCAATGACACCATAGCTAGAATCAGAGTTATTTCTAATATTATCTACTAACTTGATTTGGATGGTGTCACTCCCTCCATCTTCTGGATTTAATTCACCTACAACATAAACTCTAAAATTTTGATTATCAAAGTCTTTGAATTCCAATAAATCTTCAGTAAAATCAAACACTTCTTCACACTTCCACATTTCTTCACTATCAAAATCTTCAGGATTTAAATTAATCCTGTCCGTAAAGAGACCTAGAATTTCGTCTTGCATTTCTTCCAAATTCCCATTGAGATTGAGTGTTCCAGCCTCAATATTGTTAAAGCTATTAATTAAGCTTTGAGCTTCACCTAAATCTAATCCTCTAATTGTTTCTATAGCTTCAAAATAGTCTTCTGAAAAACCTGCAAAGTTACTTAAAAGATTTTCTTTACATTCATTTAAAAACTTCATCATTTCATATATTTCTGGACGTTCACTTATAATTTCTTCCCAATTTGCTGAGAGTGGAATTAAACCACCTGCTTCTCTATTCCTCGCAATTTCTTCATACTCTAACTCTCCATATAACTCTCTCGCTCTTTCCTGCTCTAACTCCTCTAAAAAACCTGCATGTTCCGTTTCATCTTTAAAATCTTCTAATAAAGTTTTAGTAAAGTGTATTCTATAATTGAATTGCTCAGTAAGCTCAGATAATCCTAGACTTTCCTTTATATCCGAATGTAGTGCAGTGTTTTGTTGTTTATCAGAGAAATCTGCTGTGTTTCTAGAGATAAAAAATAATTGATCATCTGGAGTGAAATTAATAAGATTATTATAATCTTTGATATTTATTAATGTTTCTATTATTACTGCATCTGCAATAGAATCTTTATCAGGCTCGTTATAATGAAATGGCCTTTTCTTATGTAATTTCCTTTTATCCGCTCTATGTAATATATTTTGTGTTTCTTCAAGTATTATTACATTTTTATGCTCAAATAGTTTATTAAAAAGTGCATGCGCATCGGAAATATATTGATTTTTATTTGCTTCAAACAATGAATGTAATTCCTTAATACCAGTTTTCACAGCTGGTATACTAGTCGTAAAAGCTCTCATCTCCTCAACATTATTTATCCAATAAAGTCCCTCAACACTTTTCTTGATACGTTTCAGTTCTTCATATATTTTCTCAATTTCTTGATCTAAATGTCGTTTAACCTCAGTTATAATAACAGCAGGCACAAGTAATCTAATTTCTCCATAATCCAATAATTTTTGCATTTGATTATAGGATTCAGACTTATGACTTTTATTTCTTGATACAACCATATCTAAATAAATATTGGTATCTAATGCTAAGTACTTCATATGTTATTCTTCTCCTAATTTTTAGTCCTTGAATTCAACCTAGTGTGGCGAAACATAATTTATACAATATCACAATAAGTAAAATTTTAACACAAACCGTATAAAATAACACAAATATCTGATTTTAATTAAGCTTCCATTTAGTTTAATAAAAAATACCAACCTTTAGATAAGGTTAACTTAAGTATAATCACTAAAACCTTCACTCCGACTAAATATCGAATGCCACCCGCTTGAATTCGCCAGGCTTCACCTCAATCCGAAGTTCATAAGTTATCGGATCAACGTAATGAACATAACCTGTAATGTCGTGAGTAAATCCCTCATCCCATACGGTTAGCTTTACTGCATGATTATATTCTGTGGCGTAGCTCCGCAGGTCAAACCCCCGTCTGATTTCCGCCTAATAACTGCTTAGCAGTCCGAGCCTGATCCTCGAACATTTACTGGTCATTTCGAATGCTAGGGTTTTGAAAGAAGCCAACTGCAGTTTCACGTTACCACGGTCACGATTTGTTATAATGAATCATCTCCTTTTTTCTATTATATACGAACTAATGTTCTATATATGAATAAATTTGAAGACCAACTCTACATCATGTTTAGATTTCTTTTTTAATTAAAGTACCCATTACTTTAAGTGCATTTCTTCAAAAATTCATCCTTTTTAATTCAGTTATTACAGGAATGCTGCCCTGGTTCAATAAGTAGCTCAACAAAAAGTGCGTTAATCATGGATTAACGCACCCCTTTTGTTTGATTTCAACCCTACTATGTTTTTTCATAGTGAATGTATAAACTTTAGCTTCCGTGTGCCATGATTCATTAAAATAATAAACATACTGCCATTGCTTAATTAATATTTTACCAGGAACAAACTGTAAATCGGCAAAGGAACCCACCTTTTCCACTTTTGTATTCAGCTATTATCCTTTGTCAAGTGTCGCTCGGTATCGTGTATATCTCAAACTCACCTTTTCTTAACTTCTCTAATTTCCGCAGTGCACCTCTTTTATCCCCAGAACCTATGTATCCTTTCAGGCTTCCTTCATTCCCTTTAAAATGCTCTGCCAGTTCAATCAGTTTCTTTTTCAGCAAATGGGGCGTAAATCGCTCCCGCACATCATAATACTCCACTTCCCCATATCTCGCTTTGTAAAAGGCAATCCGGTCAATGGAATTATAGTTACCAAAGTCATATTCTTCTGAACCGGAATAATTCGAGAGTTCGTCCAATAGAAAATAGCCAATCATCTGCAGATTATCATTCTTCTGCAAAGCTTTGCTCTTTGTTGTCTTAAAATCGTAGAGTGTTCCATTAATATAGATATCCGCATCCGCTCCCTCAACCAGTAGTGAACCAATTCCGAAGTTCGGGTTAAAGGACACGAAGCTGCTCTTCTTTATAATTTTCGGTATCATAAAGTTTTCCTCAAATACGACCATCATCATTTCCAATTCATTCATTATGTCAGCGGGAGCGGGTTCGTTAAACAGGTAATCCAAGTCCACATCTGCCGGCTTGACCCCTGCCCGAGCAATTTGCTCCAATTTTGCTAAGTGCACCGCTATCTCATACAATTCAGTGAGTCGCTTTCTACTCATCACCACTTCTTTGATTTTCTTCTCCCACGGCTTGTACTTCCCATGATAATATTCCTGTATATGCGGCAAATTCCTTAACTTGTAAATCCCGTGATAGGCAACCAAGTTCGATGTTACATACTCATATTTTTTATACTTTGCAATTCTAAACCGTGCTAAATAGTCAAACGCAGTACCTATTAAACTGGAATCATGAATGTTCTTCAACTCGTTTGGCACTCTCAGTATGTACTCATCAGAAAAGGGATTCTTCCCGCTCAACGTATAGTAATCCCCCTTGTTCGGCTCAACCGATAAAACTATCTCCCTAAACGCCTTATCCTCCTTCGTCTTTCCGGCTAATTTGCTTTTTAATGACACTTAGCCCATCTCCTCTCCACATTTTGCTCTTTAATATTCAGAGGGATCCATCCAATATATTCCATACAATAGAAAGTATAAACGATCCGTTAGTGAATTAGAAAAGGCTGCTTTTTCTAAAAAAGCCCCCGTTAACCGCCCATACAGCGTATAAATTCAGCACTGTACCACAGAGAATGCAATAGATCATGCGGTCTATTCTATACGGTTTGTTTTAAGGTTGCCGATAAATGTCGATACACTTTCTGCCATAGAGCCCGACCTTTAGTTTCCCTCGACCACGGTGACTTACTGACTGCCGTACCTTCATTCATGGTTAGTACGTATGGGAGATGGGAGGGGAGATGCCGCAGCTGCTCTAAGTACAGTGTTTACAATCGTCTCAAACATACATGAATTCTCCTGCCTTTTAGTGAAAAAAAGGGCTGCTCCGCATGTAGCCCCCTTTATTTTCTATCGTATAACTGTATAAAATATTGCCTTACAACAGCTAAATACCAGCACCCCACAATTATTTAGTCCCTGTTGATCCAAATCCCCCCGCAGAACGAGATGTATCTGTTAATTCATTTACTTCAACAATCTCTATACTCGGTACAAGATTTATGACCATTTGAGCTATTCTCATATGCTTTTCGACAACAAAGTCTAATTTACCGTGATTTATTAAGATAACGCCTATTTCTCCTCTGTAGCCCTCATCAATTGTGCCAGGACTATTCAAAACAGTTAAGGAATTTTTCAATGCTAATCCACTTCTTGGTCTTATCTGGGCTTCTGTCCCTTTTGGTAACTCAATCTGTAACCCAGTTTTGATTAGCTCAGCTTCTCCTGCCTTAATAACCTTTTCCTCTATAGAAAATAAGTCCATCCCAGCATCTCCCTGGTGAGCTTGAACTGGTATTTTTGCTTCGTTATGCACTCTTTTTATTTTAAGATTCATCATTTAATCTCCTCCTTAACTATTTTCTTAACTGGTGGTATGGTCAATATTGCTGCTAATAGGGCTATAAAAATACTCAAATTGATTTTATTTATTATTTCAGGTTTACCAATGTTAAAGATGTACATTAAAGACCTCCATACTAATACGCCAATACCGACATACATTAGGATATTTAATATCCAATATTTAAAGTTATTAATTATGTATTTTTTACGACTTGCTTTAATTGCCTTTAAGATAGGATTAATCGATTTTTGGTTTATTTCATTAACTTTTGCCGTAAATTCTTTATTTATATTCTCGTTGGTAAAAATCTCATGAGCTTTACTTATAAACATTTTACCCTTTTCAGATAAATCTTTTCGAAGCATATCATCTGATATTAATCGAAGTATATCCGTCCGACTTGGATTATTATCATGGTCCTTTTGAGAAATCGTATTAAGCGGATAAAATATTAATGTAATAAATGTCTTATTCTTTGCAAGTTTCAATGTCATCTTCGTTGGGTTGTTTAAAGAAATTAATAACGGGCCACTCCAATTAGGATCTAATGTAGTTGAAATATGGCCAAACCCACTCGATACTACACCTACTTTAGAATGGAACGTTCCGGCTATTCTTTTAGAAACCCATATAGACTCCTCGGTTAAAACTAGTACCGTATCGTGGGGCTTAATTGAATAATATCCATCCTCTTGGTTAATTAGTTCTTCCGTTGATAAGGAAAAAACAAAATCACTTGGGGTTAAGTTATAACCAAGTGGAGTAAGGTTTTCCTCTTTATACGGATGTACTACGACCTCTTTGTTTAAGAGTTTTTTTATATCTACATCGGATAACATCTTGGTTACACTCTCCCCGCTGATTCTACTTTATACCCATTTTAGCACTTTTTAACAAATATAATAGTCTTTTAGACTTCTTCTCCAAATAATCTTGTCCCCTTAGCTGCATAAGAAATTCCACAATAAAAGCGGGTAATCCTTTCTGGAGCAACGTACCCGTTTGTATAAAATACACCCTTCAAAAACTTGTACCTTCTCATGGTTCTTTTTATTATAGAAATCTATGCTTGTTTGAACACAAAAAAGCAGCTAACCAGCCGCTAAATTTGTTAAAGTATATCTACCACTAAGTTTTTGGAGAAGGAACAAATTTACATAGTTAGGGAAATTTATTTTAATTAATGGCCATAGATGATGATTACTTTTTTAAATTTATCAAATGGCTTCACATAATATATTCTCTGTTTTATGGTTATCAAAGTCCTATTTATTTATCTCATAACTGATCTATAGCCGCGTAATGTTCAACCGTATAAAACATAACCATTAAAAAACTATATATCTGGCTCTTATATAAAGAAGTAATGCCATCATAAATAGTTTGAACCGTGTATTTCTATTATAAAAGCAAGTGTTTTTTTGCTATATCTTTATTTGAATAATACCGAGCTGTTTGGTCATTTTGTCTGTACAAAACTTTAACGGTGAGTACACTACTTTATTGTCATGTATATAACTTCATTGTAATTCCAAATATATCTAGATGTCCGGATACCGATTTAATTTGTCAGTAACCGACTTATTTTTCCGGAACATCGAGCCCAATCATTTCCTAGAACTTTGCTACTTTTTGCAAACCACCCTTTTTATACCTATTTAATTTCAGTTCAATAATTCCAATAATCTCATCTTGGTCTTCAGTTGATAATTCCCTAAATAATAGGATTAGCTCTTCTTCCTTTCCTGTAATTTTTGGTAAGCATAAATCTCTATTAGTGATATCATTTGTATCAACTAATAGCCATTCTAAATCAACTTTAAAGTTCCTATGTATCAAAATTATAATCTCCAAGGAAGGTTTGTACTTATCTGTCTCTAATTCACTTAATGTCCCTTGGGATACACCGATAATTTTTGAAAATTCAACTTGATTTAGCTTATTGATCTTCCTTACATAATTAATTCGTCGACCTAAAGTAAGCACTTTATCCCCCCATTAAAAACAAGTCCCGATGAATAAAATCTCATCGGGACTGACATAGTTGGTTCCATACATTTTTTACTGGTTCCATACTTTTTTTACTGGTTCCATACTTTTATTTTACATGACATCAGGGGTTTTCTATTTATCCACTTTATTCAACCGTTACGCTCTTCGCCAGGTTTCTTGGTTTGTCGACGTCACAGTCGCGGTGCAGCGCCGCATAGTAGGAAATCAGCTGCATTGGTATAACAGAGATAAGAGGTGTTAATAAACTGTTCACTTCCGGAATGACGAAGCGGTCTCCGTCCATTTCCAGGCCTTCCATTGATATGATGCATGGGTTGGCACCGCGTGCCGCTACTTCCTTGACGTTCCCGCGGATGCTCAGATTGACGAAGTCCTGTGTCGCAATGGCAATGACTGGTGTACCTTCTTCAATCAGTGCGATCGTACCATGCTTCAGTTCGCCGCCTGCAAATCCTTCAGCCTGGATGTAGGAAATCTCTTTCAGCTTCAAGGCACCTTCAAGGCCTACATAAAAATCAATGCCCCGGCCGATAAAGAAGCAATTTCGTGTTACTGCCAGGTACTCGTGGGCAATGCTTTCGAAATCTTCCTTAGCGTCACAGAGGACTTCCATCGCATTGGCCACAATTCCAAGCTCCTGGACAAGGTCAAATTCGACATTGTTGCCGCGGCTTCTGGCCGTTACATCAGCTAGGATTGCAAGAACCGCCAACTGGGCTGTATATGCCTTGGTGGAGGCAACAGCAATCTCAGGACCCGCATGAAGAAGCATGGTGTAATCAGCTTCACGGGACAATGTGGATCCGGCGACATTTGTGATGGTCAGAGCCTTATGTCCCATTCCCTTTACCTGTACAAGCACTTGGCGGCTGTCAGCTGTTTCACCGCTTTGGGAGATGAAAACAAACAGCGGCTTTTGTGATAGAAGCGGCATGTTATAGCCAAACTCACTGGAAATGTGGACCTCTACCGGGATTTTGGCAAGTTTTTCGATAAACTGCTTGCCAACCAGGCCGGCATGGTAGGAGGTGCCAGCAGCAATAATGTAGATGCGGTCGGCATCGTTCAATGCTTTGACTATGTCGGAATCCACTTCCAGTGCACCGTTTTCATCCTGGTAGTTCTGGATGATTTTGCGCATCACCAGCGGCTGCTCATCAATTTCCTTCAGCATATAGTGAGGGTAGGTTCCCTTCTCAATGTCGCTGGCATCCAGTTCAGCTGTGTAAGGTTCACGGCTGATAGCTTCTCCATTCAGGTTCTTGATGGTTACTTCGTCTTTTTTAACGATTACCATCTCTTTGTCCATAAGCTCCACATACTTGTCCGTAACCTGAAGCATAGCCATGGCATCACTTGCTACTACATTGAAGCCAAAGCCAAGGCCGACCAGAAGAGGGCTCTTGTTTTTAGCAACATAGATGGCCTCTTTATCCTGTTCATCAATAAGGGCGAGCGCATAGGAACCATGCAAAAGTGTCAGCGTCTTGCGGAACGCTTCTTCCACGCCAAGGCCATCGTTTACGAACAGTTCTACCAACTGGACGATGACTTCAGTGTCTGTTTCACTTTTCAATGGTACATTCTGCAGATACTCGCGCTTTAGGATATCGTAATTTTCGATAACACCGTTATGAACAAGCGTGAACCTTCCTGAGTTGCTTTGGTGCGGATGGGAATTTGTCCTACTTGGAGCTCCGTGGGTCGCCCAGCGTGTATGTCCGATTCCAGTGTTGGCTTCTACGCTTCCATCCACTGCAGCCCTCAGGTCCGCAATGCGGCCCTTTTCCTTGAACACGTGTACGCCCTGCTCGTTTGCAACAGCAATTCCCGCAGAATCATATCCGCGGTATTCAAGCTTTTCCAAGCCTTTTAATAAAATTTCTTTTGAATCATTAAAACCAATATATCCAACAATACCACACATAATTTCTGTTCCTCCCTGCTAAGGGGGCAAGGAACCGGGGGGCTGCCTGCCCCCTTATCTCTGAATGATTAAATTTTCCAAATGGTGGCATTCCCTTCTCTTTGTCCATTAAGTTACCCCAATGTTTTAAAGAAGAGATCGCGGCTGTGCTCTTCAGCCGGGAGGCATCCGCCGAATATTCGATAAACCTCCACCCTCGTCAACTAATCCACCGTCGGGATTAGTCCAGGCGCTTTTGTATTGCTAGTTTTCCTGCCCACCTTTCTGCTAGAGGATCTGTTTTTGCTTTTTACAAAAACAGGATAATCATACATGACATTCTCTTATCCGTCAACAAAAAATTGCTAATGGCCCTTCTCTGCCATTCCCCTCAAAGCATAAGAGTAATCCTCTTACACTAAATAAATATGCATCAGGGAACAAAAGTGTTCCCTGATGCATGGAAAAGCTATTTGTGCACATTGGGCCAACCGGACTTTGCCGATTACTTTCCCTCTTCCTGCAAGCCCATTTCCTGTTCTACAACTGTGGCAATTCGGTCGACATATTCCTGGCAAAGCTCGGCAGTCGGCGCCTCGGCCATCACCCGCACCAATGGCTCCGTTCCCGAAGGCCTTACGAGAATGCGGCCATTGCCGCTCATTTCCTCTTCCACCTTTTGGATGACTTCTTTAACTTTTTCATTGGCGGTTACATGATGCTTGTCCGTTACCCTGATATTCTTAAGCACCTGCGGGAATTTTTTCATCTCGCCAGCAAGCTCGGAAAGGCGCTTTTCAGTAACCTTCATGATATTGACGAGCTGCAAGCCCGTCAGCAGGCCGTCACCTGTCGTATTGTAGTCAAGGAAGATAATATGTCCTGACTGTTCGCCGCCAAGATTATATCCATTCTTCTTCATTTCTTCGACTACATAACGGTCACCGACAGCGGTAGGAATGCTCTTGATTCCCTTTGCTTCCAGGGCTTTGTAGAAGCCAAGGTTGCTCATCACCGTGGAAACGACTGTGTTCTGTTTCAGCCTGTTCTTTTCATTTAAATACTTGGCACAGATGTACATGATCTGGTCGCCATCCACTATTTCCCCATTTTCATCAATCGCGATCAGGCGGTCGCCATCTCCGTCAAAGGCAAGACCTACATCTGCACCTTTCTCTTTTACATAGGCAGCAAGTGCCTCCGGATGAGTGGAGCCGACGCCATCATTGATATTGAGTCCGTTTGGAGATGCCCCCATCGTGGAAATGTCTGCATCCAGATCAGCAAACAAGTGCATGGCCAATGAGGAAGTAGCTCCGTGTGCACAATCCAGTGCGACATGAATGCCGGAGAAATCTTCATCGACACTCTGCTTAAGGTACTGCAGATATTTCTGCCCGCCTTCAAAGTAATCATTCACCTGTCCCAGGGCTGCTCCCACCGGACGCGGAAGCTGGTCATCCTCCATGTCAATAATCCGCTCGATTTCAAGCTCCTGCTCGTCGGACAGCTTGAATCCGTCCGGGCCGAAAAATTTAATGCCATTATCAGCCACAGGGTTGTGGGAAGCCGAGATCATTACTCCAGCCTGTGCCCCAAGAGCCTTTGTCAGATAGGATACGCCAGGCGTTGAGATAACGCCCAGGCGCATGACTTCAGCTCCGATTGACAAAAGGCCGGCCACAAGGGCGCCCTCAAGCATATGTCCCGAAATCCGTGTGTCACGTCCAATCAGTACCTTTGGCCGCTCCTGATCCTTTGTTAGTACATAACCTCCAAACCGGCCAAGCTTGAATGCCAATTCTGGAGTTAATTCACTATTTGCCACTCCGCGTACTCCATCAGTACCGAAATATTTACCCATTTGATCAATCGCTCCTTGTATATAACTAATCGAATTTTAATCGCTCTTCAATGACTACGCATCTCTTTTTGTAATCGAGACACTGGCCTTTTCCTTTGCCAGCCTCCACTCGACATCTTCAGGCCCTGACACTTCAATGTCGACACTATGTTCTCCTTCCGCGAGACCCGATACATCAATCAATAGTTGAAAATCGCTTTCCTCGATGGAAGTAAGCCTGTCATCTTGACCTGAAACCGTCAGGCTTCCGACACCATTGTCAGGATCCACTATAGTCACTTCGTATTCTTCGTCCTGGCCGGAAACGCTGATTGGAATATTGGAGACAGTGATATCTTCCCGGGTCTCTGTTTCCTGGTTTTCTGCTTCCTGGCTCCCGGCTTCCTGACTCTCCTCTTGCTGTCTTTTCACTTTTATCGTCACTTTTGCCGTTTCCGGATCGACCTGTATCACTCCATTGGATATAATCACCGGCAGAGTTAGCTCGGTATCCTCTTCGATGCTGCTGACGTCAACTTCCACCCTTACCTGGTCAACCCGCTCCAGGACATCAGGAGGGGCAAGTATGGTCGCTTCTTCCACGTCCGAAGTAATCGATTCGATACTGATATCCTCAGGAAGCGTGCCTTTCTGGACTATTTCAAGCGGCACTTTCTTGCTCGAGCTTCTAACAGGAATGGTCACCTGCACCAGCTGCGGCTCCACTTGGACATTCAGCTTATTCATCTCCTTGTCCAAAACGAGAACGGCCGCTTCTCTTGTCACATCATCACGAATTTGGCCATCCACATTGACTGTGGCCTTGACATAGGTAACCTTATCAACAACATCCTTCGCACCCGTTATTTGAACTTTTCCCGGCTTAACAACAGGTGATCCTGCGAGATAGCCATTTTCCACAATAGCGGAATTATATTCAGCCTCAACATTGAACTCCTTCGTCACTTTTTCCTGGATGGAAACTGTAGCATACATAGGATCTATGGTCACCTTCAGCCTCTCGGAAATTTCCCTGATCTGGATTTCCACTTGATGCTCGCCCATTTCTTCGTTTGTTAAATCCACATACACCTCGAAATTTCGCAATGCCTTAGCCTGTTGAACAATATTCCTTGGCCCCTGTATGGTGACATCAACTGTCTCTGGTATGCCGGAGACAACAAAATTCTCCGAATCATAATAGCTTTTCACTGGAACTCCAGAGAGCAGCTCCGAATCTTCATCAGACGGTACATTCACATTTCCGGGCTTGTTTGGATCTATTTTTGGAGCGGTAGAGAATAACAGCATGGCAAGCAGCAAGGCAACACCTTTTAAGAACCAGGGATTATCCAGCCATTTATCCATTTTTCTTCCCCCTCCAATTCCAGCGGGTCGAAGCTGCACTTTTTGCTTTTGTTTGCGAAATCAAATCATTTTGCAGAAGTTCCCGCAATTTTTCCATATTGACGTCCCGGTAGAGCTCCCCATTTTTAGTCAGCGAGATACTTCCTGTTTCCTCGGAGACAACCACTGTCACACTGTCGGTCACCTCGCTGATCCCGAGCGCCGCCCGATGTCTCGTTCCCAGCTCCTTGGAAATGAAAGGGCTCTCCGATAGTGGCAGATAGCACGCGGCTGCGGCCACATGGTTCCTCTGGATAATCACCGCACCATCGTGCAGCGGTGTGTTTGGAATAAAAATATTAATCAGCAGTTCTGCCGATATTTTGGAATCAAGCTGGATGCCCGTTTCTATGTAATCGCTCATCCCTGTTTCCTTTTCAATTGAGATTAAAGCGCCAATCCGGCGTTTCGCCATATAATCGGTAGCCTTAATAATGGCCTCCACCATTTTTTCATCGTTCTCTTCCTCATTTAAATTGGTCCGCGAGAACAAGCGGCCGCGTCCAAGCTGCTCCAGCGCCCTCCTGAACTCAGGCTGAAAAATGATAATGATCGCCAGAAAACCCCAGGTGATGGCCTGCTGCATGATCCAGCCAAGCGTATTCAGCCCCAGTACGTCACTGGCAAACTTAATAATCAGGATGACAAAGATTCCTTTTAGGAGCTGCACAGCCTTTGTGCCCCGAATATAACCCATAGCCTTGTATATTACGAACCAAACAAGGAGAATGTCTACAATATTGGCGAGAGATTTTACAATATCCAAATCAGCAAACGACATTGCCTTTCCTCCACAAGTTTAGTCAAAACAGGATGTTCCTTCCTTGCAAAAAAACCATTGTTTGTAACTTTATTATTATATCATAACAGATGCTTTATTTATGAATAAAAACAAACAGTCACTCATGGTTCGAGTGACTGTTTATCGCCTTCCCCTAAATTCACCGTGCTTTTCGCCGTTTCTTTGATATGGTACCAAATCCATTCAAACACTTCATTTACTTCACTTATTTCGCCTGTCACCTTGCCGGCAGAAGCCATGTATTGCTCTCCGTTAATGACGGTCACGTCCCCCTGGACCTCGCCCTCTATTTTCAGCTTGCCGTTGCGGACGACAATATCCCCTTTGACAACTTCCCCCTCCGGAACAATCACTGTATCATCTTCGACTATCAAATTCGGCTGTTTTGAAAAAGAGAATTGCTGTTCCTGGTTCCAGGTGGACAGGATGCTTGCCCCCATCAACAGGATGAACAAGGACGCTGCTGCCAGGAAGGGATGCTGCTTGAACCAGCGATTCACTTCAACCTTTTTCCTTTCCTTTGGGAGTGCCGCCATTACGCCGGCCGTAAAATGGTCAGGTGCTTTCACATGGGCAGTGCTCTGCACGAATGCGACCGCTTTTTTTAGTTCCTTGAAATGAGTCTCGCAGGCCTGGCAGGTCTGCAGGTGTTCTCTGAGCTCCCTCTCGTTTTCCGGTGCAATGTCTTCATCCAGGAAGTCATGCATATATTCAATAAATTTGTCTGGACAACTCACTTTCTTTCACCTCAGCTTATACATTTCTTAATTGCTGCCTAAGCGCTTCCCTTCCCCTGTGCATCCTCGTTTTTACCGTTCCCAGAGGCAAGTCAAGGATTTCGCTGATTTCGTTAAGCGAAAGCTCTTCAATATACTTTAATACAATTACCGTTCTGTATTTTTCGGGTAATTTGGCAATTTCTTTTTGAACGGTTTCCTGAAGTTCCAAACTTTCAAGTTCATCCTCCGGCAAGGAGGCTTCAGAGGCAATCTGGGAATACATGTTCAACCCATCTGTACCAGGGACTTCAGCGTCAAGAAAATAGTCAGGCTTCTTTTTCCTGATTCGGTCTATGCAAAGGTTTGTTGCAATCCGGTAAATCCAGGAAGAGAATTTCTTATTTTGATTGAAGCTGTGGATATTGATATAAGCCCTTATAAAAGCCTCCTGGGCTATATCCTCCGCCTCATGCCGATTGCCAAGCATCCGATAGCATAATTGGAAGATTTTATCCTTATAAAGTTCTACGATTTCCCCATAAGCATTTTGGTCTCCTTTGAGGACCTGTGTAATTCTGGAATTTACTATTGTTTCCATTCTCAACCTCCGCTCTACCTGCGGCTATCTTAGTTACGAAATGATAGCAGAAAAGGTTTCATCTTTGAAACCCGACATATATCATTTTAACAAAAATTTACTTCTATGGTTTAAAAAGTCGCAATCTGGGTATAAAATTAACTATATCAGTGAAGGTGGGAAAGCCTATGAACGTAGATACACTAATTCAAAATATAGAGGAATGCAGGAATCAGATGATCCAGCTGGCGAAGGACACCTCGCTGTCAGATAAGGAAGTGATTCGGGCTAGTACCAAGCTCGACCACTTGTTAAACACTTATTATCATATAACCTCGGAAAAATCATACTCATGAGACATCTTATATAAAAAGAGGCTAGCCCAACGGCAGCCTCTTTTCTATTTTTATAATAGTTTGTCCCCAAGCAGGGAGCTCATCAATGCAACAGCGGCCATGGCTGTTTTATTTTTTTCATCAAGGATCGGATTTACTTCCACGAATTCTGCAGATGTGACGATTCCCGATTCAGCCAGCATCTCCATGGCCAGATGGCTTTCGCGGTAACTGATCCCTCCGGTGACCGGTGTGCCAACCCCGGGAGCATCAACCGGGTCCAGCCCATCCAAATCCAATGACAAATGGACTCCATCTGTTCTCTCTTTCAAATGGGAAATGGTTTCTTCCATTACTCTTGTCATTCCCAAACGGTCTACCTCATGCATTGTATAGACCTTGATTCCCAATTTCCTGACAAGGTCCTTTTCTCCTTGATCCAATGCCCTGATGCCGATAAGGACAACATTCTCCGGCTTTACCTTCGGGCTGAATCCGCCTATCCCTGTCAGCAATTCATGTCCCAACCCAAGGCTGACAGCCAAAGGCATGCCATGGATATTTCCAGAAGGCGAAGTTTCCGCCGTATTTAAGTCTCCATGGGCATCATACCAGATCACACCTAGATTTTTATAATGCTTTGATACACCAGCCAATGTTCCAATAGCAATACTGTGGTCCCCGCCAAGGACAAGCGGGAACGCTCCCGTTCCGATAATTTTGTCCACTTCCCTGGCAAGAAGCTCACTTTTTTCCGCTACCAGTTCAAGGTTTCTAAGGTTCGATTCGGCATCCACCTTGGTTTCCGGCCTGCCTATCTGAATATCTCCCATATCATGGATTTCATCAAAAAGCATCCTCAGTTTCTCGTAAATTCCGGCATATCTAATCGCGCTCGGGCCCATATCGACCCCCCGCCTCATCTGGCCCAAGTCCATGGGCATGCCAACAATTGATAATTTTCTCATTCTATCGCCCCTCTCCCACCTCCATTGTAAACGGTATCATTATAATGACTCAACTCAACAAAAATCTGAATATATATACAAGAAGGAATATTTTGTTTAATTATGCGAGGGGATTCTTGTACTGGGGAATTATTAAAAAAACAAAATCTATTTGAGGGATGGAGGAAATGGGGAAACAGGTAAACACCATCAGCGTCTCTTTTGGCTTTTTTCAGAAAAAGAGTTGTAAAAAATGAAGATGAATGCGGCGGCAATACTTAACAAATACAGGATATTCAGTAAAGTTGACATGCTATCATCCTCCCAGGCAATGATTGCTGGTCCATGAACCAAATGTTTCATTACTTATATCATAGCCTGGGATTACAAAGTGGAAGTTAAACCCGGATTAATTATTTGTAAAGTCTGAAAATAGTCAAACATCCTTTTCCATTCTTCATCTTTTCACTGCCAGAAGCTGCTCAATAAAGCTATGCAGCTGGGGACGCAATTCTTCTTGCTGCAGCGCGAATTCCAGGGTCGTTTGGATGAATCCCAGCTTTTCTCCCACATCGAACCTTCTGCCTTCAAATTCATAGGCAAGGACAGACTGAAAGCCGTTCAGCTGTTGAATGGCATCTGTTAGCTGAATTTCCCCTCCAGCCCCTTCTCTTTGATTTGCAAGGATTGGGAAAATTTCCGGTGTCAGTATATATCTCCCCATTATGGCCAAATTGGAGGGCGCACTGCCAGGTTCAGGTTTTTCTACAAGATTCCGAACCTGGTACAAGCGTCCGCCAGAATTAGCAGGATCAATAATTCCATATCGGTTTGTCTCCCTTGGCGAGACCGACTGCACTCCAATTACGGAGGTGCCGTGTTGATTATATATCTGCATCAGCTGTTTGAGGCATGGGGTATCTGCCTGGACTATGTCATCCCCCAGAAGGACAGCAAAGGGTTCATCACCAACAAATTTTCGCGCGCACCAAACAGCATGCCCAAGTCCCTTTGGTTCCTTTTGCCTGATGTAATGGATGTCCACACTGGACGAGGCCTGCACTTTTTTCAATAGTTCGTACTTTCCCTTTGCCATTAGGTTCTCTTCCAGCTCAAAGGCATTATCAAAATGGTCCTCAATTGATCGTTTTCCTTTTCCTGTCACAATAATGATATCTTCAATCCCGGATTTTACTGCCTCTTCGACGATGTACTGGATCGTCGGCTTATCCACAATGGGCAGCATTTCCTTGGGCATAGCCTTGGTTGCTGGTAAAAAACGAGTTCCCAGGCCTGCTGCGGGAATGATGGCTTTCTTGATTTTCTTCATGATAACTCCTCCTTCCCTCCTTGGTATTCGCTGGTCTTCTTAAGTACCGGGCTTAAACCATGGACTCGGCTGTTGACCGTACCGCTTTCCGCTGCAGTGTCCTCCCAGGCAGTTCCTGACGGAAGGCCCTCGCACGCTAATCTCATTCCGGAAAACACGACATCCCAATCTTTCATCTGTGCCGACTTCCGCCTTCTTTGCACATCAGCCGGGTTGTTGTTGCCATTGGCAAGCTTTTCACATGCAGCAATAAATTCGCCTGCACTTCCCGAATCCAAATGAAGGTAGATGCCATCTTCCACATACATTTTTGTGGAAGGCAGGTGGACACCCGCAACTGGTTTGCCGGCTGCCAGAAATTCGAACAGTTTGAGTGGGAACACAGCCTGGTTGTAGGGTGAGTCCTTGTAAGGCATGATGCCGATATCAATCAGGCTCATATAGGAAGGAACCTCGCTTGATGGGACCCCGCCTGTCCATACGACATTTTTCTCTTCGAGGAGCTGCCTGAACTCAGGGCTGCCGCCGGTTCCGTCCGGGCCGACAAATAATAGCAGCCAATCAGGTTTTGCGCGCGCCACTTTGGTGATCAAGCCAAAATCCAGCTTTGGTTTAATGCCGCCGATAAAGCCCAAAACGGTGCCTTTAAAACCTGGAGGCAGGATCCCCTCCTTTTTTTCCTGCTGGCCGGCAAACAGATTATAATCAACGCCATTTTCAAAGGTATATACATGGCTACCCTTTCCTGTCTTTTCGATAACCTTTTCCCGCAAGTACCCCGAGGTGCAAAAAATCAGGCTGGCCCTATCCATAATCCTGTTTTCAGCATTAGCTATCACTTTTTCCCTTGCAGTCGACAGAAGTGTATGCTTGCCATTGATTGGCGAAGACCATAAGTCACTGCAGTCATAAATGATCTTATCCCAAGGAAAAAGGTCAGCAAGCAGCGGAAAGCCGGGAAAGGTATACCAAAGATACACCTGATATTTGCCCGCAACTGATTTTAGATAGGAAAGCAGTGCGTGCAGCTTGCTCTGATAAAAGAGATCCACATAACGTCCAAAGCGAAAAAGCCTATGCGGAAAAAGGTCCGTAACCGTGAATTGCCATATGCCGTTAGGCAGGCTCGAATACATGTCTTCCGTTATTTGCGGACTCGGGCAGAGCCAGATGACTTCGCCTGTATCAGCCTGTTTTTGCAGATGCTCAGCCAACCGGTGGCGCCGATACCGAAGCCCATCCTGTTCCCAGTCTCCCGTCGCCACAATCACATGGATTTTCCTCATCCTATCCCCATCCTTTCAATGTTCCTCTCGCTCATAATCGTTTTGCCACCGCATGGACTGCATAATGCGAGAAGCACCAGAAGGCCTTTAACACATTCAACTTTTCCACTTTCCTGTAGACAAACCAGTTCATTTTAAGGGCCTTCCACTTATTTTTGGAAATCGAAGGGTTGCCGGTGCGGTACTCAGCCAGCACCTCATTCAACCCGTATGCGACATGGCCTTGTTTCAGAATGGAAAGCCATGTGGCAAGGTCCTGCCGGGTACGGATATTGGGCATTTGAAAGGAGCCTGTTTTTTCCCTGTCAATCATTACGGTCAAACAGCCAATAATGGTATTTTTCAGCAAGTCGTAATAAGAAATTTGGGGAGGCGCCCAGACCTGTTTGTTTAAGTAATCACCTTCGGGAGCAATGAGGTCATAGGCAGTAAAAGTAAATGCATAGTCATTCTCTTTCATGAAAGACAGCTGCTTTTCGAGCTTTTCCGGCTTCCAGCAATCATCGCTGTCCAAAAATGCGATGTATCTTCCCCTGGCCAGCTGCAATCCTCGGTTGCGGGCCACGGCTGCACCCCCATTCTTTTCAAGGCAGACCAGGCGTATCCGATTATCCCCGGCACCAAGCGCCTTTACCTTTTCTCGGGTATCGTCTGTTGAACAGTCATCCACAATAACCATTTCCCAGTTTGTAAAAGTCTGCTGCCGGACGGAATGGACCGTCTGCTCAATAAACTGGCTGGCGTTATAGGCCGGAGTAATGACCGATACAAGAACCTGCTTTTCATCCATCTGTTCTGACCTCCTGTTTTTTATTGGGACATCAGGAAGGCTTCCTTACCAACTCGGGAATCACCATCCAAAAAAACATTATGGTAATGCCGATTAAAACTCCCAGGACCGCCCTGTCACGAGAGCTCAGGGCCTGGCCTTCAACATTTGCTTCCTGTGCCTGCTTAATCCACGAAGCTGGTTTATTATCGAGCTGAGCTGTCTTAAGTTCATATAAAAACCGGTGCTGGTCGACCTGTGCTTCCGGAGCCACTTCCTGGTTTTCCAGAGAGTCAATGGTTGCCTGGATGACCGACTGCTTTTCCGCAAATTCCTGCTGGTCCAAAGCCAGAAAGGCGGCGGAAATTTCATTTACCATCTCCACCGCGTCCTCGGCTGCAGTCCCGGTATAGACCAGGTTTATATTCCGTTCATTTACCTGCGTGACAATCAGCTTTGAGAGAATCTCCTCTGGCTCCCCCGCCCATTGGAAATGGTCTGCATAAAAAGGGGGGGTAGTCAGCAAGCCCACTACGAGCTTTGGATCGTTTAAATCCTTGTTTTGGTAGCTGCCTAAAGTTAGTTCCGCTTCTGCACTGATGGCTTCTGGTTCATTTCCGACTGGCACGAACCAGCCGAGCAGCCCCAATAGGACCGGAACCAAAAGCAGGATCAAAAGGTACTTTTTACTTTTGGCGGCCACTCTTTGAATCATGAATTCCATGCCAAACTTGCTCCTTAATAAATGTTTTCCCTCTCCTGCTGCTTGCTTTTAAAGACCGAAACCACAGCCATCACAAACCCAAGGAAGACCCAGTGGAAATAAAGATTGGAAACCGAGCTGGGACTGATACTGGCCACCAGGAAGGCAGCCATCGCCACCATGCCGGCCTCCAGGAGCACCTTGTGCCTTTTTCCCTGCTTATGGAGGGTGTAAAGGGAGAAAAATAGATACGCATACATCGCAATGTATCCAAGGAAAATGAATATCCCAAAATTCCCAAGGAGCTCGGCCAGCCAATTATGAACTTCGATTACCGAGTCGGTTTCATATACAGGTTCATGTTTTAAATAGAAAGGGATATTTCCGGCTCCAACGCCAAATCCAAACGTATCCAGTACATAATGCAAAGTGTTTTTAAGCAGATTGACCCTGACAGCATTGGAGGAAGTACTGTCCTCCATGGGCGCCATCATCAGGCTCCCTGCAAATGCTACAGTTACTACAATGGTTATAGCAGAACCTGCAAGGATTGCTGCTTTTTTCAGCACCGCTGGCAGCAGGATGAAAAGGTAGACGGCCAGGGCTGCCATCATTGCAAGCAGGCTGGCTCTTGATTCGGTCAGAAAGACAATATAGACAGAAAGGACGGCGAGCAGGATAGCCAAGGTTTTGATCCACACGCCCTTGCTGTTCTTTGCGGCAGCCAAATAAAAACAGAAAGAGATGGTCAAAAAAGCTGCAAAGTCATTTTGGTTGAAAAAGACAGCCGTCGGATAGCCTAATTTATATTCCGGTGCGCCGTACAGTGTCGAACTTGGCAGCTGGACCTGCCAAAAATGATTGGCCAGGCCGAGAATTAGCAGTCCAATGGTCATGATCATCCATATTCCGTAAAACAGGTACAGCCGGGATATCTTTGTAAAAGTGAATACAGCCAGAAAGATAAACAGAATACCGGTACCAAGCAGGAACAAATACTTTAGCCCTTCGATAATCGATTTCGCCCATAGCAGGGAAGTCATTCCATACCCAAGCCAAAACAACAGGAAAAGCAGGCTGCCCTTTACATGGACCTGGTCCCAATAGCGGAAAAGATTCTTTTCCTTTGTGATATGGATGATAAAAAGAACACTTGCCGCAATCAGGACCAGCCTGTACATAAACAGGCTGAACACACCAAGATTGATGCTGATTACCGATTGATTAAGGAATGTAGCCGCAACTAATAGGTACATCGAGCCATGGAACAGTTTTTCGCTGTCCACATAGGGTTGTAAAAAAATGGCCAGTATGAGCACTATCCAAAAGCCCGGAAAAAGGAGGTAAAGTTGATTTATGCTCGCCAGTGCCATCACAGCCAAAAGGAAGGTTCCTGCAGCTGCTATTTGCACCAAACGACGCCTGCTCAGCTTCCTGCCATCTTCTTGTGCCTGGCTGATTTCGAAGCCAGTGCCCGTTTCCGGCCACCCTTTGGTCACCTTCACTGCCTAAATAGCCTTGGAAATGATGCTTTTGTTATGAACGGCCGGCCTGCCTACTGAAAGATACGTAAATCCAAGCTGCCTCATTGCCTCAATCTCAAAGAGGTTGCGGCCATCCACAATGACTGGCTGCCTGGCGATGCCCTTAATCTTGGCTAAATCAACCTGCTTTACTTCCTCCCAATCGGTTAATATCAGGCAGGCGTCTGTTCCCTCAATCGCTTGATAAATGTCATCTGTGTAAGTGCATTTATATCCTAGCCGCCTTTTTGCCTCCTCAACGGCAACGGGGTCATAGGCCATTACATCAGCTCCCCTGTCTACAAGCTGCGGGATTATATCAAGCGCAGGGGAACTTCGGACATCATCCGTTCCAGGCTTGAATGCCAAACCGAGCACCGTAATGGTTTTTCCTTTTAAAGTACCGAGAGCGGAGGTGAGCTTTTCAACCATCAGCAATCGCTGGGTTTCGTTGGTTTCCATAACCGCCTGAATCAGTTTGAAGTCATACCCCGCATCCTTGGCGATATGCAGCAGCGCCGCCGTATCCTTTGGAAAACAAGAGCCGCCAAAACCGGCTCCGGCCTGTAAGAATTTCCCGCCGATCCGGCTGTCAAGGCCGATAGCTTCCGATACCTTGGTTACATCGGCATCCACCCGCTCACATATATTCGCAATATCATTGATAAAAGATATTTTTGTTGATAAAAAAGCATTGGCTGCGTATTTAATAAGTTCTGCTGTTTCCACAGTGGTTTTAACAATCTTTGAAGTAAAAGGCTTATGAAGATCCGCAATCTGGTCAAAAGCCTTGCTGCTGGCCGTTCCAATCACTGCCCTTTCCATATTCACGGAATCCTCAATCGCTCTGCCTTCCCGCAGGAATTCAGGATTGGAGACTATATCAAATGGAACCTTCGTCTCTTCACGGATGATGGCGGAAATAAGCTTGCCTGTTCCCACCGGCACCGTGCTTTTTGTAACAATGATTTTATAGCTGTTCAGGTTCTGGCCTATTGTCTTTGCCGCCTGCCTGATATACATCAGATCCGCTTCGCCAGTCACCGCCATTGGAGTACCGACAGCGATATAGACAATGTCTGCCTGGGAGATGGCCTGTGGTATGTCGGTAGTGAAGGTAAGCCGGTTTTCCCTGGTATTTTTTAAGACCAATTCCTCTAAACCCGGCTCATAGATTGGCATTCCTCCTTTGGACAGCTGTTTGATTTTGTTCTCGTCAACATCGCAGCAGATAACTTTGTTGCCACTTTCCGCAAAACATGTCCCCGAAACAAGGCCGACATAACCTGTTCCAATTACGGCAATTTTTTTCATATTCACACGTCCTTTCTTCAGATTGGTTCTGTATCAGATGGCAGACTGGTTCCCGGTCTGGAGCACGTTCGTATATTCCTGTTTCAGCTTTACAGCATTCCGCTCGGCATCGTAATGCATGTGGACATGATCGGAAAGCTCCTCCATGATGAGCGAAGAATAAAGTTGGCCGCAGGCTGCTTTTTGCAGACGGTGAACGAGCGAGTCTATGTCCCTTGGCTCAACCAGGACATGGCTGTGCTGTTTGAATAAATCGGGTATGCCGCCGACGGCCGTACACACGACGGGAACCTTCATGGCCAACGCTTCGACGACGACCGTTGGCATCCCCTCGGACCAGGAAGGCAGGGCGAGCACATCACATGCCGCCAGATAATCTTTTACTTTTTGATTTTCAACCTGGCCGGCAAGAAACAGCCTGGTATTCAGTTCGGGATGCATGCTGAGTGATTTCCTTGCCGGCCCGTCCCCGACAAAGACAGCCGCCATTTGGTTTGGAAGCTGCTCAAGGGCCTTGGCAAGCTCAAATACCCCTTTCGCCTCGGTCAGCCTGCCTACGAAGACAATCAGCTTTTTATCCCCTGGAAGCTGAAGCTGCTTTCTCAAAGCCAGCCTGGACTGCTGCGGCATCCCGAATCGGGAAAGGTCGATACCAATTGGAAGGTGCTTACTTTCCCTGGCTGTCAGCTCCCGGCTTTTCTGCCGCAAATTCTCCCCAACGGCCAGCACCTCATTGGCTGCCAGCACCGACCGCCGGAATGCCTTCATAGCACTTGTACTATAGTGCGGATAAACCTGAACGTCACTTCCATGCAGCGTCAGGATCCATGGCAAGCCTTTTTCATTGGCCACTATTCTTGCTGCACCGCCCGAGGGCATGGCAAAATGGGCATGAATAAGGTCGGGCACAATCTTCTCCTTATCCATTGTCCCGGTAACGGCCGCTGCAATCCGTCTGTCAGGCTGAGCCCATCGCAGCTGAGCGGGAAGCGCCGTATAGCGCGGACGGTATACAAGGATTCCTTTCCTTTCATAGACAAGAGGGATATCCCCGCTGGCACGATATTGTTTTTTTACCGGCTGAAACAGCATTGGAGTCCGCGGCACCGGACAAATAACGGTTACTTCCACCCCCAGTGCAGACAGTGCCTGCACCTGGGTTTCGTGAAACACTCCGCTCCCAGGCTGATCGTTGCTTGGATAGACACTTGTGATCCATAATACCTTCATAGAAAACGGCCTTTCTTTTTTTGATAACAACATGACAGAAAATACTTACCTTACATGTTCCTCCCCGGCATTTTCTTTGCCAGGGTTAAAAAAAAGGCAGGAAAGACATTCCAAAGGAGCAGGACATAGACTGCCGCACCTGCCACGATGCCAATTGCCAGCTGCCCTGCCGGCAAATCAGGCAAGATGCCAGAGGCTGTTTCTTTTACAATCCATGCCGCCAATGCCATTAGCATCGACATTCCCAATGGACCTGCCAGTGATTTTAAATAAGCCTGCCACTCCAGTTCGATCAGCCATTTCAACAGCTGCCTGCCGATTATGAAATTTATCAGGCTGGCCAAGACATACGTCCAGGCGACCACTTCCAAATTTCCGCTTGCAACGGCGAAAAGCAAGGAGGCCCCATATAGGACAAGCACACCGCTGTCATAATAAAATGCAAGCCTGGCCTCCCCTTTTGCAAGCAAGATGGAGCCGTTAGGATTCATAAGCACCCTAAGAATGCCCACAATGGCCATTATTTGCACAATCGGAACCGCCACTAGCCACTTTTGGCCAAATATCGCGGCAACAAAGACATCTGCCACAACCATCAGCCCAAGGAGCATTGGAAAGGTCACAACAGCCAGGAGCTTTGTCATATGCAAAAAGCCGTCCTTTAAAGCCTTCTGACTGTGCTGGTTTTTTGAAAACAGCGGAAATGCCACTCGTGTGAGAATAGGGTTGATTTTCAGGACAGGAATAGTGACAATCTGGTAAGCCAGGTGATAGACCCCCAGCGCCTCCGCTCCCATGAATTTCCCAATCAGGATGACATCCAGGTTGGAGCCTATCCTGTTTACAAGCCTTGATGCAAGCTGGAACCCTCCAAAGCTAAGGAGATCCTTGCACTGGCTCAAATCAAATTCAAAAGTTGGCCTCCAACTTTGATAGAAGAAATATAGACACCCTTTTAACGAATAGAGCACAACTTGTGAAATCACAAAGGCATGAATCGGGCTGATTGTAAAAATGAGCACAAGCAGAATTAGAAAGGAAACGAGATTGGAAACTACCTCCGCAACACCCAGTTCATAAAATCGCAACTCCTTTTGCAGCAGATACTGGCTTTGCTGCCCTATTGGAGCAGCCAGGAACATCAGGGCAAGCAGGCGGATCAGGCTTGTCAATTCTTCCCGCTGATAAAAGGCTGCAATCAGCGGGCTTGCCAGCATTAAAATGCAGCATATGGCAATCCCGGTAAGAATGTTCAGCCAAAACAATGTCGAGAGCATCGTATGAGTGACCCGCTMTTTTTGGATGACTGCAGAGCCCAGCCCTAAATCCAGGACAATTTGGGCAAAGACCACAATAACTGCAATGATTCCGGTCAAACCAAATTCCGCAAGTGTCATCAGATTGGCCAATAATCCAAATTGGGAGATTTGAATGATTGTAATTATCGCTGTAGAAGTCCCTGTCCACTTCATTCCTTTGCCCATCTGGCTTTTAATACCTGACATGGTGTCTCCTGCCTTTAACGTGCTCCTTCTCCGGTCACAATCACCTTGCATGTTTTCAGCAAAATTTTCAGTTCAAGAGCAAAAGTAAGATTTTGAATATATTCGAGATCGTATTTCAACTTTTCCTGGGGAGAGAGGTTGTACCCTCCATTTACCTGTGCAAGGCCCGTCAGCCCGGGCTTCACTAACAGGCGTTTTTCAAATCCACGGATTTCCTTGGCGAATTGCCTGGTAAACACAGGCCTCTCAGGCCTCGGCCCTATAAGCGACATATCCCCCTTCAGGACGGATACCAGCTGCGGAAGTTCATCAATCCGTGTTTTCCGTATAAAGGCACCAACTTTTGTAATGCGCGGATCATTGGCCTCAGCCCATTTCGCCCCAGCCGATTCTGCATTGCAGAGCATGGATCGGAGCTTTATCATTTTAAAATGCCTGCCGTTCCTTCCAACCCTCTCCTGAAGATAGAAAGGTGATCCAGGTGTTTCAATGACAATTAAAACGGCAAATATCCCAATAATCGGCAGCGCTAGCAATAGGATGATTGCGGCCAGCACAAGATCCATAACCCTTTTATAAAAGAGATATTGCTCTGCCTGCTTGGAAAGATTAGGTTGAGTCGTTTGAATAAGTGAATAATCCTGGTAGATTTTAAGGCTCTTATCAGCACTCAGAACAAGCTCACCTCCTACGTTGAAGTATAATTGGAGAATTTTGAGCCTGTGTGAAGACAGGTTAAAAATTCCATTAACTTTATAAACTTTCTGTTAATTCTGTAAATGTTTGTAGATAATGAAAATGCGAGGTTTTGCAACGGTGATAAATGGGTAAATGAGGCTGTTATTTACGGAAGGAAATACAAAAAAAGCCTTAAATCAAATGATTTAAGGCTTGAAAGGTTGTATGTAATGTGATGGTGGAGCCTAGCGGGATCGAACCGCTGACCTCCTGCGTGCAAAGCAGGCGCTCTCCCAGCTGAGCTAAGGCCCCTTGGAGCGGAAGACGGGATTCGAACCCGCGACCCCAACCTTGGCAAGGTTGTATTCTACCACTGAACTACTTCCGCAGGATATCATGTTAAAGAGAGTGAGCCATGAAGGACTCGAACCTTCGACCCTCTGATTAAAAGTCAGATGCTCTACCGACTGAGCTAATGGCTCATAAAATGGCTGGGCTAGCAGGATTCGAACCTACGAATGACGGAGTCAAAGTCCGTTGCCTTACCGCTTGGCTATAGCCCAATGACAAAAATAAAAGGACATGTATAGCTTGTCCATTTTTACTTTAAATATAATGGTGGAGGGGGACGGATTCGAACCGCCGAACCCGGAGGGAGCGGATTTACAGTCCGCCGCGTTTAGCCACTTCGCTACCCCTCCACAGAGTGCCGGCAAGAGGACTTGAACCCCCAACCTACTGATTACAAGTCAGTTGCTCTACCAATTGAGCTACACCGGCATGGTGTTTATAGTAATAATAATTAATATTTCGCTGATAAGAAGGTCGTCCCGATCTCAGAAGGCTAAGTCAAGCAGCAGCTCGATCGGTACGCTGATGCTTCTCAGCGATGCATATTCGGTCGTGCTCTACCAATTGAGCTACACCGGCATATTAATGGATAAAACTATGAAAGTGGTGGAGGATGACGGGATCGAACCGCCGACCCTCTGCTTGTAAGGCAGATGCTCTCCCAGCTGAGCTAATCCTCC